>CAZEPB010000004.1:0-107687 GCA_964514055.1 uncultured Candidatus Bathyarchaeia archaeon | reverse complement strand
GCGGCTTCTACGCTGGAAAAACAATCGCGGCGGCACTGGAAAAAGGCGAACCCACGAAGAAAGCCTTGTGGCCTTACAACAAGATGTACATGGAGTCCTACGGGAAAAAACAGGCAAGCCTAGACGTGTTCCGCATGCTGCTGATAAAGAGCAGCGACGAGGACTTGAATTATGGCATGGGCTGCAAGCTACTCACCGAGGATGACGTGCTGAAGGCGGGTTTGGGCGACGACTTCCACTTGAACATCGGCGAAACCGCACGGCGGGTGTTCAGAGGCATAAAGCGTGTGCGCTTCCTCAACAAGCTCAGGCTTACGGTTAAAATGATGCGGCAGGTGCAAGCACACTATGAAACTTATCCTGAAACGCCGGAAAACGTTGAACCGTGGCGCCTGCAAACAGTAAACCTGATTGAAGAGGCAAGGGATAAACTCGTCGAATAGGCAACAGCAAAACAACTTGGAAGCGAAAGAGAGACCGCTCTGCGTTAGTGTTTGCGTTTCTTGACAAAGAACCAACAGTTCACTAAACGCTTCAATCTATATAGAAGGGAGGGGGTAGACACACCGAGCACTAGAGTTTCAGAGAAAAAGACAGGTTTGATGGGGCAATTCAAGTTGATTGTGTACGGCTATTCTGGGAGTAGTTTTAGTTTTTGCAGTATTTTTTTGAATTCTTCATCTTTGAGTGATGCTCTTCTTCCGTTCGCGTAAATTTCCCTTACTTCCTTCACTACTTTCATTAAGTTTTGCTCGGTTGGAGCTTTCCCTGTAAGTTCCGTTATCTTATGTTTGATTATGCCCTTTCCAGACTGCTTGCCTATTGTCAAACGTCGAGTGTTGCCTACAAGTTCAGGCGGATAAGGCTCATAAGTCCAAGGGTTACTCAGTACGCCGTGCGTGTGAATCCCAGATTCATGCGCAAAACCGTAATCGCCAACAATCGCCTTGTTAGGTGGAACCACGTAACCCGCTGCTTTGCCGATGAAATCCGCTGTCTGCTTAAGCTTTTCAGTTTTGTCTGCGAATTTTTTGACTCCATACTGCAGGTACAAGTTCAATAGGACTTTTTCTGTCTCAGCGTTCCCAGCTCTTTCACCTATGCCCAGAAACGTGGTGCTCGCGTAAATCTTATCCCACACGCCTGAAGCTGCACGTATCGCCGCCATGGTGTTCTCAACAGCGTTTCCGAAGTCATCATGCGCGTGAATCTCAATGTTCCTGATTTTCGTCTCTTTCTTGATGGCTTTCACCTTGGCTGGAATACCGTTCGGCAACGGCGCATTCAGGTCTGAAAGCCCAATTCCAACCGTGTCACACACACGATAGCATTCTGCACCTGCCTCAGCAACAGCGTTAATAAACTTCTTTTCAAAAACCCAATCCGCACGCGTGCTATCTTCCCCGTGAACAAACGTTCTGAGCCCATGCGTTTCTGCGGCGTACTCAACCACTTCAACTACCTTAGCCAGTATCTGGTCCTGAGTTTTGCCAGGCCATTTAGCCCTGAAGTGTATGTCCGAAACTGGATGGGAGATTCCTACTTCCTTTAATCCACAATTAACGGCGCTGTCAATGTCCTCTTTTACGGCGCGGCACCAACCAGCCACTCTAAGGTCAAGATTCATCTTTTTAATGAGTTCAGCCGCTTTCTTGTCCGGTTTTCGATAATGGAAAAGTTCTATTCTCTCCACGCCTGCCTCGCTCAGAAGCTGCGCCAGCTTCGCTGCGTCTTTTGGTCCTACGGCTAGACCAGGCATCTGGATACCGTCTCGCAGCGTAGTATCATCTAATATGGGCTCAGTTTTCAATGCCATTTTGAAGTAAAAGTTCTCTAATTCCATTTTTGCACGACTCTGCTTGTTTACGCCTTCTCTTTGCAGATATGTGATTCTAACATTACGAATTATAGTCGTTGATAAAGTTTTCTGTATATTATTTGATAGATTGTCCAGCAAAGAATGACTCTCAAACGCTGTTTGTCTTTACTTATTATAATAAAAACGTTTACTTTTGAACGTATGACAAATCAAAGTTTTAACTTCTCACGAAGCGACTTTATCGTACCTGAAACCGCCAAAACATGAACCGCCGCTTCCTTGCCTGCCACAGAAGTAATCGAAGCCAACGACGCCCTAACCAGATTCACGGCAACAAGGGAAGTGCGAATAACCCCAGTCTTCCTCTCCTCGTCATAGCCAATTAAAGACAAACTCGTGAGACTTGCACCATACTCACCGTAAAGCTTGGCAACAGCACCCCAAACAACATCCAGAAACTCTCTTCGGCTAGGCACCCCATCAGAGTCTATTTGTACCGCCAAGTACCGCCGCTTAACCCTTTTCAACAGTCCTTCCCCTCCTTGATTACACGTATTCCAGGCGCCACAAACTTGGAACCCAGCTTCTCCCTGTTACGCTCCACGATAAGCTTAGGGTTCTGCGAAACCGCTTCCAACGCGGAAGCCTCACCCAGTCCGAAGAGAAACGCCAAGGCAGCCATTTCTCGCGGTTTCCTCAGAAGCCTCTCCTTGGAGACACCGCTTGAGAGCACTATTGGTACGTGAAATTTGTTGGCTATGGCAGCCTCTCGCCGCAAGCTCGAAAGAAACCTGATTCTCGTGGGTCCTTCCAAAACAAGCAGCGGTTTCACATCAATTTCCAAAGCAGCCAAGCTGTTACTGGCAAGTTCAGCTTCTGCTTTGTCAAAGAATCTCCTGCGGAAATCCAGCGAAGGAAAATTTAAGAGGTCAACACGTCTGTCCTTGGCTGCCTGTCTGGCTACTGCCTTATTCTCGCAGGCAACGCTGATTACCTCGAATTTTCTCCTCAGCCTCCTCAGCTGGTGCAGCAGCTCATTATGGTTTCTCGGTCGCAGGTCTACTCGTGAGGCAAAGTCTATTTTAGCTTCTTTGCAGATTGTCCGTAGCTTTGCGACCTCGGCAGTGGGTGTTTCAGGTGTGAGTGGCACGGCGATTAAGCGGTAGCCAAGTGTTACTGCTTTGTTTATCACTCGCAAAGTTGCGGCATTGTCTTTCACGTTTAGGCGCAGGTGTAAATCGGCAAAAATTTTTTTCATGGCAGCAACCCTGCTTTTCTGCAAATTTCCACTATCTCTTTCGCAGTCTTATTTTTGAAGTGAATCTTGAAGTGTATGGGGTCGTTCTGGGAAAACCTCACTTCGCTCTGATAGGCAGATTGCTTGTCGAACCTGAGGTAAAGGTTGCCCTTTTCCAAATGCAACTTCATATCTCGCTCTAAGGTTTCTTTGTCCAGCGCGGTTAAGCCAGCGCCGATTTTCTGGAGAGCGGTTGGAAGAGCTTGCTTATCTGTGAGTTTGGTTCTGAAAAGTGTTATGGGGTTTCCGTGATGCCCTGTTAAGCTGATTTTTTGGAAAACGGCGTTTTCGCTTAGTTCCTCTGGCAGGATGTTTCGCACTGCGGTTAAGACTTTTTCAGGGTCTTCAGTGGCGTGAGCGAACACTCGCACGGCAATGTACCCTATTGGCGGTTTAGAAGACACAAAGGCACCGCGTTTTGTTAAGTGCGGTTTACTTTTTAGCTTTTTTCTTGGGTTTCGGTTTCGGCTTCTGTTTAGGTTTAGCCTTGGCTTTTTTCTTTTCTGCGTAAGCTTTTATGGTTTTTACGTTTTGGTCGTGGGCTGTTTTTCTCCGTTTATCCACAGGCAATTCCAGCTTTTTTGCTTCTGCTGGGTTTAAGCCTGCTTTTTTGAGTTCTTCAAGGCTGAAGCCTTTGCCGCTGCGTTTGCCGTCTGGCTTGGTAACTTCGGGTTTTACGTGGTGCATTTTACTTGGCTCCTTTGGCGCCTCTGCGTTTGCTTGGTCTGACTTTTTCTGCGCCTCTGCCTTTCTTGCGTAGGCTTCGTACTTTTTTGCCTGCGCTTGTTAGGCTTCTGAATACACGGCGGTGGTGCTGTTTCTGAGTTATCCAGTTTACGTTTTTGTCGGTTTTTATCACGGGATGGTTTGGGTCTACGAGGATTACTTCAAACCATTTGTGGCGTCCATCTTCGCCAACCCAGTAACTGTTCAGAACTTCCAGATTCGGGAATTTTTTGGCTGTGCGTTCTTCCGCGATTAGCCGTAAGCTCTTTGCGGGTTTGAACTTGGCAACTCCCATGCGTTTTGGTCTGCGTCCAGCTTTGGGGCGTTGCTTTCGCAATCCGCCTCTTCTCACTTTGGTGCGGGCTATAACGAAGCCCTGTTTGGCTTTGTAGCCGAGTTTTCTTGCGCGGTCGAGACGTGTGGGTTTTTCCACGCGGACAATGGTTGGCTGCTTTCGCCATGCGATTAGCCTCTGCTGCATAAGCTCGTCTACGTAGGATTTATCTGGTTTTGACCATGCTTCGGCGATGTACTTGTATGCCATCTTTCTTTTTTTCACCTCTCAGTTTATGTTTGCGGTTCAGCCCAGTTTGGGCCACATCCCAACGGACACGGTTGGTCCGCCTGCAATTTTACATGTTAGCGCCAAGCTTAAAAATAAACCTTTCCTGAACTCTAGCGCTCAGAAAAGACTACCCCCTCCCCTTTATATAGAGACTATCCAATTACTGTTATCCAAAGTGTTGCGCCCATACTCACTTCTTTGTCCTTATCCGACCAATTAACAGTAGTGGTATATAGCCCCAAGGGAGTGGCATCGTCTGCAGTTATTGTCAGAATTATAGTTTTTGACTCTAGATGTTTCAAGACCAATGGGTCAGGGTCAAACATCGCCACAAAGGGGGATGGTTCTGAGGAAGCAACAGGTTTGTTTTGGTAAGCTCCTAAATCCAAAGAAAAAGAAACAGTTAACTCCTCCTCATAAAGCATCGAACTTAGAGTCATGTTTGTACTTGCCGTCCCACCTTGATGGACAGTGACGTTTTGGTTTGAAAAATCAACACTGAAGGGTGGAGTGGCGTGAGAAGTAGCTGTCCAAACTTTAACCACTTTTCCCGTTTCTGGGTCCACCATAACATGAACCGATACCCCTGTTTGCGTGAGGTCTGCAGGCACAATAAAGGACGCCATCGGATAAGTATAGACCGTCTCCCCGAAGAATCCACCTCCCTCCGTGTATGAGCTAATTGTAACATTTCCATTGATGAAGTAGTCAGTGCCATAGTTTTCCTCAACATAGGCAATCGCTATGCTCATCACTTCTTCTTTTTGCTCTTCACTCAAAGACCATTTCTTTTTTAGTTGGAACAATGAAGAAACTCCGATTATTAGTAAAATAACAATAATTACCGAAAAAAGGAAGAGAATAATACGTTTCTTCCTCATTTTGAAAAAACCAGCTCCTCACGCGTTCTGTTAATTATCAATGACTTAGTTGATGAACAAGAAAAGCGTTTCTGTTAAGAAATTATTTTGAAAGCAGGAAAAGACCTGTTTCCGCGAGCAAGTTTGGAAACAGTCGTACTTTATTGTTTTTCGCGATGAAAGCCGAACGTTCAATTTGAATCTCTCTTTTTCTGCAGTATTCTTGGAAGTCCGTTATGCTTAGGAAATGCAGGTTCGGCGTGTCGTACCACTCATAAGGCAGTGAAGGCGTCACAGGCACTTTTCCTCCGAAGAACATTTGAAACCTCGCGGAGATGTAAAGAAAGTTTGGGAAACCAACGATGGTTTTTTTGCCCACGCGCAACGCTTCCTTCAACACAAAATCAGGTTTCTTAACCTGCTGAAAAGTTTGATTCAATATCACGTAGTCGAAGGATTTATCCGCGTAGTCCGACAAGCCTGTGTCAATGTCTTCTTGGAAAACGCTTAAGCCTCTGGCAACACAATGGTGAATCGCTTGCTCGCTGATTTCTATGCCTTGAGCGTGCACCTGTTTTTCTTCGATGAGACGCGCTAGCAGTTCACCGTCGCCGCAGCCGAGGTCCAGCACGGACGCACCCTGCTCAATCCAGTCCATAATGACTTGGTGTTCAATTTTGGTTGGCTGCTGCTTAACGTTTGTCACGCTCCGTTGTTGTAGCCATTTGAAACCGTGTTCAGGAAATGTTTGATGAGGTCTGCTTCTTCTTCGATTTCTAAGAGAAACGCGTCATGCCCGTAAGTGCTGTTTATTTCGCAGTATGTGGTGTCGACTCCTGCGAGCTTGCAGGCTTTCACGATCTCCTGTGATTGGTATGCTGGGTAGAGCCAGTCTGACTTGAAGGCTATCACGAGCACCTTGGCTTTGACTCCTTTGAATATGTCGCCGAGGCGTTTTCCGTTCAGGATGTTGAAGTAGTCTATGGCTTTTGTTATGTACAGGTACGAGTTAGCGTCGAATCGTTTGACAAAGGTGTCCCCGCGATACCGCAGGTATCCTTCAACCTCGAATTCCGCACCAAACTTGTATGGCTCCTTGTTTGCTCTGAAACGCCTGCCAAATTTCGCTGCCATGGAAACATCGCTCATGTAGGTTATGTGACCTATCATTCTCGCCACGGCTAAGCCTTTGGCTGGGATAGCAGAGCCGTAGTAACGCCCTTTTTTCCAGTTGGGGTCCGCCATTATTGCTTGCCTGCCTACCTCATTGAAGGCGATTTGCTGAGGCGTATGCTTCATTGTTGTGGCTATGGGAATGGCGGAGCGTATCCTGTCTGGGTAAGCAACCATCCACTGCAGAACCTGCATTCCTCCCATCGAGCCGCCGATGACTGTTAAAAGTTTGTCTATTCCTAAATGGTCTATCAAGTGCCTCTGCGCGTTCACCATGTCGCCTATGGTTACTATTGGAAAATCAAGACCGTAAGGTTGTCCAGTCTTCGGGTTTATGGATGAAGGCCCTGTTGAGCCCTTGCAGCCTCCGATTACGTTGGCGCAAACCACGAAGTACTTGTTTGTGTCTAAGCCCTTGCCTGGACCAATCATGTTGTCCCACCATCCAGCAGGGGCTTTTCCTGCGGCGTGCGCGTCTCCAGAAAGCGCGTGAAGAACGAGGATTGCGTTTGATTTTTCCTTGTTAAGTCTGCCGTAAGTCTCGTACGCTAGCGTTATGGGACCTAGTTTTTCGCCTGACTCGAGATTTAACTCGTTTGGCGGATGTGCAAAGGTAAAGTGTTTTGTTTCGGTGTTTTGCAAGGTTTGTTCGAGTATGGTTATTTGTCTTTCACCTCACTGATGGCTGACTGGACGCGTTTCCGTTCACCTTTTTGCTGAAACCCGCAGGGCTTGGTCTATGTCTTCGATTATGTCGTCCGGGTCCTCGATGCCTATGGAGAGTCTTATGTAATCCTCGGTTACGCCTGTTGCTGCCTGTTCTTCTCGGGTTAACTGCTGATGAGTTGTCGAAGCCGGATGTATCACAAGGGTTTTTGCGTCGCCTATGTTGGCAAGATGCGAGAGCAGCTTCACCGATTCGATGAATTTCTTTCCTGCTTCTAATCCGCCTTTAATGCCGAAGCCTAAAAGCCCGCCGTAGTTTCCTTTCAGGTACTTGGTGGCTAGCTTGTGGCTTGGGTGGTCCTCTAGTCCCGGATAGTTTACCCAGCTGACCAGTGGATGCTCCTTTAGGAATTTGGCGACTTTTAGGGCGTTTGCCGAGTGTTTCCGCTGTCGCAAGGGCAAGGTTTCTAATCCTTGGAGGAACAGAAAAGCGTTAAAAGGGCTTAAAGCTGGACCTAAATCGCGGAGCAGTTGCACTCGCGTTTTGAAGATGAACGCTACGTTTCCTAAGCCTGGGAAATCTCCGAACGTGTCCCAGTATTTGACGCCGTGATAGCTTTTGTCGGGTTCGGTGAACTCGGGGAATTTTCCGTTGTTCCATTTGAATTTTCCTGAATCCACGATTACTCCGCCTATGCTGGTGCCGTGTCCGCCTATGTACTTGGTGGCTGACATGACGGTTACGTCTGCGCCGTGCTCGATTGGTCGGACTAAGCCTACGCCGACGGTGTTGTCCACAACAAAAGGGATGCCTGCGTCATGAGCTATGTCTGCGATGACTTCAAAGTCGGGCACGTCCAGCTTCGGGTTTCCGATGGTTTCGGCGTATATGGCTCTGGTTTTCTCGTTTATGGCTTTCTTGAACTCGCTGGGTTTCGTGGAATCGACGAAAGTTGCTTTTCTGCCCAGTTTGGGGAACGTGTAATGGAACAGTTGATAGGTGCCGCCGTAGAGGTTGTTGGCCGCTACGATTTCGTCGCTTACCCGCGTTATGGATAGCAGCGCTAATGTTTCTGCTGCTTGTCCAGAAGCCACGGCTAAGGCTGCGGTGCCGCCTTCGATGGCTGCGACTCGTTTTTCGAAAACGTCGGTTGTCGGGTTCATCATCCTCGTGTAAATGTTGCCTACCTCTTTTAGGGCGAAAAGGTTTGCCGCGTGTTCTGTGCTTTTGAAGAGGTAGGATGTGGTTTGGTATATGGGGACTGCCCTGGCTCCTGTTGCAGGGTCGGGGGTTTCCTGTCCCGCGTGTAACGCTAAAGTGTCAAGTCTTCTTTTAGACATTTTTTGTTTCGCCTCGTTGGGTTTTGAGTGAGGCAACATCAAGTCATAACGACGTTATATATTTTGTTGCGTGTTTTATTCCAAAAAGAATATTAAACCATGCCAATATTACTGACTCATGTTTCCGACACTCGAAGAAATCGCCCAGAAAAGACGCTTACTAGGTTTAAAACAGGCTGAACTAGCCAAACTAGCAGGCGTAAGCCAATCTCTAATCGCAAAATTGGAATCTGGAAAAATAGAGCCTTCCTACACAAAAGTGAAGAACATTTTCGAAGCGCTTGAAAAAATAGAAGTGCAGACGAAGATTCAAGCGGGAAAAGTACTTCACAACAAAGTTGTCGGAGTTCAGAAAAACGAGCCGGTCTCCAAGGTTGTGCAGCTGATGAAAAGCTATGGGTACTCGCAGCTTCCCGTTTTTGATGGAAAACTCTCGGTAGGCAGCGTTTCTGAAAAAACCATTTTGAAACAGATTTTGGCTGGCAGAGATTTGGCTCAAATAGCAAGGTTGCCTATCGAAGAGGTGATGGAGGAGGCTTTTCCACAAGTCGATGAAGATGCTCCACTGTCTTTGATCTCGAGTCTTCTGCAAGTTTATTCTGCCGTGTTGGTATCGAAAAAGGGCGCGGCGGTAGGCATAATCACCAAGGCAGATCTGCTGAGAATTCTCTAGTTTTCCCTCAAAAAGCGGAATTAATTCTGAAAATGATAAATATAAGTATGTTATATAAGTTCGCTTCAGTTGGTCAGCCATGTCCACTTCCTGCGAAAGTGTTGCTCGGCACATTTTGCCGCTTTATAGGTCTTTTGTGGCAAAAGAACTTGTTAAGAAATACAGTTACACGCAAGTACAAGCAGCCAAGAAGCTGGGCACAACCCAAGCTGCAATAAGCCAATACCTGACAGCCAAGCGCGGACAGAAACGAGTCAAAAATTACGACGAGATTGTGCCACTGGTTAAAAAAGCTGCTGCCAAAGTAGCAGAACGCTTGACAACAACGAAAATGAGCCCAGAAGAATTCAGTGAGTCCTTTTGTGACCTATGCAGGTCCCTGCAGAAAGCCAAAATGATTTAGTGAGAAAACGCTGGAGCTGCCGTTTCAGCTAAGCGCTCAGTTCCTTGATGAGTTCTTTCGCTCGGTCCATGCGGATTTTCCGTTCTTTCACCATTCTTTCAGCTACCAAATCAATCAGCTTCTCTTTAGCGCCAGCTGCCACGGCAATGTTTCTGGCGTGGAGCGACATGTGACCGCGCTGAATGCCTTCGTGTGCCAACGCGCGTAGTGCACCGAGATTCTGTGCTAAACCCACCGCTGCGAGCACTTCAGCGAATTCGTTGGCGGTTTTGACGCCGAGGATTTTTATGGCGATCTTGGCTATTGGGTGAGTCCGCACGGCGCCGCCTATGAGACCTACAGCCATGGGTAATTCAATCTCGCCTTTGAGGTCGCCGTTCTCGTTTTTTTCCCATGTGGAAAGCGAGGTGTACTTGCCGTTTAGTGCGGCGTAGGCGTGGGCGCCTGCTTCTATGGCGCGGTGGTCGTTGCCCGTGGCGAGGATTACGGCGATTATGCCGTTCATGGCGCCTTTGTTGTGCGTAGCAGCACGGTAAGGGTCTGCGGCTGCAAACGCCGAAGCATTAACGATGCCGTCTACCACTTCTTCGCCGCCTACTGCTTCTTTGGGCACGGTGCACCATGCTTTTGCCAAGCGTTTTGTGGCTAGGTTGGTGATTATCCGCAGATACACGCGACCGCCTGTGATGCGTTCTATCAGGGGGGCTACGGCTTCTGCCATGGTGTTAACCGCGTTTGCGCCCATGGCGTCGCGGCAGTCCACATGCAACTCCGTGATCAGCATAGGTCCGACTGAGGTGCTGATTACTTTGGCGTCGAGGTCTTTTGCGCCGCCGCCCACGGATGCCAACACTGGGTCTTGAGCGTTCGCTTTCTTCAGGATTTCCTGCTTCGCAGCTAAAACGCGCTGTTTAGCCGCTTCGGGGTCTGCGATGTCAACCACCTGTATCTGCCCTATCATTACGGGCGGCGTGCTGCTTACATGGAAGCCTCCGCCTTTGCGGACCATTTTTGCAGCGTAGCTGGCAGCCGCCACCACAGACGGCTCTTCAATAGCCATGGGGATCAGGTAATCGCGGTTGTTGATGAGGAAGTTGACGCCTATGCCCAGCGGCAGAGGAAACGCGCCTACCACGTTTTCTATCATGCGGTCAGCCGCGTCTAAAGGCAATGAGCCTGTGTTCTGCAGCAAATCGCATTCTTCGTCGGATAAACCTGCAAACTCTTTAATGATGGCTATGCGTTCTTGTGGGCTGAGCTTGTAGAAACCAGAGATTGAAGACGATTTCATGGATTATTCACCGTGATCTATCGTAGCGTAATCCATTCTATGTTGTATATCTTGCAATTAAGTTTTCGGGGATTCAAACAAAAAAAATGCTATAATAAAAAAGGGAGGTTATTATTGGACTGTAAGCTGTACTGTTATGTCGATTGATTCAGAGGCTGAAGCATCTACGCTCGCTTTTATAATCCATTGTACCGCCCATGTTTCTCCATTAGGTATTGAAACACTTCCCGTTGTGGTGACATTAGATCCAGTGGCTGCCATTTGTATTTGAGCTCCCTGTTGAACACCAGTCCCGTTAAACACTGCTATGTATACATATTCAAAATTGTCGCTAAAATGTCCAGTTAAACCAGTCACTGTGAGATCCATATCTTTGGCTGAGCCTGCGGTGTTTGAAACGTTAACAGCTTCATCATATGTAAGTTGTTCATCTACGGCGATGGATATGGTGTTAAAACTCACCGTTGTACCGCTATTCTCTACGCCCGCAGAGCTGATGGTCGATGTATCGGCACCAGCAACGAGTGCTACTCTGCTATCAGTTATGGTTATACCTGATCCATACATGAATAATTCACTGTACGCATGTACAGCTGCTGTTGCAATGAAAATCGAGGTAATCAGTAACGTAACTATTTTTAGGCTTTTTTTGTATTTCACATTCATTTTTTCGTTTCACCTCCGTCTTCGTCTTTTATCTCTAAGGGTTTCTTTCCAAATTCTAAGAAGGATGTAAAGGCTAACGCTTAGGACTATCATGCAGGCTATGGCAAGAGCTATGGCTGAAGATACGAATACACCGGTGCTCCATGTGGGCTTGTAGAGTGCGTATATGGCTGCGCCTGTTATTGCTGCGACTGAGCCGATGGCGATGTACCACCATTTCGGTTTGAAGAACAGGTAAGTGCCGAATCCCACTACGAAGGTGTCGAAGGCAACTATGCCGATGAAAGTGGCTTCCCCCGAAACTTGAGGTAAAATAGCCACGGGATGCGTTAAGCCAGCAGAATAGCTTACGAGGAAGAAGGCAACTATTGAGAAAGATGGAAAAGACACTGTTAGCAGGAAAGCTTTTGCGTAGTTGAGCAGTTTCTTGATTACGCCGAGGTAAACGTTGATTGCTACGATGTTCACCAAGGCCACGATTAGGTAGATGAGGCTGAACCAGAAGCGGGTGTAATCGCCGAACGTTGCCATGAACTCTTTGGCTACGATTAGTTGTCCGAAGCCCGCTAGCGAAGCGATTTGGTACAGGTATGGGAGTTGCCATGGGAAGTGTTTGTCCAGCAGGCAGGAGAGTAAGCTTATGGCTAGGAATAGGTCTATGCCCAGCAGTAGGAAGAATTCGGGTTGTAGGGAGGCTGCCATTGTTGTGCGCTCTCGTCGTCGAACTCGGAATCTTGTTCCGAACCCTTATGAAGACAGAAGTTATGAGTGCTTTAAAATAAATATTGTGTCGTAATATTCCCTAAAGCTCATTGTTCAACAAACATACACAAACAAACACCAAAAAAGCTACCGCGGCATCGCAACCGCAGGAATACCCAAACGCTTGCTTATCTCCCTAGCCAACGTAACGCCATGGCTCACGCGGTAATTATCCGTAACCACCCGCTTAGGCTTACAACGCCGAACATACTCAATCAAACCATCAAAATCCGAATGGTCACTCAACGCAATCAGATGTTCCCGTTCACCAATCTGCCTACAAGGAGAACGAAACTCCCATCCACTAACACAAATACGTGAACTACCCACTAAACCAACACTTTTCCGTGAGTTCATATGATAAAACGCAACGCACGGAAGATTCCCATCCAGCAACTCTTTGCCTTCATTCTCAGTCGAAAGCGCCAAACAACCCAACTGCATCCCATGCGCTTCACACACCTTAGAAACACGAAAAACCCTTTCAGGCATAACAAACGGCACACTCACATCAGCACGATGAAGAATCTGCATGATCTCCTGCAGCTTACCGTGATAACCAAAAACGTAAACCGTGCCATGCCTCAGCCTCTTCTCAACCATAGAAACAAGAAGCTCCTTAACATCCACCTCGAAAGAACGCCTGAACGAGGGACTCCCATAAGTGGCTTCAACCACAAGCACATCACAGTCCAACAACGGCTGCGTACCGTCAACCTTAAAGTCCCCAGTATAAGCAACCCTGCTGCCGTCAGCGTCTTCAACCAAAACCTGAGCTGCACCCAAAATGTGGTCCGCCTTAACAAGCGTAACCCGGTCGTCACCGCACGCAACTGTTTCTCCATAATCCAACATCTCAACGTGCCCATTAGTAAGCACATGATGCCCGTTCATGACATCAACAAGGTCTTTGGTGGCTCTGGTCATCAGCACCTTCTTGCCGCTCCTCAAACTACTCCTCAAACCAACCAAGTGATCCGCGTGAGCATGAGTGACAACCCTTAAGGGACGAGCTTCATCAAACGCGTCGCAAGCTACAGAATCACCTAACAAAATCGCACCCCGCTCACTCACCACAGCCTTCGCTGACAAGCATGTCCCTCCCATCTTAATCGGTCCGCCACGCAAGCCAATCAATAAGCAGCCGAGGGTCGTCGCATTTAATGGTGACTCTTATCGGACCCAGCGGTGACTCAGCCACTTCCTCAGAAAAGGAAACGTGACCAGCAAACGCCACCTGCTTGTTAAGGCAAAAACCGATGGTGTTTCCCCTTACTCCTCCAAAAAACACTTTTCTAGCCGCATCACGAATGCGGTCCGAACGAAGCACATTACGAAATTTGACAAGTGCTGCCCGCCCTTTCGCCTCAGCGCCCAACATGCTTCCCTTATAGGACGGCTTAATCTCCATGGATACGTTATCGAAAATGTTCACCACAGCCTTTTTCACTTTTTCTTCATCCTCAGTAAGGTTGATTTCGGTTTCGATGTGAACAGCTATTTCTTCCATTTCCTTTCAATTCTCCCAATAAATTTTTTCGCGGCGGCTTTCGCATTCGCTTTGCTATTCTCGTTAATAACAAGGTATTCAGCCATCGCAATGGCGTCTCCCAAACCCACACCGAGCTCACGCATATCCCGCTCCTGAAAAACTTCCCAACCATCAGGGTCGTCACTTCGATGACGACGGTAGAGACGAATAAACCTTGTTTCCGGCGAAGCATAAACCGCCATCAGACTAAAATTGTAAAAATGCTTCTTGAACGCGTCAACTTCACTTAAGCTTCTCACCCCGTCCACAATCACTTTCCCACTTTCCTGCTGCTCTATCTTCGGAATACACCTGTCAGCTATCACGCCGGCTCCGCTTTTCTTCCTCAACTCAAGCATTACCTTTCCAATGTTTTTCGGGTTCAGCTTCAACCCCCGCTTCTGCGTTTCTTCCCTTATCACGTCGCCCATAACAACCACGCCGTAGCCCATCTTCATAGCGGTCTCCACCACTAGAGATTTACCAGACCCAGGCATACCAGCCAAACCAACAACAAGTTTCTCAGCGTTCATGTTGCACCCTTTTTTAATTCTTACAATAGCAACATTCAAAATTAAAAAGCATTTATGAAAGGAAAATGTAAAAAGTACCCGAGGAACACAAATGCCCGAGTCCATAAGAAGCTTCTTGGCTTTCGACATTGAAAGCGACACAGTTTTGAACAGGCTCGCGACCGCACAGCGCCAGCTGGTTCAGACGGGCGCGGACCTGAAACTCGTGGAACCACAGAACATACACATCACCATCCGCTTTCTCGGAAACATCATGCCAGCAACGGCTGAAAAGATTTTTGAAGAAATGAAAAACGTCCAGTTTGCCCCGTTCAAAGTGCAAATCAAAGGCATAGGCGCCTTCCCTAACCCGCGCTACTCAAGAGTCGTTTGGGCAGGAATAACTGACGGCGCAGACCAGTTGAAAGGGGTATTCAGCCAGCTGGAGCCCCGCCTGCGCGGTTTAGGCTTCACCCCAGACCACAGGGGATTCAGCCCCCACTTGACAATCGCCCGCGTCCGCTCAGGCAGAAACAAGCAGCAACTAGCCGACTTTATAACTGAAAACGCAAACTACGAATTCGGCACGGTCAACGCAAAGTGCCTACGCCTCAAAAAAAGCACCCTAACACCTAAAGGACCAATCTACTCAACACTTAAAGAGTTCTGCCCCCAACCATAGGGTATCAGCCATGCAAAAACTAAAAGCAATTCACCAAAAAATCTTGAAGAAAATCACGCCCACCCAAGCGGACAGAGCAAAAATAACAGCGCTAGCCAAAGAATTACAGCAGAAAGTACTCAGTGCCTGCCAGCAACAAGGCGTCAAAGCTGCAGTGCGGGTTGAAGGCTCAGTTGCAAAAGACACTTGGCTAAGAGAAGAACCCGAAATTGACGTATTCATGCGCCTGCCAACTACCATACCTCGCAGGTCCCTCGGCGAAATCAGCCTGAAAATAGCGCGAAAAGCCACCAAAGGCTACAGGCAGATTGAACGGTTCGCGGAGCACCCGTACCTGGAGGCGTTCATCGACGGAGTCAGGTTGAACATTGTGCCCTGCTACGATGTGAAACAGGGCGAATGGCTGAGCGCCACAGACAGGACGCCCTTCCACACAGACTACGTGAAAAAACACCTAAACAAAGCTCTACGTGACGAAGTGCTCCTGCTCAAAAAGTTCTTGCAAGGCATCAATGCCTACGGGGCTGAAATTAAAACTGGCGGCTTCAGCGGCTATCTCTGCGAACTCCTGATACTGCACCACAAATCCTTCGCCGATACACTACGTGCATTTGCCAGTTACACGCAACGAATAGTCATAGACATTGAAGGCTACTACGCAGGCAGGGAAAAAGAGCTTAAACTGCTCTTTCCAGAACCTCTGGTCATAGTTGACCCTGTGGATAAAGCCAGAAACGTGGCTTCCGCTGTTCAGCCGCAGAAACTCTACACTCTTGTTGGCGCAGCCAGAGCCTACCTCAAAACGCCAAACGCAGAGTTCTTTTATCCGCCGAAAATAAACGCGCTGACCGAAAAAGCCCTAAAGAGTAAGCTGGAGAACCGCGGCTCCTCCCTGATATTCCTGACGCTTGGAAACATAGTAGCCGTTCCCGACGTTTTATGGGGGCAACTGTACAAGACGCAACGGGCTCTGCGGAAAATAGCTGAGCTTAACGATTTCAAGGTTCTCAGAGACGCTGTTTGGAGCGACGAAAAAACGCTTACCGTGTTTACTTTTGAGCTTGAGCAACATGTTCTGCCAGGCGTTAAGAAGCATCTGGGTCCGCCTCTCAAGCGGGAAAAGGAAAGCGAGAACTTCCTGTCTAAATACGCCAGTAACGACGGCGTGGTTTCTGGACCTTACATTGAAGGTGGCAGGTGGGTTGTGGAGTTGCAGCGCAGATTCCAAGACGTTGTCGAGCTTTTGAAGGAGAAACTGGAGGATGGCGGCAGAAACATAGGCGTGGCGGAGCTGATGGCGCAAGCATTTAGAGAAAAGCTCAACGTTCTAGTCAACAGTGAAGTGGTTCAAGTCTACAGGGGCAACAAGGAGTTTGCAGAGTTCTTAACAGGTTTTCTTTCAGGCAAACCTTTCTGGCTAGACGCCGCCGAGGCTTAACACCAAAAGCACGGCGCCGACAAGCCAACAGTAGAACGCGAATAGGTAGAATTTCCTGCCAGCCAGCGCCTTCCACAGGAGTTTTAACGCAAAATAGCTAACCACCAGTGACACAGCGATGCCGACAACGATTTCTGTGAAACCAACACCTACAAGCGTCAGCATTTCCTGCTGCTCGTACAGGGTCAAGCCTAAAGCGCCGATTACTGCTGGAACGGAAAGCAGAAAGGAAAACTTGAAGGCTTTCTCGCGGCGGACTCCGAGCATAAGCGCTGTGGCGATGGTTAACCCGCTCCGTGATAGTCCTGGAATCAACGCTATGCCCTGAGCAGTGCCTATCGCCAAGGCTGCTATGTAGGTTATGTTTTCTTTTCGTTCTTGCCCAGTTTTTGAAAAGTAAAGCACCACGCCGCAGGTTATGAAGGCGCCAGCTATCGGCAGAAAACTGCTGAAGTAGGTTTCTATGGTGCTGGTGAAGGTGAAGACCAGTCCGATTAGGGCGGTGGGCGCGGTTCCGACGATGATTAGGGGAATCAGCTTTCCATTTTCCGATTTGAAGTCTCCCTTTACAAGCGCCACGAGGACTAGTTTGATGTCCTTTCGGAAGAAAAACAGGATAATTATGAGCGTTCCTACGTGCAATGTGACGTCGAAGAGCAGGGGCAAGGTTAAACCTAAGAACTGTTCAGCTATTCTAAGATGGCCTGTGCTGGAAATGGGAAGCCATTCTGTCACGCCTTGGATGAAACCTAGTATTATCGCTTGTATTGGGTCCATGCGCAGCCCGCTGTTTCCTGCTTACTCGTTTATTGCGTAACGGAGTGGTACCAGCTGATTATGTACTCGGGC
This sequence comes from uncultured Candidatus Bathyarchaeia archaeon, assembly GCA_964514055.1. Lineage (GTDB taxonomy): Archaea > Thermoproteota > Bathyarchaeia > Bathyarchaeales > Bathycorpusculaceae > SG8-32-3. The sequence continues at coordinate 90,433 of CAZEPB010000004.1, read as the reverse complement.
AGCTTCAGTCCTCTTTGACCCAGCCTTTCAGCTAACTTAACGGGCAAGGGACTTAAAACGTAAGCTGCTCTCGTGTAAAACCGCCGCGGCGTGCCAGGTTTCACTTCTTCCTCCAAGATTATCTTCACATCCGCTTTCTTAGCTAAAGTTGAATCTGGCGAGCCAGTTATCGCGAGCACGGTGCCGTTGAACTTTTTCATCACGTCAGCCCAGATGACGACGGGTTTGGTTTCGCCAGAAAAAGACATGAGGATTTCAAGGTCTCCAGCTCTCGGGTGAGGCGTGTTAACCCCTCTGGTCACGTACACGTTGTCGCCTAAGAAGCTTTTAATGTGGAAAAGTCTGACGCCGGTCATTTTGGCAATTTCGTTTGCGGTGCCTTTTCCCCCTAGGAAAACGTTGGTTCGCTTTTCCAACAGGTCAACAAGTTGCGTGTAGGTTTCCGACTTCACGTTAGCGTCTATGATGGCGCCTATCTTTTCGAATTCCTCTTTGCAGAGTTTGAACACGTCTTCTACTTCCAAGTTTCTAAAAATAGCTTCAATCATCATGCACAGAAGCAAAAGCGTGCCTAACTCGAAAACGTCGCCCATCATGCCCGTCTCGCTGTACTCGAAGGAAGGCTTGAGTCTCCCTCGCCCTTTGATATGAACCACATGTCCATATTGACGGGTGATTTGAGCTAACGGTGATTCCAAAGCGGAAGTTAGAAGCCCCATTGTGAACTTGGATGTTTTCTTTTCTTCAATGTACCGTGCCAAGTCCTGAGCCATCACTAACGGGTCGTCTGAATAGCCGCTTCCAGAATTAATCAGGAGCAAGGTCTTCTTGTAGCGACGTGCCAGATCACCAGCAGCATCGTACATGCTCTTGCCTGGAAACCCAGGGTCATCTGGCGTTAACACCACTTTATTTCTCCAGCCTACTTGACTAAGGGCTATTTGACTCATAGCCGCATTTAACGAATAAAGTGATCTGCCTGATCCTGCGCAGACTACGCAGTCAGCGGCTTTCAGGGCGTTATATAAGGGTGCAAGGTTTTTCCGTCTGATGCGGAGTATGTTGTCTCGTATCTTGTTGACGTATCCTATACTGCTTATTTTGTTTTTTATGCGGACGGCACCTCAATTGAGAATGATTTTCTGACAGTGTATATTATTCTTGCGCTCATAAGATATTCCCTGCTTAAGTCAGGCGATTTCTATTTTTACGTCGTCTATGTAATAGGTCATGTAGGTTTCCCAGCGCACTGAGATTCCGACTGCCACCCACGCTTCACCATCTGAGCCCGTGCTGAAATTTGCCGTATGAACGTAGTTTTTCCAGCCTGCCGCTTCATTTGCAAAGCCTACAACAGCGAAGTCATCTTCAACTTGGGGCTTGGCGATTCCCGCGTACGCGACCACCGCTGCGATGGTGTTGAAGCTTTCCTGCTCGCTGTAAAGCCAAAAAGAAACGCTAACGCTGATCTGCGCGGTCTTTTTCACGCTTATTTTTCTCTCAAGCCATATAGTGCCGTCGTCTTGTTTTCCGTCAATGAAAAGTTCCATCGAATGCGCGACAGAACGGGAGATATTTGATGCGCGTCTTATGTGCCATTGCACGGTGTGACCTGGATTGTTCGGGTCTTGGGGCACGTCTCCGTTTATGAACCACTCGCCAAGGTCTCCTTGACCTGTGTTCTCTTCAAAGTCGTCAGTTATCACTCTGGGCGCTAAATTGACGTATAGAACGCTGAGGATGACGATGGCTACTGCAACTGTTATGAGGATAGCGGCTACAGTGTATTTTTTCTTCAGGTTGACAATCTCCCAGCGACCAAGTTACAGATATTAATTGATTTGTATAGTCATATTACTGTTTTTAGAGCGAGATTTATTCGTTCGAGAATTTTTTGGATAAATCTCTAAATACGGGAACACGTAAAATTAAGCCCTAATGGGGTATACTGAATGAAGCTTCTGCTTGATGAGATGTACGCGGGTTTGAAAGAGTATTTTGAGACTCTGGGTTACGAGGTCCTGACGGCTCAGGAGGCAGGTCTGAAAGCCGCGAAAGACAAGAACGTTGTGGAATACGCGGGAAAGCATGGCTTAATTCTTGTGACACAAGACCAGAAGCCTGCTGAACTAGCGGAACTTACCAACGTCAAATATGTTATGATTTCCAACGCGATGATTGCTAAAATCGCGGATGCAAAGATAAAAGAGAAATACCCCTCGCTGAAGGAAAAGTAACGCTTTTCAATTTGACTATAATTGCTGCGGAAGGTACTTTTTGTATACCCATGCTGGAACCTGTTTGGTCGCAGTTTTGCTTATAAGGGTTAACTTAGTCTTTTTCGGGTCTATCAACAGCGCTCGTGAATGCCAATTCTTCACTGCATGTCCTTTTCTGCGAAAGAGTCTCATCGAAACCTTCTCCTTCTCCATCCAACGTCAAGTCACCGAGCTTTAAAAGGGATATTTTCACAATCGTAATATATCATAAAACCTCGCTTTAGTTTAGGCTACGAGGCGAGGCTGATGTTTTTCAAATATCTGTTCCAGAGATACGCCGCTGCGTAACCTGCCGAGATTCCACTTCCTGCAGCGACGAAAATTACTAACCCCGACATTACTGGGTTTAGGTCAACAAGGTTAAGGTAGACGGCGGTTGTGTAATAGCTTAGGAAACCGATTATTGCGGTGCTGAACGTCATGGCGAATATTACTCTGTTTCGGTTTACTTCCCCTGCTGTGGAAGAGACTTTGAAAGCAAGAAAAAAGAAGTCCACCATGAGCCCGAAAAGAAACGTGAAGATAAAAGTGAATGGGCCAAAAGCAGGACGTGAAAGCGCGGACAGAAAGCCGCCGATGAGACCTACGTAGGTGGCGCCTGCTTTTCCCACAAAAAAAGTTGCTAAGGCGAGTATGACAGCTTGAACCACTATGAGAAGGTAACTGATAGGTGGAGGCACTAAAAAGTTGATCACGAATATTATTGAACTGAAGAGCGCTGCGATGAACAACCGTTTAGCTTTCTGCACAGAGACGCCTCTTTTACTTTAGAGTCACGTTTCGGTTTAAAAAAGCTTGATGTGAAAGCGCAAAAATGAAGCCACGCAAGGTTGACCCAACGGGCTGAAAGCTCAATTCGATTTTTAACGGAAGATATAAATTGGCAAGCTACAATAGAAGGTAAACGTTTCACTATTTGATTCATAGGTGTTTAAAGGGGGAAAAAGATGAGCACCCATGCAGAAGATTTAAAACTTCGCTTGATGACAATCGAGCTTTTGAGAACTGCAAAGTATAAACGCAACATAACCTATCGGGAGTTAGCATCCAAAACAGGCTTACCAGTCACAGTCCTTAGCAGATACGCGAAAGGACACGTCCTACCCAACACGACTAGGGCGAAACAACTGTGGAAAGTACTGACGAAACTCGTTGGCCTTGAAACGGAACTGCGAAGCAGAATAAAATTCGACGATACAGGCTATTTCGACAACACTGAGATCATAGGCGACTACAACATACTTCAGCAAGCCGCAAACCATGCCTTGGCAAATTTTGCTGGAAAACGGGTAACTAAAATCTTAACTGCGGCAGTTGACGGAATTCCATTGGCTACAATGGTCGCCAACTCCCTCGGAGTCAACCTCATTTTGGCTAAGAGAAACAAAGAAGTCGGCGTCAAAGCCTTTCTGGACGAAACCTACGTTCTGGGAAAAGATTCAGGCGTAACCGTGACACTGTTTATTCCAAAAGACGCCATCAAGAGGCGCGACAGTGTTTTGATAGTAGATGACATGATCAAAAGTGGGGAAACGCAAGAGGCATTGATTAACCTTGTCAAAAAAGCAAAAGCGGAAATTTCAGGAGTTTTCTCGCTTGTCGCTGTTGGGGATGAGTGGAAGAAAAGGCTAAAATCTGGTAAAGACTGCCCAGTCGAAGTGGTAACTTACGTTAAATCACCTCTCGAATGAGAAAAAAGCAGGTTTTCCCGAATGCTTCCGAAATCTTAAACAGAACCCACTTAAAATAAGATTTTACTATAAATTATAAAAGCAATTAATGAGGCAACAGGTATGCGAACCATAAAATGGCAAGACGGCACCGTCATCACGATAGACCAGACAAAGTTACCTCTTGAAACAGTAAACTTGAAAATCAAAACGGTTGACGAGATGGCTGAGGCTATAGAAAATCTGAGAGTTAGAGGTGCCCCATTACTCGGAGCAGCCGCAGCTTTCGGTCTGGCCTTGGCTGCTTGGCACTCAAAAGCAGGTTGCGTATCGGAGTTGCTGGCGGAACTGGAAGACGCGGCGAAAATCCTAAAGAGTACAAGACCGACAGCCGTTAACCTCTTTTGGGCGGCAGACAGAGTTTTGGACAAAGGCCGAGATTTCACTGGACCCGTTGAGGAGTTGAAGACGCTTGTGGTTCGAGAAGCTCAGAGCATAGCGGACGAGGACGCAGAGGCAAATCGGGCTATGGGAGAAAACGGTGCTGTGCTAATCAACGATGGCGACGTTATTTTGACACACTGCAACGCTGGCGAGCTAGCCACGGTTGAGTACGGCACTGCTTTAGGCGTGATACGCGCAGCTTGGAAACAGGGGAAAAAAATCAAAGTCATAGCCACCGAAACACGCCCGTTACTGCAGGGTGCTCGCTTAACGGCTTACGAGTTGAAACGCGACGGGATACCGGTTACGTTGATAACGGACAGCATGGTTGGCTACGTGATGCACAAGCGCTTGGTTGACAAGGTTGTGGTGGGCGCCGACCGCATAGTGCAAGATGGTGTGGCTAACAAAATTGGCACTTTCACTATTGCAGTGTTAGCCCATGAACATGGAATACCGTTTTACGTGGCAGCTCCAAAATCCACCTTCGACTTAACGCGTACATCAGTCGACATTGTCATCGAAGAACGGAAACCTGCGGAAGTTACGCATTACGGCGGTAAGCAGGTCGCCGCTGAAGACGTAAGTGTGCTTAATCCAGCTTTTGACATTACGCCGCTGAAGTACGTGTCGGCGATTATCCATGAGAACGGGGTTTACTACAAAAAAGATTTTGCCAAATTCAAAAGCAATGCCCCATAAATAGGCTGGATAACGTAAATCCTATAAATTCTCGTAGACTAAATCGGATTGAGGTGCATTGCCATCCGGAGGTTGATTCCTAGGCGATCCAAGAAGGCGGGTCTTCCGCCAGGAACCATAGTGCATGTAGGTGAAAAAAGGCGCGAACTGGTCAAATTATCAGTAATTAACTATGATGAAGTTAATTTTCAGGAAAAAGAGGTCAATAATGTTGAAGAAGCTCTCTCTTTAAGAAATAAGTCCTCGGTTACTTGGCTAAACATAGATGGAGTTCACCAGCCAGAAATCATAGAACAAGTGGGAAAGAATTTTGGTATGCACCCTCTCGTACTAGAGGACATCGCGAACACCGGGCAACGTCCCAAGATGGAGGATTTTGATGATTACATTTTTGTTGTTCTACGGATGCTGCGGTTTGACGAAAAAGAGAATCAAACAAAAACTGAACAGATCAGCGTAATTCTCGGGCGAGACTTTGTGGTCTCTTTTCAGGAAATGGAAGGAGACGTTTTCGACGCTATCAGAGAGCGCCTTAGAAGCAACAAAGGCAGAATAAGGAAAATGGGCGCGGACTACCTTGCTTATGCTCTCATAGACGCTGTTGTTGACAACTACTTCATGGTCCTTGAAAATCTTGGCGAAACAATTGAAGATATCGAAGACAAATTGGTAACCAATCCGACAGCAGAAACATTGCGGACTATTCATGATCTGAAGAGAGAGATGGTTTTCTTGCGCAAGTCGGTTTGGCCTTTGAGAGAAGTTATAAACCGACTGGAAAGGTCAGAATCACCATTAATAAACAAATCAACCTTTGTTTATCTGCGGGATGTTTATGACCATACGATTCAAGTTATGGATGCTGTGGAAACGTTTCGCGATATGCTTTCTGGAATGCTTGACATTTACCTTTCAAGCGTAAGCAACCGCATGAACGAAGTTATGAAGGTCTTAACGGTTATTGCTACAATATTTATTCCTTTAACTTTCATAGCAGGGATTTACGGCATGAACTTCAGGTACATGCCTGAACTTGAGTTGGCATGGAGCTACCCAGCGGTCTTGATTTTGATGCTTATAATCGCGTTGTTGATGGTGGTTTACTTCAGGAGAAAGAAGTGGATATAACTAGAAGGCATCGTGTGAAGGGTTAGCGGTAAATATTTATGTTTCAGGCGTCTTCTATTACGATTGGTGATTATTAATGGCTAAAAGTTCTGAAGATATGGGCGACACCCTACTGAAACTTATTGACAAACTCGCAGGAAAAGGATCAGACGTTAAACTCACTTTCCAAGACCTCACCTTAGACATGGGCATGGTGAAAGCCAAACTCAACGGCTCCATTGTTTTAGATGTCCTGTACGTAGCGGAAAAGTAACTTCCAGCTAGGAAGAGGTGAAGACGTGCAGTTACCGACATGGTTAGGTCACGTTGTCAAATCTGGAGAAGTCACCTTATTCACCGATGATGAGGAAGCCCTTCAAATAAAAGCCGAAAACAACAAAATCGAGCTTAGCATAGCTAACAAAGAATTTTTAAAGGATGTCGTTGGAAGCGCAGGGAGCGGAGGGTCAATCAGAAGCAAGCTTGCGCAGCTTAAGGACATTGCCGACGAATTGAAGGATGAAGGGCTAACTGTCACTCTTTCTTTCAAGGGAGACCGTCTAGTTACGATAGGGGCAGAGGCAAAACCCACGTTTTCACGCTTAGTAACGAGAACAAACGCCGTGGAAATCAACAACCTGCGGAAATTACTAGAAGTAGGCGTTTAAGCAAACAGAAAAATATAACGCGTAAGAGTTAACTAATCAGAATTGCAAGGTTCATAACGGTTGACTACTGATGAGCGATAATAAAACAGGCAACAGCGTTTCAGAACTTAAAACCACTGGAGTTCTTGTGGAAAAAGGCGTCAGAATCGCCGAAAAAAGCAGCATCGACGCGCTTTCCCAACGCGGATACGGCACGGCGGAAAACGACGTGTTCACGCTGGCTTTTTACGAGGCGCTCTACCTTTTGGATAAGGAACTGCTGGAGGTTAAAGACGAAAACGGGAAGGAAATGGATTTTCAACGCCTCTTGCAGTGTTATGAAAAGGCGAACGAGAGCGCTTGGGTTAACTATCTGGTTTATCGAGACCTGCGTAGCAGAGGCTACGTCGTCAGGGAGGGCTTCGGCGCTGGAACCGACTTTCGCATGTACGAGCGAGGCGCGTACGGCAAGGACACCGCTTCCTACTTGGTTTTGGGCACTCAAGAGGGTAAACCCCTGCCCATAGACGACCTCGCAAAAGCGTTGCGGCACTGCCAGAGCCAAAAGAAAGAGCTTGTCCTAGCTGTGATGAACCGCAGAGGAGAGACAGTTTACTACTCTGTTTCTGAACTGCACATCTAACGCAAACTGTTCTCTGGGGCGTTTAGCTTTTGATTTGTTTTAAGAGGGTTGGCGTGCTTATGTCTATTTCATGCCGTTTGCAGGCTTCTAAAACTTGACGGTAAAGCTCGGCGTCTATCTCTGGAAGTCTTTTTATTTCGCTTATGAACACGTAGAGGGAATATTCAACAGCGTAATTTTGGAAGTTTGTTATCCACACGTAGGGCTTAGGTTCCTTAAGCACATCGGGCGTCTTTTCTGCAGCCTCCAACAACGCTTTCTCCACTTCCGCGCTGTCATATTCAAAACCGGGTGTCACGGTGCAGCGTCTTCGAATCACGTTTTCTTTTCCATAGTTGTCCACCTCAGCTTTGAGCAATTCTTGGTTCGGAACGGAGACTAAAACGTTGTCAAGGGTGAACATTTTTGTATAAATCAGGTCTATGGCTACAACGTCTGCGAATTTTCCGTTGAAAAAGATTCTGTCTCCAACCGCGAAGGGTCTGCTGGTCATCACGATTAAGCCTGCGATAGCGTTGCCTAAGGTGTTTACGGCGGCAAAGCCGACGATGGTGCCTCCGAAAATGGTGACGATGGTCATTATCGCCCCTAACGTCACGCCCCACTGTGCGAGAATCGCAGAGAAAATTATGAGGGCGGAGAGCCATTTTACGACGCGAATTAGGGTGAGAGCCAAGTGTTTTTCCAGTCTTTTGTTATAACTGAGGCTCCTGATTTGTCTGGAGAGTAGCCTGTATATTACGTATCCAGCAACAACCATCACCACAGAAAATATTATGTTGTTAAGGTTAGCCGTAATCCAATCGGTGAACGAGGCGAAAACATCTAGGCTCATCCTTTAAGCACCACTTGATTTATGCGTGACTCTCAAGATAAACTTATTCAAGTCGCCGTCAATTGGGAAGAATTAAAAATTGATATATGCAGTCTTTATTACTCAATCTCACAATTAACACTTAATTGGGCAAGGGAAAAAAAATGCCAGACTTTCAAACTGTACGCGGAATGCGTGATTTGCTGCCTGAAGAAGCCGCAATGCTAAACCATGTAATCGCCAAAGCCCGAGAAACAGCGGAACTCTACGGCTACGGGGAAATCATAACCCCCTTGGTCGAACCATACGAGCTGTTAAGCGCCAAGTCCGGTGAAGAAATCCGCCAGCGCATGTTCACCTTCAAAGACCTAGGCGACCGCACAGTAGCGTTGCGACCAGAATTCACGGCTTCAATAGCGCGGCTAGCCACAACCACCTTGAAAACCGAGCCCAAACCACTGAGAATTTTTTCGGTGGGCAGCGTTTACCGCTACGATGAGCCTCAGCGCGGACGATACCGCGAGTTTTGGCAATCAAACTTTGAATTGATGGGTTCAAGCAAGCCTGAGGCTGACGCAGAGGCGATATTGCTTACCAACAGTCTGATGAAAGCCATAGGATTGCAGAACTACACTTTCAAAATAGGTCACATAGGCGTAATAAGGGGAATTCTCAGCCAAGAAAACGTTGACGACAAAGTTCAAAACGCGATTCTGCAGCTTATGGACAAGAAAGAATACGACAGAGCATTCGAGCTTGTAGAACAAAAAAAATGTCAAACAGCCCTTAAAGGGTTATTGAAGGTAAAAGGTGGCACGCCGTTCGAAACCGCCGAGAAGATAAAAGAGTACGTTACGGGCTACGATAAGGCTGAAGCGGCAGCGGATAATCTGCTGGACATTCTGCGGCTTGTCACCGCAAGCGGCTGTCCCGTCGAAACCGTAGAGCCCGCGTTCGCCAGAGGATTAGAATATTACACGGGCATGATTTTTGAGGTAAATGTGCCAGAACTGGACGCAGCCTTGGGCGGTGGCGGACGATATGACAGGCTTATCGAAGTTTTTGGAGGCGAATCGACACCAGCAGTTGGCGTCGCACATGGCTTAGACAGAATAACCCTCGCAATGCAAATGCAGAAAACCGCCTCGTCCAGACGCCGAGAGATAATAGCGGTGGTCATTCCCGTAAAGCAAGAGCTGAAAGTTGAAGCGCTAAAAATTTCGCAAATGCTCAGGGAAGCAGGAATATCGGTTGAGCTGGAGGTTATGGGGCGGAAAATGGCTAAGGCTCTGGAAGACGCTGACAGAAGAAAAGTGGACTACGCTGTAATAGTGGGCGAAATAGAACTAAAAGTAGGCGCTGTGGTCGTTCGAGACTTGGCGAAACATGAGCAGACCACAGTTAAAATCGAAAAGTTAGCGGAGACAATTAGGTTTAAGGCAAAATAGAAAAGTGGTTAAGCCCTGAAAAGGGGCTTTTGATGGCTTAGAGTCGTCTGATGTATCTGTTGACTTCCCATTCCGTCACTTGTGTTCGGTAGAGGTCCCATTCTTTTCGTTTTTCGCGTAGGAAGTTTTCGAAGGCAGTTTCGCCGAGAGTTTCGCGCATTAGTGTGCTGCTTTCCAGTTCATCCAAGGCTTCTTTCAATGATTCTGGCAGGGAAATTATGCCTCTTTCTTTCCGTTCTTCGTAGCTCATTTCGTAAACGTTTAGCTCCACTGGTTCGCCTGGGTCGGTCTTGTTTTTGATGCCGTCTAATCCTGCGGTGAGGAGAACGGCAAACTGCAGGTACGGGTTTCCAGACGGGTCAGGACAGCGTATTTCGCATCGGGCTGCGGCTTTTCTTCCTCCGAAGTTGGGGACTCTGATGAGCGGTGACCTGTTCTTGTGCGCCCACGCAAGGTAAACTGGTGCTTCGAAGCCTGGCACTAATCGTTTGTACGAGTTTGGCCAAGAAGCGAGAATCGCGCACATTTCGCGTCCGTGGGCGAGTTGTCCGCCGATGAAGTTCATGGCTGTTTCCGACAGAAAATCTGTGCCTGGGTCGTTAGAGTAGAATATGTTCTGAGTTACATCCGCGTTCCACAAGCTTTGGTGTGTGTGCATTCCTGAGCCGTTGATACCTGGGAAGGGTTTCGGCATGTAGGTAGCCAAGTAACCGTTTTGTGCAGCGATGATTTTGGTGACCATTCTCATGGTTAACGCTCTATCAGCAGTAGTTAGAGCTTCATCGTACTTGAAGTCAATTTCGTTCTGTCCTAAGGCTACTTCGTGATGGGATATTTCGATTTCTATACCGAATTGTTCAGCTGTGTCAGCTATTTCTCGTCGAATTCCTTCGGTGAGATCGCCGGGGTGAAAATCGAAGTAACCAGCCAAATCTATAGGTCTTGGTGACTCGGAGCCGTTTTCTTTCACTATGAAAAATTCCTGCTCTGGGGCGCATATGTAAGTGAAGCCAGCTTCTTTGGCTTTTGCTAGTGCTCTTTCGAGGATGTATCGTGGGTCGCCCTCAAAGCGTTTGTATTCTGGAGTGTAAACATCACAGATAAGTCTACATGAGGACCGCTCTTTTGGTCGCCAAGGCAAAACTGCGAAGGTTGTTGGGTCTGGATATAAGACCATGTCTGATTCTTCGATTGGTCTGTAGCCTGTTATTGATGAGCCGTCGAAGGACTGGCCGTTTTCAAATATGGCTTCGATGTTCTTGGAGGATACCGCCAAGTTTTTTATGATGCCGTTGATGTCGGTGAACTGAAGTCTTACGAATTTTATCTCGTATTTTTTTATCTGTTTGACTGCTTGTTCCACGTTTTCTTTCCAAACTGCGTCTTTGAAGTTTTTCATTTTTTACATATCCTCACATTAGCTTCGTTCTTTGTTTTCATGTGTTATGGAAACCAGAGACATCATAAACATATATAAATTTATCGCTTTATTTTATGGAGAAACGTTCAAGAAATACGCAGATTATTGAAAGAATGTTTGACGTCCTTCGTACACTATACAACAAAAACAGGAGAAAAACAGCAAAAATGCTCTGCTTAAGCTTCTCTGCGCAAAAAATCGTTAACATCGAAAATTTTCTTAACTGCAACTTCAGGCACTCGCAAAACTCGTTCAACACCAACAGCTGGTCATTTTTCTTTCGCGAAAACCGCGCACCGTCAGTATTGCTTTCTTAACAAGTTAAAACTCGGAAAAAAGTAGGGGTTAAGAAATTTTCTAAGATGTTGGAAGCGTTGCGTGGAAGATTGAAACTAGAGTTTCGGTATGAAGCACGTTGGGTTGCTGCTCGATCATCTCGTAGATTATTCTTTTGAGTTCTTCGAGACTTTCAGCTTCAACTACAAGCACGGCGTCAAACCTGCCAAGAACCGAATTAGCCATCTTCACGCCCTTTATCCGTCTGGATTTCACTATATCCTCTGAAGTTCCAGGCTTCACTTTTACCATCACAAAAGCCCTTAAGACTTTGCGACGCAAGTCTTTTGATGACATTATTTTCACTCTCTTTCGTTTTAGTTTATAGTGCCAGCGAAGTTTCGGTGTGTATTATGTCCGGGTCTTTCTCGATGACTTTGTAGAGGAGCTCGTTTACTTTCTCAATGTTTGGCGTCTCAATGATGGCTATAGCGTCGAACCTGCCGTAGATGGAATCTGCTCGGACAACCTCTTTCACGCGTTCCTTTATCTTCTTGACAACTTCTTCTGATGCTCCTGGTTTTGTGTTTATGAATACGTATACTCTCACAATTCACCACCTTCGTGTATTATCTTAGTAATCAAGATATTTCATTATTTCCCAGGGCGTTACATAAAGGCAATACTGGTTCCAATCGTTCGTTTTGTACTCTATGAATGCATCGAATATGTGGCTTCCAAGGGTCTTATGGATAACTTCGTCGCTTTTCATTTCGTCTAGAGCATCCTTCAGTGTTGTTGGAAGCTCTCTGATGCCTAAGGCCTTCTTCCGCTCAGAAGACAAACCATAAACGTCCTCATCAACCGGATCACCGGGGTCTATCTTTTTCTTTATGCCATCAAGCCCCGCCATTAGTATGCAAGGATATGCTAAGTATGGGTTACAAGATGGATCTACAGAGCGAAACTCCACCCGTTTAGCCGAGGCAAATTCAGGTCCTTTAAAGTAGACGGGTACCCGCGCCTGAGCTGATCTGTTGCGGCGGGACCACATTATGTAGATGGGCGCCTCGAAACCTGGCACTAGTCGTTTATAGGAGTTCACTGTTGGACAACAGATGGCGGTGAGGCCTCTGGCGTGCTCTAATAGGCCACCTATGAAATATCTGCCCGTCTGGCTTAGTTCAGCGTACTCATCGTTTTCGTCGTACATGGCGTTTTCTCCGTTTTTCCATATGGAAGTGTGAACATGCATTCCGCTTGCGTTGTCGAGGTAAACCGGCTTGGGCATGAATGTTGCAATCATCTCATGTTTCTTTGCCACATTTTTGGCTACAAACTTGTAGTAGAGAGTTCTGTCAGCGGTTTCCACCAAATTTCCATAACGAAAGTCGATCTCCACTTGTCCTGCTGTAGCTACCTCGTGGTGATGCATCTCAACCTCGAAACCAAAGTTTTCTTCAAGTGTCGAAGCAACCTCGTTGCGGTACTCAACGGTTGTGTCCTCTGGTGGAGGCCTAAAGTATGCTTCTTTCGGTCTTAGGGTGAAGTTTCCAGGTGTGATCTCTGGTGACTCGGGCACAACCCTCGGCGCCCCCCAAGAATCTCCCACTCCACCTTTCGGGCTGACCCAGAGGTCCCAAACCAGTTTCGTCGGGTCGACAGACTTAAAGACAAAGTACTCCAGTTCAGGGCCGAAGCTACTGGTGTAACCCATCTTTTCTGCTTCTTTGACAGCTCTTTTGGCAACATAACCCCTCGGGTCCACTTCGGAGGCTTCTTTGCCACCGTAGGCTTCATAAATGTCTCCTATAAGGATGGCACTCTTCTGATGTGCATCGCTAGTCCAAGGAATAATTGCCAGACTCGATGGGTCGGGTTTAAAGATCATATCGGATTCATGAATCTCCTTAAAACCCCGAATCGAGGAGCCGTCGAAACCTATTCCAGCGGTGAAGGCGGCTCCTTCAACGTACTGTTTTGCAGGTATCACCACATCTTGCATCAGGCCGCGGATGTCTACAAAAGTTGAATGCACCCATCGAACTTTGTTTGCTTTCAAGGATTCGATGGCTTTTTTCGTTGTTTCTTCCATGCTTTTCACCATTTTTCGCAGTTTTGGTTTCCATATGTCATGGAAACCACATCTACCATAAACATATATAAGCTTATCGCCTTATATCGTGGACGAATGTGTAAAAAATATTTGGGTTACTGAAATAATGTGTAAGGCAGTTTATATAAGGTACAATGGGAGAAAAACAGCTTCACTACCTCCACTTCAACAAAACCAGAGTCGCCCTTAATTTCACCCTTTATATAAGGGGGGTATAGACAAAAATCACACAAAAGAAACGCATGGAGAACTGTTCCGCCGTTAACCAGCGTTCTTTTAGATGAAGAAAGCGCATGTCGTTATCCTATTTGGTGGAATTGTTGGTCGTTGAACTGGTACAGCGCCTGATAATCAGACAGGGTTAGAAAGTCTCCTACAAGCGTTGCCCAACCGTTTTCCTGCGGCTCCAAATTATACCAGCCTATCGTGTCCAAGTTAATTTTCACCCACGCATGGTACCCCTCAGCGTTCTTGCCTATAACCACGTAAACGTCATCTGCAGAGTACCCAGCCGAGCGAAGAAGCGAACACAAAAGAATCGCAAAGTCTTCACAGTCACCAGTCTTCAAGCTGATGGTTTCTTTCCCAAACTGCCAATACTCACGAACCCCATAAACATCCTCATCATACCGATACTGAATGTTATCTCCAACCCAGTTCCTCAGCGCAATCCAATCTTTCAATTTCAGCGCCGCATCCTTCAGCACCTCGTTCTTAAGCGCAACCACGCTGGGTTCTCGAGGAGTTACAAACAACTTTACGCGTTCAGGGTCATCGCTGAAAGTTCGCGGCACATCCGCACCAAACGAAAAAGAGTAAGCATCCGCAGAATCTTCGCAGGAAGCCTGCAACGACACGATGTGTAGCTCGTCAGAAGCCGCTGAAACCACCAGAGAATAGTTCGCGCTGTCCCCAGCCGAAAGCGACGAGATCTGCTCTGCAGCTTGCTGTTCACCGTCAACAACCGCTGCAAGCGTAACATTCTGTGCAGTGGCGTTTCCCACGTTAGAAACCGAATACGCAATCGTGTATGAGCTCTCTGCAGCTTCGTCCACGTAGCCATCCATCATCAAAACCGCCTTAGGTGTGTCTTCAGGTTCACGAAGCGAAAGCCTGTCTAAAACAGGGTCAAGAAGCGAACTCGTGTCTAAAACAAAAACGGCAACCACTATCACAAGTATAATAGCAAACGCAGCAAGCGCCTTGGAACCCATCTTAACTTCAACTATACCTTCTCATCCAAATCATATAAACATTCAAGCCCTAGCAGCCACCAAAAAAACATATGGGGAACCACAACACAGTATTAACTGATGCACACGACGAAAAAGTTAGCCGCAACGTTCATCTTCACACTTCTAATCTCAGCGGGATTAGCCAACTTGGCAGCAGCCAACCCTGACACGGCAAACCTAATTATAGCTATGCCCGAAGAATACATCCACTACACCATCACCCGCATCAACGGAACCCTTTGGGCGAAAATCGACGGCACATACCCACTGCAAATCCTAACAGACACAGACAACAAATCATCCTGCCTTCCAACCGAGCTGCCCATGGTTTACCCCACACCTCCCGACACAACCAACATTTATGTGTCAATGAATCACGCAGAGCTTGACTGGAGCGATTACCCCTTCGATACGCATCACACAGCCATCGGCGACTGGAACATGATATACTGCGTAATCGCACCTGTTCAGGAGCAGTTTCTGCTCAAAATCCATTATGAGCATCCTGTTCAGCGGATAAACGGAAGCTACTTGTTCCTGTACGACCTAAACATTAGTCCATACCTTTCGCCAGAGAGCCTCAACTCAACAGCTTACTTCACCATACGCATGGACGTAAACGTTTCAAACTTGCATGCGTACACCACTCAGTCGGATTCGGTGTGGAACCCGATAAACTACACGACAACTCAAGAAGGCAACACGCAGGTTGTATCCATCGAGGTGCACTCCGAATACGATAAGCCATTACTGGGTGATTTGGCAATCTCGTTTTCTGACAGTGAAGACGAAACTCTGGAAGTCACGTTATGGATTGTCATTCCCTTGATTTTGATTGCTGCTTTACTTGCGTTAATAATTTATAGAAGGCAACGCCGCAAAACGCGTTAACCGCTCCAAAATAGAGCGGAAAACCTCTTTTTCCCTTCTAGCTTTTTAGGGTAAGACGCATGCGCAGTTTTATCGGGTTTGCTTTTTGGGTACCCAAACCGTTCTGCGCTTTTTGTAGCACGGAATCTCATGTTCAAAAAGTGGCACTTTCTTCATTCTGCCCTCTTTCCAAGCCAAACGGTGGTTCAGTTTACTTAAAACATTTTGGTATGTAGAAACTATAAACTATATAGTCAAATACGCGTTTAACAGCTTGTAACGTCAAGGTGGAAGCGCGTGGTTCACGAGGAAAAACCGAGAATCGCCTATTGGCTGGACAACAACCTTTACCTGAACATCACCAACAGATGCTCAAACGACTGCTGGTTCTGCTTCCGCAACTTCAAGCAGGGCGTTGGCGGTTTCAACTTGAAGCTGGAAAAGGAGCCGACAACAGCCGAAGTGAAAGCTGAGTTGGAAGCCGCTTTGGCGTTGAGACGTTGGGATGAGGTGGTTTTCTGCGGTTTTGGCGAGTCAACTGCGCGGTTGGATGTTTTGTTGGAGGTTGCGCGTTGGATACGGAAACGCTGTGGCGGTTCAGTTCCGATTCGGGTTAACACGAATGGTCACGGTTACGTGCTGAATAAAGGCAGAGAAGTTGTCGAAGAGTTGCGTGCTGCTGGCGTTAGCAGCGTCAGCGTGAGCTTGAACGGTCATGATGAAGCGAGTTACGCGGAGAATTGCAGACCCATGTTTGATGGCGGTTTCGCGGCTGTGCTGGAGTTCGTTAAGAAAGCGAAGAAGGCTGGGTTAGATGTGGAGGTTTCAGCGGTGAGGATGCCTGAAGTTAACATGGAAAAAGTCAAGGCGGTTGCAGAGTCGTTGGGTGTGCCGTTACGGGTTAGAGATTACATCCCTTGCTTCTGGTGAACTGACGCGTGAAAAATTGTCTATACCCCCCTTATATATAGAGTCAACTTTGGTTTGACTGCGGCTCTTTTTGGTTGTAAAAAGCGCCAATATGGATAGACCTCCTCTATAGGTTTCTGCAATGAATGGCTATTAAGCGACAAATATGCCGCTTGTCAAGAAAACTTGAGTCAAGGAATCTTTACAATAACCCTTTTTTATCGTAAGCATGGGTTATTTCTAGTTAGAGGAATGCATTGTGAACACTAAGTCACTCGCGAGGGCATTCTTAACAGCCATCCTGATAAGCGGATTGTTTTTAGTCAATGCCAGTCAGTTTGGCACGGTACAAGCGGCTACAGAAGTCGCTGGTATAATCTATTCGAGTACCACATGGACTAAAGCAAACAGCCCTTACAACTTGACCAGTTCAATCACGGTTGCTTCGGAAGCGACATTAACTATCGAGCCTGGAACTATTGTTCAACTTAATGAATATCACCTTCAGATAAACGGCACATTAATCGCTCGTGGCACAAGCAGCGAGCCGATAGACTTCCACGGAGGTACACCTATAAGCACAGGAGGATGGAAGATAACGACAGGAGATAACGACTATTCAATCGTTTTTTCACCATCAAGCACGAACTGGAGTCAACAGACTCAATCGGGCTGCATTATTGAAAACGCCGTTATTGGAAACTTGGTTATTAATGGTGGTTCACCAAAAATAAGCAACAGTTTTCTGGGTAACATCGATATCTGGGGTGGAACTCCAGAAATCTCTAACAACACTATTGTGGGAGGAATCGGTGTTTATGCAGGTTCAGCTGTGATTGCTAATAATACGGTCTCTCAACAATACCATTACTTTTGGGAGCTTGTGGCTCAACGTTATGACAGAAATAACAATGTAATTATAATTACGCGGAAAGCTACTCCCTTCGTGTCAGGCAATGTCATTATCGGAAATATTAGCCAAGCTGCGCAGGGAATTGGGTTTGAGACCGAAAACGCCACCATAACTAACAATACAATTTATGGATGTTATGGCAGAGGTATAGGCTTTTACGAAGGCACGGGTAATGCCCTGATATATGGCAACACAATTTATGATTGTTCCTACGGAATCGGCATCAACGAAACAGGTCTACTTTATGGCGACCATAACGCTGTGGTAACCATTCAACGGAACCTTATCCGCAACACGACTTTGGGTATCGACTCAACTCTTCCAGTGACAGTTGAAAATAACACCATAGAAAACAACAATGTAGGCATAGCAACAAGTGCTCCACTATCAGTTACCTACAATAATATCGAAGGCAACAATCAAAGCGTCTACCTGTCATCTCCAAACAACCTCGATGCCACAGATAACTGGTGGGGAACAACCGACCCCCAAGCAATCAGTCAGTCAATCCACGATTTCGATGATGACTCCACCTTGGGCAAAGTAACGTTTGTTCCGTTTTTGACTGAGCCAAACCCTGCAACATCTGGTCAATCTGTCACGCCGACGTCAACACCAACGCCGAAGCCCAGCCAAGAACCTACGTTAACTCCAGAACTAGAGACAATCATAGGTGCTGCTATCATAATAACTATATTTGCCGCTGGAGCAGGCTTGCTAATCTACCTTATCAAAAAGAAATAACTAAAGAAGCGTGAATCAATCTCCGCTTTTCTAACCCATCTTCAATTCATACTCTGCAGAGGCATGCAACTGTAGCTCTTGTCAAAAAATTTTGAGTCAAGGTTTCTTTACAAAAACCCTTTTTATCATGAGCATGGGTTATTTCTAGTTAGAGGAATGCATAGTGAACAACAAGTCACTCCCGAGTGCATTCTTGGCAGCTATTTTGGTTGGCGGATTAGTTTTAGCAAGTGCCATGCACTTTGAAACGGTGCAAGCTACTACTGAGGTTATTGGCATAATAAGCTCAGACACCACATGGACAAAAGCAAACAGCCCATACAGCTTAACTGGACCAACCGCAATAGCAAAAGGCGTAACTGTAACGATTGAGCCTGGAACCGATGTGCACTTTAACATCAACACTTTGGAGGTAAACGGGACACTCCGAGCAATAGGCACAAGTGCTGAGCCTATTACTCTTGATGGTGGTTTTCGTGGTGGGGAGCCTTTTGGCAGTTCCTATTATAACGGAATATTAGAATTTACAAGTGAAAGTAACGACTGGAACGCTCAAACAGGGACAGGTTGCATCATTGAAAACGTGAATGTTGTCTCATTGAGCATTTATATCCATGACGTCTCTGTAAAGTTGGATAATAGCGTTTTAAGTGTTTTAAATGGTGATGGTCGCACTTTGGGCGGACTTGAGATATATGGCGGCAATTCTGTAATCTCTAACAATTTGATTACTGATGGTTCAGTGGCTGTTGATGGCGGTTCACCAGTTTTTATCAATAATACCATGATAGATAAAAAAATTCACGTTCAAGGTGGCTCACCGACTATTGAAAACAACCTATTTTACACAGGATTTTCTGGAATCAGCGTATCAAGTGATAGCAACGTTAGGGTTGTTAACAATATTATTGCTAATTGCACAGGATTCGCCGCACACGGTAGAGCCAGCGTAACGTTTGAGCATAATTTAGTGTTATATTGCTCTGGCGGGTGCAATATATATGGCTACGATGTAAATGTGAACGTACAATACAACACCATTGCTTTCAATAAATATGGCATCCACTCGGCTCAATCCTCCACAAGAATCATCTATAATAATTTAGAAAATAATACTCAATACAACCTCTCCTTGGGATCTTCGGCTAACCTTGATGCCACATACAATTGGTGGGGAACAACGGATGCTTCAGCGATAAATCAAACAATCATTGACTACAAAAACGATTACAACCTTGGCAACGTAACTTTTATTCCCTTTTTGGATGCGCCAAATCCTCAAGCACCCTTGATATCAAGCTTTGTTGAGCCTTCTCCATCGCCGTCACCCTCACCATCTCCGACAGCAACAGCTTCACCTGCACAAACGCCGACCCCGACGCCCAGCGAAGAACCGCAACAAACAGAGCAACTGGAAATAATCGTAGGTGTGGCTATCGCAGCGGCAGTAATCGGCGCTGGCTTAGGGTTGCTAATCTACCTAATCAAAAGAAAATAACAACTAACAGACAGCGTTTTTTTGAAGCCCGCCTCTATTTTTTCAGGTACTTCCAAAGGTATCGCCCTTGATTCTCAAGCCGCATAAACAGGGGCATTGCCGTCCCAGCAGGCTCACACCGCCCATTCGCTATAGCCTTAACTATGGCGTCAACGTTTGCCTCAGCATCAATCACCGTGTACGCTTCACCAATTACGGGACCGTAATGTGCGTCTGTTCCCGCCACTTTAGGCAGCTTCAACCGCTCCGCCAGCTGATTAGCTTTGCGTGTTGCTCTGCCAAACGGGAAAGCCGAAGAGTTCATTGTCTCAACGGCGTCAAACTTGCCAGAAACGTGCTCGCCGATGCTTCCTTTCATCAGAGCGAAGGGGTGGCACGCGATAGCGATGCCGCCAGCCTTGTGGATTCGGTCAACCGTCTCATCCGCAGTTAAGCCCTTTGGGATGCGCTCCTGCACGTTTAAGCCCACTATGTGCCCATGTAGGCTGGAGACTTCTGTGCCTGGAATTATCAGGAAATCGGTTTCTTTAGCGATTTTAAAGGCGCCTTCAACTTGGTTGTGGTCGGTCACAGCCACAGCGGTTAACCCGCGTTTTTTAGCGTAGAAAACAAGCTCTTTCGGAGTAATCACTGAATCAGACGAGTAAGTCGTGTGGACGTGAAGGTCAGCTTTAACCTGCATTCTCAACACACGCGTTTGTCAGGCGTTTTTCGCCATTTTCTCTCTGACCGCCGCCAACATCTCATCCAGCTTCTTTTCGTCAGCGTCAATTTTTCGGAAGAGCGGCTTCGCCTTGGCTATTTCATGCCCCACCTCCAAGGGTTTCAGGGCGTCTTCCCACCTGCTTTGGTGGGCGCTTCCGCCAAGTTTCAGTGTCTGCCAGAGCCGCTCGGCAGTGGTCGGGATGAAAGGCACCGAAATCACCGCTGCAGCTTTTACGATTTGCGCGGCTACGTTGAGGATGGTTGCCGCTTTCTCCCTGTCTGTTTTGATCAGGTTCCAAGGTTCCTTTTCGTTCAGGTACTGGTTTCCAACGCGGCTTATGCTGATTAGAGTGTTTGCGGCAGACTGCAGTTTGGCGTTTTCAAACTCTTGGGCCGCTGTTTCAGCTTTTTCTCTGATAGCCTGCAGGACCGCTTCGTCTTCCGCCGTTATTTTTTGTGGTTGTGGAATTTCGCCGTCGAATTGAGCGTTAATGAACGTTAATGTTCGATGGATGAAGTTGCCGAAAGTGTCGTTGAGGTCCGCGTTTATTTTTTCAAGGAAGAAATCCCAAGAGAAGTTGGTGTCTTTGCTTTCTGGACGCGTAGCCATAAGGAAGAACCGCCAGTAATCCGCTGGGAAAAGCTCCAGCGCCTCGTCTATCCAGATGCCAACGCGTTGGCTCTTAGAGGCTTTTTCGCCTTTGAACTGGAGAAACTCGGTGGCTGACACGTTCCAAGGAAGATTGTAGTCTTCGCCCGAAGCCAGCAACAACGCTGGGAGAATTATGGTGTGGAAGGGGATGTTGTCTTTTCCCACAAAGTACAGCGTCTTAGCGTCCTTGTCAAACCAGAATTCTCTCCATTTCTCTGGTGTTCCAGTGCGCTTGAAGTACTCGATGGTGGCTGACACATAGCCTAAGACCGCGTCAACCCAGACGTAGATGGTTTTGCCTTCTGCACCTGGAAAGGGCGCTGGAATTCCCCACTCCACGTCTCGGGTTACCGCTCTGGGTTTCAACCCTTCTTTTATCCAGTTTAAACTGAAGTTTTTGGCGTTTGCTGGAAGCTGCTTGTTATCCTTGAGGTATCGGCTGAGCTGGTCTGCGAACCGTGACAGGTCGATGTACCAGTGGCGGGTGGTTTTCACGGTGGGCTTGTTTCCGCAGATTACGCAGTAAGGCTCTATGAGAAAGGTGGTTTCCAAAAGGCGTCCGCACCTGTCGCATTGGTCTCCGCGGGCTCGTTCGTAGCCGCAGTAGGGGCATTTGCCTTCCACAAACCTGTCGGGCAGAAACCGCTGGTCATGCTCGCAGTACAGCATCTGCGTTTCTTGGCTGAAGATGTAGCCGTTCTTGTAGATTTTCATCACGTGGCCTCGCACGAACTCTTTGTGCACTGGGCTTTCGGTTCGCGTGTAATTGTCGAAGGATGTGCCCCAATCCTTAAACAATTTGGCTACTATCGCGTGGTTTCTGTCCGTAAGCGCCTTAGGCGTTATCCCCTGCCTTAACGCTTCAACCTCTATGGGCGTACCATGCTCATCCGAACCGCTAACCATAAGCACGTCATCGCCCCGCAACCTGTAATATCGCGCGGCAACGTCTGCGGACAAGACCGAGCCTACGAGGTTGCCCAAGTGAGGTACCACGTTGATGTAGGGCCACGCGGATGTGACCAGAACTTTTCCGATTTTAACGCACTCTCCACCAATTCTAGTTTGATGAATTTAGAAGTGTTATTCTATTACTTAATCATGCCGATGCTCGTGAACCAACACATAAGGTGTTCAAAACACTGCTGTACTCTATTGACTGGCGCCGAATTTTTCGGATTAAAAGGAGCAAAAGGCGAACGTTCCGTTAAGGTGTGTTGTTCTGGAAAAGGTTATATACGCCGCCGCGTTTGTATAACATTGTTATTTATTTGCCCTGCTTTTTCATGAGAACGGGCTTAAGCGTTAGAGGAAAATTAATGAAGAAAAGGCTATTGCTCATATTGCTGATAATGTTTTTTGTTCTTGCAAGTATCATCCCTTTCGGAACAACTCTTAGCGCTGAGCAGAATAACCTTGCAAGCAGCAATTACGACAGAACTTACACGTTAGATGTTGAACGTGAAAACCATCGATCAACATACACGTTAGAAGTATCTGTGTCGCCTTCCCTCTATGATTACTACCGCGGTAAAGCCCACTACGTAAATGGTGAGCGAGAATATTCAAAATTTGTTACACCTGACACAGTAAAGACCATTGCAAAAAACATACGAAACATCACCAGCGATAGACCAAACAGTGATGAAGAATTCGCTAATGACGTTTTGACGTTTGTTCGCCAAATCCCATACACCGTCAGTAATTTCAAATATCCGGTTGAGGCTATCGTAGATAATTCAGGCGATTGCGACGTGCTATCCTTTCTTGCGGCATCAATTATGAAAGCTGGAGGCTTAGATGTTGTCTTGGTCGTATACAGGGGGTTGTCCAGTAGTCACATGAATATTGGAGTACATCTGCCGCATACGCCGCTCTATGCCACGTCGGAGACAAGCCCTTTTGGCTTCGAATATAACAATGGAACATACTGGGTGGCAGAGTGCACGCCTTCAGGAAATTGGAAAGTAGGGGAACTACCCGAATTCTTTGCTGACGCAAACACTACAGTTATTTCCCTTGAAAACCAAGAGAAATCATCGCCAGCGTACATTTCGTCAAGCCTAAACAGCCCCTTAAAGCCCTCTGCCATATCCGTAACTCTATCTTTAGACAAAACGAAGGACGGGGAAAAAGAGTGGCCATTCACGATTTCAGGTTCAATTTCACCAAAGCAATCAGGAAAAAACGTCGTATTGTATGTCAGCCAGAAGGGATATTCTTACCAAACATTCCAAACAGTCACAGAAAACCTTGGGAATTACTCGTTAACTTGGAATGTCACGTCAACCGGGACCTATCGTATCAGAACAAGCTTGCTTGATTCTTCTAGTTACGCTGGCTCAGACAGTGAAATAATCATAGTTTTTGTTGGGTCTCATCCACAGTGGATTAGAGGGAATGAACATAGATATCTATGGAGCGCTGAAAATGATTTGGCGGGAACAAATGTCTCGCTTAGCGGCGAATTCATAATATTGAACAACGGGCAAACAATGGCAAATAGTGAGGATACGGTAACAATACCGGAAAGGGAGCAAACGATAATACTCTCGAGAAGGCGACCATGGACCGTTAAGATACCGGAGCATACAGTGCCAGTTCAAGGAAACGAGCAAGCAAGCAATCAAGTGGGCTTTATCTTACAGAACAATGATGGAAATTACAGTGCGAGCGTAAGGCTGCTGGATGATTCTGATGTACCTCGTATAGAAGAACGACTTGGGGGAAACAACGCCACGTTTATGAACGCAACTACGAGCATAAAAGAAAACGTGTGGTATAAAGCCGTTGCAAACATATCCAACGGTAAAATATCAACCGAATTGCTTGATGAGAACGGCACTATTTTAGAAAGTATGGCAACCAAAGACAACCTCTTAGACATCGATGAAACTGGAATTTTTATCTCTTTTGAACCCTACAGTTTCATAGCTTTCAAAAACCTGAAAGTTGAGAATCTTGATCAGCCGCTTAACCAAACGGTCGGCAACAGGCAGCTTCCCACAAACGGACTTGAATCGTTAGCTCCTTACGTTATGTTGCTAACACTTTTAGCGATAGCTGGTGCTACAATAACCTACTTGAGAAAAAGTAAGGGTAAAAAAGCCGAATGATACCTCTGCAGTTGCATAGGTTTTTTCGCTGTTAATTTGTAAGCAGAGTAACCGCGGGTAGTTACAGTAACTATTTATTTTTTCCGAGGCACTATTGGCAATAGATGTGTTATGGAGAGCGTCGTCGAGAAGCTGCAGGGCGTAGGGCTGACCCAATACGAGGCAAAAACGTACTTGGCGCTGTTAAACACGCATTTAAGCACAGCCACCAAGGTCGCTGAGAAGTCTGGCGTCCCCCGAACAAAGATTTACTCGGTGCTGGAAGCGTTGAAGAATAAGGGCTGGGTTCACGTGTACTCTGGAGTGCCGTTGCTTTTCAAAGCTGTTGCGCCGCGGGCGGTGTTTGAGAAGGTTAAGGGGGACCTTGAAACGTTTCTGCAGTCTGTTCAGACGACGCTTAAAGAAGAGGTGAATGATATGAAAGAAAAATTTGTGATACAAAGATATGACATAGGTTTAGAGGGGCTCAAGCAAGAAATTGGTAAGGCCAAAACCGTGGAAATCAACAACGCCACCGCAGCTTTCTTGAAGAAAGTAAGCAAAGCCTTCAGACAAAACGCCGCAGTTAAAGTGCTCATGTTTCCAGGTGAAGCCAAACCAGACAACATGCAAGATGCAGAACTGAAAGAGGCTGAAGTTGCAATCGTAACAATCGTACGAAACAGGGAAGTGCCCTCCATGTCCATAATATTGGACGAGGAACGGACATTCACAGCGTTTCAAGATCCAATTGACCACAAGTATATCGTGGACGAGATGCTCTACGACGAGTGCCAACGCTGCTTCTCGGGGTGGAGCAGCCTAAGCTGGAACGCCTAAAAACGAAACAGAGGTGAAAAAAGGAAATGCCAATAGTAGATGGAAAGTACGAGGCGAAAATCGGCACCACCTTCGCCACAGTCGAGGAGGGAATAGGCGAAATCAAACGTATGGTCCAGAAATCGCGGAAAATCAGAATCAGCAACATCCCGATGAGCCTGCTTGAAGAGTTGAAACCGCTTCTGAAAGACAAGGACCTTATGATAATTCTGCCCATGAATGAAAAGCCAACTGAAGAACTGAAAAAGCTGGCGCCGACAGCGACCACGAAAGCACGGATATACGTTGACTACAAAGGTGAAGAAGCCAACTCGGGTTCAATCACCTTCGCACGCACGGTCTTCAACATCGCATGGGTAAACGACAAAATTCTCGGAGTTTCAACCATGGAGTACGGCAAATGCGTCAAGTGTCTAGCGGGCACTTTCGAGGGCGGATGGAGATACGCGCAGAAATGGTAGTGCAAGCGTTACAAACGTTTCTTTAAAGCCTTGAAGTCTTCCTCAAACCTTTTTCTCATTTTCGTAAAACGCATCGCAGCCGAGGGATGATAGGTCTCAACGTATTCTACGCCTTCAACTCGGGGAGCCTGCCACGCCACTGTGCCCATCAGCACGACAATTTTCGGCTTAATCGTTCTGATATGCTCCTCCAAGTAAGGTGCGCAAGCTGCTATCTCGTCGGGTAACGGTTTCCTGTTCTTAGGTGACGTATGCTTAACAATGTTTGTGATGAACAGGTCTTCTCGGTTAAAACCGTTCTTGGCTAACACCTTGTTCAGGAATTTTCCAGCCCTACCAACAAAAGGTCTGCCCGTCTTATCCTCCTCAGCGCCAGGATTCTGTCCGACCAGCATCACCTTTGCATCCAGTGGTCCTTCTCCAGGAACCGCGTTTTTGGCGCCTTGCCACAGCCTGCATTTTCGGCAGTTCTTAATCTGTTCATTCAACTGCTCTAGTTTCATCGCCATCAACCTTGTTGTTGGTATATGACAGTCACACAAGCTTAAAAAATCGCCTCACGTATTATGAACACGGCTTGCACGTCTATGCGCTACGAGCCAAGAGAAAGGGAGAATTACATGTCAGAGCGGATTAGTCAAAGATTTTTCAGCCTTATGCTAAGGCTTGCTTTCGTCTTCGAACCTTTGGCTCCGCGAGCCATCTCTTACTTCCTGACGCGAAAACTAAAAGAGTTGAAAGAACAAGGTTTGATCTCTGAGTTCAAAACCAAAATCCGACGGCTAGGCAAGTTCCATTACAAGATTGAGATCGACTTTGATTTAACAGAGAAGCAAGCCCATTACGTTCTTGGCGAGTTGTTTCCGAGTCAACTAAAAGGTGTAAGGAGGTGGGTTAATGTCTGAAGAGAAAAAAGGTAAGCTTAAAGTCACGCTTGAAGTAGAAATCAACGAAGAACTTATGGGGGTTATGAAGGAAGGAATTTCCAAGATGCACTGGAAGATGCCTGAGATGATGAAGCGCGGCGAGGAGAAGTGACAGGAGAAAACTTGTTTATTTTATCAACTACTA
The DNA here is from genome assembly GCA_964514055.1 of uncultured Candidatus Bathyarchaeia archaeon. GTDB lineage: Archaea > Thermoproteota > Bathyarchaeia > Bathyarchaeales > Bathycorpusculaceae > SG8-32-3. The sequence goes on along the minus strand of CAZEPB010000004.1, from coordinate 63,874 downwards.
ATAATTTTTCACGATTATTTAGATAGAACTAATGGTGGTGAAACATGAAGTTTCTGATAATCCAAAAAGTCAAACGGGAAATTCCTATGGAAAAGTGGGCTAAGCTGCTTCCGTTGCAGTTCAAGTATTTCGAAAAGTTGGAGAAAGAGAAGACAATTGAGGTGGATTATCACCTCATCGGTCAGCAGGGCAGCATGCTTATAGTCAACGTTGACTCAGACGAAGCCCTGTCGAAGGTCATAGGCGAAGACCCGCTGTTTTTCCATAGCGAACGAGAAATTTACCCGCTTACTACGCGTCAGACCCATGAAAAACAACTCAGAAACCTCCTTCAGCCATAAACGCAGCAAGTTGACATAGCCGTGAAGTGGTATCATCCGAAACTGAACTTGGAGAACCTAGGCTTACGCGCGGGCATGGTATTTATGGACATAGGCTGCGGCTACGGGTTCTTCACAATTCCCGCAGCTCAAATAGTGGGTGAACACGGCAAGGTCTACGCCGTGGACGTAAGCGCTTCAGCCATTAGCAGGTTGAAACACGAAGCCGCAGAGAAAGGCTTGAAAAACGTAACGGCAAAAGTAGGCGCTGCAGAAGAAACCGTTTTCTGTGAGGCGTGCGCAGACATGGTCTTCTACAGCATAGTGCTTCATGACTTCAGGGACCCAGCAAAGGTGTTGCAAAACGCCAGACAGATGCTAAAGCCGACGGGAACACTGGTGAACCTAGACTGGAAGAAAAAGCTCATACCCTTTGGTCCGCCCATGAGAATCAAGTTCAGCGAGGAGCAAGCATCAAATCTCATCAAGCAGGCTGGTTTCACCATAGAAAGCGTGAAAGATTTGGGAAGCAACTTTTATATCGTTGTGGCAAAACCGAAGCCTTAGCCTTTCTAAAGTTATCCTATGTGGGAAAACATTAATAGCTCGTTTTTCGTTCAAAAATGGAAGTGACGCTTCTATGAAAGTTAATGTTGGAGATAAAGCTCCAGATTTTACGCTTCCTTCTCAAATGGGCGACAACGTAACGCTTTCAGAATACTTCGGCAAAAAGAACATCGTCTTGTACTTTTACCCCAAGGACGAAACGCGTGGCTGCACGCGTGAAGCCTGCGAATTCAGGGACAGGTACGAGGTCTTCACAAGCTTGGGCGCGGAAGTGCTGGGCGTAAGCTCAGACACCTTAGAATCTCACAAGTCCTTCGCCACCCACCATGGCTTGCCCTTTCTTTTGCTAAGTGACGTAGATGGCAAAGTCAGAGAGCTATACGGCGTCCCCTCAACCATGGGCATAATCCCTGGGAGAGTGACTTACATTATAGACAAGAAAGGCGTCGTCCGCCACGTATTCAATTCCCAGTTTCGCCCCGAGAAGCACATTGAAGAAGCGCTGAAAATTCTTAAAGAGCTCGAAAAGGAGTAACAACCCCTTTTGCTTCGCTTGTACAACACTTTAACCAAGAAGACGGAACCGTTCAAACCGCGCGAAGACATGAAGGTTAAAATGTACACGTGTGGGCCTTCAACTTACCAGCGCCCCCACATCGGAAACTACCGCACCTTCCTTTTTGAGGACGTGTTGCAGCGCTACTTGGAGTATTTAGGCTACAAGGTTACGCGCCTCATCACGCTGACAGACGTGGAAGACAAAGCCCTCGCCCAAGCAAAAAAAGAAGCGCGTTCGGTGGAAGAGTTAACCAGCCAGCACGAAGACACGTTCTTCAAGGACTTCACGCTTTTGAAAATAAAAGTTCCCGACTACACTGTACGGGCTTCAACTGTCGTGGATCAAGCCGCCAAGCTTACCGCAACGCTCGTAAAAAAAGGACTCGCTTACTGGCACAGGCATGAAGGCGCGGAAAACGCGTATTTTGACCCCTTAAAGTTCGGAGGCTTCGGCAAACTCACAAGGTTGGACATGAGCAAATGGCCAAAAAAGAAGCGGCGCTTCCACAAGGACACTTATCCAGGCACTCCGTGGAACAGGGGCGACTTCATACTTTGGCACAGCTGCAAGAAAGGTGACAGCGCGTGCTGGGAAACGGAAATCGGCAAGGGCAGACCCGCGTGGAACATTCAAGACGCCGCCATGGTGACCAAGCATCTCGGCTTCACTTTAGATGTGGCTTGCGGTGGAGTAGACAATCTGGTGCGGCATCACGATTACACCATTGCGGTTGCGGAGGGCGTTTCAGGCAAGCAATTCGCACGGTACTGGCTTCACGGTGCTCATCTTTTTGTTGACGGAAAGAAAATGTCTAAAAGCAAAGGCAACGTGTACTACCCAGCAGACCTTTCGGCGAAGGGCTACAGAAACGACCACGTGCGCTTCTTCCTGATTTATGGGCAGTACAGGAAAAAGCTGAACTTCACTTGGAAAAAGCTGGCTGAAACCAGCCGAAGACTAGACGCCTTCAAGGGTATGGTGCAAGATTTGGAAAATGCAGAGGTGGCACATTCCAGCGAAAGAGCAAAGAAGCTGGCTGTCAGCATCGTTTCAGGCTTTGAAGAGGACATGGATAACGATTTGGACGTGAAAGCCGCTTTTGACGCGCTTTACGCCACGGTTGCCGCGTTGCATAAACTGATGAAACAGGGAAAGCTAAGCGCTGAAGAAGCAAAAGCGGCAGTGAACGGTCTGCGCAGGGTTAACAGCGTTTTGCAGGTAATCTTTTAGGCTAAACCAACTCGCCTACCAGTTTCACTCGTTCTAACGTTTCCTCTCTGTGAGGCGCAAGTTCCAACTCTTCAGTGAGGTCTTTTCCTGCTTGATGCATGCCCATGTGTTCGCCGTCGGTCCAAAAGCTGCTCTCTGAGATGTCGTAGATTTTTCCTTGGTAGGCTATGTAGGCTGGTTTGCCGTTTTTCCCATTGTGCTCTTCAAGCTCTTTTCGAGTAAACTTTTTGAGTTCTGCCAAAAACGTCACCTTTACGTTCTGTACGAAGGCAAATGGAGGTTTTAAACATTTAGGAAAACTGCTATTGCTTTTCATGGAGTGGCTTAACTGAGAATTGCTGACGTTTCATAAATGGCGTTTATGTTGATTCCGCCCGTGCTGGTTCTCAGGTACACAAGAAAGTTGCTTCCCGCTGGAAAGTTATCAGACTGCAGGGACGTCTCGTTTCCAGAAAACTTCTCAGCATCCACGTTTATGCCTCCGATAGCCGTTTCAGACTCGATAGTGGCGCCTACATTATCGTAAATTGCCATGGACAGATTGACACTTCCAGTTGTGGTTCGAGCGTGCACGGTAACATTTCCTGACATCTTCTGAGCCTCTGCCAAAACCATGTTTACTGAGCCTGTTGTTGACCGCAGATTGACCGAAACATTGCGGGAAACGTCAGCCGCTTCACCCATTTGGAAATACACGTTTCCAGTTGTTGTCTTAACATTGACGGACCCATCTACGGTCACTTCTCTCGATAAGCGGGCATCTATGTTGCCTGTAGTAGTTACCAGATTTAGATCCTGAAAAATCACGTTGTTGTCAGCGTTCATCATGATATCGCCGACGCCCGAGCGAACAGTCAAGCTCAAGTTTGCTGAAGGGTCAATGTAAACGTCGCAGGTTACATTCACGGTGTAGAATAGTGGCCATCTAATGGCGCGGGAGACGCTGGCAATAACTGCTTCGGAATTGTTTGTCGTTTGGTGGTTAAAAGTCACGTTTACCGCGCTGTCTGGGTTTTCGAGGATGCCTACACCGCCGTCTGCGGTTACATTCAACACGACCATGCTGCTGGGCAGATTCTGGAAAATGACGTTCACGTGGGCAACATCGGCCTGCAAGTCCACAAGTAAATTATTCACATTAGTTTTGGGGACTTGGTTTGTCTGGTTGAAATGCACAGGGGAAAGAGGCAAAAAGATTAGGGCGCTGATAACTATCGCCGTTAAGAGAACTGCTATAAGAATAATCACGGGTAACGTGTAGAAGGGTCTTCTTCTTTTAGACGCTGTTGGTCTGGTTGCAGCTGTCACGGTGACCACTGGTGCTCCGCAGACATGGCAGAACCTTGCACCCTCCTCGAGTTTGGCTCCGCATTTACGGCAGTAAGCCATACCTCACAGAACCTCACTTCACGGTTACGCGATTTCTGAATTTAAAGATTGCCAAGATGTGTTGAAAGAGCAAAAAAGGAAATATACCTCTAGACCGTTTATTGAACAGTACATGGAGGACTTGTGATGCCTTACTGCCCGAAATGTGGAAACGAGCTTCCCGAAGGAGCAAAATTCTGTCCTGTTTGCGGAACCGCCGTGACAACGGGAGAGGCGCCTGCTGCATCCGCCGCGCCAACCGCGCCAGTTGCGGCTGAAATGTCTGGGCTCAGGTTGGCGTCTTGGGGGGAACGTTTCGTTGCATGGCTAATAGATGCAGTCATCATAGGAGTCGTTGCAGGTATACTGGGTTTATTTGTGTCCCTTAGCTGGTGGGCTGTTTGGCCTAGCTGGATTCCATTCTTCAACTTCAACGGTGTCTTTCTTTTTCTGTACTGGCTGTTCATGGACGGTTCTTACGGGCAATCGTTTGGGAAAATGGTTATGCGAATAAAAGTCACTCGCTTGAACGGTAGCCAGATTGGAATGGGAAATGCAGCTGTAGAGAGCATCGGAAAGGCTTTCTTGCTCCCGCTGGACTGCATATTAGGATGGATTCTGTACCCGAAAAGGCGCCAGAGAATTTTCAACTACATCTCAGAAACAATAGTGATAAGAGAAACGTGAAAACTCAAATCAGCCGTGTTTCCTCAACATTTCCTGGTGTCATCGCAAAGTAAACGTTACGAACTATGCTTAACAATTCTGCCTTTGGTGAAGGGCACGAACTCCCTGATTTGCTCAATCGACGCCTTTCCAACTTTTTCACGCTGTTCCTTAGGCAGCTTCAACGTCAAAGTCTGCAGAATCTGGTTCAGGAATTTTTTGCCCACCACGTCTCCAGGCACTAAAGTGACGTAAGTTTTAGTTTTTGCCTTCACGGCTTCTACTGGTCCACCCACGAACCTCAGCGTCTCATCTTCAACCACGCCAACTGCTAGTCGAAGCGGCACACCTCGCATCCAGTTTCGTTTTCCCATCACCGCAAAAGCTCCGTGAGGCACGTACTCGCCTGAGGGGCCACTCTTGCTCAACTGGTCAGGTTTGACCCAGTAAACGTCCGCTGAAGCGATGCCTTCGCGCCAAGCTCTGGAAAAGGCGGCTGCGTACTCGCCAGCCTCACGCAACCCCTGCTCGTTTGGGGCTTTGCCTTTTGTTTTGACGACTACGAAGGGGGCACCTGTGATGTCGGCGTGGAAAACTGGGTTGTCAGGCGCCGTGTATTTCTTGACGAGCACTTCATTGCTGACAGCGTCTTTACCCGCGACCACCAAGAAGCCGTCGGAAGATGTAAACCAACGGAACTTCTCATACCATTCTTTGCGTTTCACTTTGCGCTTAACAAGCTCTTTCATGACTTCCACGGGCTTAACGGTTTTCAGAGCTTCAGCCTCGCGTATTCTCTGCTCAACTTCGCTCAGCTTTTTGCGAGACTTTTCCAAGGCTGCTAACGCACCAGCTGATTTCTGCTTAGCCTTTTTGCCACGCTCGTAATATTCAGCAGCGTTTTCAAACAGCGTTCTACGCAAGTTCAAGCTGAAACACAATTTATCCACGCAAACGTTAACCAAAAGGTTCCGAGCGTCAAAAGATTCCACAAATGATTCCTCTTTAGCAGCTAAGACTTCCGACATAAGAGCTTTCCAATCTTTTCCTTCCCTCTTTGCCGCAGTGAACCTTTCGAGAAGTGTTTGGAACTCGCTGGAGTGCGCGTAGATAACGTCGCCTATGCACTTGTCGCGTTCCGCTTTAGCTTCATCTTCACGTAAGGCTTTTTCCTGCTTGGCAATTATGCGCTTGAGCCTTTCGGCTTCCTGCTGTATTTTGTCAACTTCGACGCTGGCAACCGCCTTCTTGGCTGCGGTGGCTCTCAAGTAAAACTCGTCCAGTGCTTCGTTAAAACTGCTGTAAGGCTTAGAGGTGTAGGTTTCGTAACGTTTAAGCTTGAACGGCGCGGCATCCAGAAAACTGCCATCCTCAGCCAAAACTATGTGGGGCTCCGTTTTGAAGCTTGAAACGGTTGAGAGTAAGCTTTGAAGACTGGCAAATATGGCGTCAACTTCCGAGGTGCCTAGGGCACTGCAACTCTTGGTTTTTTCAACGTTAGCCCTTAACAGGATTTCCTCAGCGTAAAAGCCGCCAACTCCTAGGAAACGCGCTATTGCCCTGACAACTTCGACGTCGCCTAAGGCTTTCAAAGCCTCTTTCAGCTCTTCCTTTGCCACTTCAAAGGGGTTTTTCCCGCTTGAAGGCGGAAACTGGAAAGGCTCGTTGCGTATGATGTTGCGGTCGCGCATTCGTTTGAAAATCAAAGCTTGCAGAATGGTGCCTTTTTCGCCTGTTAGGATTATGTTGCCTTCGCCGAAAAGCTCCAGAATAAGACGCAGCACACCTGTTTTGGTTTTAAAATGGACGATGACTATTCTTTCAAACTCGTACTGCTCCACGCTAGCTATCCAAGCGCCACGCAGGTGTTTCCTAAGCGCCATGCAAAACGCAGGCGGAGCTTTAGGAGGTTTTAAGGCGTAAGCGGTTAAGTGAAGTCGGCTGCCTGCTTCCATGACAAGCCGCAGCGGGGGCTTATCGGTCTTGTGCAGCTTCAGAAGCAGCGTTTTGGCGTCAAGTTGGTAGATGTTGTTAACTCGCGAATTCGTTATCGCCTCTTTCAGTTCGTGAACTACGAAAGCAACGTCGAAGCTTGAGAAATCCTTCTTATACAAAGGGGTTCAGCACCATTATATGGAATCTAATAGTGCTTGAACTATAAAATTAACCCTTTCATAGTTGAGAATAACCGAGTCTTCGAGACGAACATCGCGCAGAGGAATTAGTAAGAGGCTTGGAAGGTTACTTCATTGTTGAAGATGTTCCCAAGTTTTACGTCGTACGTGTTTCCAGCCATGAAGCTTCCAGTTAGGATTACGGAACCGATGGCGTCTGGGGCTATTTTCACTAGGTTGACAATTGCGGTGACCAAGCCGTTCACGTAGGCGGTTGTGATTTCAATGAGGGCTGCACCGGTGTTTTGCAGGAACGCGACTATGTGCGTGGAGTTCATGGTGAATGATTCCACGAGTAATCCGACCATTTGGGTGTTGAATGTTTCGGTTGCGAAGTTAACGTTGTCCATTACGAAAGTGTAGAATAGGATTCCGGAGACGAAGGTGACAAGTACTAGGAGTAGCACTCCGAATACGGCTGTTGATCCTCTGCGGGATTTTTTGGGGTGGTGGGACATGTTTTTGTTCTCCTGTTTACGTGTTGTACTTAACTACAATAGGTTTGTTTTCAGACCTATTACCACAACTATGGCTTTTTCACATTACAGATATAAGCATTATGTTTAAATCCGAATAGTGAACATACTAAAACATATCAAATATGCATGTATTATTGAGGGAACAAACTGTTCCAAACGAAGACTTTTAACCCTGAATCCACACAGCTACTAGCGACCAATTTCTGCCCAAACCGCCAACAACAGAAAACTGAGGCACAAACAATGCAAAAAGGCAAAGTTGTAATTCATCTTCATAAACCAGACGCAAGCGAAATGATTTTCTTTTTCCTCTGCGGCGTAGTAATCAGCGTTCCCCTCACACTCTTCGTCTACCAATACTCTGATACCTTACTGGTTGGTCTCGCCCCGTTCACCGCCACCTTGATCGCACGCACAGTTTTTGCGCCCTTCATAGAAGAATTCGCCAAGGCATACCCTCTTTTCTATCGCCACGGCGAAACCGAACGGTCCATTTTCAACATAGGACTGGCAGTGGGCATGGGCTTTGCCATAGTCGAACTAGCAACATACGTTTCTGCGCTGGGGGTACCCGTAACTATCAGGTTGCCCGGCCTTTTCTTCCATCCCGCAAGCACATCCATAACAGCATATGGCATCGCCACAAAACGACCTCTGCCGTATTACACGGCTGCCGTTTTCCTTCACTTTTCCTACAACTTCCTTGTGTTGACAAACCCGTCTTTCGGCTTTCCACTTGCACTTTTTGTGATGACAATGACCGTTTTTGCATCTTGGCAACTGCGGAGCAAAACCAAAGAAAAAATCGTAATATAGCAAAAATACAAGGATTGAAGCACTTAAGTATTCGAAACCAAGAGATAAAGTTTCATAAGTTGCTTAAGCTTTGATTAAAAAGCAGAAACAGTTTATTAATAAGCAACTTTTTAATGTAGGTTCAAAATATAGTGTGCGAGGTTTGAAGCCCTGTGAAACCACTAGTAGTGATATACTGGACGAGGCTGGCGTTGAGCCTACTTGCAGCCACAATAAGCGCTATCATTGCTACGCTGCAAAACCCAGCTGACCTTTACACTTTCGTGAATGGAATAACGATAGCCTTACTAATATACTTATTATCCTATTATGCGATTAAAGCCAAATTCTATAATAAAGTGGAGAAACAATCAAAAATCATGACTCAGGGCGTATTCATGTACTTCATCGGATGGGCGGTCTTTTTCATATTATTCTACTCTCTTCTTAAAGGGCCAGTCTAGTCGCTTGACACGCTATTTCATGTTATATCTCTGAAAAAATTCGCCATTGTAGCCTGGCTCTTGTCGCCCTTAAGCGTTTCTACCTTTTCCTTTTCAGCGCCCGTACTATTGCGTCTCTGGGGACGCTGGATATCCATCCGGGTTAAGATGCGCATGCAGTCAGCCCATGCTGAGAAATATCCGCGGTCGAAATCGCCGTGAAGCCCGTTTCGCATGTGATCCAGAAACTCTCGTCTATAGCCATGGAGAGCCGCTTTATCGGTGAAGTCCAGTTTTGAAAAGAACGCGTACACGTCGCCGTTGGTTTTGCGGGAAAGGTACATGCCGTACAAGGCTCGGAAGTAGCCTCTGTTCCACTCTGTCTTCTGCATTTTCTGCTTAAGCCGCTCCAACTCCCGCATCGCTTCTGTGAACTGCCTTTTAAAGATAAGCTGGAAGTACCGTGTGACTAAGGCTTGGGAGATAGGCATTTTTAACGACCGCGACGCTTGCTTGTTTTCTCCTCTTCAGAGACATCTTCTATACCGTTCTCGGTTACTTTAAATATTTCCTCACCTTCGGGCAGATACGGACTTGACACCAGCCTAGCAATGCGCACAGGACCACGCGAAGCTCTCCGAAGGTAAATGCGCGTGTGACTCGTGTGCCCGACAATGTGACCGCCGATGGGGTGAACAGCATCGCCGAAGAACACGTCTGGCTTAGCCATAACCTGATTAGTTACAACAGCCACAGTGTTAAACGCTCTAGCTAACGCGATGAGCTTGTGCATATGCTTATTCAACTTCTGTTGTCTGCGCGCCAACATTTCTCTTCCAACGTATTCGCTTCTAAAATGGGAAGTTAAAGAATCCACGATTATCAACTTGATGTTATTCTCTTTGATTATTTCATCAGCGTTTTCCAAGAGAAACATCTGATGGTCTGAAGTGTACGCTTCGGCGTAGATTATGTTCTTAACCGCTTCTTCAGGCTCGATGCCAACATGTTTAGCCATCTGTACAATTCGCTCTAGCCTAAAGGTGTTTTCCGTGTCCACGTACAAGGCGGCGCCGTTAAGACCGCCGCGTTCTGGAGGCAGCTGAACGTTCACGCATAACTGGTGGCACATCTGGCTCTTTCCGCTGCCATATTCACCGTAGAATTCGGTTATGGTCTGTGTTTCTAAACCGCCGTCAACAATCTTATCCATTGCTTGGCTGCCTGTGGTCAAGCGCAGGACGTTTTGGCGCATCTTGAGAAGCTCATCAGCTCGAATAAAGTCAACGCCAATTGAGGAACGAGCTGCTTCTATTATTGAGAAAGCCTTTTTTTCGCCGACACCGACGGGTTCCAGTTCGCGGGCGGTAGCCATGGCTAGCGATTCAACGGTGTGATAGCCGAGGTCGCGTAGTTTCTGGGATGTGGCGGGTCCGACTCCTGGAATGTCCTCTATGAACGCGTACTTTTTTTTGGGTGACGGCGTGCATTCTTGTTCTTGGCTTTCAACGTTTTCGTCTTCTGACATGTAACTAACCTGTGGAAAGAGTTGCGAAAAGCTGTATTTAAAATACGCGAAACAGGGGACTTCGTGGTACATGGAGAGGTGGGTTAAAGTGAATTTTTTTGAGTTGTGATAGTTAGCTTGGATTTTGTTTGGTGTTTCGGAAGATTTAATATCAAATCGTGAGATTCAATAAAGATGGGTAAGCCGACCAATGTTCAAAAACCTCAAAGACAAAATCGCCCTTTCAGGCATAACAGTATTATGCATAGGCGTAGCCCTCCTAATATTCACGTTCTTCAGCGCCTACGGATTCTTAACAACAGACCTATCACCCATCTCAACCCAAGACCTCGTGCAGACCTTCGGAGAGTCCTTAGGACCACTAATCGCAGCGGCTATACACATAATGTACCTCGGCGTCATGGGCTGGGTCAGCTCCCTAATAACCATCCGCGGAGTAACCATAATGACCCACGCACCAAAAGCGGAAACGGACGTTCCGCAAGCACCTAAACAAAAACTGCGTCCTCAGCCTCAAAAAGCGAAAGCAAAACCAGCAGCAACACCCTCAGAACCAGAAATGATTGTTATTCCGCTGGAAGAAATGGAAACACCACCGCAAGCGCAGCGAAAAACTAAGTCATCAGCGTAAAAAACAGCTTTTAATCGTCCTAAAAGAAGGAACCGCGATGAACGTGCCGATTCGAGCGTTAGGTATAGCTACATCCATCTTCTGGATATTCCTAATAGGCTTTATCGCTTTAGCCGCGTACTCCGTTAAAGACTTGAACTTTGACATGGGTGAACCCCAGTTCGGAACATCCCCGGATGGTCAGCTAATGTTCTCTTTACCCTTGTACGTTGACAACAGAGGATATTACAGCCTCAAGGAGTTCTACCTTTCAACGGTGTTCTCAGACGCGGAAGGCTTAGAAATCTCGAGGGCAAACACTTTCGTTCCGGTCATTCCGCACGGGGAAAACGTGACAATTCTTCACAACGTAACGTTAACCGCGGACAGCCTGTTTGAAAAGGGCGAGCAGTACTTGTTCAACGACAACAATCTTTCGGTTGCTGTTACAGCTGGACTGAACTTTGCGGAGATTTTTCCCGCCCAGATTTCAACGAACTTCACGTTTCCATGGGGCGCACCGTTCTACAATTTCGCTCTGGGCGAGCCAACGTTCGGGAGGTTTAACTCTACACACGGCGCGGTAGCGGTTCCGATGAGCTTTGAAAATCACGCCTTTTTTGACCTCGTCGGCAACATCAGAATAGAACTATACGACAGCGGGAACTCGCTTCTAGGCGAAAGCCAAACGGCATTTAACGTCCCGCAGTACTCATCCTACGATGGCGACGCGGAGTTTCATGTCCCCCTGAGCACGGCGTCTTTGTCAGCCGCCCAAAACGGGCATTGCAACGTTTACTTTTCCACGCCGATTTTCGAGTATGGACCCTTGGTGATTCCGTATGGCTGAACAGCAAAAGAAGAACAAAAACCTAGTCAAAGATATTTCGTTCAGAGTGGCTAAAGCCGCTGTGAAAGCGATACTTGTTTACTTACTTTACTTTCTGGTCGCGCCGATGTTGGCGCCGCTTTTTGGGTTGATTCCAGGTTTACTGGAATCGATTGAAGTGTTCGTTGCGGTTTACATTGTGTTGATGATTCTGGGCGACCTCACGTCAAACACGGTTTTCCAATATTTCTTCGGCACCGCGAGAGCCTTGTTCTTCATGGCTTACTTGCTTCTCTCGATGGGAGACGGCGTGTTCAGCACAAGCTACGAAAACTTCAGCTTAACCGTGAATCTCACCATATTCTACACGATTATGGTGTTGCTTAGTCTTCTGGGCGTGGCGAGGACAATTCTGCAGGCGATAAACTTTATGCATGAAAAGGCAGAAGCCAGCAGCAACCTACAACTATGAAACGCTACCAACCCTAAGTCCTACAGGAACTCATAGGTTTTTGAGGCGTTGCCTGTAATTCTCGTAGTCGGGCAAGCCCCGCGGGTATTCTTGGCACATAAGCGGTGAAGATATGAGGAAGTCGGCGGAAGCACGGTTGCAGGCGAGGGGTATGTTCCACACCACAGCCATCCGCAGCAGCGCCTTCACGTCTGGGTCATGCGACAGAGGCTCCAGCGGGTCCCAGAAGAAAATTAGAAAGTCAATGCCGCCTTCGGCTATGCGCGAGCCTATCTGCTGGTCGCCGCCCAGCGGACCGCTTTCGAAAGTGGTGATTTTAGAACCCAGCTCCTGCTCTAGGATTTTGCCCGTGGTTCCAGTGGCGAAAAGTTCATGCTGAAGCAGAGTGCCCTTGTTAAACCTGACCCATTCAAGCAAATCTTCTTTCTTGTGGTCGTGGGCTACAAGCGCGATTTTTTTCCTCTGGCCTATAACGGCGATTCTGTTTGACATTTTTTCCGCACTCCTAACTTATGAGTAAGCTCACAGAAAGGTGCCTATATTGATTTCCCCAATAAAACTTTTACAGCTATTTAGATGACACGTTTAAATGGTAGAATGCAAAGGGATATGGTTAGGTGAAAATGTATTGGGTTGGGGTAGCAGCGGTACGCCACCATGGGTTAACGCGGAGAAAATTGACGAAGAGAAAAGAAAAAAGAAAGAGGCTCAGGATGCTGCGAAGATTAAGGCGTTAGAGGAAGAGAACGAAGAGCTCAAAAAGCGAATAAAACAGTTAGAGGGCGAATTGAAGAAACTGAAAAAATAAAATTGTCATTTTCCTTTCTTCGCTTTTGTTGTTTTTTTCAAGCGGTTAAGCAGATTTTGTCACAGTTTCTTGGTCATTACGTAGGCGTCTTCTCCGTCCGAGTAGTACCCCTTAATTGTCCGGCTTACCTCAAAACCTAGCTTCTTATAAAGCGCCACACCTGGCTCGTTCGTCACCCTCACTTCCAAATAGCACAGTTTAGCCTTGTAATAGCGCATGCCCTCCATAGCCTTAGTCATCAACTGTTGCGCTACTCCTTTACGCCTGCCCTGCGGCAAAACCGCGATGGAAACCACGTGACCCTTCCTTATCAAGCCGCCTAAACTAAGACTTGCCAAGCCAACTTCAATGCGGCACATTATGTAGCCGACGATTTTCCCGTCCTCCTCTGCCACTATGAAGGTTTCGGGAAACCGCTTATGCAGGTCCATAAAGAAGAAGTCCATGTAGTTTTCTGGTAGGCAAAGACGGTTTATCTGGGTCACGCTTTGCAGGTCGTCTGGCATGAATTTGCGTAAGTTGAAAGTCTGCTGCATTTTTTCGTCTTCTTAAACGAAGATTTAAGAATCAAACTTAAAGCTTACGCTTTATGCATCATGACGCTTGGATTAGGTTTGTTCCGCTGATTTAACTTCGGGCAAAGTGAAGTTGCCTTGAGGCATGGCCCATACCTTAGTCTGAGAACCAGCGTTCTTCAGCGTTTCGCGTAACGCGTCGTTAACCGCCCGCGCCGTCTTCAACTTGAAAACGTCGTTCGCGTAGTAGTCAGGCAGCGAAGAAACCAGAATAAGCTTATGGTTTTTCAGAGCTTTAAGCAGGTAATACGCCTTGTGCCCGCCCAACTCGAAGTGGCGCTTGACCTCACGTTCAACCTTCTTCAACTCGCCGAGCCTCATCATCCAGTCATAAAACACTTGGTTTCCATGTCCTTCTGGACATTCTGCCACCATGATTATGGTGCCTCCGCGCTTAACCACTTCCAAAGCGTTATCCAACGCTTTGTACGCCTGATACAGGTTTATGTCGGCGGGGTAGCCTCCTGGGCTGACCACCACGATGTCGGCTCTGCGGTCCACCGATACACGGTACATTTCATCCACAAGCTTAGTGGCTTCAAGAAACGCCTGCTCCAAATCGCCGGCAAACGCTTTCACGATTTCTCCTTTGCTGTTGGTTACAACGTTCAGGATGAAGTCTACTTTCGCCAGCCTCGCCGCTTCAGTCATATCCTCGTGAATGGGGTTTCCCTCTAAAACTCCGGTGCGTGCGTTAGCGTGTAGAAGCATGGCGTGGTTGTGGCTGATGGTTTCTTTGCATGAGATGGCGGGCATAACGCTTTTGCGTCCGCCGCCGTAGCCAGCGTAATAGTGCAGGTTCACGTCGCCTAAGAGCAGTTTCACGTCTGCCTCGGCGAAAACGCGGTTGACGCGGACGGTGGTTCCGTGCTTGGTTTTGCCGACGAAAACTAGGTTTTGGGCGTTGCAGTCGTGGCTGACGGTTTTCACGCGGTTGAGAACTTCCGTGCCGAGTATCCTTTTTGCTTCTTCGGGTGTAACTGCCCTGTGAGTGCCGCAGCCGAAGATGATGGTGACGTTTTCGTCCTTGACGCCTGCTGCGTTGAGTTCGGCGAGCACGGGCAGGAGCATGGCTTGGCTGGGGGTGCTTCGGGTGAAGTCGTCTACGACTATGGCGATTTTGTGTTCTGGCTGGGCGATTTCGCTTAGCCGTTTTGTGCCAATGGGCGCGTTTAGGGCTCTTTCAACTTCAGCCGTAGCGTCGTCGGCGGCAGGGACCTGTTTGGGTTCTATTGAGCCAAGGAGGTTTCGGGCGGGAATCCTGACGCATACGTCGCTTTTTCCGTAGGGAAGCCAAACGTCTACCATGGCGGTACCACACGATTAATATTGGAAAAAGGCGTTAAGAGCTATTAAGCCTTACCAAAGGTTGAGGTGCCTGCGCATTTTTTGGTGTGGTGCGAGTAGCTGCTGTAAAGGGTTTATGTTGGTTTTTTGGTTTTGCTGTGAACTAAAACTGCTAGACCCAGGAAAACGAAGGCGATGCACCATAGGTTGGGGTTGTGGAGTGGTCCTATGACTTCGTACCAGACGCTTGGGTGTGCTTCGTAGCCGCCGGTGACATAGTAGATGATTGTGTTGAATATGAAGTAGCCTCCGAAAGCTGCGATGACTGCGCCTATGCCGCTGAGGTTTAGTTTGGTTGGCTGTTTTTTGATGGCGGGGAGGGTGAATAGTAACGCGAGCGTGGCTATCAGGAAGAGACCGAATACGGTTACTGTGAAGCTCGCGAGGTTTGCGGGTTCTAGCAGGAAGCTTAAGCCGTATTGGATTTGCGCCTTGGGGTAGGGAACCATGACGCCTGCCCACAGCATTGAGAAGTTGAACCAGAACGCCACGAACAGGTACGCTACGCCCGTAAGGCTTATCCATTTGATGATTTCTTGGTTCGGAGCGTCCCGCGTGATTTTTGCTCTCAGCTTCAGCAGGAGCGGCGGAAGGGCTATGACTATGGCGAGGCAGGGTATGGCTGTGCCGTAGAGTAGAAGCAGTCCTGGAGTGTGGTCAAAATAGAACAGGTACTCGGTTGTTGCGTTGTAGGCGAAAGCTGCGATGACTGATGGGATCAGGGCGAGGTGAAACGCTGCTTCCAGAAGCAGGGCGGTGCCCGCTTTTTGCTTAATCTGTGGTAGTGCGGTGTCTTTTTTTCTCCAGAAGAGGTAAGCCGCGTATAAAGCGAAGACGCTGCCTACTGCGCGGAGGACTAATCCGACTGAGCCTGAGACGCCTTCGCTGCCGTAGTATAGGATCGCCCACCACCAAGGGTTCTGCGATATCAGGTTGTAGACGTAGGTGTCTGAGGTTAATTGGATGCTGAAGGTTAAGCCGTAAGCAGCAAAGTAGATGGCGTATCCGAGATAAACGCAGACCACGATGAAAATCCAGAATCTTAGGGAACCCGCGTGTCTTCCAGACGCTTTTCCATCGGAGTCATCTTCCGCCATTTGGCTGCTCACCACGTTTGATTGGCATTTGCCGCTATTTAGTTCTAATCATGGAACAAAACGTTCCAACGCTGGAACAGCTATCCGCCTTATTTGCTTTTTTTCTTGAACCGTGACCCTTCGATTAGGAAAATTGCGGCGGCGACTATGGTTATGATGGTTAGGAGCCAGAACGAACCCTCAACCGAAGCCCCAAGCAGCAGGTGGGGAATCAGTATCGCCACCTCGGCAATCAGAACGCCCACGAAGATGAAGCCGAAAACCACAAACCGCGGAACGAGAGTTTTTCCCAGCCACACGTGACCTTTGAGCCCCACCTTTTCCTTCACAACGTAATTGCCGTACTCGTCTTTAACCACCAAGCCGAGGTCCATGAGCTTCTGCAGGTTCCTGTAAGCCACGCTCGGGCTGGTGAGGTCTGCTCCGCGCATGACTTCTCTGGGTCCAACAGGCTTTCCAGCCTTCACTAGGTAGACGTACGTGTGGAAGGCAGTGGCGTTCAGTTGGTCTTCAGTTTCCTCAGTCTTAGCTACCGTACTCGCACACCTGCTCCATAATCCACGCTTACCGAATAAAGTATAGTTAAGGATAAAAGACTTTTAAATCCAATGCAGAAACCAGCAAAGGTTTTTCTCTATTAGTGTCGCTACGAATTTAACAGAGAATAAAGAGTTTAAAATGGAAAAAATTTTCGCAACTTCTGTTCGTTTATTGCCAATTGTAAAGTATAAGGGCTTTTCATTTGATTGCTTCATTCCGTATGGTTGAAAGAGAGTAGAATACCGAAGACACCAGTACAATAACTCCTATGACTATCAACAAGTACGCGATTGGATGATAGAAAGTTACCTTTGCCAATGTCCACCATTCATACATTCCTTGAAAATAGTCTCGCTGCGCTTGAGATAATAAACTCCCTTCCCTTAAGACTCCTTGTAGGAATTCTATCACTGAATCGGTATAGGAGGAAATAGCTAATCCAACAATTAGAATGACAGCGCCTATTAGTGATGGAATGGCAAAAGTCTTCCAATTCCAAGTCATGAGTCTAACTTACCATAAAACTTGCTTATAATATTTACGAAGTTTATGCAAATGCGCAAAACTACTTGTGGCAATGCACAGGAAAAGGCAAGCCAAAGTTTAATCTATATAAAGGGGAGGGGGTAGCTTTTCTGAGCGCTAGAGAACACGCAACCACAATAAACAAAACTGCCAAGGCGAAATTATTTAAATCAGTGAACCTCGTAACCCCTTCTGAAAGATACAATAAGCCACAAACGCCAACGGAGTACCTGAAAAGCTTGAACCAATTCCCACCAGAAGAATACGCACTACCCTTCTTCAAAGAACAGGGATTCATTAGAAAACGCTGTCCATCCTGCGGAGAACACTTCTGGACCCAAAACGCGGAACAGGAAAACTGCGGAGAATCCACCTCAGACGGATGCACCTGCTACACATTCCTAAAAAACCCACCCACACAAAAAAGCTACACCCTGCCAAAAATGCGCGAAACATTCCTCTCATTCTTCGAAAAACACAACCACACACGCATCAAACCCTACCCAGTCGTAGCCAGATGGAGAAGCGACATCTACCTCACCCACGCAAGCATAATCGACTTCCAACCCTACGTCACCGAAGGCATCGCACCACCACCAGCCAACCCACTAGTCATCGCACAACCCTGCATACGCCTAGTAGACATAGCCAACACAGGACCCACCTTCGGCAGACACCTCACCATCTTCGAAATGGGTGGACACCACGCCTTCAACCACTCAGACCACGAAGTGTACTGGAAAGACCAAACCGTACGCTACCACCACAAATTCGTCACCGACATATTAGGCGTAAAATCCGAAGAAGTCACCTACAAAGAGGACGTGTGGATTGGCGGCGGAAACGCTGGACCAGACGTGGAGTGCATCATCGGCGGTTTGGAGGTTGCCACCCTCGTCTTCATGCAGTACAAAGTCGTGAACGGCGACTTCATCAAACTTCCAATACGCACGGTGGACACGGGTTACGGCTTAGACCGCTTCGCATGGCTCTCCCAAGGCGTGCCCAGCTGTTTTCACGCGGTTTACGGCGAGTTACTTGACAAGATTTTCGCCATGGCAGGATTAAACGTTGACAACGACCTGCTGTTTTCTGTGGCAAAGTACTCTGGCTTGGTAACTGTGGACAAAAACGCCAACAGGCTAGACGCACGGCGGAAAGTAGCCAAGCTAGTCAGCATGAACGTAGACGAGTTGGACAAGGTGCTCATTCCCGTTGAAAACGCTTTCGCAGTTGCAGACCACACCAAATGCCTCAGCTTCATGCTCTCAGAAGGCATCGTACCTTCAAACATTCACGAGGGTTATTTGGCAAGGCTTCTGTTCCGCCGCACCTACCGCCTGCTAAGAAGCTTAAACATTGATGCGGAAAAGCTCTACGACATAATAGACATGCAAGTTAACCTATGGTCAAAGGATTACCCGCACATCAAAACCATGCGGAACGAGATTATGGAAATGCTCAAGGTTGAGGAGGAAAAGTTTGAGGACACGCTGAAAAGGGGCGAAGGCATGGTGAAGCGAATCGCCGAAGAGCTTAAAGCTAAACGCGTCAGCCGATTGCCCGAAGCCACGCTCTCTGAACTGTACGATTCGCATGGGCTTCCACCCGAAATCGTCAAAGAAGCGGCTGAAGCAGAAGGCGTCACCGTGGAGGTTCCAGAGAACTTTTACGCGTTAATCGCAGACAGGC
The DNA here is from genome assembly GCA_964514055.1 of uncultured Candidatus Bathyarchaeia archaeon. Classification (GTDB taxonomy): domain Archaea; phylum Thermoproteota; class Bathyarchaeia; order Bathyarchaeales; family Bathycorpusculaceae; genus SG8-32-3. The sequence continues at coordinate 45,250 of CAZEPB010000004.1, read as the reverse complement.
ACCTGCAAGCCGACAAGCCTGTTGAAGAGGAAGAAGTAAAAGCTGAAGCAACTCTGGAAACCGCCGTTGAGAAGCTGCCGCCAACCGAGCAAATGTACTATGCTGACGCGTACATCAAGGAGTTTGACGCTGAAGTCGTCAAGGTGATAAACGGCGAATACGTTGTCTTGGACCGCACGTGTTTTTATCCTGAAGGTGGAGGACAGCCTGCAGACCACGGTTTTCTGGTTTTCGGCGATGCGAAAGCTGAAGTTGTACATGTGCAGAAAGTGGGCAGGGTTATTGTGCACAGAATTAAGGGCTCAGTTGCTCCTAAGGAAGGCGTTGCTGTGAAAGGTGTTCTTGATTGGGATAAGCGTTATGCCCTGATGAAGGCTCACACGGCTACGCACTTGGTCAACGGCGCTGCAAGGCGCGTGCTGGGCGAGCATGTGTGGCAGCATGGCACGCAGAAAGGCGTAGAATGCACAAGGCTGGATATTTCGCACTATCGCAGGTTAACGCCTGAAGAGGTACACAAGATTGAGACTTTGACGAATCAAGCGGTTTTGGCGGACATGCAGGTTGAAACGGTGTGGATGTCGCGGAGCGAGGCAGAATCACGGTATGGCTTCAGGCTTTATCAGGGCGGTGCGGTTCCGGGAAAGGATATTCGTGTGGTGAAGACGGGCGATTGGGACGTTGAAGCTTGTGCTGGAACGCATTTGAAGCGCACGGGCGAGATAGGCTTTCTCAAAATCGTCTACACGGAGCGCATTCAAGATGGCGTGGAAAGGATTGGGTACGCGGTTGGGCTTCACGCGTTGAAGGCGGTGCAGCAGCAGGAGAGCCTGTTGTGGAAGGTTTCGGAGACTTTGAATGCCCCCTTGGAGAAGCTGGATAAAACGGCTGAGAAACTCGTGAAGGAGCTGAAGGAGGCAAATTCGGAAAAGCGAAAGCTCATCAAGGAGTTAGCTGCCAAAGAAACCGCAATTGGCATGTCTGAGACAGCTTGTGCACTGCAGGAAATCGAGGGGATAACGCTTGTGAAACGCGACTTCCAAGAAGAAATCGACGTCAACCGCATGGTGCAAACCGCAAACGAGATGATAAAAAAGAACGAGGCAACGGTTACGCTGTTCTACGGAACAGATGGAAAAAACGCTAGAGTGCTAATCATGGCTGGTGAAGCAGCGGTGAAAAAAGGTGTCAACGCGGGTGAAGTGGTCAGAGCCGTGTCACCTATAATCGGAGGCGGAGGCGGCGGAAAACCAAACTTTGCTCAGGGCGGTGGAACGCAACCCGAAAAACTGGAAGACGCGGTCAAAGCAGCCGAGGAAACCATCAAAAAACAACTACAGCACTAACCGTGGCTCAAGCTCTGAACTTTAGTGCTCACGGCGTCTACCCCTCCCTTTTATATAGCTTGAAGCCATGAGTGAACCGCTGGGTCCTTGTCATAAAATTCCGGTGAACTTCGAGAACTGCTTCATTCGCCAAGTGTTTTGGCGAGGTTCCAGATTTTGTCACTCACGAAATGAAGGGTCTTGACTACGGTGCCTTGCTTGGTGTTTCTGGCGCTTTCCGCGTCATACATGCTTTCTCCTAAAGCAAGCGGTTTTCCATGCTTTTCATCCACGACCAGAACCAAGTCACCTTTGCCGAATTCGCCTTGAACGCGCACGATGCCAGGCGCCATAACGTCAGCGCCGTTGCAAACGTAAGGAACAGCACCCATGTCCACTATGATTTTCGGCGCCTGCGAAGCGAAATCTTGGAAAAGCAGTGTGGGCAGAAGCTTTTCCCCGACTTTGAAGAATAAGGGTCGCCCGTTCACGAGGTAGATTTTGCCTATGTCCGCTTCGATAACTTCAACGTTTGCCTTTGGACCAAAGAGTTCTTCCACGTTAACTTTAAACTTTTCAGAGACCTCGTTTAGGATGTGCTTGGCTTCTTTTGATTTTACAGCGTATCTTCGTTGTTTCGTAGGCATAACTCTCTCTCTCAAACATTTCAACTGCGCTATTCTATGTAGATTGCAAGTTGACCAGGAATAGCCAACGCTGCCCGCTGTTTAGGGTCATAGCGCGCCTTGTCCTCTTCGCCGTAAACAGCCACCTTAGCGCTAAACCTTTCCTCTAAAAAGTCCAAGGTGCTTTCGATAAACTCTTTTTCGTTGGAAATCTCGAAGTTTGCAAGGCGGGTTTTTCTTTCATCTGGCAGCTTGCTTAAGGCTTTTAGCACTTTGGGAACGAAACTGGCAACCGCCTTCATGTTCTCCCTTAAGATAGGGTCTTTCGCCAGTTCTTTCATAACTTCGTTCACTTTGACTTCTCCAGCAACCGCCCTCTCGAGAATCATGCGATATACTCTCCGCTTCCAATTTGCAGCCGTGTAATAGCATATTCGTGTAGGAGAGATTTTCGTGGCTTTCAAAACGTTCAACGTGTCCTCAACCAAGTCGGTCAGCAAGTTCTCCTTTTCCTCGGTAAGCACGTCCACTTTGCCTTCATCAACCCGTGGCCACTCAGCCAAAGAGATGAAATCCTTTTTTCCCGTCGCACTCCATAGCTCCTCGCACGTGTAAGGCGCGAAGGGCGCAAGAAGCCTAAGCCAAACCTCCAAAGCTTCAAGAACCGCCTTAGCACCAGTTTTTCCTTTTCTGCGGATGTACCAGCGGAAATCATTCCAAACTTCAAACAGCGCAATCTCCAAGGCTGTGCGCGTCTTCAACTCCCCTAGGTTTTGAGTAACCTCTGCGATGCGTTGCTGCAGTCTGCTGAGAAGCCACTTCTCCATATGCCCTGTCTCGTCGCTCTCGGCTTTTTCGATTATGCCCAAAGCGAGGTTACGTAGAGCCTCCAGCTTGCCTTGAATGTCTGCGGCGTTTTCACCTCTCCAGTCAGGGTCATCCATGCCCTCGGCTCCCAACAGGAGCGCGCATCTGGTGGCGTCAGCGCCGTACTGCTCAACCGCGTTTTTCATGGTAACAAAGTTGCCTTTCGACTTGTGCATCTGCTTGCCCTCAATCATGAGCATGCCGTTAACGCCTATGGCGCGTGGCCACTGCTCCCGCGGAAACAGGGCGGCGTGGTGGAATATGCAGAAGGTCAGGTGGTTCGGCACAAGCTCTTTGGCTGAGACACGGAGGTCAAAAGGGTACCAGTACAGAAATTCGCTACGCATGGATTCAAGAATTTCTGCGGGTATGTCTGAAGCTTGGCAGATTGGTGTCGTTTCTCCTTTGCCGTAGAAAACGTAGTCGAACACTTCGTGTGTGAGCGCTGCAGGCTCAATTCCGTATTTGCGTATGTGCCTGTTTATGGTGTAGAACGCCATGTAGATGGTGGAGTCGCTGAGGGTTTCAATTATCCAGCCTTTGCCCCATGGCAGCGGTGTTCCGAACCCCGTGGTTCTGGCGCAAGCCCACTCCTTCAGCCAGTCAATAACCGCGATGAACCATTGCGTGGCGGTTTCGGGGTAAACCTTCATCTGGGCTACTGCCTCTTTGGCTTTCTTCTTCCACGCTGGGTCTGAGTAGTTGAGGAACCACTGGTCTGACAGAATCTTAACTATGCAAGGCGTCATGCAACGGCAAACCACAGGGTGAGCCAGGTCGTACATGCTGTCCGCGGCGCCAAGCTGCTTGAAATCACGTATAAGTGTGTCTTTGACTTCTTTAACCGTTTGTCCCGCATAAGCGCCACAGTTTTGCTTAAGCACACCCGCGTGGAACTCCTTCTTGTACAAAGCCTTCGTAGCTTCTTCCGCCTTTGGATCATACTGGTCTTTTATGCCCATCTGCTCGACGATTTCAACGGCTGGCCACTCACCGAAGCCTTCAACCTTGATTATTGAAATCGGCTTGATCCGCTTTACCACCTCAGCGTCCACGCCGAAATCCTTGAGCACCTCGGGCTTTTCCTGCAGGTCCTTGAGCGCCAGCCAGTCATACGGTGCGTGGGCGGGCACGCTGTACACCACGCCCGTGGCTTGTTTCGGATCGACAAACCAGCCAGGCAATATCGGGAACTTGGCTTTCGTAACTGGGTTTTCAAAGGTTTTTCCGATTAGCTCTCTGCCCTTGAACACGCGTTCCACAGTCACTGTGCGTTCCTGTTCTTTGAGTTTTTCCGCGGCTTCTTGGCTTATTATCCAGTTTTCCCCGTTAACCTTGGCTTCGACGTACGCGGCGTCGGGGTTTATCCACATGTTGGTTATGCCGTAGATTGTTTCAGGCCTGAACGTGGCTGCGGGCAGAAAGGTTTTCTCGTCCAGCTTGTACTTTATCAGCGTGTACTCTTCGGGCGTGACGCCTTCGCCTACTTGGCGGTCGTGGTCGCCCGTGGGGCTTTTGTCTTTGGGACACCACACAACAGGGTGCGTGCCTCTCGTGACGTAGCCTTTCTCTTTCAGCTGTGTGTACTGCCACTCGATGAACTTCTGGTAAGTCGGCATTATCGTGTTGAACTCGCGTCGCCAGTCAATCGAGAAGCCTATGCGCTTCGCAGCCAAGCGCCCCTCGTTGGTGTAGTACTGAGCCATGTAAAGCGGGTCAACGAACCTCTTGAGCTCCTCTTCGGGCACGCCGTCAACTTCGCGTAAAACGCGTATGAACTCCTCGTCGCCTTTCGCCACGCGCTCGCTTGCGCCTAACAGCGGCTGACCTGTCCAGTGCCAAGCCCATGGCCACAGCACGTTGTAGCCCTGCATGCGCTTGAACCGCGCGTAAACGTCCACCCGCGTAGCTGTGAACGTGTGACCTACGTGCAATGGGCCGTTCATGTAAGGATAAGGAAACGTGACAAAAATCTTCTTGCGTTTCGGGTCGGGGTCAGCCTCGAATACGCGGGAGGCTTCCCACTTTTTCTGCCATTTCTCCTCGATTCGCTTCGTCTGGCTCATGAAACTGTTGAATTAAAGCGTAGGTTATTAAGAGTTTTGCTTTCGGTTAGGAACACTAAATCCAAAAAAAGAAATACGGAATAAGCTTACAAGATAAGAGTATGCACTCAAAATCGGAACGAATCGAGATGGCTTTACGTGTTATTGACAAAAGAGGCAGAAGCGCCATGGAAAGAGCTAGGCAGGAAATTTTAGCATCACAATACGATGGTGGGGTTGTCTCTTCTGCCGTAAAATACTATGCTAGCGTAACTCTCCCGGGCGTGTTACCACTTTTTCCAGCTTTGATTTCCATTGCGTGCGAAGCTGTTGGCGGAAAAACCGAAAAAATAGAGGCCATAAGCACGGCAATGGTGCTCATAACAAGCGCAGGTGACATTCATGACGACCTCATAGACAAGTCAACAACTAAGTATTCTAAGAAAACGGTTTTTGGAGAGTTCGGCAGCGGAATTACACTTCTCGCCGGAGACGCCCTTCTAGTGCAAGGGTTAACACTCTTGCATAGTGAATGCGAGTCGCTCAAAGAAAAGCAGAGGCAAGCAATCTCAAGTTTGATACCTGAAGCTTTTTTTGAAATAAGCAAAGCAGAAGCGGAGGAAATACAGTTAATGACAAAAACTGTCATAACACCTAGAGAATATTTTGACGTAATCAGGTTGAAGGGGACGGTTGCCGAAGCAATGTGCAGGATTGGAGGCATATTGGGAAATGCTGACGAAAAAACTCTTGAATCCTTAGGCAATTATGGAAGAACAATTGGCATTTTGTCCACAATCAAAGATGAATTCGGCGATATTTGTGACACTTTAGAATTGCAACATAGACTGTTGAATGAATGTCCCCCTCTTCCCATGCTTTATGCCCTTCAAAACCCACAGATACGAAGCAAAGTCGAATCGCTTATTGAAAATTCGAATTTGACTAAGAAAGATGCAAAAAAGATCGCTAAAGTGATTTTGGATTCTGAGGAAGTTCGAAAACTCACAAAAGAAATGAGCCAGTTGGCCAAAAATGAACTGAATAATTTCTTAATACAACGAAGCATAGTAAAAACTGATGCAAAGCTATTGCTCACTATAATGGCGACATGTTGATGAATTAATGGCTAACTACTACCAGCCGCCCCAGCCTCTGACTCCTGGTCTTTTTTGCTTTGCCATCTCCTTACCCTTCTCGGACGTGTATACGTGTACTACAGATCTGCTTAAAAACTTTGCTATTTGCGTACGTGAAATATGGTTTCAGAATTCTTAATGCTTAATTATAATTTGAAGGTAAGTCAATTCCATGCGATAATAATGGGTACGAAAGGATTTACTGAAAGACTCGGAACCACCCCCAGGATTGGAGCGGTAGCCATAATTTTAGTAGCGAATGCTTTCGTTTGGTATACTTGTGCATTCAGTTTCTTAGCTGATACGGTTACTAACATGGAACTCTCCACTGTCGAATCTATGGTTATTTTTGGAATCAATTTCTTGGGAATAGCCGCATCAGCGTTTCTTAGCTCTTTCTTGATAAACAAGTATAAGCAACGAATGAAATTTCTCCTTTATTGGATCTTTGCCGGAATATTCTTTTCCTTACTACCTATAGCCATTTACAACGCATCATATACGACATTATTGGTTCTTGCGACTTCTCTAGGCGTTTACTTTGGAATAGGCATGCCCATATGCATGGGATATTATTCCGCAGCGACGGAAACAGGAAATCGTGGAAAGTTAAGTGGGATAATAATCCTTTCAATTGGCACTGGATTCTTCCTGTTGCAAAGTATAGGCGGCGCTGACGCCACTCTCATCTCCTTGAGTCTATTAACATGGCGCGCTCTAGGTCTAATAAGTCTCATTCTCTTGAAACCAAAGGAAAAACCTATCGAACAGAAAGTTGCATTGTCATATCGCTCCATTACATCAAGTAAACCTTTCATCTTGTATTTTGTCCCTTGGCTCATGTTTACGTTAGTGAATGACCTGACTTTTCCAGTTAACCAGAATTTCTTTCCAATAGCCTTCATTAGTTACTCTACGATGATCGAAAATCTTCTAGCAGGGATAGTCGCTGTGATTGGCGGATTTTTCGCTGATTCTGTGGGAAGAAAGCGTTTGACTTTAGCTGGATTTACCCTTTTGGGGTTAGGGTACGCTATTCTAGGGCTTTTTCCCATGAACTTTTTAGGATGGTGGTTTTACACGATTGTTGATGGCATAGCCTGGGGAGTCTTTTCCACAATATTTCTAATTACAGTATGGGGCGATCTTGCACAAGGACAAAACAGCGAAAAATATTATATCCTCGGCTCTTTACCATATCTCGTTTCAAACTTCACACGCGTCTCCCTTGGCTCTTATGTCGCTGCAACTGTGATTGAGCCGTTTGCAGTTTTTTCTTTCGCGGCATTTTTCTTGTTTTTAGCTGTTTTGCCTTTAGTTTACGCGCCAGAGACTTTACCTGAAAAAACCATGAAGGATCGCGAACTGAAAAAATACATCGAGAAAGCCCAGAAAGAAGCCGCAAAAGTCCAGGAGGAAGAAGAGGACACTCAGAGAGAAAACGAGGACGCCGAAGTAGAATTCGAGGTAAACCAAGAAGACTACGAGGAAGCTTTGAAGGAAGCGGAAAAATACTATTAAGCAGCTTTCTGCTTTAGAAGCAAAACATGTTCTTTCACGTGGTGCTGACGACTGAGTGCAATTTGCAGTGCAGGTACTGTTTCGGCGAGTCACTTGAGGATTTTGATGAGGATTTCACCGATTTTGACTTGGATTATACTTTGCCGAAGAAAACCAGCTACGACCTCGCGTTGCTATCCGAGCTTTGCAAGCGAGACCCTGATTGCGTTTTGACTTTTTACGGCGGCGAACCCCTGCTCTGCACGAACGAAATAAGGCAAATTATGGATGTGGCGAAGCCGCGGCACTTCATGATTCAAACAAACGGCTTGCTCCTGGACCGCTTGGAGCCTGAATACGTTAATCGTTTTCACACGATTCTGGTTTCCGTGGACGGCGACGAAGAGTTAACGGACTATTACAGGGGAAAGGGCACATTCAGAAAGGTGATCGAGAACGTGAAGCAGGTAGTGCGGAACGGTTTCCAAGGTGAGTTGATTGCCCGCATGACGGTGATGGAGCAAACAGACATCCACAGGCAAGTCACATGGCTCTTGGACAACGAGGAGTTCGCGTTTTCTTCAGTGCACTGGCAGCTGAACGCAGGTTTCTGGGCAAACGATTACGCACGGCGAAACTTCAGAAGCTGGAGCGAAACAAGCTATGTTCCCGGCGTGGAGCGGCTGGCACGGTTCTGGGTTGACCACATGGAAGCAGAAGGCACCGTCCTGAGGCTTTATCCTCTCTTAGGCGTTGCCAACTCGCTTCTGTCAAACGAGGACGCCAAACTTCGCTGCGGCGGCGGATGGATAAACTACGCCATACAAACCGACGGCTACATAATTCCGTGTCCCACCATGTGGGGAATGAAAAACTACTATTTAGCCCACGTAAGCAACATGCACCCGCTCAAACTGAAGAAAATCTTCGTTGGCGCACCCTGCACCGAATGCGACATCTTGAACGTTTGTGGTGGTCGTTGTCTCTACGCGAACGTAACCAAACGCTGGAACAGAGAGGCTTACGCCGCGGTTTGCGGCACGGTGAGAGGGCTGATAAACGCCGTAAATACAGAACTCCCTCGAATTAACAAATTAATTGCTGATGGAAGAGTACGCCTAAGCGATTTCGAGTTCATGAAGTACAACGGCTGCGAGATAATCCCATAATTTTTTCAGGTCTCTGTGGAATCAACCTTAGTTTTTAGCGTTTATGCTTTCCTTGTCTTGCGGTTATAGCCGATAACATGGATTCGTTGAAAATCCAGTTTTCTTGGCCCTCATCCAGTGGTTTGGGGTTTACTGGAATGGTTACAGTTACCGTGGTTCCTTTTCCGATTTTGCTGTCTACAGTGATTTTTCCGCCGTGAGCCTCCACTATGCGCCTGCATATGGGCAATCCGAAGCCCATGCCTTTCGCCTTGGTCGTGAACAACGGAACTCCCCGCTTAAGCTTCTCTAAGGTTTCCTCTGACATACCTATTCCAGTATCCTTGAAGGTGATTTCCAACTTGCCTTTCATTTCCCTGCTTTTTACTGTCAAGATTCCACCTTCGGGCATGGCATCAACCGCGTTTTTAATTATGTTAACGAAAACTCGGAACATTTTTCCCGTGTCCGCTTTGACCACAAGTTTGTCTTCTGTAGCGTCTACAACTTTGATGTTTTCTGGAACTTCAATGAAAGACACCGCACGTTGCAGCATTGTCTTTGGAGTTGTTTCTGTGAGTTCCAACTTTAGGTCTCTTGAGTATTCCAGCAAATCATTTATGATTTTGTTAGAGTGATTGATGGCTCTCTCGAGGGTTTCCAGCATTTCTTTTCCTTTAGCGCCTAGTTCTGGGCTATGTTTGGTTTTCAAGTAGTATGCTGCACCCATTATTCCTGTTAACGGATTACGCAGGTCATGTCCAACCATCGCAGCTAATTCGCCGATTGTAGCAAGGCGCTCAGACTTCACAAGCTTAGCCTGCGTCTGCTTCAGCTGCTCGGTTCTTTTCTCGACTAGTTTTTCCAGTTTTTGAGAGTATTCTGCCAGTTTATTCTGCATAAGTTTCCTTTCGGTTATGTTGACTGCCAGTTCCAAAGCGGCTATGACCTTGCCTGCTTTATCTTTAATTGGAGTAACAATAAGTTCAACCCAAACTGTGTTGTTTTTATCATCTTTTGTAGAATATTCGTGAACATCAATGGGCACGCCGTTCTCAAAAACTTTTTTGACCCCGCAATCTGGGCAAACGTCAGTGAGCTTGTTAAACGTTGAATAACATAATTTACCTTCACAGTCGTCGTTGACTTGTTCCAAAAGTTTGTTCGCCCATAATATATGATAGTCTTCGCTGATAACTGCAAGTCTAGCACCAATGTTTTCAGTGACAGCCTCAAGCACATCCCGCTCCTGTTTAATCGCATCTTCCATCTTCTTGCGCTGAGAGATGTCCCGTACAATTCCTAACATGTGCTTTTTATCTTTAATTACCAGTGGTGCAATAGAGAGCTCTATTGGGAGTTCGGTTCCATTTTTTCTAAGAGCTTTAGTTTCAAGTGTTTTTTTATGATTGTGACCTTTCTTATAGTTGTTTATAGTAGCTTTTGAGTGAATCCCATGATACTGTGGAGGGATGATCAAGTTATCTAGTTTTTCACCTACTGCTTCTTCCTGTGTATAACCAAAAATTCTTTCAGCAGCAGGGTTCCAATACGTAATTTTGGCATTATCATCTAGCAGAATGATGGCATCCATCGCGGAAGTACTTATTGCACGAAACATTTCCTCACTTTCGCGCAGTGCATTTTCAAGTTGTTTGCGTTCAGTAATGTCAGTTACTATTCCTAGGAGAGCGCTTTCTCCCTCGTATTTTATCAGTTTTGTAGTTATGACCGCGCTAATTCTTTTTCCCGCTTTGGTAACAAGATCATATTCATAAGGAGCTATTTCTTCTCCTGCTCTATGTCTGCTGTAAATTAACTTAACTTGCTCTAATGATTCTGGTGCGATTAGAGAGAAAAAGTTGAAAGTGGGAGCGTAGAACTCTTCCTTCGTGTATCCCATTATATCTTCGGATTTTTTGTTTGCGTAGACTACCCTGCCCTGTTTGTTTATGAAAATCATGTTCGGGGATTCTTCAGATAGGTTTCTGAACTTCTCTTCACTTTCTTTTAGAGCTTCTTCTGATTTCTTGCGTTCAGCGATGTCCCTTGCAATACTCAAAAACGCTTGCTTTCCCTGATAAGTAACAAGACTTGAGCTAATTTCTACTGGAATTTTTCGTCCATCTTTGGTAGTATGTTCGGTTTCCAAAACTTGTGTGTGGGCAGTTGGCGCATGTTCAACAAAATGTTTTATTTGTTCCGCGTCCAAGCTGTCATCGATATCTTGAGGTCCCATAGAAAGCAGCTCTTCCCTAGAATAACCCAATGCCCTAACAGCGGCATCATTCACGTCAATGAAATTCGAATCAAAATCAATGACCCAAACAGTGTCATTCATTCTGTTAACTAACTCTCTATATGTCTCCTCGCTTTTTTTGATTTCTTGAACCTTTTCGTTTACGAGTGCTTCCATTTTTTCAGAATATTTCTTGAGTCTTCGTGCGTTTTCTTTTCTTCGAGTGATATCGCGGAATAGGACGAGGTCAGCAGCTTGACCTGCAACGTCAATCTTTTTCGCCTTTACTTCTACGTACCGCATTTTACCAGTTTTATCCATGAAGTTGATTTCGTACGGTTCAACAGGCAAGCCTTGCATTCTTTTCTTAAAATTTTTCAAGAGAATTGCTTTGCTTTCAGCGGTCAAGACTTTGGCGTTCAAGAATGAAGTGCCGATTGTTGCTTTCTTACTTAGCCCAGTTAGTTTCATGAAGGCGTCGTTAACTACGAGGAAGCAGCCTTTTTCGTTAACAATAACTGCAGGGTCAACAATGAAGTTTAGAAGGGTAATGAAGTTGTTTTCTTTGCTTTTATGGGGCTTGTTTTGCATATTTTTCCCCTAGATCGAATTTGATTTTCGCGGTTTTTGAGCAAGTGAGGTAGCATAAGATAATTGTAAGCAATAACTAAAGACTTATGAATTCCTAATCCAAATTCTTGGTTTTCTAGATTTCGAATCAAACTGAAAGACGCTTGCTCAACATTCAGAAGCCGTTTTTATTTGATAAAAAGAGAAAAGGAGAAATAGCTTCTAAAGTTTCTTGTACACTGCGTCTTTTTCTCTGGCTCGTTGCGCTAGTTTTAAGCCTATGCTTTGTCCTGCGTCAGCTCTTGGAATGTTCGTGTGTTCGATCTGCATTGACTCCACAACCTGTTCAAAATCGGTTGAAGGTCCCTTGACGAGAATGCTGTCTCCTACGACCAGAGGCGCTGTTAACTCAACTACGGCGACGCCGATTTTGGAGAAGAAATGCGTTATGCGCCCAACCTCGACAATGTTTTCCTCGCTCAAACACTCAACTCCCGTAGGATACTATATCGTTGCGAACGCATAAAAAACTTGTTTAACCGCTTTGAAATCTAAAGGAATAAAAGCAATCAAGTTAGTCTTCTGTGTATTCATCTTCTACAAGTTCAACAGATACTGTGTCGTTATGGGTATTTTTCTTGCCTTTTCTCCTTTCAGGTTTCATCTCTCTTCCTTGCATGAACGCGTTTTCAGCAGCGGTGATTTCGTCGTCATCCAGCATTTTCTCTCTCTGTTCGTCATCATAGATGTCCTCCGTTTCTATCTCTTCTTGTTTTTCCACATAGTCAGTGTCAACATTTCTTCTCTTTCGTTTTTTACTCACACAGACACCTTCAAAAATTAAAGGCGATACACACTTATATTGTTACTTCAGGCAGCGAGTTCTTGTCATAGGAAGGCTATATGTGTTTGAAGCATAAGCTATATAACCGAATGGGTCCGCGTGAAGTAAAGGTGTTGTAATGTACATTTGGTTCTTTATTTCTCTATTTGGATTCATCGCCACATTGCCCCTGTACTTTTTGTCACTTGAGCATCTGAAACTTGAAGAGAAATACGGAGGAAGAAAAGGGGAAAAAATCGGCGATGCTTACGGTATCATTTCAGGGTGGGGCTTCTTTCTTTTCTGGTTCGGAATTTGGTTTTCTCCTCAAACCAGATTTGTCATCCCGCTGTTTCAGGAGTTGCTTATTCGCTTGCCAGTTCTGAGCATAACGGTTCCTTTGCTTCACTTGGTTGTTTTTGCACCGTTTTTTGCAGTGGGCGCATGGTTTGGAATTAAAGGCGTGACCGAGACAACCTTGAAAGTAGCGGAAACGCATAGACCTGTGAAAATTGTTACAACGGGAGTTTATTCCATTGTTAGGCATCCACAGTATCTCGGCGGATTGTTAGCACATTTAGGCTTCTCGTTTCTTTTGTCAGGATTGTATTGTTTGCTTTCAACTCCTCTGATAGCCTTGATAATCTATCTCATTTCAAGGAAAGAAGAGACTGAGCTGACAAAGGAATTTGGTAAAGAATACGTGGATTACAAGAAGAAGACACCTATGCTGATACCTAGATGATAAGCATGCGGGCATGGAGAAAATTTCTCAGTTAAAGAGTGAAAGAAAATCTGAAATCAACAGGGTATTTCGCCAATTAAGTCTCCTTTTGCAGTTTCTTCACTATTTCGGATCCTTTCTTGGTCAGCTGATATTCGCGGTACGCGTTACGTTCGGTGTATTTCAGTTTTCCTTTTACGAGGTTGCCTCTTTCCAGCAAATTCAGGTCTTTCTCGTATTTTTTCGCGTACTGCACGTCAGTTCCTTCAACCCAGATTGCGAGGTCCCATTTTTTGGCTTTCGCTATTTCAAGCAGAAGCGATTTGAAACTTGACAATTTTTTTTCTATTTCCAATTCTTCGTTCTCGTAGTCTTCTTCAACCACTCGCTTTAAAATAGCCTTACGTCTGAAGACGTTCTGGTCACCAACCAGAAATAGAAGATGACAGAGGAATATTTAAGAATTTAAAGGGATATGGTTCTTGGATTTTTGTTTAGGTGAGCGCCTAGGTTAAGCCTTCAAGTGACTTTTTGACCAGTTCCCTGACTATTGTTTTGCTTATGACATCTTTCGCCACTGAACTTGAAAAGTCTAACCTGTCAAAATACATCCTCAGACTCTTTACTTTCAAGTTTTCAAACACCAAAACCACTGCTTGGTTCGAACGCGCTTCCTCACCGTCATGAAAATTCGCCTTAACAATGTACTCTTCAAAAAACGTGTTACCTTCAACCATTATGGTAACCGGCAGGAACTCGAGCTTGGCAACGTGCGTGTACATCCAATTGAACCATTTTCTCACACCCTCTTTTCCAAGCAGTTTAACGCTGAGAAGTTCAATTTCACAATCATCAGCAAACTTTTCCATTATTGCTTGCAGGTCTTTGCTCTCCAAAGCCTTATCCAAATCCATAGCGACCCTGCGTATCTCTTCACATGAAATAGCATTGCCCATAATTAATCATCTCCAATCTACAGAGATGGGAGTGCAAGATGCTAAATAGGCGTTTGGGTTGGATTAAATTTTAATCCCCAAACCCACTTACTCCTGCCTTCCTACTTTTGTTCTCTTCTTCTTTCTTTCTCTCTTAACTACTTACATATCTCACATATCACACAGACAAAAGCCTTGACTAATCATTTATTGACCTTTAGGGAATAGTTATGGTTTGTGTGCTACTCCAACCGCTTTTCTCGCCAGTAAATCGCCACGGGGCAAATCCACCATCAACAACTCGATGGGTATATCCTATCATTGCTTCCACTTGAAAATCTACTTGAGCATTAGGAGGAAGGTCTATCATTTGTGTTCCGAAAACTCCATCAGTGTATGTTATCACTGTATAGTCTGAATCTGACCACTGAGGTGGAAACCCATCTGAAGCCCTGTAAAGATAACTCCATTCTTCTGAAAAATGCCCCTTCATACGGATATTATAGTCGAAACCGATATTCCAGCCACGGCTGTCATCGTAATAGGGGACAAAAGGCTGATTCTTAATTTTAATTTGTATACCTATTTTTTCAACATGGTAACCCTCATGAGTCACTTTTTCTCCAGTGTAAGGGTCTGTCGAATAAGTCGTAGGTACATCATAGGATTTGTCCACAAGCTTCACGGTGAATTCTGGGACAGACGGCTTGAGTATGGAAGCTGGTTCAGTTGGTTTTTCACTCGGTGACGGAGTAGGTGTGGGTATTGGAGAAGGCGGGTTTGCAGTATTACCTGTTTGGTTTGGTTGATTAAATACGGGTTGACTTAATACGTAATGACTGAGGCTTGCTGTGAAAACTATGGCTAATAATGCTATTGCGAGTATTCCAATTATTTTTTTGTTCAATTGGTCTCACCCTGTTTTGCTTGCACAGCAGTATGTCCATTAATACCATGGTTTTCTGAAGAGAAAAACGTTTTTGTAAAGATTTCTTGACACAAGAAATTTGTACTAACGGGCATTTTTTAGTCAAGATTTCTTGACAAGGAACCAACCGTTCACTCTAAGCTTCAATCTATATAAAGGGGGGCTATAGTCTGCCGTGAGCACAACAGTACCCCGATGTTTTTTCATAAGAATTAGGAATAATTCTCAAATCTCTTTATATAACCCGATCTACCTCACAGTGCCCCATAAAAACATGGACGGAAGTGAAATGTTCGACCCGGCAACTCTGGTGTTGATTGGCACAGGTTCATCCTCGCTTTTTGTAGCTTTTATGGAATATGCCTACGAACGGAAAAAAAGAGCGGTTCCCGAAGCCCAAGCATAGAACCAACGCGGCTCAGCAAGCTTCGTTTTTGCTCCAGAACAGGTAAACCTTAGTCTGCGCCATGAAACTCAGCCGTTTAAGCGCCTTCGCCAAACCTGCAACGTCAAACTCGCAGATTTTCGCCATAAACTCCTCGTGCCTAGGGTAAACACTGCGCAAACCAGCCAAACGCCTTCGCACACCAGCATCTTTCCGCGACAAACGCGCCAACACCTCTAAAACCTTTTCACGCCCAACCTCAGAAACCACCCGCTCACAGTACTGCGCTCCAGCCAGCAACGCAACGTCAAAACCCAAAGCTTCAAACCGCTCCAACGCCTCAACCACATGCGCACTGAGCTTGCTCTCCGCTATTTTTCGCATGCCTGCCTTCTCAAAAAACGGGTTATACCGTGCCATAACCGCAACCGCTTCCACACACGGCGTTCCGGCACGCGCAAGCGTTTCGTGGATTAGTTTGGCTCCTAAGCCTATACTCCGATACTTCGGGTGCACCACCACGCGGCTGATGGCGCTTATGTCCTGTTGCAGCTCTTTTATGGTGCCTTTCCAGACTTGGCGTCTGCCGAAACACATGGGTGGCGGAAAGCCGTAAACCACTACGCCACACAGTTCGCTGTCGCGTTTCAGTGTGAAGATTTTTCGGGGTGGTGGACAGCGTCCTGTTCGGTAGTGGAACTGGCTCAGTGTCTTGTAGTCTTGGAGTGTGCCCTGTTCTATGTGCATTTGCTGTGTTAGGCTGCATTTGTGTGCTTGTGCGTTGGGGTGGTAGCGTATGGTGAGTTCTTTTCCGTAGCGTTTGTGGACGTGCACGTTTGGCGCAAGGTCCTTTAGGAGGTCGGTGTGGGTGGTGGCTGCGATTACGGCTTTGCCGCGTTTTCGCGCTAGTTTTTGCAGGTTGTAAGCCACGATTTTGGCGGTGTCGCGGTCCAGTGTGCTGGTGAATTCGTCTAGGAGCCACCATTGCGCGGGTGTTTCTGTGAGGCGTGCGATGTGGTAGCGGTGTTTTTGTCCGTCGCTGAGTTCCGTATAACTTCGCAGGAAAAGGAAGGCGTCGTTTAAGCCGACTTTGCTGAGCAATTCAAGCGCTTGGGTGGTGTTTTTGCCGACGGTTTCGATTATTGGCGTGTCACGGTTTATTGGCAGGTCTTTTGTGTCCTGTGCTGCCTTGCCAAGGTCGGTTTTGATGGCTTTTAGGAGGGCGCTTTTTCCGCTTCCGCTGTCGCCTGTGATGAGGACGATGTCTGTTGGGTGTACGTGGAGGTTTAGGTTGTCGTAGAGCGTGAACTGTTGGGTTTGGTCTGTGCCGAGTCCGAAGGCTTCTGACACTGCGCGTGTGCGCGGGGTTTGGGTGTTTACGGCGGTTCGGTAGCTTATGTTGAAGGTGAACGTGTCTGTTTTGTGGTTGTACGTGCGTTTGAGCTTGGTGATGCGGAGTTGTTCTGGTTTGCGGCGTGTCATCGTGTGTTGCCTTCTGTCTTGTGTCTTTGGAGCCGTTGGCGCAGCGTGTTCAGGCGGTTTTTGCCTTGGTTGCGTTTGGCGATTATCCAGAGTTTGGGGGTTTGCTCGGTTTTTGCGGCGTACACGGCTAAGGCTAATGCCCAGAGTTGGTCGTCGTGCGTGTTCTGTGGATGTGAGAAGGTGAGTTTGCCGTTCTTGGTGTAAGCGTACTGCTGGTCGTTGATTTGTTGGCAGAGGCGTTTGTCGTATGGGATGGCTAGGCGTTGTTGTTCCATGGTGAGTTTGAGGTGGGTGAGGATTTCGGTTTTGGCTTCTTGGGTGAGTTTTGCGCCTGTTGCGTTTGTGATGCCTTGGTTTTGGAGTTCTTCGAGGATGGGTTCTCCGATGCCTGTTTGGTCTGCGAGGAGTTTTTGCAGGTGGAATTGGGTGTTTGCGCGTGTTGTGGTGGCGATGACTTGGGTGTAGGTTGTTTCTAGGGGGAAATCGTGGGTGTAGACGAGTTTGAGCGTGTAAGCGTCTTTCTGGATTATTGCGAGTGCGGAGTGGTCTTGGAGCTTGCCTAGGTCCAAGCCAGCGTAATATTCGCCTTTAGGGATTTGCTGTTCCAGTGTGGCGTATGGTTCCAAGCTTAAACGCTGTGCGTGTTCGATGCTTTTGCGTATGAGTTCTTGTGGGAAGTAGCTGGTTGCGGCTTCGGTGAATTCCGCTAGGTATTCTCGTTTGTAGGCTTCTGCTGTCATGTTCTGCTGCATTTCCTCGAGAAACGCTTGCGGAATCAGCGGGTTTTCGGCTGAGCGGACTTTGTGTGTGCTGTACGCGGGGTTGAGGAAGGCTTTGTAGAAGAAGTGGTTCTTGTCCCATGGCGTGCTGAGGAGGATGGCGGTTCCGTTTGTGGTGCTGAGCATGGGGTAGAGGATTTCGGTTATGATGGTTTCGGGGATGAAGCTGGCTTCGTCGCATATGGCGAGGTGTGCGGTGTATCCTCTGAGGAGGTGTTCGCTGCATGGTAGTGCGATTATTTGGGAGCCTGTGGAGAGTTGGATTATGGTTCGTGTTTTTCGTGTTATGCTTTTGCGCAGGAGTCTGTTTTGGTGTGTGAAGGTGAGGATTTTGTCGAACATTATCATGCTTTGGCGCAAGCTGGGGCTTATGATGAGCGTGGTTGTTTTTGGGTTTGTGAAGGCGTAGTGGATGGCTTTTGTGGCTATGGTTGTGGTTTTGCCTGTTTGTCTTCCCATGCAGGCGATGACGCGTTTTGCTGGGTCGTTTAGGAGTTTTTCTTGGTAGCTGAAGGGTTTGAAGTCTAAAATTAGCTGGGCGAATAAAGAGGGATTTTCTGCGAGCTGTTTAAGTGCTTCAGCGGTCATTTTTGTTTGAGCCTCTTGGCGAGGGTTTTGGCTTTTTTGTTGATTTCGCTCAAGAGTTTGGCTAAGTCTTGTTGGTTGTCTGGTTGGCTGTGGAGTTTGAGGAGCATGCTGAGTGTGCGGACGTGGCTTGCGAGAGTTTGATAATAGAATGCGCGTTGGCTGGCGTTGTTTGGGTTTTCTGCTTCGCGTTGTAGTTTGTCGATTATTCGCCATTCGGTTTCTATGAGGTCTTTGGCGTTGCGGCTAGGCTGCTCTTTCTTGTCTATCCCCCCCTTATTTAAAGGCGGAAACTGTGGTTCACTCATGGCTTAGACTTCACCTCAGATTTTCTGTGAGATTAGAATGCCCGTGATGGTGCCTGCTAAGCCCGTGATAGCGGCGAACACTTCGCTGTTCCACGTGCCTAAGAGCGCCAGATGCGCGATTTCCAGTGCTGTGAGGCTGAAGGTTAGGGTGATGGCGAATTTGACGCCAAGGACCAAGCGTTCACTGGGCGGCACCTCTGCTTCAACTGCGGTTTTGTCGGTGGTTTTCCGCGTTAACGCACGTTTGATCCAGTCAGTCATGGTTTCTCACCCTCTGCTGCCTAAGGCAGCGGCTAAGACCAGGCTTATCCATCTTCATTTTCTCATTCACCAGAAAGCTGTTCAATAAGTGCTTCGCCTCCGCCTTTGCCACGTGACCCTTCGATACGACCGTTGCGCTTGTGATCCACTGCACAGGTACCGCCGTGTAATCTATGTCGTAAAGCCCGTCGGAATATCGGAAGCAGTTTTGCGCCAGAATAATATGCTTGCGCTTCTGCCCCAGAATGTCGATGAAGACTCCCCAGCTTTTGACGGGCACGTCTATGCCGCTTAAACCGTTGCTTAGGCTCTTGCCGATGCTGGCGTCGCACCACTCGACGCATACTAAGTCGCCTGCGGCTAAACCCTTAATCTGCTTGCGTATTTCCTTCATGACACATCATCAAGAGAGTACGCGTTTAATCGCAAATATAAAGACTCACGAAATTCATAAATTGGTAAATTTACAAATTCACCAATTTACCAATTCACAAAATTGCCTCACTTGCTAAATCTGGTTGGTAAGACGTAATATTGTCGAGAATCAACAAAATTTAAGGATTTTTTGGCGGTTGTGGAGGGCGAGCTGGAGGATTTTGAGGAGGTGGTCGCTTAGGAGTAGGTATTTGCGGAGGAGGTGGTATCCGAATAGGCGGAACTTGAGGTGGCATCATCTGCCGAGATAGACCAACAATTTGAACATTCATTGTCAGCGAGACTTTTTCACTCTCAAATAATTTTGCGGCGGCAGGACCAGCATGTTGCAAGAAAAGAATTGACCTGCAATATAATTCCCAGATGCAATCCCAAAGCTTTGAATTTTCAGGAATTTTTTCAACATTTAGCTTAAGTACATCATGAGCTTCTGAGTAATCTATTACTTTTCCATGAGACTTGTACTGTACACCTTCCGAAAGCGCTTTCGCGACATTTTTGGCTTGATTCGGTTTGTTCTTTAACATGTATTTCAGCAGCCATTTCTCAGCAAATTTTCGGGATCCGCTTATTGCACTTTGGCATTGTGCGATAATTTCTGGTCGGATTTTAGATAACATGGGAAAATACATCTGAACGGGATCACCTTTGTCTTTGACATTGTGCCGGATCATTTCAAGTCCATCTATAAAAGATCGCGCAGGTATTAGACCACCTGCAAATGGATTACCGAGTTGTGGGTCTATGGGTCCAAGTTCAGCTAAATAACCCATCCATATTTTATCACTCCCGAGGGCTACCATCGTTGCTGCACTCTTGGCAAAATTAGGGACGATAACTTGAAATGATTTGGTAAACCTCTGTCTGCACATTGTAATAATTTTTTCAGCAACGTTACCATCCCCTCCAGGAGAGTTGATTATTAAAAAACCCTCTTTTGCATCACCAACGGATCGCAGTAAGTCTTCAAAAAGCGGAATGTCTTGGCTCATTATCATGGGAATTGGATGATAAAGACTTGCAATGTACGTGATTACCTTGGCTTTAAGAGTTTTCTGCAGGTTTTGAATAAGTGGCTTTCGATGAGTTTGGAAGTCATTTGAAGCGATAATTTTTTGGAATGTTGTATTTCTAGGCATACATTTAATTATTGCGAATTTGCCTTATAAGTTGCTCGTTACAAAGAAATGATATACTTTTTTGTCTTTTTCTTCTATCTGTTCCAGTACTTTAACTAGCTCTTCGATTTCATCTAATTCTTCTTTATGCCCTTCTTGAATTTCTTGGACAAATTCTTGTATGGACATAAGCGCTCAATATGGAGATACACAAAACAGATACATAATCTTTTTGCATCGCGAATCATGTTTTTTGTGATATGTGTTTATTTTGGTCTTATGACTGACGCGTTCTATTCCACAATTTAAAAAGTTTAACAAGTTACTGTTTAGCTTTTTCTTTTGCCTCTTCAGCTTGAGCAAAACGCAGCGGTACACGCCATTTGAATTGAAAAAAGGGTGAAGCTGGGCAAGCATCGTTGATGTTGGCGATTCACGGGTGCGGCGCAGTCAGTATTTTGGCGCCTTCGGCTTCGGTCCATGCTTTCATGGTGGTGGTGCGGATGTTGCCCATGCTGCCTATGCATAGGAGGATAGCCATTAAATCTTCGTCTTTAGGAATTTCCACGATCATGACGAAATCGTATTTTCCAGCCGTGTAGAAAAGCTGCATTTTTCCTCCAGCCTTCTCGATCATGCCGCGAGTTTCCTTGATTCTCTTAGGCGCCTCAGCGACTTTCCTGATGCCTTGCTCAGTCCAATTTCCAAACACAACAAAACTCGACAAAATCTCACCAAAATAATACTCTAAAAAACCACAATATAAGCGTTAAACAGCCACAACGCGCTACAGAAAGCATGTGGAAAGTTTTATCTTTTCAGGCGGGCGATATTGCAACACATGGCTTATTCAAGAGGAAAAGTGGCTGGAGTGCTCTTTTTTCTCGCAGTCACCCAATTCGTCTTATGCTTGATTATCGCAGAGGCTTTGTATCCCGGCTACAGCGTGTCTGACAATTACATAAGCGACCTTGGAGTCGGACCTTCAGCAGTAGTTTTCAACTCATCCGCCTTCCTTCTAGGACTATTACTACTCGCTGGAACATACTTTCAAAGACACAGCCCAAACTTCAAGACCTTAAACATACTGCTGCTTTTAATGGGTATAGGTGCAATGGGCGTCGGCGTCTTCACCAAAGACTTCACCCTCGCCCACGGCGCGGTGTCCTCCATGGCTTTCTTCTTCGCTGGACTGTCAGCCATAGCATCATTTAAAGTGCTGCAAAAACCCCTTTCTCTGATAAGCATAATACTTGGAGCCATGACGCTTACAGCATTAACCCTCTTCTCCGCAGGCATCATAACAAGCGGTTCATTAACCAGCAACATCGCGTACGACAGCAGCTTCTTCTTGGGTCTAGGTCCCGGCGGAATGGAACGCATGATCGTCTATCCAGCCCTCATGTGGCTCGCTGCATTCAGCGGACACCTAGTCACGAAGCGAGAAACATAAAAAACGGACTAAAAATTAGTCCGACCACACGAAAAAGGACCAAAGCGACGTTTAGCGGGCGCTAAAGGGCTTAAGGCTTTCATTCCTGCCAGTGACGATGGGCGGATTCCGATAATCTCGCCAAGATGGTTGTAAGCTGATATAAATTGGCGTCCTTTATCTGTGGTTTTGTATTTGCCGTTCTTTTGGGAAAGCAATCCCAGCGAAGTAAGCTGGCGCAGGTAATCAGTTGCATGTGTAAAATTTAACCTAGCTTTGCACATGATCCGCGTTTTACCTCGAGGCACAAGACACACCTGCAGTATATCCGCCACGATTTCAAGTTTTGAGCGCCTCATTTTAACCACCTTTTCATGTCTGCAAAGTCCACAACTTTTTTTTCGCCTTCGCAGTTTTGCTGACGCACTTATACAACGCATAGCAATATTTAATACAGCATTTTTGAACACGTTGGTTCAAATTTTTGAACATTTTTTAACGCGCAATAACCTCGCAACTCGCAAGACTGCGAAAAGCCTTTCTCTTTAGTTAGTTTTTCTTTTGGCTCCGCAGTTCGAACAAAACTTAGCAGTTTGCGCCATTAGTTCGCTGCAGTGCTGGCATGGAACCATCACAACTTCTCTGGTGATAACGCCCATCTGAACAGGCGCGGGAACATCGGCGCTTGCGGCTGCCGCCTTGGTTTTTTCCATCTGGTTTATAATAAGATTTCTGAAGGGTTCAATTTCGTCTGCGCCCACTCCTTCCAAGTAGAAGACGTATTCTGCTTGGTCATCTGCTATAGAAACCCACTTGTTGGTCACGCCGCCGCTGGCTAGACCCGCAAGGCTTTTCAGGTCAATTTCAAACGAAGCGCGCATTTTTTCATAGAGGCTGCCTCCACGTTCAAACCACATAAGCCGTTGGCTCGTGAGAACCAGCGTGCCAGAATAAGCCTCTTTGGCTTCAGCCCCGTCGTGATGGGCGCCCCCTTTCACGCCATGCCTTTCACAAGTGCCCTCCCAAGAATTAACGACATGCTCGTTAGGATGAAGAACTAATGCCTGCCGCCAACTCATACAACCACTCACACAAAAAATAAAGCCACGTTCAACTTATGGCTTATGAACCCGAAAACAAAATCATCACTCACAATGCTTCTGCTATTTCCTCTAAAAACTTCACGCTGGCTTTTTTTGAAAAACCTTTTATGCGAATAGCCCTAGAGTTAACTGCGGCTCTGGGCGGATGTAAACTATAGGAGAATTGAGAGATATGGCAATATCTTCTTTTCCCAGAGCCGTATCAGCCTCTGAGTTATTCTCCTTTCGGCGTTTCCGTAAATATCACAATGTGATATTCGCTTTTAAACTTTACGAAAAAACAAGCCTTCACCCCGACGAACACGCATCAACGCTGCTCACCACAAAAATCAAGGCTTTCAGCCTAAAATAAGGGGAATGCTTTTATGACTAAGTGCTACAAATGCATTAGACTTAAAAACAAAACGTGGTGAAAACCAAAAATGAGTGAAACAATCGAAAAGAAAGTGCAGAACGCTCTCGCAGAAATCAGACCGCAAATCCAAGCCGACGGTGGAGACATAGACCTCGTAGCCGTCGAAAACGACATCGTGAAAGTCCGACTCCGAGGAGCCTGCGCAGGCTGCCCCATGTCCGCCTTAACGCTGAAGCAGGGCGTCGAACGACTAATCAAACAGAAAGTGCCAGAAATAAAAACCGTCGAAGCAGTCCAATAACACTTCTTCTACTTTTTAACTACCTGAACCGCCTTTCCAGTGTGCTGCTTTACAGCTTCCAGCCAAGCCTCAAACGAAATCCTACGCTTATCCTCATCACTGACCGCACCCGTCTCAGACGCCCTACGCTTGGCTTCCCAAGCAAGCTCCTCATGCAACTGCACGACAGCGAAATGATCCTCCCTACCCCCGAAAATCCTGAAATGAACGTCAAAATCCTTAAAAAACGCCTGCTTATGCCGAGGATGCACATGCGGAAAAGGACACTTGAAAAACTCGTTTTTACCCAGCGGCTTAACCCTGTCAACCTGAGTCATGCTTCAACACTCGCTTTTAACGCTGACCTTGCGGCGCGAACACTTAAAACGTTTTCGCTGTCAAAAACACCGACAACTCCTCGCCCAGAGCATTCTCTGCGAATCACAGGTCCTTCAAGAAGACGACAGCCAACTCACCGCGGCTCGCACCAACGCGTCTGCACACAAATGAGTAAAATCAAAAAGGTCTTCAACTGGAATGCCGACGCTGGCGGTTTCCTTGCCGTAGAAGGTCAGCACCTCATCATCAAACTCGGGGCTGTACCGTTGAAGAACAAAGTAAATCTTCACGTTACGCAACGGCTCCATCACAATCGCCCAGTCAGTCGCATCGTCAATCGCCAAGTCCACAACCTTGCCACCCACCAAGTCTGCAACCTGCTGCGCCATCGCCTTGTCCACTTTACTCAGCTCTTTTGTGCGCTCAGCCATTTCCTTCTTGTGCATGCGCTCAATCGCGAGGCAATTCTGCTCGTACCCAAGCTCCTTCAACGCAAAAATTCGGGACTTCTCAACTTTTTCCATAAAGAACACCTGCTCATAGACAATGTGAGTCGTGCTTTAAAAAACTCGCGGCACTGATTAGCGCGTTTCTCAACTATACGCGCTTCTGTCTTCCCGCTTCATTTTCGACGCAAATGTGGGTCTATGCAGCAGACCCTCAATAGACCGGAGCAGCTGATACCCGAACAGTATAGCCGCGAAGTACGTGGGCCACAAAATCACCGGCCAGTTCCCAGGAGTGTAATTCCAGAGGTTGGTGGACACGGCGAAAAGCTCCATGAGCGCCAACGCGAACATGCCGCTCAGGGCTAACAGAACCTGCTCTTTAATTTCTTTTCTACCCTGATGCTCGCGCCTGATGACCAGTAAAACTAACCATGAAGTGAGAAAGGCGAAGAAAAGCACGTACCAGCTGGAATTGAAGTCAAACAGTACATTCATGTCGCAAGTCAAACGAACTTATGCTATAAAAAGGGTTCCCTCACTTTGCCGTTTTGCGGTTCTTGCCACCCTTCCGTTTTTTCCAGCACGCTGGGCAGAACACAGGCCGCTGCGGGTCAGGCTTAAACGGCACCTCACATGGGCTGCCGCATTCACTGCACTTGGCACTGTACACTTCTCCCTGATGGAACGGTTTGAAAAGACTGTACCGCTTCAACCGTGGCCACCCGGTCTTCGCGTACCGAAGCATCGCTGGATTCGCTTTCAGCCAGCGCATCATGTGGAAAAAGCTTTTGGCGCGTTTAGCCTCCCGCTCCTCCAAGGGTTCGTAACCCAGATTTCTGATTTCGTCGAGATACGCTATCTCCACGAGCCGCTGGGCTTCGCCAGTCACCCTCACGCGGCTAACGCGCTCTTCACCGTACGCTTTCTGCAGGTCAGCCACAGCCACATCGAAAATGTTACCTTGGCAAACGTAAATCTCCTCGTCAGGCTTCACTTTAAACTTCTTAACAAGCTTAGAAGTGACACGCGATGCTTCCTGCAAATACGCTTTCTCGCAGAAAATGTCCTGGTAAAACTTGACATCGATGAGGTCGTACTTGAACTCTCCAGTTTCTTCTCTATAAGCGCCTATGACCACGCCGAAAAGCAAGTCGCCGCTGCCCGCGTCATCAACAATAACAGTCATCGAGATAGCTAATCCTCTTTCCTCATGCATAACCCAAACGCGTATAAAAGCCGTCCTCTGAAAAAGGATAAAAAAGAATGAGGTTTACGAGCCTTTATTCAGGAAACTTGTCGATAAACCGCTTCACGTTTCGTCGGTACTCTTTGAAGGCTTCCCTGCCCTTTCGGGTCAGCTTCAACGCCGTGTGCGGAGTCCTGTCCAAGAACTCTTTTGTTACCTCAATGTATCCCGCGTCTTCCAGCTTTCGCAGGTGCGAGGACAAGTTGCCAGGTGTCATGCCCGTCTGGTGCTGGAGAAACTGGAAGTCGGCGCTTTCAACCACGTAAAGGTGCATCATTATGGTTAGTCGGGAGGGTTCATGTATCAGCCTGTCGATGTTTTGTATGTCTGCGTCACTGGACGGCATTGTCTTGGGCACCCTTTGGCAACGGATATCGACGTATGAACCGCACCAGCAGAACTGCTCCGCTCGCAATGATCACGCTGCCTATGACTAACAGAAGGTAGTCGAAGGGAAAGCTAAGAAAGTAGCCGCTGGTGAACAAGGCTAATGTTAGCAAACCGTAGCCGTGAAGCCGTTTCAGCCCCATAGTGTACGCGAAAAGACTCCCTATGACGGCGGCTCCTAAGCCTATCCAGATCATGCCGTATTGAAACAAGATTGTCTCAATCCATTCTGGTCTGCCGTTTTGAACTGTTGCCATAGTGAACAAGAAGAAAACGCCTAAACCTGCTACCATCAAACCCAAAAAGACAGCGAAGAGCTTGTTTGTTCCTCTTGTTCCGAACTTCACGTAACCAATTCTAGGCATTGTTATCTTTCTTTTTGCTTGAATCCATATGGGCAACACTATCGCAATCAAAATGGCGGGCATTATCGCTGCAAAGTTAAGCTCCCATATTCGGTCTATCACTATTCCCAGACCGAAACTTAAAGCGTAGAGACCGATGACCATGTCGATCAAGCCATCTTGATGATAGGACATGTATGCTTTTTTCTCAACCTCTCTCAGAGTATCTTGTTTTGTCATCATTTCAACCCAGTTATACAACTAACTTTGCGTTATATAAAGCTTTGTATTGCAAAGTAGTTTGCAATCATTAAAAGTCCATGATCACACCCAAAAATCCCACAAAACTATGAATATAATCAGGCAATTAGCCCTTCAAGTATTGCTATAGTGCCATCACGCTCGGCTTGTTTCTTCACCGCTTCCAAATCAACTTTGGTGAACTCCAGAATCGCCTTCACGTCCTCTTCGTCCTTCACCGCCCTGCTCCGCGGCTTAGTCGCCTTAATCATCCGCAGTTTAGCCAGAACCAAATCATCGGGCGCCTGAAAAAACGTGGTCAAACCAGCCACGGTCCCCGCGTTCTTCCTAAGAGCGTCCACAAATATAACGTCAAGAGTATACGGCGACGCCTTATCCGTGAAAGAGGCGATTCTATAACCTGACTCCAACGCCATGCCAATCTTTCGCTCGTCAATCTCCAATCCAGCATGCCGCAAAGCACCAGCAACCTTCCCCGCCACATCAGCCACGCCAGAAACCGCCACGACCACGTCAACATCCGTTGTGGTCCGTGGAACACCGTAAAAGCTAGTGGCTAACGCGCCCGTGAAAGCGTAATCCAAACCCGCACCGCCAAAACCGCTTATCAGCCGTCTAACAAAACCGTAAAAACCGTCCATGGCTTATTCCTCACGCTTGCACGCTCGCTTCGACCATTCAAGCCTTTTTCTTAGCTTCTCGTTAAGCTCCGCCTCGCTGATGTCTGGACACTGGGCTCGGATGCCCGCTGCGCATATGCGGACGCACGCGTCCGTCATGTCGATAGTCATCGCTACTTTCTCCTCAGGTTTTAAACTCTCTAACCGCTTTGCGTTTTTGTCCACTGTCATTTCTCCGCTTTAAATATCCGCTTACGGACTTTTAAGTTGCCCCGCTATTTTCTTCCCGAAATCCACGCATTTAGGCAGTTCTCCGTCTACCACAGGACCTGTTACCCCATTCACTCTTACTGAGAGCCCAGGCGAAATCAGGTTTAGGTTAGGCAGCTTCTTCTGCACAATTTTTTCTAGTTTTTTCATCGCTCTATCAACAGTCCTCGCCCTTCCAGCGTAAGTGCCGAAAACAGCCACATCCTTTGCCTTCAGGTCGATTTCAGCCAGTCTGTCAACAAACTTTCGCATAGTTCTGGAAGGTCTAGCCATGTGATTAGGCGCGCCTATCACTATTGCATCGTAATCAGCCACACTTGCAGGGTCAATTTCCTTGGCGTAGCCAATGGCGGTTTCGATTCCCCCAGCTTCCTTTATGCCCTCCAAGATGTTCTCCGCAGCAAGTTTTGTGTTGCCATATTTCGTGTCATAAACGACAAAAACTTTTACCAAACGGGCATCCTCTCAATCACTCTATTATAAAGCTGTTATAATCATCCTGTTTCAAGTTTTTATGCCTTGCGCAACTTTTTGCCGCGTATATCTTGCGAGCTATCTAAACTTGCATTCTACCAAGCAAGTTATGGTTAGTTTGATTAAAATTAATTCTTTGGCAAAGCTTTTATGCGAATAGCTCTAGAGTTTACTGCGGCTCTGGGCGGATGTAAAATATAGGAGAATAGAGATGTGGCAATAATTTTCCCAGAGCCGTAGCAGCCTCAGGGATTCATTTCTCTTTTCATTCGGGTGTTCTTGATTTCATTTAGCGCTGTGTTAATTTAAAACATTGTGATTGTGACGGCACAACAACAAATGTACGGACTTGTTTTCTTCAAAAGGGAATAAACTCGTTTCCGACTATAATTAATTATGATTTTATGTAGCCTGAGTCATGTATAACATCAGTTAAACGCCTCTTTCCTGAATACGTTTGTCAAGAAACCTTGACTAACGTGAAAACTGGCTTGTCAAGAAAATTTGACTAAAAAACTGGCTTTTGGTCAAGAATCCTTGACAAAAACGCTTTTTACCACGGAAACCGTCCAGCATTAAGCAGGGATTGCCAATGAAAAAGAAAGCATTATCTGTTATTGCGCTCATGGCTGTTATTGCTTTGTTGGTTGCAGCTTGGTTTGTTAATAACCAAATCAGCGAAGTGCAAAATCAGATTAGCGACCTTCAAGCTCAAAACAGCGAATTACAAGACCAAAACAGCGATTTGCAAGAACAAATCGGTGAGCTTCAGCTTCAAAACCGTGAAAAACAAGACCGCCTCACAGACTTCACGCATGAACTCGCTAAGGAACGCCCTCTCAGTGTAAAGATTACAGCGTTTCAATGGATTGGAGGTTTCAATCCTATAGGTGGGTTAGCTCTTTCTAACCCAGTCAACGTCACCGTTCAGAACGACGATGTTATCCCTGTAAGCGGATTAACCTTAACCGTTAGCTTGGTTCATAAAGATAGAGGTACCCAGATTGGTGATGCAGGCGTCACTCGGATTAGCAGGCTTAACGCAGGGAAGACGTATGAACTTTCAGGTTGGGCTATCACCGCAGTAGGCACCAGTCTAAGTGATGCGGTGTGCGTAGTTACGCTGACGGCGGGTGACATCGTCTTAGACAAAGGGACATTTAATCTGAGCTAAGGCAATCTGCAAGCTCCCACCCCCTCCCCCAACTGTTGGTTGGATTAAATCTTAACAATCCTTATGCGCTATCACTTTTGCCTTACAGTTTTAACCGTTTAATCAACGCGTTAACCTTTTCTTCATCCCCAAGGACTTCCTCGATTATAGCGTTTGCAACCGCGTAGATTCTTAAGTCGTTCAGCAAAGCCAGCTTCCTAATCCGCTGATGCAGGTCAGCGCGAATCTCGATCACGGTCCTTCTATGCTTGTCCACTGGTTAGACCCTCGCAAGCTTGTACCGGCTGAGGCTGTCTGTCTTGCTCTTCAGGCTAAACATGTAGTCCGCAAGCCTCGGCTGCTCCCTGCCCAGTTCCAGCAGGGTTTCCAGCGTCTGCGTCTTGGCGTCCACATAATACTCGACGCTTAGGATGCGAAAATCTCCGTCAACAGCCTCGTTAGGCAACGCAACATGCACCGTGTCGCCAGGCAGCAACGGAGTAGCGCCGTAATCAACAACCGTGCTTCTAACCGTAAGCTGCTCCGCGGAATCCTTCAAGTTCGCCAGCAACGCTTTGGCACGCGACGTGCACTCGCCGTCGTTCCAGAGTTCCTCATCCACCTCCACAAGCTCCCTGAGCCCGTAGCTGCTCTGGCTACCAGCGTCCTCCTGCACTGCGTTGCAGCGGCGACCGCCGAAGAACATGCCGTCCACCCAGAAACTGCCCGTGCCCACGCCGTCAAACCAGCACACCACCCGCAGCTTCTTTATCTGCGTCCAATCGAAGCCACTCTCCACCTGCCACAAATCCGCGTTAGCGGGGTCTACCCCCACTTGCGTCTGAAACCACTTGTCGTGTCCAGCGGTGAACTCGTGTCCAGCCATGCGGTCTGCCCCGTCAAAAAGCGACAGCGTCACGTTTCCGTTGAAACTGCTTTCTCTGGTAAGCCACAGGTTCAAAACTGGAAACTGCTCCGCGTTCATCTCTTTGCCCGCGTTAAGCGTGAACAAGCAACCGCCGTAGTTCAAGTTCTGCGCGTACGTTTTGATGCTTCCCGAGCCTTTCACCTTAACAGCGCTGTCAAAGCTGACGACTCCAGAAGTGGCGGTCCACGCGCCGTCCGACGGCGTTAAGCTCTCGGTCCAAGCGTCCTTGTCGGCTGGCACGCTCTTGTCAGCCACGCCGTAAACCGCAATCCGATTACGCACACGGTGGATGTCCCTTCCGTACTCGCTCTGCTCAATTTTTTCGCTTAGGCTTACGGCGCTGGCTTTGCTGTTTCGGGGGAAAAACTCGAACTTGGCGTCGGGCGCAACGCGAAAGTCAAAGCCGATGACGCCTGCTTTGTCGGCGCTTTCCGCTATGTAACGCAGGATGTCGATGACGGGCGTGTTGTCGTACTCTAGCCTTGTGTACGTGGTATCTGTGGCTTCGACGAGTTCGTTGCTGTCGCGGACGTGGCTCAAACCCACGTAGTAATCCAGCAGGTCTTTGACGATTTCTTCGCCTTTTTTGTTCTCGTAAGTCTTTGTCACTACCCTGCGGAACAGTCGTTCGCCCCAGCACCGCCCCGAAATGCGCACGTAACTCTCCACGGGAGTTGACTCGTACTTGACGCTTTCCACCCTGCACGTCATCAGTAGGGGACAGGTGGCGCCCCTGCCAACGCTTATGCTGCCGTCCAAGCCCACGCTTAGCTCGCTTGGCCCCTCTGGGCTGTACTTGCCGCCCCAATTCTGCAGAACCGCCTCGAAACTGCTCACCTCCCGCGTGCAACCCAAATGCACCCTCAACTCAACCACGTCGCCTTGTGGCGGAGTTACACTGCCAAAAACGATTGCCACCACAGGCGCGTTCACGCTCACAGCTTATTCCACTCCACGCCTGTACAATTCGTCCTCGCCAGCCCGTTGAATACTACGTACATGCGAAGGTGACGCCGTAGCCGCCTCATTGAAGTTCTGCACGCTTGCGGTTGCCGAGTTCATGCTGTTAGCGAAGCTCCACATAGCAGCGGCTGCAGCCACGATAACTGCGATGCCCACGCCCGTCAAAGCCAAAAACGTGGCGAAACTGATGTTTAAGCTGTTCTGCACCATGGTGGCAAACGCCGTTGCGGCAGCATATACCTTCTGGGCTAGGGCGACGCCTGCGCTTGTCCGCATGAACATGCCCATAACCGAAACCACCATCATGGCGGAGTTGAAAGTCCGCGTCTGCGCATCGTTCAGCAAGCCAAACTGGTTAGCGATGTATCCGACCGCCGTGCCCGTGGCACCTAAACCCGCCATCGCAGCACCCAAGCTTCTAACTCTGGCAGCAAGCACTTCAGCGTCAGTTTGAACCCTGCTAAACTCTGTGCTTGCACGGTTAACAGCTCTTATCGTGACGGCTATCTCACGGAAGCTCACAATCCCACCTCCACCTTAGCCAGATTCAAGGCTTCAACCAGCACGCGCTCAAGCTCGGGCAGACGCGCCTGAACCGCAGGTTCCAGAAACGGCTGAGCCATTGCGTAGCGGGTGCCGAATTCAACGTTAGCAGCGTACGCTGCTTCAGCGCCCACTTCCGCATTCCACTCCTGGATTCGCGCGAAAATGGTGCTTCGCAAGTATCCAGTCCTCACGGGCACGAGACGCTTGGCTTCGGTTTTGACGGTTTTAGCCCACTTAACTAGTTGCCCATGTACTTGTCTTTGCGTTTCAGCGTCAAAACGCGCTATCGCCTGCTTGAACTCCGTGGCACCCGCGACGTCGAGGGTGATTTCAACGCTCATGTTTTTTCGCCTCTTTCTCCGCTTTTCTTCGTTCTTCCTCTGTTTGACGGTCTATTTCGTTGAGGATGACGGTGAATTGGTGGATGGTTCGGGCTGGTTGTCGTGCGAGCTGGGTTGGGGTCCACCCGAACTCTTTGCAGAGGCGGAAGTCTGTGACTGCGGGGTGCGGTTTCTGGCTTCTGATGGCGCGGATAAAAAAGTCGTTTCTTCCCGTGTCATGGCGCAGAGCAGCGTATCCAAGTTGACGTTCTCGTTGAAGCTGTCCACGACTCTTTTGGCTTCGCCTGCCTTCTCGTAATTCTCGTCAACCGTCGTGTAGAAGCCCGCGCCCACCGCCGAGGCTGCCAACAAGTCAACACTTGCCTTGCACGTGGGGTCTCGCTCGTAAAGATTAATGACATCAGCCAAGGGAACGCGGGGCGTCTCGTAAACCAGCGTTTTTTGCGGCACGGCATATCCGCTTTTCGTTTTTAGAGAGAAGGCTTCAGCGAGTCTACGCAGCACTTTGCTCATTAGAGAACCTCCAAGAATTTAGCGCCTTTTTCCGTTATCACATAAGGGGCGCGGTGTTTCTGCCCGCTTTTCTGCACGTAGCCGCTTTGGACTAGGTAGCGGAATATGCCCTCGAAAGTGGCGTGAGTGCCCGATTTTCGCACGGTTCTTTTTTCAAGTTCTGTTCGGCAAAGCGGTTGCCGTTCAAGCTCTTTTAGGACGGTTTTCGCCAAGTTCATTCTATCTTTTAAGCGTCTCATGTACAAACAACCTCTACGGGTTTTCTTGTGCTAAAAAACATGGGAAAATGAAGAGTGCACACCATCAGCACCGCAAGGTCCCGTCTGTCGTCGAAACCGTAGGTGTTTAGGGCAAGGTCAGGAGCGTAGGGCGTCATTTCAGCCCCACACATGGTGCAGTGTTGCCAGCAGTCGCAGACAACTATGGCGCCTGGTCTGTGGGAATAATGCGTTTTTCCGCACTGGGAACATTTGCCTTCGTGCCGCGCCATTTCCTGCCCTTCCCTCCTGTTTGGTCATCACTCAAGGCTTGTGCTTATGTTGGTCATTTTCGCGATGGCTTTACTGCGGAGAACACCCACGCCGAAACGTGTCGTCGCCCGGACACCGTATTTGCCGTTCTTAACGTCTTCCCAGTCTTCAACCATCATGTCTCTTCTCAGAAGCATCACCGAAGCCACTCGAGAATCAAGCGCGTAAGCTGTCCCGTTGGGCACCAAGGTGCTCGGTTGGACGCGCATTCCCACGACGCTTCCGATGCTTCCCTGCTCAAGGTTCGTCTGCTCCGCGGGCAAATACTGTGCGTGAATAAACTTGTCATCCGTCAGCAACTGATGCAACTGAACTTCATTGACTGCGAGCACGGTCGGTCTCCAGTTTTCGCTCCGTACCGCATTGTGCAATTTTACGAGCCCATTCCAGTTCATGGCTGCTCCGCCCTGATTTATCGGTGCTCCACCAGCTAAGTCAGCATCGGCGATGGCTCCATACAGCGCAATGACCTTGCTTGTCTCTTTTTCGCCCAATGCTAAACCAACTTTTTCCACCATGCTGTCCATGACGTTCCAAGTTGCGTCTTCCAGAAACTCCCTAGTCCATTCCTCTGACGCCTCAGCCAAAACGTTAGTATAGATGTCCACTGTCGCGTTCTTTTTACCGCTTAAACGCGTGGCAGCGCCCTCAGCATAACTATAAGCAACACTCCCCTCGTCAAGAGGAAAACGTTCCATCGATTCATTCGTGGGTCGCACAGTTATGATGTTTCTGCCTATCATCTCGGGATAGGCAGCCTGCACAAGCGTATCATGCAGACGCCCCAGAGCACTTGCCGAGTCACTGAACAATCCTTCTCTCACGCCCATTTCGCAATATCGCTTTAGAAACGGATGCACGGTTGCTCTATGCCTCATGTTTTCCACGTGTTCCTTGAATTCGCCATCTCGCTCTATCAGGGATTCAAAAAGTTTCGGTTTCATACTCTCGTCTCCTTATAGTTGTATGAACAGCAAGTCGTCCGCTGCTGACGTCGTTTCCAGTGCGGTTCCGAGCTTGCGGTTGTAGTAGACGGTGTATGACGCTGAGCCGCTTTCGTCCACGGCTTGGTCAGTCAACTCCAGCACTCGTTTTGAGGAGTCAGCGCCGTAAACGGCTTTGCCTCGGTTTATGGCGTCGCCCGCTTGGACTTTGACTCTTCCGCGAGTCAGCACTGGACATTGCTCGCCAGAAGCAGCGCTTTTGACGGCTACGCCTATGCAGTCTTGAGCGGCGGCTGCAGGAGAAACCTTGTTGTCGGCGCTCAAGTAAACGGGGTCGCCTTTCGTAACGTCTGCTGCGGCTTCGAACGATTCGATTACGGCGTTAGGGTCGTCTGTTTCGCCTATTGCCATCCAACTTTTTCCTGTAAAATCAGTCATTTTTCATCTTCACTCCAATTTTTTCGTTTTCACCGAGTTCATCCTCAGTTACTCACGGTCAAGTTGTGACTTTCCTGTCGGCTTCGAAGTTTCATGATAACCTTGCGCAGTTCCTGGCACATTCTCTGGGGTCCCAGACTCCAACTACGCTGAACAATGTGGTTTGGCAGAACCGTTTCAATCAACTTCACGGCTTCGCCTACGGGTATAGTTGGCTCCGATGGGTTTTTCAAGAGGCTCTCAGAGACCGCGCTCTGGTTTTGGGCTGAAACCATGTAGTTAGGGTGAAGCGCAAGCCAATCCTGAATCTTGATCTCATCCCATAGTTTCTCTTTGGAAAAGAAAATAGCCTGCGTGCGCTGGGCTTCTGGCTGCTGCCGTGGTTTTCCCATTACGGCTAAAACGCCGTTTTCTCGGTCAAGCCAGACAGTGCTGAAGTGTTCGGGCAGAAAAGCTGAAGCCTCTTGGTAAAAACCGAGGACGTATTCGCCCGCCACTAGAGGTTCGGCGCCTTGTTCCTTAACCCGCAGCGCTTCAACGATTTGAACGTTGGTTTCCGATATTCCCGGCACCGCCACCAAGCTTATCTCGGCGTTGCAAAGCCCGTGAGGAATCTTTCCGTCAACTATGTCTATAGCCTCGTAGTCTGCTCCGACACTCACGTGCCTGATCAAGCCTTTGCGGATTTTCTCAGCGGTTTCGTCGTCGTAGATTTCCGCCTCATACCATAAGCGCTGTCCGTCCCATTCGGTTTTTGCGACTTTGCCCACGGAGTTTGCCGTAGTCACGTGCTCTATGTAAACTGGGGCATCAGCGAGTTTGCCAGCGAAAGCTTGCAGTTCTTCAGGCGTGTAAATGTTGAAGTTTCTGCTCATGCCCGCGGTCATGGCTACGCCGCGTATTCGCAAGGGTTTCTCCAGTATTTTCTCGGTTATTGTGAAGGGTAAAACCGCGTAGACGTGCTCTTTAGCTGGCGTGTGGTGTTTCTGGAACCATTCTTTGGCTTTCTCCAAGGTCCAGCCTTTGCTTTTTTCGAACAGGTAGCTCACCACTTCCATGGTGTCTTTGTCTTTTGGTTTGCCTATCACAGCTTTGATTCCGTCCTTCTCGTTTAGCGTGATGTTTTTAAGAGTGTCCTGCTGGAATTCCTCCGAGTCTCGGTGCCCGCTTCGGATGTAGTGTTCCGTGTTTTCCCATGTCATTTTTCTTCGATCTCACACAACTGATATCCAATTAATATATGGGGAAAATGAAAAAGCGAATGGTACATCGTGTTGGTCCATCCGTGGGCTAATGTGTGGGCCATTCTGTTGGTCTAAACCTAAAAAAAAGTGATTGAAATGCCGAGAAAGTGTGTTGTGAAAGTCGTGTTGAGCAAGGAGCAAAGGGAGATTTTAACCGAGTTAGCTAGGCGGTTGGGCACTAGCGAGAGCGAGACGTTACGTATGGCTCTGATGGATTACGTTAAAGAGTTGAGTTTAATGAGGGAAAGTATTCATCGGAACAAAACTTGAATCGAAACTTTCCAGAAAAAATCATTTTGTGTAGCGCTCGGATTCCGATTCGGCGCTCACGAATAAAGCTAAAATCACCTAATTAACTTTAAATGCACAGGTCACAATAATAACAAGTAACTTCCCTTTGAGCAACTCGAAGGTTATGGTGGAGGTATTCAAAAGTTGACAAAAAGAGAGTTCGATAAACTTTTGGTGGATGCTATCGATGAATCCTTGGAGTCTCTTGGTGAGTCAGTGAAGCAGTCAATATACTTCCATATAGAGAAAAAGTTCAAGGTGACAAAAAACGAAATTCCTAGAAACCTCGAAGGATTTCAAGGAGGACTTGAAAAAATCTTCGGGGCAGGCGCGCGATTCATAGAGATTCTGATAATGAAAAATTTGCACTCAAAAATTGGGCTTCCGCTCAAAATGGGAAGCGAACAACTCGAATTCGTAGAATATGTAGACGCAGCGAAGGAAGGCTT
Source organism: uncultured Candidatus Bathyarchaeia archaeon (assembly GCA_964514055.1). Taxonomy (GTDB): domain Archaea; phylum Thermoproteota; class Bathyarchaeia; order Bathyarchaeales; family Bathycorpusculaceae; genus SG8-32-3. The sequence continues at coordinate 9,128 of CAZEPB010000004.1, read as the reverse complement.
TCTGAAAAAGACACATTAAACATAAGCAGATGAACACTGTTAACCAAGATTCATATCAACAGTTCATAAAGGCTTTATCACTGCATAACCTTCATTTCTAAATCAAGTTGAGGTAAAAAAGTATGGATGAATCCGCTAGAATCCTCATAATTGACGACGATGAGAACATACGAAAAGTTCTGCAAGCTATCCTTGAAGATGAAGAGTACATAGTTGAAACAGCGGACACAGCCAAAAAAGGCATGGAGAAAAGCGAGAAAGCGTTTTACAACCTTGCGCTGATCGATGTCCGCTTGCCAGACATGGAAGGCATCGAACTCTTGTCAAAGCTGCGCAGCACCAAGCCGAAAATGCGGAAAATAATAGTCACTGGTTACCCGACGCTTCAAAACGCCATATCCGCCGTGAACAAGGGCGCGGACGCTTACGTGATGAAGCCCTTCGAGGTGGAGAAAATCCTCCAAACAATCCGAGAACAGCTAAAGAAGCAACAGGAAGACAAGAGTTTCTGCGAAGCCAACGTCGTTGAGTTTATCGAAACTCGCATCAAAGCATTAGATACAGCAAACGAGGGCGCGGTTAAAAAGGAAGCGTAAAAGCCGCTTCTTGTCTACATGTGAAAATCTATTGGCTTATAGTCCAGAAACATGCAGTTTGCACTAGAAAACTTTAGTGCGATAGAAACTAACAAATTGTTTCCACATAATGTTCCATAGTTGCCTATAATTTTTTTCCGTTTCTTCGATGATAAACGAGCCTTTACTCTTGGTTTCTCAGGTAACAAGCTTCAAAACGCGGTGCTTGTACTTATATAATGATAACGAGTGTTAACGGGAGAAAAAAACGTTTGTTAGCCATGTTAGTTTTCGTGTACTGTACAAGAAACTGTACATTTTCGTGTTGTGGGTCTTACGCATTTTAATTGTGATGTCAACAAGAATTTAAATACACACACACTACATTTAGTGTGTAGTTATGTATTATTAACACTACGGCGCTAAACTATTACTTGGAGAACTGGAGAAGGCATGAAGTGCCCATACTGCGCATCTGCAGATTTCAAAACTTTGGAAACACGCGATTCTCCAGACAACACTACGCGTAGGCGAAAAGAGTGCCTAGAGTGCGGAAAACGCTTCACTACCTATGAGTACGTGGAAACCGTAGAACTCATGGTGAGGAAGAAAGACGGCAAACTGGAACGCTTCGATGTTAACAAGACAATCCGCGGCGTGCAGAAAGCATGCGAAAAAAGACCCGTAAACATGGACCAAATAAACGAGTTAGCAAGTTTCGTGCGCCAAGCCATAATGCGGAAAGGAAAAGACGAAGTCACATCTAAGGAAATCGGCGATTTAGTCATGAAATACCTGAGAGAACTCGATCGCATAGCGTACATCCGCTTCGCGTCAGTCTACAAGAAATTTGAGGAGCCTGAAGATTTCAGGCGGTTACTCCTTGAGGTGAAAAAATGAAGTATGTTAGAAAACGTGATGGAAAATTAGAACCCTTCGATCAAGAACGCATAACAAACGCCATTTGGAAAGCTGCCAAAGCCGTAGGCGGAAAAAACCGTGAACAAGCCAAGAGCATAAGCGACCAAGTGGTAGCCGAACTAAAGAACCGATTCGGTGAGGACGGTTGCCCCACAGTTGAGGAAATCCAAGATCTTGTTGAAAAAATGCTCATAGAGAATGGTCGCGCGCAAACAGCCAAAGCCTACATCCTCTACCGTAAACAGCATCAGGACATGCGCGAGTTAGCCGCGCTCCTCAGCAACGCTGACCTCGTGGACCAATACTTGGAGCTTGAGGACTGGCGCGTCAGGGAGAACAGCAACATGAGCTACTCGCTGCAAGGCTTAAATAATCACCTTTCTAGCACCGTTATCGCGAAGTACTGGATAAGCCGCATCTACCCCTCAAGCATCGCTGAAGCGCATTTCTCAGGCGAAATGCACGTCCACGACCTCGGTGTGCTGGGAGCATACTGCGTAGGTTGGGACATAAGCGACCTGCTGCTGTCAGGGTTCGGCGGCGTTCCGGGCAAGATTGAAAGTAAGCCCGCCAAGCACTTTCGCACAGCTTTGGGGCAAATAGTTAACTTCTTCTATACGCTGCAGGGCGAAGCGGCTGGCGCGCAGGCGTTCAGCAACTTCGACACTTACTTGGCGCCGTTCATACGCTATGATCACCTGAGCCAGAAGGAGGTGGAGCAGGCGCTGCAGGAGTTCTTCTTCAACATGAACGTGCCGACGCGTGTTGGTTTTCAGACACCGTTCACGAATTTGACTTTGGATTTGACGGTTCCAGAGTTCATGAAGAACGAAGGTGTGCTTTTCAACGGTAAAGTCACCGAGGACACCTACGGCGACATGGCTGCGGAGATGGAGATGTTTAACCTGGCTTTCGCTGAGACAATGCGTCAAGGCGACTCGAAAGGCAGGGTTTTCACGTTTCCAATTCCCACCTACAACGTAACCAAAGACTTCGCGTGGGACACGGAAGTAGCCCAGAGAGTCTTTGAAGTAACCGCCAAGTACGGTGTACCCTACTTCTCGAACTTCGTGAACAGCGATATGCACCCTGAAGATGTGCGAAGCATGTGCTGCCGACTGAGGATTGACAACCGCGAGTTGCGGAAGCGAGGCGGCGGATTCTTCGGAGCCAACCCACTCACGGGTTCAATCGGCGTTGTTACGTTGAACATGCCGCGCGTCGGCTACTTATCCAAAGACGAGGACGAGTTTTTCCAGCGGTTGGAGCGCCTCATGGAAATTGCCAAGACAAGCTTGGAAATAAAGCGCAAGGCGCTGGAGGCTTTCACGGAAAGCGGTTTGTACCCCTACAGTCGGCGTTACCTGTGCCACGTTAACGAAAAACACGGCAAGTACTGGAAGAACCATTTCTCCACCATAGGCTTAGTCGGCATCAACGAAGCCGTGCTCAACCTTTTAGGCGTTAACATCGCATCGCAGGATGGAAAGGATTTCGCCATCAAAACGCTCAGCTTCATGCGTGAGCGGCTGGTGGACTTCCAAGAGGAAACGGGCAACATCTACAACTTGGAGGCGACACCCGCTGAAGGCACATCCTACAGGCTGGCGCGCATCGACAAACGCAAGCATCCAGATATTATGGCAGCTAACGAACGACTGGTGCAGACGCAGCACGCTGAACCCTTCTACACTAATTCTTCCCAGTTGCCCGTGGACTATGAAGGTGACCTGTTCGAAGCGCTGGAGCACCAGGAAAGCCTGCAGACGCTTTACACAGGCGGCACAGTGTTCCACATTTTCCTTGGCGAACGATTACACTCTTGGCAGTCAGCGGCTGAACTCATCCGAAAAGTTACCTCCAGCTCGCGCTTGCCCTATTTCACGTTAACGCCCACGTTCAGCATTTGCCCCAATCACGGCTACACAAGCGGCGAACACAAGCAATGCCCAGTCTGCGGCGCTCAATCCGAAGTTTACTCGCGCGTGGTCGGCTACCTGAGACCAGTGGACCAGTGGAACGACGGGAAACAAGCTGAATTCACAATTCGCAAAACCTTCGACAAATCCACGGTAATGGCTACAGCGCCGCTTACCGTGTAAGAGGAAAAAACATGAAGTTTAGCGGTCTCCAGAAAGTCAGCCTCATCGACTACCCGAACAAGGTAGCCTCCGTGCTCTTCACTCCAGGCTGCAATCTGCGTTGCGGATTCTGCCACAACTGGCGCATCGCCGTGGACCCGAAGCCACCTTTCCTACAGGAAGCCATGGCACTGAGAATCTTGGAAAGCCGCAAGAAATACGTGGACGCCGTGGTGGTCACAGGCGGAGAACCGTGCATGCACAAGGAACTGCCGAGGTTTTTGGCGAAGCTTAAGAAGCGAGGGTTTCAGGTGAAGTTGGACACGAACGGTTTTTATCCTGAAGTGTTGGAAGAATGCTTGCCCTACGTGGATTACGTGGCTTTAGACGTGAAAACCGCTCCGGAGAAGTACAAGCTTCTGGGAGCTAAGAACACCAGCGGACTGCTACGCACCGTTGAAATGTTGAAGACGGGCAAGGTGGCGTACGAGTTCAGAACCACGATGGTTCCAGAGATTCTCACAGTTGAAGATGTAAACAGGATTTGCGAGCTTACCAAGGGCGCGAAGACTTATGCGCTTCAGCAGTTCGTGCCGCAGGACACTTTGGACAAGCGTTTTGAAGCCTTGAAGCCTTACGCGCCTGAAGTCATAAAAGAGTTCGCGGGAAATATGAAGAGCTACGTAGAAAACGTGGTGCTCCGCATATAGAACCCAGCGCCACTACTTTTTGCCGAAAGAGTACTTGATAGCATTTTTAGGGCAAATATCAACGCAGTTTCCGCACAGTACACATTCAGTGTTTTCCATAGCTTGCTTTTGTACCATCTCGTTCACGTTTAGGCTCATTGTGCAGTTTCTTGTGCACGCCTTGCAGTTGATGCACTTGCTGCTGTCTGCTTCGAGTTGAAGCGCAGGCCAGTTAACTGAATTGCGGATTTTTCTTCCAATTATCATAAATGGTGCCATCCAGCAGATGGTGTGACATGATGCTCTTCTGCCTGCGCCCAGCGCAATGCCAGCTATGAGACTGGCGATAGCGAGGAACATGATTGCTGATTCCAGTCCCGTGATTGATATGCCATAATACGTCTGATACAGAGGGTCAATTGCTCTTATCGCTCCAGCTTGTAGGAACATTACAACGATTATTGTTATCCATGGAGCCCAAATGGCGTACTTAATCCAGTTTCTCTTTCCGTTCTTAAAATTCTTGTTTCTGACGCGTGCGCACAGTTCTTGTGTTGCGCCTGCGGGGCAAATCCATCCGCAGAAGGCTCTTCCCAAAAACAGGGAAAAAACAAACAGAGAAGCAAAGACTATGAGGCTGCCAGCTACTATGCCTTCGGCTGCCCCCATTATCACGAGGTATGGTGAGAAGTAGTAATAGATTACGGGAAACAATGCGAACATGAGCAATGTCATCGCGTTTCTGATTTTTTGTCTGTTCACTATTGTTCACCTCCATTTGCTTTCTTTCGGGCAAGACACTTTTCCATCTCCTGCTGCGTTATGTCCAGTTTCAGAATACCATTTCTGCCTTCTATTTCAAGCATCACGCCTTCGACCATGGCGACGTTTTCGAGTTTGCCGAGGAATCCCTCGAAGAATACTTTGCCGTTTTCTCTATCAAAGAAAGACATTTTTCGAACGCAATGTTCGGATTTCATTTCAATCGAAAACGAATGTTCTTCAGTTTTCTTGCCCATCGTATTTCGCCTCAAACAGTATAGGCAAGATAAAAATGATAAGGCAACCTCAACAGTAAGTATGAAATATCACACTTAACTATGAAACTCTAAATAGATACTTCTAAAGGAGCTGTTGACGAATTGGAAACTTTCAGCAGTTTACTATTTGAACTTTCAAGCAGCGACCGCTTAGACATACTATCTCTTCTGAAGAGGACTCCACTGAAACTTTCGCACGTTTCTAAAAAGCTTGACTTCACCGTTCAAGAGACCTCAAGAAACATCACAAGATTAAGCGAGGCTAAACTGATAAGCAAAGATGTTGACGGAGCTTTTCACCTAACACCCTACGGTGAAGAAGCACTTAATCTTCTTTTAGGATACAAGTTCCTCTTCAAAAACAGGGATTACCTCACCTCCCACGTTCTCACTGAGTTGCCTACACGCTTCCGAGCAAGCCTAGGCGTTCTTGAGGGCTGCGAGTTCGTAAATGATGTGATGGTCGCGTTTCATAACGTAGAAAACATGATAAGCAAAGCCGAGAAGGCCGTCTGGATTCTCACCAATCAAGTGTTGGTAAGCACAATATCCTATTTGACGCAAGCGGTTGAACGAGGGACAGAATTTAGGCTCTTGATGCCGAAGGATTATGTACCTACAAAGGATGTGCGCGAATTAGTTAGTAATCCTGCTTTCGAGAAGGCAAGTCGAACCAAGAAACTGGAAAGCAGATTCTTAGACAAGGTTGATGTCTTCTTATGCCTTTCAGAGAAGGAGGTCGCAGCCCTAGGCTTTCCAAACTTGGAAGAAAGGCTTGACTATATTGGCTTCAAAAGTAACAAAGACTTGGTTGTTGACTGGGCAAAAGCTTTGTATGAGTATTACTGGGAAAAAGCTACATCAAAAGTTCCAGACCAACTCGTCAGCGAATGACTTAGCGGTAACGAAAAGGGCATTCACTCATACTCCCAACCTTTACTCAAAAGAACCGCGTCTTGTCTAAACGCTGACCTAAGCATCGGTTGAATCTATATAAAGGGGGGCTATAGACAAAAATCACAACAGGATAAAAGAAGTGGATTTTAAGTTGATTTTTAGCTTAACAGTCTCCAAGCGTTAAGGTGGTCTCAGGTAGATGCGAAGTTGTCCTCTTGCGACCTGAAGGTCTATTCCGCTGTCTTTGGTCATGGCTTTAGACGCTGGACCCACAGCTGAAATGGCTAAAACGTTTTTAAACGTGGATTTCACGCCAACCAACTCATAAGCTGCTTCTCTTCTCAATTCAATCTCAAAGTGCGTTATTTTCCACTCCTCTCCATCCACGAGGACATCTGTGATTTTGCCTACTCGTAAACCTTCGCAGTATACTTCTTTTCCGATTAACTCGCTAAATTTCACGTTATCTCACACTCCGTAACTCTTTTTTTATTCAATTTGTAAGTTTATAAGATTTATTCTATATCGCAAAAAGAACGTTGCGGCACAAATAATTTTTCAGCACCTAGCCGAACGCAGTTTCATTATCAATCTTAACAGCAGTTATTTGTTATCGCTTATGATATCCTCTGTGTTTAAAGCCTCTAAACTATCGAAAAGGTTCTTTGAACCATCCTTGCTTAAACCCGTTATGATTACGTGAATTTCGCCTTGACGGGTCATTTGCACGTACGCTTTGTAGCCTCTCAGGTTTTCAAGGTTTTTGTCACCTAAAAAAACCACTTTTTCAGAAGCTTTGGACAGATGTTTAAGCATTTTGAACGTGTTACGCGGTACAATAGACTCGTCCCTACTCGTCTTTTTTCACCGTCCCCACTAATTCCCTATGTCCATCTATGTTATTTGTTTTTCCAAAATAGGCGCGAAGGATGTAACTACTTCGTCTTTTTCCATTTATCGCGATTAGCCAAACCAAGTATAAGACATATCAAGCCCAAGGCGAAAAGAGGCAAACCGATTTCAAACGATATTTCCGTCAGAAAATACACAATCATCATAGCAAACCCAGTGGGCGTAAAAGCTACGCCGATTATGAAAAAAGCCTTATAATCTGTTTCTCCTTTTTTCCCTGCCCTCTTCCTTTTCCGCAAAACAGCTAGCAGCAGTAACGTAACAACTATGCCTATGACCAGAAGCAAACTCATAACAGGCTCTACACCGTTCATTCGCCCCATCTTCCCAACATAGTTAACTGCGAATTCCACCTAAAAATTTTGAGGCACCACTTATCTCTTCATCGGACAAAGCTTCATTTTCGAGCCGTAAAGTTTAAGGGTTTAAGTATTGTTAGGTTTCGCGTATCCCTTAACAGGAGTTTGCGGTTTGAAGTTCAAAGGAGAAACCATAGAGGAACACAAAGCTGAGGTCCTAATCAAACTCAGAAAATACAAGCTGATTAAAAAAGAAAAACACGAAGGCGCCTACGCTTACATAGTTAAAATTCCCAAGGACAAGGAGAAAGCCTTAGTCTGGTGCATTCTTGACGAGGCAACCGTGGGCATCGCGTTGATGAACGCCTTGTACAAACTTTTGAAAGAGAAGAAACTGGAACGCGCCATCGTAATCACTGAAGGACGTTACACGCACGCGGCTAAACAAGGCGCCAAAAAAAGAAGGGTTGAGCTGCTGCCAAAGACTTTTCCAGTGTTCGAGATTTTTGACCATGGACTGGTTCCGAAGCACGAGATTCTGGGTGAAAAGGAAAAAAGCCAGCTTCTCGCCCAGTACAAGATTCAACCGTATCAGATGCCGCAGATAAAAGCCAACGACCCCGCGGTTAAAGCCATAGGCGCTAGACCAGGCGACTTGTTAAAGGTAATTAGGAAGAGTGCAACGGCTGGCGAGCACATTGCTTACCGCTACGTGGTAGAATAAAAAGGGGAAACAGCAGGCTTATTTGGCTATCATTACTTCTGTCGATTTGATGACGGCAGTTACTTCTTCGCCTACTTTTACGCCTAGATCTTCAACCGCTTCTTTCGTAATCACGGCGGTTACCACCACAGGCGTTTTAATCTCAACTTTGACTTTCGCGGTTACTCCGTCTTTTTCAACAGAAACAACTTTTCCTTTTAGCTTGTTTCTTGCGCTGATTTTCAGTTTTAACACCTCCCAATGCTCTTGGTCTGCAAGAACCTCACACATGTAGCCCGCCACACGCTCGTACTCTTCTATCAAGCTCTCTCCCAGCGCCGTTAGTTTAGCGCCGCCTCCTCCAGTTTTGCCGCCTTTATAGGTTTCCACCACTGGCGCTTCGACAACTTTCTGGATTTTTTGCAGGTAATTCCAGACGTAGCGATAAGACATGCTAAGCTTCTCCGCGGCTTTTGAAATGGAGTGTTCTTTTGCTATTGCTTTTAGAATTTCGGCGCCGCCTTTGCCCAGCACAGGTGTTCCTTTGTATTCTATCCATACTTTGCAGGATGGCTTGTGTTTTTTGTGAGTGAGCATTCTTGTCTAGAGCTATTGCGCGTAAGATTTATAAGTTTAGTCGTTATGAATGACAAAACATAACGGTGTTTGAAATGCAAGCATGGCAAAAAATACTCATAGTTGCAGTACTAGCAACAATAATAGTGGTCGCAGGCACGCTCGTTTACTTCAATTACTTCTCTAAACGCAGACTTTTCATATCCACAACCACAAGCCTTTACGACACAGGCTTACTAGACGCCATAGAAGCAGACTACGAATCGAGCCACAACGTAGACCTACAAATAACAGCTGTGGGAACAGGCATAGCCATAAAACAAGCCGAAAACGGTGACGCCGACGTCGTACTTGTCCACGCACCTTCGGTAGAGCTAAACTTTTTAGAAGGAGGTTACGGCGTGAACAGGAAAATCATAGCCTACAACTTCTTCA
>CAZEPB010000003.1:0-163413 GCA_964514055.1 uncultured Candidatus Bathyarchaeia archaeon | reverse complement strand
GAGGTGCAAAAAACAAAATGGTAGTAGAAATAAAAGAATACGAATCAGCCGAAGATATAGAAGAAACTCTGGATAAAGACATATCCAACACAAAAAGCACGCTAGGCGAATACCTGCGCAGACTAGACGAAATACGCTCGCTAGCCGAAAAATCAAAGAAAATCCGCGAAGTAGTCATGAAACTCGCAGGCAAATCCAAAGCCACAAGCGAAAGCCTAGGAGAAATCAGCGTCGGCAGCCTAAACATCGTCTTAGACGCCAACCCATTCCATGAACTAACCGCCATAGAATCCGTAGTACGCAGCCACCAAGAACGCCTGCTAGTCCTACAAAAAGCCCGCGAAGCACTGAAATGGCTAGACCAACTCGGAGACACTGAAGGCCTGAAATATCTAGTGGTTGAAAACGAAGGAGTCCCAGAGCGCATATTGTTCAAAATCTCCTAAGTCGGCACGTCGTGAACTAACCTACGCAGGAGGCAGAAATAACATGAATAACGAAGTATACTCATTCGCACTCGAGAATACACTGCAAGAAATCCAGAACATATGTCCAGACGTATCTAACACCTTCATTTTCCAAGACGGAAAAATCATAGCTCAAGATGAAAACACGCCTAAAAAAGACGTAAAACAAACAATAGACGCTTTCACCGCCATAACCGAAAAAGCAGACATCCTAGGAGGCATCGACGCCGTAACCATCCAGGGCGCAAACGGTCAAGCAAACATCGCCTGCATGAAAGACTTTTACTTAACAACAATTTCGTCTAAGGAGGCTGACGAAAAATACGTTAACACCTTAACTCGAATCTTAATCCCCACCGTGATAAGACTGGTAGAAAAGATTCACCCTGCCCAAACAGGCGATGAAACTCTAACAACCCTAGCCCCTGAACCCCCAGAACCCGAACCTGAACCCATGGAACCTGAAGAAGACGAAATTGCGGAAGATGAAGTTCCTGAAGAAAACGCTGAACAAACCGAAGACGAAGAAGAGAACGAACTACCCGAAGAAGAAACCGCAACACCTGAAGACGAAGAAGAACAACCTGAACCAGAAATTGATACCGAACCGCTGCTGCCAGACCCGCCAGTGACACAGCTAATAGTAGAAAACCTCGGCGGCTTACTAGTCCCCTCAGACACAGTACGCGTCGACCAAGAAGTAATATCACGCTGGAAAGAACTCTACGGCGACAAGAAAATCAACGAAGTCGAAGTCGAAGCCCTAAGCGGAAAAACAACCCGCTGCAAATTCAAAAACATCAAAAAATCAAAAGACACTGGAAAAGGCATAATCAAGATGCCAGAAAAAATACAGCTCACCTTGGAAACCTCGCAAGGCTCGCTTGTCACCCTCAAACCCGTAATCGAATAACCGAAGTGAACAAAAAATGGGTAAGAAAAAACAAAGCAAACAAGAAACCACAACACCCGTAATGGTTGACGACGACGAAATCGGCAACACCCAAGAAGAAGACGAAACCTACACAGACCTAAGCAACAAACTCGCAGAAATCCGCAAAGAAAACGGCGTCATAGGCTACATACTGCGAAACACAACCCAAGCCACAATAGACCTCAAAGAACCAGAAAAAATAGTCGAATACGCCATCTTCTCATCCCAAGTACTCGATTCCAGCCAGGAAATCTCGGAATTATTTGAAATAGGCGACATCGAAAGCGTCCTCATCGCAGGCAAAGAAAGCAACGCCCTCTGCATGGACATTGAAGGAAACAAAATCAGCATATTCATGGAAAAAAACACCGACCACGCAAAAATCCTAAAAAAGGTTTCACCCTAACCACTAAACACCTCCACAATTTTTCTTTTTTGTAAAAATAGCCGCTGTTCGTCAACCCGCTCAATTATTAAGTAACAGTTTGAACCAACAGCTTCTTGAAATCCTTGTTAATTTTCACTTTCCTGTTTTTCTCGTCAATCTTAACAAAGCCATAAGTATTCAGGAACACTGTGACCCCTTGAAATTTCTGCTCACTCAACTCCAACCTTAGCCGCAGCTCATCGGTTCCATGCCATTTTCCATCACTTAACAACTCCAAAGCCAACATAAGCTTAGAAACCACAAGTAACCGCTCCTACACACTTCTTGTTACCATCATACTTAAATGCCTTATGAGCTTATTTTTCAGAACTTACTTATAGACAAATTCACGCTGTTGTCAACACCCAACCCCAACTCTCCACAAGAGCACAAAAGACGCAACCACCACATTAGCAACCTAACAACGATCCAACGCAGAAACCAGCAGAAGCTTCTCTTTCCAGAACTATTTATACTTTAAATAAGGGGGCTATAGACTGTTCCGAGCACACAGGTACATTAAAGCTCGACAAACGCTGTTGCCTAGTCCAGAAAAAGCTTAAACGTGACTTAAACAAACTGTAGTCGCTTGGGTCAGAACGTGTATAATCGCACGTTGATTCTTGACGGCGAAACCCATTAAGTTAATATAGTTTTCATCGAACTTATAATTTCATAACTTTGGAGGAAAAGAGGGTTGCACGGTTACGCTGGAAAAGTTCTTTTTGTTGACTTAAACACGGGAAAAACCCGCGTAGAACCCCTAAGCGAAGATTACGCCAAAAAGTACATTGGCGGCATAGGCTTAGGCATGCGACTGTGGCTTGCCAATTCAAAGCAAGGCGTTGAACCCTTCAGCCCAGAAAACCCGCTGGTCTTAGCCCTTGGTCCGATATCAGGAACAATGTTTCCGACAGGGGGAAATGGACACGCTTTTGTCTCGAAATCACCTGAAACCTTTGGAATCGGTGAAGCCGTTGCTCATGGAACGTTCGGCGCAGAGATGAAAAGAGCAGGTTACGACGCCATCATTCTCAAAGGCAAATCCGAAAAACCCGTTTACCTGTGGATAGATGACGAATTAGTTCAGCTTTTGGACGCATCGTATTTGATGGGGAAGTCACCTTCTGAAACCGAAGACGCTATAAAAGAAGACTTAGGAGACTACTACATACGTGTTGCAGCCATAGGCTTGGCTGGAGAAAAACTCTCGCGGATAGCCTGCATAATAAACGAGAAAACACGCGCTGCTGGACGAACAGGACTAGGCGCTGTGATGGGTTCCAAAAACCTCAAGGCAATCGCTGTCCGAGGAACACGCGACATAGTCCCAGCGAAACCAGACGAATTCATGGACATGGTCAAAGAATTCCACGAGCGCATGAAAGGACCAGCAACACGAAAGTACAGGACCCTAGGTACTCCAGAAAACGTTTTAGTTCACAACGCGCTTTACTGCATGCCCACACGCAACTACAATAATGCGCATTTTGAAGAAGCAGACAAGGTAAGCGGAGAAGCGTTGAACGAGAAATTCGTGGCAAAAATCATAGGCTGCAGCAGCTGCGCCATGCGTTGCGAACACGAAGTTGTAGTTCCCGAAGGACCTTACAAGGGCACCATGACCCGAATGGAATACGAAACATTATGGGCAATGGGACCCTACTGCGGCATAGACCGGTTAGACACAATCATAAAAGGCATGGAACTAGCCAACTACTACGGAATGGACGCCATAGGTGCAGGAGTCATCGTTGGCTTTGCCATGGACTGCTACGAAAACGGAATCTTGACGAAAAAGGACCTTGGCGGAATAGAAGCCAACTTCGGCAACTCCGAAGCACTCATCCAACTTCTCGAGAAAATGGGAAAGCGAGAAGGCATAGGTGACATTCTCGCTGAAGGTGTGCGTATTGCAGCGCAGAAAATAGGGAAAGGAGCTGAGAAACTTGCTCAGCACATCAAGGGCTTAGAGGTCACAGGTTATGACCTGCGTTGCCTCAAAACTGCGGCTTTGGGTTTTGCTGTTTCCTTCCGAGGAGCAGATCATAACAGGCATGGTGCTTACGCTTTTGATGTTAAAGGTAAAGTTGATCGGTTGAAGGCGGAGAAGGGCAGAGGCAAAATGGTCAGGGACATGGAAGACACTTACGCGGTTATCGACTCACTGATCATATGCAAGTTCTCAAGAGGCACGTACTACAAGGGTTTGTCCGAGATGGCTAAGCTTTACAATTTGGTGACAGGCATCGAAATGACGGCTGAAGAACTCAAGAAGTCAGGTGAACGAGTAAACACGGTTGCTAGACTGATCAACATCAGAGAAGGCTTGGGCAGGAAAGATGACACTTTGCCGTGGAAGGTCATGAACATGCCGATACCGGATGAAGGACCGGTGAAAGGAGCTGTGGTGACGCAGAAAGAGCTGGACTTGCTTTTGGATGATTACTACGAATCTCGTGGGTGGACATTGGAAGGTGTTCCCACAGCGGCGAAGCTTCAAGAACTTGGCATGGACGGCTTGTCAAGCATTGTTGAAGGGAAACAGGAGGCATAGCAATGGTGAAGATTCATGAAAGAAAATTCGTTTCAGCTGACCCAGACAAGTGCGTGGGCTGTCAAATCTGCGAATACGCCTGTTCATGGACGAAGGAGAAAGCCTTCAACCCTTTGAAATCGCGCATACGCGTGGTGCGTGTGAATCAGTTGGCGAACATGGCTGTTACGTGCAGGCGTTGCGAGGATCCACCTTGCGTGGCTGCATGTCCACGTGACGCTTTGACTCAGTCGGAAGAAACAGGTACCATAATGATAGACCCTGACAAGTGTAACGGTTGCGGATGGTGTATCGAAGCTTGTGACTACGGTGCGATAATGCTGCATCCTGAGACTAAAGTCGTTCACGTGTGCGACCTGTGTAAAGATGAGGAAGATGGTCCACAATGTGTCAAGTGGTGTCCAGAAGAAGCCATAACACTGGTAACAAGTGACGTGCTGGCGCAGAAAGCAAGAATCAGCGCAGTGAAGAAACTCTTCCAAGAAGCAAAGAAAAAGTAAGCCAATCTTTCCCTTATTTTCCGATATTCTTATTTGCCTGTACTAGCGCGTGAAAAAAGACTATAGCCCCCCTTATATATAGATTAAAGGCGTAAGTGAACCGCGGTTTCCGTGTTTTTCCTGTGAGGTGATGACTGAACGGCTTATCCTGCACTTATCAACTCCGTAAAAACCCTGTTGGAACACGCTGCCAGACATAGGAGCCCTCAACAAGGCTTGAAAAAGCTAAACACAACAATAAGAACCCTAACGAAATTCACCATTAAGGATATTTTAGTTAATGATGTTTTTCCTCATGTATGCCTATTTTTCTCTTTCATTAATATTCCTAATCCAAATGAGGTTCATTACATAGTGAGTAAATTAGGGTTATGGAAAAAGAACGGATTTTCAAAATAGGTAGGGGCGATATGCAAACTTTCTGATTACTCTTCTTCTGCGACTTGGAGAAGCCTAGCTTCCTTCCACCTTAGATGCATCTTGACTAAAAATTCCTTAAGCAACTTATCCGTAGTGTCGTTGTCTCCTGATGAATATGCCTTTCCAACCTTTTCAACAATATCGCCAATAGTTTTAAGAAATTTTTTGCCATTTTCAACTCTTGCTTGAGCTTCTAGCCACCCTAGCGATATGCCACAAAATGTTGATTGTTGGAATATTATTTCAGCATCATCAGAAAATTCAACCGAACTGCGTAGAACACTTTGAAGAGCATATAGGGCATTAGGATTGCCTTTTTTTAACTGTTCGGCTACTTCAGCATATGTTGAGACGAGCTTGTCTTTTAGTTGATTCAAATACATCACCTTTTCTTACTGTTTTACAAAATGGTGAGTAGCTTTCGTGAATGTCATGGAAACCGCTACCGCATATCACATAGCTACCCTCGATACAACTTGTATGCCAATTTTCTTCATAAGGTTTTCCTCTAGCTACTACATACGGAACTTTTTTCCGAATACTTTTTTGATTAGCATGAGGCTGTTGAAATGTACAAGTTTTCTCTCGTATGTAAATGAATGGAACTGAAGGGAAGGAGACTAAGCGAAAATCACTTTTAATTTCTTCGATGATTTGAGCTTCTCTTTCTTTCTTAAAAGATCGTATGCTTTCTATTTCTAACAGAATTATTGAAACTGCAACAACCACACCTAGCCCTAGGAAAAGAGTTTGATTTTGCAACAGAAACTCAAAGAAACCCTCTAGCATTCCAATAGACACTTCCTTTAACAGTCTTATTAACTTTAGGTTTAATTTCTTTTCTGGATATTAAAAGTTTATTTCGATTTAGCATTTTTCCGTTTCCATTTTTTAATAGCTAGCAGAATTGCCACTAAGACGACTTTGACACCTGCCCACATGAGTAAAAGAACAGCGGTCAAATATGGTTCATTACCTTCAATTGATGCCAAAAGTTCACCACTATAGCCCTTCAAGAGGTATATCATAGCCCAAATAATGATTGCCTCTAGACTGCCCACAGACACACTGTATATAGTCATCTCTTTCTTTGGGCTTTTTCTCCATCTTCTTTCTCCAAAAAGTAACCTACATGCAACATAACCCGAGATGAAAGCAGGAGATGCGGGAAGAAGAATAATTGACAGAGTCTTCTGTAGTGAATCAAGACTAACAATGCTGGTTTCCCCACTAGTTAGTTGAAACATCGAATCTTTATTGAAATATCCGTATTTTCTACTTAACATTTTCGCCAAAATTCACATAGACAAAAATCTATTTGACCTCTTCTTTTTGTCTAATGTATTTCGGCAAATGACCTTTCAGTTTATTCGGTTGTGTTCGTGTTGTCAAAGGTCTAAACTTTCGCTTAGCGTTATAGACTTGGCTTTGCATTTTTGTAATTTACTAAAAGTGATATGATTTTCCTGAAAGAAGAATATATATGTTAAAAAAAATGATTGTTTCTAAGTTAGACTTATTTCAACTAGAAGGTTAGTATTACTAGATTGGGTTTTACTTTAACCGCACTATAACCGTTTAAAAGAGGCTAGTGACGAAAGCGTTTAAATCCTGTTTGAGAATATTCTAGTGACTGACCGAAAATGACTATGGATGGTCAGCCAGAACCGAATGATTCCAGTAAAGAACTGGAAATAAAACTACTTTTTAAAGAGATTGATGAGAATAATCTATTCTTAGCCGCTAGTCTAGCGTATTTCTTCGGGGTTCTCTATG
This sequence comes from uncultured Candidatus Bathyarchaeia archaeon, assembly GCA_964514055.1. GTDB lineage: Archaea > Thermoproteota > Bathyarchaeia > Bathyarchaeales > Bathycorpusculaceae > SG8-32-3. The sequence goes on along the minus strand of CAZEPB010000003.1, from coordinate 156,332 downwards.
CATACTTAACTAGCGAAGTTGAGCCGTATTTTGGAGTAACACTCATTTTAACTGCTATAATGATCATCTGGTATTTCAGAGATAGAGGAAAAGAAATTCGAAGAAGATGTGAGAAGCTAATTGAATCAATTAGAAGCAGCAATGAACCATAGGTCTCAACTATTCGAATTAACTCTTTTTCCTCTGCAATAACATGATTACACCGTTTAAAGTTAAAAAAGGGGAAAAAGCGCGTTTGAACAGCAACCCAATTAAGCACCCGCGTTACACCAAACGGCAACGTGTGTGTTCAAAGCGGGTTGGAAACGCCGTTAAACCGAGAACAATTCGAGCATTACTTTATTGATTTTCTCAGCAGCCTTCTGCACCTCTGGCGTTAAGCCTTCCCCGAACTCGGTGTTCTCAGGCTCAATCAGCAACAAGGCGATTTTCGTTTCCGTCATTTTTGTGATGTACTCGCAGAAGATACGCAGAGGCAACACGTGAGTGGTGATTGCGGGAAAATCCGTAACTTGCTCTGGAAAGACAAGTCGTGTCTCGCCTGGTTTTAGTCCGAGAATTGCGGCGTCGATAAGGAGCATGTGGCTTGGTTTGAGGTCAACGATTTCTTGCATGAAGCTTTCGGGAACCGTTTCACACTCGATTAGGCGCACGTTTTTTGGGACTTTGCCTTTGAGGTCTTGAACTATTTTTACGCCCACAAAGTCGTCCCTGCGAATGGGGTTTCCAATGCCCGCTACCACCACTCTCTCTGCGTCTGCAAACCATTTTTTCAGTGCATCTTGAATATTATAGTCATCCTTAGCCAAATGGAAACGCCCGCTAAAACTAGAAGTAAGAAAAAGGAAAGAAAAGGTTTACCGCTGCAGCGTCTGTAACAGGTTTTTCTGGCTGTCATAAACCTTAACGGTTAGCGGCATCTGCCCAACTGCCATGTGCGTTGCGCACGCGAAGCACGGGTCGTAAGCCCTGAAAGCCATCTCCACCTTGTTAAGCACGCCTTGGTCAACCTTGCCGCCGTGAATCAAGCCCTTAGCCGCGTCGCGAATGGACATGCATATGGCAGGGTAATTGTTGGTGGTCGCCACAATCAAGTTCACATCCTTGACAAGCGCGTCCTCGTCCAGCACGTAATGATGATACAGCGTTCCCCGCGCAGCCTCAACCACACCCACACCTTCACCAGGCTCGCCAGGCTTGTTACGTATGTCCGTGCTCGTGATTTCAGGGTCTTTCGCCAACTCCACCGCACGCTCAGCAGCGTAAAGCAGCTCAATCAAACGTGCCCAGTGAAAAGCCAAAGTGCCATGCACCGGTCTCCCTAAGGTCTTGTACATCACTTCGTACTCAGCTTGCGCCAGCGGCGTAGCCATGCCGTCAGCAGCGTTCAGTCGCCCAAGCGGACCAACACGGTAAACTCCATTGTCTTTGCCGTAGAATTCGCCTTTCCAGCCGATTTTCTTGAGAAACGGAAACTTCGAATAAGTCCACGGTTCCACGTGCTCGCCAATATGCGTAAGATAGTCTTTCGCTTCAAACTTTAAGAATTCGCTGCCGTTGGGGTCAACTACTCTGATTTTCCCGTCGTAGAAATTAACCTTGTTGTTAGCGTCCACCTGACCCATGTAGTACGTCTTCATCGTGTATGCATCGCTTTTAATCAAATCCACGTAGGCACTGTTTCCCAGCACTATATCGTGGAACAGTTTCAAGCTGAATTTGGCGAACTCTACACTGGAAGCAGCCATCTTCTCAATTTCTTGCCTGTTCTCTTCGCTTAAAGCCTTTGATATGCCACCTGGCAACCCGCAAACGGGGTGTGTGGCTTTGCCACCGAGAATCGCGGTTATCTTCTGTCCGTAAGCTCGATGTTTGATGACCTCTTTTGCTACGTCCAAACCTGCCTTTTCGATGACGCCCAATATGTTGCGTTTTTCTGGTGGCGCGTCAGGACCAACGACGAAGTCGGGACCACCTAAGTAGTAGAAGTGCAGGGTATGGTCGTAGATTATGTAGCCTTCGTACATGAGTTCTCTGAGTTTCTTAGCGGCTGATGGCGGGTCAACATTGAAAGCAGCGTCTAAAGCTTTGACTGACGCGAAGTGATGGGCTACGGGGCAGACTCCACAGATTCTTGTGGTGAGGAGCGGCATGAGTTCAGCTCGTCTTCCCTCGCAGAATTTTTCGAAGCCTCTAAGCTCCGGGATTTTGAGGTAGGCGTTTTCCACTTCGCCTGCGTCGTTGAGGAAAATGGAAATGCTCCCGTGACCTTCGAGTCGTGTAATCGGGTTTATGCTTATTTCTTTCATTTCTTCATCACCTTTCTTCGCAGAATTGAAGCGGGTAAAGAGTACATGTAAAACGTGCCAACAGGGTCTATTATCTGACTCATCAACTTTTCAACAGCCTCCGGGGACAAATCCTTCTCGTCGTATCCGAATATGGCGGCTAAAGCGGTTATCATTCCAGCGCCTGTTTCAGGCATGTTAGGTCCTGGTCCCTGGCATCCAGTGCAGGGCATGTCCACTTGTAAGCATTGTGCGCCGCAACCGCTGCGTGTGGCAGGACCCATGCAAAGTATACCCTGTTCAAGCAGACATTTTTCGGGTTCAGGTGCTTTCTCATGTACACGGTAAATCTTGTTGATTTTTTTGTTTTCTCTTGTTCTGGGGCATTCGTCGCACACGGCTTTGAGGGGTGCAAGCACTGAGCCTTTCGGCGGCAGCTCGCCTGCTGCGATGGCGTCTACGGCGTTGGCTATTAACTTGACTGGTGGTGGACAACCCGGTATGTAGTAGTCTACGTCTACGGTTTGTGCTAAGGTTTTAACCGTGTCGTAGAACCGTGGAATTTCCAGTGCGCCTTCTTTCACTTCGGTTTCGGTTTTGGGAATGGTTCCCTCGGGATTTACAACTGATTTCTCTTTCAGGTACACGTGCTCGAGGATTTCTTTGCTGTCGTGCAAATTAGCTAAGCCAGGTACACAGCCTTCATGGGCACAGGAGCCAAAGGCAACCAGCGTTTTGGATTTTTGCCGCAGCAGCTTAGCCATGTGTTCTTGCTCCGAGTTTCGGATGGACCCGTTGAAGAAGGTGATGTCGATGTACTTGTCAGGCATGTTTTCCACATCCTTGTATTTGATGTCCATGGCTACAGGCCAAAAAACGATGTCGGCTATTTGCACTACGTCAAGGATTTTCTCGTTTATGTCTAAAACGGCGATTTCGCATCCGCCGCAACTTGCAGCCCAATAAAAGGCTAGTTTCAGTTTATTTTTACTCATTTAATTTTGCACCTTTCACTTTGGCAGCATTTCGGTAGGCACCATATGTGCATTAAATATTAGCAAATCTCATATCAACTACATAAAGCTTCAGTCACTTTTTTGCTGGTTTCTCCATCTTAAACCTGAGGTTTTAAGGAAATCCTTGCTGTTCATGGAACAAGAGAAGTTGCTGGTGCTGTACTGTTATGCTCGGAACAGTCTACAGCCCCGATTCTGGTACCTCTTCGGTTGAAAAGCCTGTCCCAACTACAATGGCCATAGCTTCCATCGCATCAGTGGCTGTTATTGGTATAAGGTTGCTGGTCTACTTCAAGAAACGCAAACGTTGAGCAGGATATGCTTGTTCAATTTCGCTTTCTAAACAGTTCATTATCGTGTTTTTTGGTCTATGATTTTTGTCTTCTGTGTCAATGAGCTGTACTTCTAGGGGCATTTGTCCGACGCTTGGGTTGCTCTGCTTAATCACGGGTCAAACACAAACCTAATCACTAGTTCGTTGTTAAATAATTGTTCTTCCAATGGGAAAACCATAAATGTCGCAAGTGCACATTAGCTTCCAATAACTTAACTCTGTCTTTAGAAATTTAGAGGGGAAAAGAATGCGTGTAATACCAAAAAAGGATTTTGCTAACTTTGTTAGTTCATTAATTCAAGATGATTCTTTAAATGTTATAGGCGTCAAATCGAAAGGCAACAAATTCGCTTTTGGACAGTTAGAATCCGCCAGCGAATTGAGGCTAGATTATGACGTGACCCTTCTCCCTCCAAAAAAGTACTTCTTTCCCCAGCGCGAAACTCTAGTCACTTATGACACGGCTAACGGGTTTTTTGCCAAAGACCCTGCTGACCTGAAGCCCAGCATAATAATCGGCGTTCACCCCTACGATATTGTGGCTCTGCTTCACATGGACGAGATATTTCGAGAAACCAAGTCAGACCCATACTACTTTGAAAAGAGAAAGGCATCCATTATCATCGGCGTTAACATCCAAAACATGTCAAAATGGTGCTTTGCGCCGCAAATGGGCTGTGCCACAATCGAATATGGCTATGATCTAATGCTTACAGACCTTGGAAACAGGTACGCCATCAACATCGGCTCCCCGAAGGGCGAGGCGCTTCTGGAGAAATACGCCAAGAACGTTACCAAGGCTCTTGCGCGAGACATTCAGTTGGTGGGTCAAAAGAAACGGGAAATAGTGAGTATGTCGCAGCAGAAGTTTGATTTTGGCACCGAACTGATCCCTGAGCTGCTGAGCAAGACTTATGGAGAAAGCAGTTTTTGGGAGAAACACGCCGAGACATGCTTGGCCTGCGGTTCTTGTGTTTTGGTATGCCCAACATGCTACTGTTTTGACGTTAAAGAAGATCCTGATTTATCACTTAAGGAAGGCGAGAGGATACGAACGTGGGACGGTTGCCTACTGGAAGACTTTGCCAAGATCGCTTCAGGAGAGAACTTCCGTCCTACAAGACCTACCAGGTACAGGCACAGGTACTTCAAGAAAGGAAAGTATCTTTTCGACCGGTTCGGTTTCGTTTCATGTGTCGGCTGCGGCAGATGTTCTTCAAACTGTCTGCCTGACATAGCTAATCCTGTTAATCTCTTCAACGACATGTACCATGAAGTCCTCAACATGGGTGTGCAAGTAGCCCCTGCAACTGAACCTGAAGTAAGCATTGAAACTGAAGGCAACATAGATTATGTTCCAAAACTGGCGACTATTGTTAAAAAGGTACCTATGACTGCCAACGAGACATTTTTTGAGATGAAGTTGGATGATGGCTCCTCAATGGATCATAAGCCTGGCCAGTTTGTTGAAGTCTCTGTTTTCGGCGTAGGCGAGGCACCGATTTCTCTGTCTTCATCACCAACAAAGAAAGGCACGTTTGAACTTTGCGTACGAAAAATAGGAAATGTGACAACTGGGCTGCATATGCTTAACGTGGGCGACAAAGTTGGGATCAGAGGTCCGTTTGGAAACGGTTTTGACCCAGAATTCTTGAAGGGCAAGGACCTTCTATTTGTCGCGGGTGGTCTTGGCATAGCGCCGCTGCGGTCGTTGTTCAACTACGTTCTGGATAACAGAAAGGATTACGGTCGCGTTACCCTCCTATATGGATGCAAAGAACCACGGGAATTACTTTTCGGCGACGAGATGGGTGCGCTGGAAAAGAGAGATGATGTGGAATTCAAGCCTACCGTTGACTGGTGTCCTGAAAATGAAATATGGACAGGCAACATAGGTGTAATTACAACTTTGATTCCTCAAGTCAATTTTGACCCCGAAACTACTTACGCGATTGTGGTTGGTCCACCAATCATGTACAAGTTCGTTATAGCAGATCTGAAAAAACGAAACGTTCCAGACGACCACATAATCCTTTCTCTTGAGCGCCGAATGAAATGCGGCGTTGGAAAATGCGGTCACTGCCAGATTAACCAGATCTACGTGTGCAAGGACGGCCCAGTGTTTAATTATTCAAAAATTAAAGGAGTACCGGAGGCGTTATAATGAAACCAAAAGTAGCTTTCTTTGACTTTGCAGGCTGCGAAGGAGACCAGTTGCAAGTCGCCAACTTGGAAGAAGAGCTTCTTGACCTGCTGGGGCAGGTTGAAGTTGTAACCTTCAGAGAAGTTATGAAAGAAAAAAGCGACAACTATGACATAGCGTTCGTCGAAGGGTCTTGCACAAGACTTCAGGACGAAGATAGGCTGAAGAAAATCCGAAAGAACGCGAAGTACGTCGTCGCCATCGGCTCATGTGCCACAATTGGCGGCATTAACTCTTTGAAAAATTATCAGGATTTGGATGATGTTAGGCGAACTGTGTACGGGGACAAAGCCAAGTTGTTTGATACTTACGCGGCGAGACCTATCGACGCAGTTATACCTGTGGACGCTTACGTGCACGGATGCCCGATGACCCGAGAGGAATTTCTCCACGTAGTCAAGTCGCTTTTGCTGGGAAAGAAGCCAGACATCCCCAATTATCCTGTTTGTGTTGAATGTAAGAAAAACGAGAATGTTTGTGCGTTTGAACGAGGTCAATTCTGCGTGGGACCCGTAACTAGGGCGGGCTGCAACTCCTGTTGCGTTAATGAAGGAACCATATGCTGGGGATGCCGCGGCTTGGTGGATAACCCGAATGAAAACTCCGAAAAAGAAGTTTTAATCAAATATGGTCTCACGGTTGACGACGCGATTAACAAGTTTAAGTTATATTTCGGTTGGCAGGAGAGGAAAAGATAATGGAAAACAAGAATTTTGATGTTGAAGTACATCATGTGACAAGAGTTGAAGGTCACGGAAACATCTACGTAAACGTGAGAAACGGAACTTTAGAGCGATGTGAATGGAACATCTCTGAGGCGCCACGCTTCTTTGAAGCCATGGTTTTAGGACGTAACTGGAGCGAGTTGCACCACATAACTTCGCGGATCTGTGGCATCTGCTCAATAGGTCACACCCTCGCATCTTTAAGAGCCACTGAGGGTGCAATGGGCATAACCATAAGCGATCAAGACCTCAAACTGAGAAAAATAGCATTGCACGCAGAGAACATGCAAAGTCACCTTTTGCACGTGGGCTTTCTGGTTCTTCCTGACCTGATGGGTGTTGGTTCAGTGATTCCGCTTGCGTCTTCTAATCCTGAAGAAGTCAAAACCGTTTTGCGCTTGCACAGGCTGGCGAATGAGATGTCTGACCTTGTCTGCGGCAGGACAACACACCCTCAAAGGCTGATTCCAGGCGGCTTCTCAAAAATTCCCACGATGAGAGAGTTAACCGCCCTCAGAAAGAGACTGAAAGATTCCATTCCAGACCTTCAAGCCGTTGCGAATTTGCTCAAGACTTTGGCGCCAAAAATCCCTGATTTTGTTAGGGAAACAGAGTTCATCGCGTTAACTAAACCTGACGAGTATGCACTTTACGATGGAAAAATCGGGTCAACTGACACTGACGACGCTCCAGCGAGAGAATATCTTTCATTTACTAACGAGTACATTGTCCCGCATTCTACAGCAAAAAGGGCAAAGCACGCACGTGAATCATACATGGTTGGCGCACTTGCCAGATTAAACATCAATTATGACAAGCTTTCTCCGTTAGCTAAGAAGACTGCTGAACTGTTCGGTCTGAAGCCTGTGTGCCATAATCCGTTCATGAATAGCATCGCGCAACTAGTGGAAGTGGTTCACGGCGTGGAAGACTCGATCAGACTGATTAATGAGCTTGAAGCTGCAGGCTTAAAGAGTCAGCCAGACTACAATTTACCCGAAATCAAGGTCAAGGCAGGTCAAGACGTCGGAGCTGTTGAGGTTCCACGAGGCATACTGTTCCATGATTACACGTACAACGAGAAAGGCGTTTGCACAAAAGCCAACTGCATAATCCCAACCAACCAGAACCACGGCAACATCGAGTTAGACATGAAAGCCTTTGTGCCAAAGATAATGAACAAGACGCCGAAGGAGATTGAGCTGAACTTGGAGATGCTGGTGAGAGCATATGACCCATGCATTTCCTGCTCGACACACGCCGTTAAAGTGCACTTCGTTTAAAGCCGCCCAAGATTAACGTCAAAACAACGGAAAACCCTGAGACTGCCCCGTTACAGCGGGGTTACTTCTGCCTCTGGCTGAGCGTCCCCTTCCGGTTTTTCCGGAGCACTCGCCTCTTTCTTTTCCGTTTGGGCAGATGGTTCTGAGCATCTGGCGCTGAGCATTTCCTCTTTGAGGTCAAGAACCCCTTTAACGGTGCCGTCGCTCAAATGTTTAAGTTTGAAGCCCATCTTCTTTGTCAGGTTTAAAGCTCTCTGATTGTCAGGCAGCATTATGGCGTAGACGGTTTCGATGCCCATCTCTTTGGCTATTTCAAGCACGTGATCCACTATTTTGGTTCCTAAACCTTGACCTTGCCATTGGTCGACAATTATGAAAGCCAGTTCACCGGTTTTTCCGTCAGGTTCGATGCTTAGCCTTCCTACGCCCAAGATTCTTTTGCGGTTTTCTTCGCTAAGCTCAGCTACTATGGCGATTTCGCGGTCATAATCAATGTTGCAGTAGCGGACGCGGACTTCATGCGGCGTGTCCTTGAGAAGCTGGAAGAACCTGTAGCGTATGGCCTCTTCTGAGAAGCTTTGGAACATTTCCAGCCATAAAGGCTCGTCTTCAGGTTTTATGGGTCTCAGCAGCACTTCTTGTCCGTTCCTAAGCGTCCACATGGCCTCGTATCTCTTCGGGTACGGGCTTATCACCAAGTGCTCGTGCGGTTCAAACTTTCTGAAAACCTTGGCTTTGTCAACCGTTATTCTCGCGTCGAGAATGCAAGCTTCTTTCTCGTTAATTAGAAGCGGGTTGATGTCGATTTCCTTTATTTGAGGAAAGTCAATGAGCAACTGCGAGAACAGCAACATGGTTTCTTCTAGAAGCTTGAGGTTCGCTGGCGGCACGTTTCTGTAGCCTTTCAGAAGCTGGTAGACCTTTGTTTCCTCCATCATTCTCCTGATGAGCGTCGTGTTCAACGGCGGCAGCCCTATCGAGTAGTCTTTGAAAAGCTCGACGCCTACGCCGCCCATGCCGAAGAGGATTACCGGACCGAAGAGAGGATCAGTTTTTCCGCCTATTATAACCTCGTAGCCTTTACGCGTTATCATGGGCTGAACCGTAACGCCGACGATTTTCGCGTTTGGGTTATACCCTTTTACCCTATGCATGATAAGGTCAAACGCTTGTTTAACCTCAGCGTCGGAGTTCAGGTCAAGCATGACTCCTCCCGCGTCGGTTTTGTGGACTATTTGGGGCGAAAGAATCTTAAGAACCACTGGGTAGCCAATCTCATGGGCGAAAGCAACAGCCTCGTCTGCGGTGGTAGCCACCTCAGTTTTTACAACTGGAAAATTGTAGTAATCCAAAAGCCTTTTTGCTTCATCTTCCGTCAAAAGTTCACGGTTTTCCGTTGCAGCGTTTCTGAGTATAACCATTATCGGCCGTTTAGGTGGTGCAGCATCTAACGGAAGCTCCTCGGGCGTCTCGTAAATGAGCTCAAGGTTACGCTCGTACTGGTACATGTACATGTACGTTTTAATCGCGTTTTCAGGTGTGGAGTAGGTCGGGATGTTGTTTGCGTTGAGAAAACTGTTTGCTTCCTGCACCGCGCCGTAACCCATGAAGCTGGTCAATATCGTCTTGTTCTGATACGCTTTGCTCTTAACGAGTTCAACGATGGTTTTGGCTATTTCAACCGCTTCTGAAACTGCTTGCTGAGTAAAGATGATGAGTACACCGTCGATGTTCTCGTCGTTAAGACAAGCTTCAACTGCAGTTTTGTACCTGTCAGCTCCAGCGTCTCCGAGAACGTCAATGGGGTTGCCCCTGCTCCAGAAAGGCGGCAGAACACGGTTAAGGGCATCCATGGTTTTTTGGCTTAGTTTGGCAAGTTTTCCTCCCTGAGCGATTAAGGCGTCGGTTGCCATGACTCCTGGACCGCCCGCGTTTGTTATCACAGCCAAGTTAGGTCCACGGGGCAGGGGCTGGGTTCCTAAAACTTCAGCGGCGTTGAATAGGTCTTCGATTTCCTCCACTCGAACTACGCCGGCACGTTTGAACGCCGCGTCGTAAATAGCGTCTTCGCCTGAAAGCGAACCCGTGTGAGATGCTGCGGCTTTTGCGCTTTCGCTGAACTTGCCGGCTTTCACCACTATTATAGGTTTGGTTCTTGCGAAGTGTCTGGCGGCGCTCATGAACTTGCGGGCTTTCGTTATGCCCTCCACGTACATGAGTATGCTTTTGGTTTTGGGGTCTGTGCCGAAGTAGTCTATGAGGTCTCCGAAGTCCACATCTATCATCGAGCCTATTGAGACAAAATTGCTGAAACCTATGTTTTCATGTATCGCCCAGTCCAAGATTGCTGAGCCTAAAGCACCGCTCTGGGAGATGAAAGCCACCTTGCCCGGCTTCGGCATTTTATCCACGAATGTGGCGTTCAGATTTACTCGAGGACGGATTATGCCTATGCAGTTTGGCCCGATCACTCTTACGCCATATTTTTTTGCTACCTTCAGAATCTTGTCTTCTAATGCTTTGCCTTCGGCGCCAGTTTCTTTGAAGCCCGCTGAGATGATGATGGCGCCTTTCACTCCTGCGCGTCCGCACTCTTCCACCACGTCTGGAACGGTTTTGGCGGGCGTGGCTATCATGGCTAAGTCAACGGGTTCAGGAATTTGCCCTATTTTCTGGTAGGTTTTTACTCCGAGAATTTCGGGTTTACGTATGTTAACCAAGTAAACTTTGCCAGCATAGCCTAACTGAGTGAAGTTTTTCACTATAGCGTATCCGACTGAGCCTTCTTGGTCGCTGGCGCCGATGATGGCTACGCTTTTGGGATTAAAAATCTTGTCAAGGTTTAAAGTAACCATTTTCAGGTCAACCTTCTTAGGTTAAGGGTCGTGAAGTGGGGAAATTAAAGTTTATGTATCAGAGTTCACTCTTCCCTTGAAGATTTCAATGTTATACTGGGAGGTTGTGTTGTGCGAGACCTCCAAATTTTGGGCGGCGAAAAACCAAATCATCGCGTTCACTCCGTATTTCAGTTTTTAAATAAGGGAGGGGATAGCCATCCGAGAGCACATTAGCACCATCCCTGTCTTGCATTGCGGATGTTTCAGTCAACAATATTTTTATTTCAGTCTCAACCTTAGAGTCACTTTGCTGGGGTGGCCGAACGGTTCAGGCGGCAGCCTGCAGAGCTGCTATATGTGGGTTCAATTCCCATCCCCAGCTCCAAAGCTCAAGTATCTCTCGTTGCATTTTTCGCATCTATTAACCAGTTCTTCAAGACTTATCTTCTTATCTATCGAACCTGCATGCTTTGCCAGTTTCCATTTCGCATCTAATTCAGAATTGTGTTGGTACCCTCTTCTTCTTAATTCTCGAGCAAGTTCTCTATGGCGACTATACAAGCTATGGATTTCAAGTAATCCCTTGGTCAGGTATCCCTTAACCGAATGCTTCTGGTCAATGTTCCAAACGAACATGTGTATTTCTGCGTGTTCTCCCAGCAAATGGTTCCTACACATGATTTTCGGGTCAACCATCCACATGCGCATACCTTTCACCTCTATATTCCTGCAAGTTCAATGACTGACAATTCCATATTCTCCAGTTATTGGATCCTGAAACATAGCTAACTGTGGTGGGTAGAAGGTGAAAAGCACAAAGGCAATACCTAACAGAATTAAAGCAATCAACGAAATCATGTTTAAACTGTATGGCACCGATTTCCAAGTTAATAATCTATAGCTTATTAATTGCCCGACTATAACGGCTATGACGAATGTGAGAATGTCTATAACCAGTATGCTTTCGCCCAGAATGGCTGTGTAGGAGTAGAAGAGAATCGTGATTATGATGGGAATTAGATAGATGCCAACAGTTTTAGCAAAGAGGAAATTGGCGGTCAATTTCTTCAGATATCTGTATTCTATAAGAGCAAACACCATGGCTGGCCAGAACCCTAGTTTCAGATGTTCCCATACACTCTCATTAACTGCTGAAAACACGCCAACAATTGCCTGATTGCCAGACCACTCAAAAGTGAAATGCAATATGCTTCCAAAAACAATTATGAAAACGATTCCAGCCAATTCATAAAAGAAAATATGCCTTCTTTTGTCCATTACACTCACTAAGTTTAGGTTTTACAACGCCTAATATAGAGCTATCTTAAATGCGCGAACAAAAAGACCAATAAAACTTTTTTGTTAGGAAAAGCGTGTTCGCAAGGTTGGTTCAAGACTCAGCTTGCCTTGAGAAATGCCTTACCATTTGAGTTTGAATTCGTATGGTAGATTCATAACCATTTTAATCGTTATCACAAGTATCTTTTGATTACATAGTTAATGGAAGCAGGGGGTTAAATGACCAAGGTAGAGGTTAAGTCAGCACGTGAAGTATACGTCGATCTCTGCGAGGAGAAAACCATAAGAGTTCTGCATGTGGATGACGATGCTGGCTTCTTAGCTGTTGCGAAACAATGTTTAGAAGAGGAGAGCCAGTTCCAAGTTGACACGGCGCTGTCCGCTAAGGAAGCCCTCAAGAAGTTAAAACATTCAGAATACGACGTGATTGTCTCTGATTATCAGATGCCTGGGAAAAACGGCTTGGAACTCATGAAAGAGTTAAGACAGGAAGGAAACGAAATTCCCTTCATATTGTTCACCTGCAAAGGCAAAGAGGAAATTGCCATTGACGCTTTGAATTTCGGAGTATACCGTTATGTTGGAAAAGGGGGTAACGCTGAAACAACGTATGCAGAATTGAAACACGCTATCTTTGATGCGGTTAGGGGAAGGAAAGCAGAAAAACTTTTGTGGGAAGCTGAAAGTCGCCTTCGCCAGATCACTGAGAATATGCAGGACATGCTGCTGATAACCGACACGAATTTAGTCTGCACTTACGCCAGCGCCTCGCACAAATGGATCTTGGGGTATGAGCCAAGCGAAATGATAGGAAAGTCAATTTGTGATTTTGTTCATCCAGACGACTTGGCAAAGGCGATGCAAGCGGCTGAAAAAGCGTTCAAAGAAAGTTTTGGAGGAAAAATGGAGGTTCGTGTTAGATGTGCTGACGGAAGTTACATTGTATCAGAGGGTATTGGAAAAATTTTGACAGACGAAAATGGTCAAGTCACTGGTACATTGCTTTCTTCTCGTGACATAACGGAACGCAGAAAAATAGAGCAAACGTTAAGCGAGTCGGAAGAAAAATACAGAAAACTGTTTGAAGAAGCCATGGACGCCATCTTTATTGCTGACGCTGAAACGGGAATTATCATAGATTGTAACCGCGCGGCAACGGAGCTAACTGGCAGGGCGAAATCAGAGTTAATCGGCATGCATCAACGGTTCCTTCATCCCTCAGAAGAAAGTGTAGGAAAGTTTAGCAAAACCTTCAATCAACATCTCGCTGGGAAAGAAGGGGGTGTACTTGAGAGTCAAGTAACCACTAAAAATGGAGAAATCAAGGATGTCGCAATAAAAGCCAACGTGATCGAAGTTAATGGCAAGAAAATGCTTAGAGGAGTATTCAGAGACATCACAGAAAGCAAAAAAATCTCTGAAAAAGCCCGTTTCCAGGCGCATTTGCTGAATTCTGTGGGACAAGCCATTGTAGCCACAGACACGAAGGGGAAAATAATGTACTGGAACCATGCAGCGGAACAACTCTATGGCTGGCAAGAGGCAGAAGTATTAGGTCGCAACATAGTGGATGTTACTCCTGCAGATTCTTCTCAGGAGCAAGCCGCAAAAATTATGGAGCGGTTAATCTCGGGAGAATCTTGGTCAGGTGAATTTGTGGCTAAACGTCGTGATGGAACACTTTTTGCAGCGATTGTGACTGAGGCGCCGATTACAAATGATAACGGAGAGGTAATGGGGATTATTGGTGTTTCAACAGACATAACCGAGCAGAAGTGGATGCAAGAAGTTTTCAATGAAGCAATCGCGAAAGTGGTGGAGCTTAATGAAAAACTTCAGGTGGTTCAAAGCCTAACAAGACATGATATCCGAAACAAGATGTCTGCATTAAACGGCAGGGTCTTTCTGCTTAAGAAACGATTCAGCAACAACCTCGAAGCCTTAACTCAGCTGAAAGAGATAGAATCAGTCTCTCAACAAATGCTGAGAATTCTGGAATTTGAAAAATGCTACGTACAGGTGGGTTCAGAAGAACTTGAAAACGTTGATGTGGAAAGGCACCTCAGCGAAGCAGCCTCGCTTTTCTCAGACCTGAAAGGTGCAAAGCTGATTAACGAATGCCAGGGGCTAACAGTGCTTGCAGATTCTCTGCTGAGACAGCTATTTTACAACTTAATCGATAACACGTTGAAGTACGGCAAAAAAGCCAACGTAATCAGAGTACACTACAAGGACGAGGGAAAACAGTTGAAGCTCATTTATGAGGATAACGGAGTGGGAATACCCAACGACGAAAAGAAAAACCTCTTCCAAGAAGGTTACGGCAAAGGCACAGGCTACGGACTCTACTTGATAAAGAGGATATGTGAAGCCTACGGTTGGACAATACAGGAAACAGGCAAACAAGGCAAAGGCGTGCAGTTCACAATGACCATACCAAAAAAGACTGATAATGGCAAAAAACTTTACGAAATCACCTAAACACCGAACTATTGTGCTCAGAAAAGCTGCCCCCTCCCTTATAAAAAGACTGAAACGCATGAAAGCCTAGGTGAGATGCTATTTCTTCATTTTGAACGGTTTACTTCGCAACTATTTCATGTGTGGATTCTGAACGGTTTTTCAGTAAAATGCGGTTTCTGGAGGAAAAAATGAAGGGAAAGCTGCTTTGTTCGTTTATTTTTGAGCGTTTGTTTACTTTTGAATGATTTGGGTTTCCAAATGGATAGTTTTAAATACTTGTTCCCTATAAATGCTCGTAAAAAGGCATATATTCAAAACATCTGTCAAAAGAGGAAGTAAGATGGCTTCAGGAGACGTATCATGGCTAATGACCGCAACCGCACTGGTAATGTTAATGACCCCAGCACTGGGCTTTTTTTACGGCGGTTTAGTGCGAAAGAAAAACCTGGTATCCACAATAGTCCAATGCCTAATCATATTCGCAGTCGTGAGCATAATATGGGCAGTTCTAGGCTACAGCCTCGTATTCGGAACAAGCGTAAATGGAATAATAGGCGACCTATCGTACGTCGGCTTGAACAACGTAGGCATACACACTGTCAACCAAGTCCTCGCACCAGAAATTCCTGAACTGCTGTATTTCGCGTTCCAACTGAAATTCGCAGCCATCACACCAGCACTAATCATAGGCGCATGCGCAGAAAGAATAAAGTTCCGCTCACTCTTGATTTTCATCGTTCTCTGGTCCACACTTATCTACGCGCCAATAGCTCACTGGGTATGGAACCCTGACGGATGGCTACACGCCCTAGGCGCAATTGACTTCGCAGGAGGCATCGTCGTCCACATTTCAGCAGGCTTATCCGCACTCGCAGCAGCCCTCGTAATCGGCAGAAGAAAAGGATGCGGCATTCCATGGAAAGAACACATGAAAGCCGCCAAGAAAGAAAGCGCCAGCGAGTTCAAACCGACAAACATACCCTACGTAATGCTTGGCGCGGGTCTACTATGGTTTGGATGGTTCGGATTCAACGGGGGAAGCGCTCTTGCAGCAAACGACCTTGCGGTTTCAGCGCTTGTCACCACGAACTTGGCCACGGCTGCCGCAGCAGTAAGCTGGATGATCCTAGACTGGGTGATAAAAGGTAAACCTTCAGCCGTTGGCATATCGATCGGTGCGGTCGTGGGGCTGGTTGCCATAACACCTGCCGCAGGCTACGTTACAGTAACTTCAGCGTTAATCATAGGGTTAGCTGCAGGAGTGATCTCAAACTTGGTTGCCAACTGGCGAGCAGGCAGATCGAAAATAGACGATACTCTGGATGTCTTTGCGTGCCATGGTGTCGGCGGAATTTGGGGCTCAATCGCAACTGGCTTATTCGCAACAGCAGCTGTTAACGGTGTAAACGGTTTATTCTTCGGAAACGCGGGTCAACTGGTCGCTCAGTTGTTGGCAGTTGCAGTGGTAGCGCCTTTTGCCTTCTTCGGCTCATACGTGCTGTTGAAGCTGGTAAACGTGTTCTCGCCCCTTAGAGTAAGCCGTGAAGCAGAAGATGCGGGTCTCGACCTTAGCGAGCACGGAGAAGAAGCATATCAACTGGACTGAGCGCTCAAAACACTCTCTCTTTCTTTTTCATAAAGCACTTTCGTGGAAAAGAATGTTATTTTACGTTTAATTTTTTGAGAATTTCTCTGTACGCTTTCAGGGCTGCTGCTTCATCTTGGACGTTTTTTATGAGCATGCGTCCACCGTTAAACAGGCTGACCTCTAAGCCTTTGTAGTCGAATATTATGGCGAGGTGCGACCGCAAGCGTACAGGAAAGCGGTGCCTTACAGTTTCGTAAACATCAGTAAGTTTCAGCTTTAACGGTTTTTCAGGGTTAATGTTAGCTGTGTCTCGACCGCAAAGCCAAACAAGCCTCTCTCGCCGTTCCAATGGAGCCAGCGTGCCTTGGCAAGCGGGACAGTTCAGGGCTTTCGAGGTGTCAACCGTAGTGAAGTACATGTCGTTGAAGTCACAAACCATAAGCTTGCCCTTCAACGGCGAACCCATGCCTGTCAGAACTTTTATGGCTTCCATGGCTTGCATAGCGCCGATTATTCCAGGCGTAGCGCCCAAAACGCCACGAGTGTCACAAGTAAGCAAATCAGCGTCTGAAAGGTTTGGCATCAGGCACTCTAAACAGCCGGTTTCAGGAGGAGCAAAGACTGAGAGGTTTCCCTCTATGCCGATGGCGGCGCCGAAAACGTACGGAACGCCCAACTTGATGCATGTGCGATTCAGCAGATAGCGAGTAAACATGTTATCCAAGCCGTCAACAACTAGGTCCGCTCCAGCCAAAAGCTTCTCGACGTTGTTTGCGTTCACGTTCTCCGAAACAGGCTCAGCCTTCAAAAGCGGATTAAGCTTCTCCAGCCGTTCCGCGGCAACCTCAGCCTTCGGATAATGCAAATCATCCATGTTGTACAGGATTTGGCGGTGAAGATTCGGGGTTTCCACGGTGTCCTGATCTATTAAACGCAAGTATCCGACGCCTGCCAGAGCCAAATAGAGCGAGGAAACAGTGCCTAGTCCGCCTACGCCGACCACAGCAACCTTCGATTTTGCCAGTTTCCGCTGCCCCTTCCAGCCTAACTCGTCGAGGATCACTTGCCGACTGTAGAAATCCTGAGCAAACGCTTTCTTATCCGCCGCATCCATCCTTGTTCTCGCCTAAAAAGAATTGGTGTTAGTCAGCTTTATATTTGCCTTTTTTGGCGAACTGACTTTCAAAGATTTCTCGGACCTTTTTGATGGTGTCAGCGTCTTCTGGGTTCTTGTCGTCTCTTATGCGGGTTATGCGGGCGAACCGCAGTGCCATCTCCGACTTGTATTTGGGGCTTTTCTGAATCTCGTTATAGGCGACTTCAACCACTATTTTTGGCAGAACCACAACTCGATGGCGCTCCTGCCGCACGGTCAGCTCCTTAAGCTTTCGGGTCATTTCGATGATTTCCGCGTCCGTCAACCCCTTAAACGTCTTACCCACATTCAGAAATTCACCTGTCGCAGCGTCACGCGCAGCCAGATAATAGTCCGAAAGCCAACCGTGCCGCCGTCCATACCCGTACTCAGCCGCTGTGATAACCAAATCTAAAGGCTCCAAAACAGGTTTTATCTTGAACCAGCGCTTTCCGCGAGTTCCAGGTGTGTAGGGGCTGTCAAGCTTCTTCGCCATCAATCCTTCATGCCCAGCGTCCATGGCTTCTTTCAAGAATTTTTCTGCGCGCGCCTTCTTGTTGGTGACTATCTGTCTAGTCAACGGTATAGCGCCAGCGTTTTCAGCCAAAACCTTCCTGCGCTGCACGTACGGAAGCGAAATTAAACTTTCCCCGTTGAGATAGAGAACATCAAACAGGTAAAGCTTAACAGGAATTTTCTCGGCTATACTACGTACCTCATGGACTCGTTTGAACCTGCGCATTAAATGCTGAAACGGAATGGGCGAGCCAACATCGTCCACAGCTATGATTTCGCCCTCAACTATGGCTTCGCCCGCTTTAATGCTGTCCTTCACGGCCTCAACCACTTCTGGCAGACTCCGAGTCACGTCTGTGAGCCTTCTGCTGAAAACCCGCACCTCACTGCCCTGCTTGTGGATTTGAACCCGAGCGCCGTCGTACTTGTATTCAAACGCTGTTCTACCGCCGTGCTCAGCTAAGGCGTGGCTAACGTCATCCGCTGTCTGGGCGAGCATGAGCTTAACGGGTCTGAAAACTTGGAAGCCGACCTGTGACAAGCGCTCTTTGCCCTCAGTCTTGGCTAAAGCGGCTACTTCGCCGATGTCGCCCAAAGCCATGCTTGCTTTCTGCACGGTTGCCAACGGAACATCAAAAGCCTTCGCCACCGCCTGCTCCATCAAACCCTCATACAACCCCGTCCGCATCTCACCCACAAAAATCTTCACCAGATACTTGGCTTCCACAGGCGACACCTGACTTAAAAGCGCCGCTATCAAGCGTTCTTTCTTTTCTCTTGAGCCTGAACCAACAGCCCCAGCTATGGACTGCAACAAGCGTCTGACTTCGGTTATTGTCAGCGTTTTCTCCAGAAGCAACGCTTGCTTTTTCACTTTGGTTTTTTCGAAAACAGCCTTTACAGCCGCGCCTACATCGCCAGTGCCTGTGAAAGCTTCACGGAAAACGTCCCAGTCAACCCCTGTTATGCGCTGCAGAACCCCAGTCAGAGTAGCCCAGCTTACGTCTAGGGTTTTCTGGTTCCATTTCGGGAAAGCCCGCCCGAGAATCATGGACACGGCAGGCTCAACTTCCTCTGCGTCTAAGCGCTTCAAGAAGTCAGCGGTCATGCCGATTATCTCCAGTCGCTTTTTGGTGGCTTCTACTTTTTCGAGGAGTTCTGCCAGAGACTTGAAGAGTACGGGCATGCTCATGACCTTAAAACTCGGCTACTAGAAAAGTGCTCCAGCTTCTTATTAATTGATTCTCATCAAGAAAAGAGGTAAGCGCTAAAAAGGCTGGTTTGTTCTAAATGCAAGATGGCGCTTAGAAGGCGCTTTCAAGCTTTGTTTTGACTTCCTTGATTTTCTTCTCCAGTTCCTCGACTTCCTTGGTGTTTCCTAAGGCTTTGTGGCAGTCTTTCGCATAGTCCAAGGCGCTGACGCCGAAACGGTCGTACCCCTTATTGAAGGAAAGCTCTGCGGACTGCATGAACTGCTCAACGGCTTTTTCGTACTCTTTCAGGGCGAAGCTGCATTCGCCAGCCTTGTAAAGCATGGTTGTGGAGTCAAAATAGTTCTGCTTTTTTCGGTAAAGCTCAGCCGTTCTCAGGAAAAGGTCTCGTGCCTCCTCAAACTTTCCAGCTTCCATAAGAGCGTTTGCGTCTTTGTGCATTTTAATCGGGTCTTCTTTTTCACTCATAACCGTCAACTCTTAACTTGCTATATCAAGCAGTGCACTCCCATTTAGATTTTCCCCTTCCGCCACAGTCTTAAAAGGAAAACGCGGCAAACAATAATAGAACAGTTCGGCTTATTGAAAAGCATATTGAAGGAGAAAGAGTGAAGTGCTCAGGTGCGTTCACTGCGGCGCAAAATATCCGACCTACCCGTTGAGAAGCAGCTGCGAAAAATGCGCGGGAATACTAGAATACACCGCAGCGCTTCCTAAATTGGATGAAGTTAATTTTTCGGGTCCCATGGGTTTCTGGAGATACAAGCAGTTACTTCCGCCTGTCCAGCACACGGTCAGTTTGGGAGAAGGCGGAACACCCCTGCATAGAGCAGAAAGACTTGCAAAAAGCCTCGGCTTGAAAGAGCTTTACTTGAAAGATGAGACGCGCAATCCGACAAACTCGTACAGAGACCGCGCAGCCGCCCTCTTAACGTCTAACGCCATCGACCAAGACTTTGACACGCTGATATCCGCCACAAACGGAAACATGGGCGCCTCACTGGCTGCTTACTCCGCAAAAGCAGGCTTAATCTGCCACGTCATAGTTCCCGAAGTGGTTGATGTGGGAAAGCTGGCTCAGATGCTGGCTTACGACGCAACCATTGAGAAATTCGGGGACATTCTTGACGACGCAATCCGCAAAGCTGCGGCGATGGCGGAGGAAACAGGCTGGTACCAAGCAACTGCAGAGCTAAACCCCCTCGTCGTAGAAGCTCAAAAGACCATATCTTATGAAGTTTACGAGCAGTTCGGCGTTCCAGAATGGATAGTGGTTTCGATGGGAAGCGGCGGCACCATCTACTCCCTCTGGAAAGGCTTCAAAGAGCTCAAACAGCTCGGTCTCACAGAATCATTGCCGAAAATCGTTGGAGTCCAGCCAGAAGGATGCGCAGCAATAGTAAACGCCTTGAATAAAGGCACTTCCAAATCGAAGATTGCGAATCCGTCAACTCGCGCGCTTGCAATTCTAGTAGCTGAACCGTTGCAAGGTGAATTAGCCACAAACGCGATAAGAGAATCAGATGGTTTGGCGCTAACGGTTTCGGACTCGGAAATTCTCGCCGCGGAACTGCAGATAGCGAAACTTGAAGGAGTTTTCGCTGAACCCGCAAGCTCCGCTACCCTAGCGGCGTTGAAAAAACTTGTTGGGAAGGGTACAATATCTTGCGAAAGCAGCGTGGCGTGTCTTATTACGGGGAGCGGACTCAAAGCCACTGATGTGTTGCAGGCGTTGTCTAAGAAGCAGAAGACGGTTGTTCTCGGCTTGGAGATAAGCACGAAGGAAAAAATTCTCAGGATTCTCAGCAGAAAAGACACGTATGGCTATGATTTGTGGAAGAAGCTGGGTAAAACCATGACGCGAGCCGCGGTCTATCAGCATTTGAATGAACTGGCGGAGAAAGGGCTGATTGTGGCGTATGAGAAGAATGGGAAGAGGTTCTTTCGGGTGGGGGAGCGTGGGAAGAAGGCTCTTGTGGCGATTGATGATTTGAAGCTTTTGCTGTGACGTTGTTTTGGTAAAGTTTAATAGTATAGTTGTAACTATACTATTTTGGTTGTTGAAAAATGTATAGACAAATCAAACCATCAACACCAATGGGTTTAGCACTTACAGCCATTTCTACGGCACTGGTAGCAGTAGCAACCATCGTGTTTTCATTCTACGTTCCCCAAACCCGAGGCTTCTTCAACATAGGGGAAACAATGGTGTTCACCACCGCCATACTGTTCGGACCAGTAATAGGTGCTTTCGCTGGAGGCATAGGCTCCATGCTGGCGGATGTGCTTTTGGGCTACCCACATTACGCGCCTGCCACGCTGATAATCAAAGCAACCGAAGGTGCTGTTGTAGGTTTTCTAAGCCGCAAAAAACCCAATTTCAGCCCAAAATCTTGGAAAGCCTTCACATTTCTTATAGGTCTCGTTCTCGGGGTCTCTTTGAGCGCAATCGGCGTGATCTACTACACCGGTGAGGTGGAGCTTGCCCTTGGAATTCCTCAGCTTATCTCGCTTAACACGGTACTCATGATATCGCCTATATTCTGGTACGCGGTCGGCGCGCTCATCGTTCTGCTAATAACGCTCATGGGTTTACTTTTTGAGCCAGAACTAGGTTGGCTAGTTTTCGCCATACTGATTGGCGGCTCAATCATGGTTACAGGCTACTTCATCTATCAGCAATTTCTTCTCTTCCCGCTGTTCAATATTGAAGTCTTAGCCTTAGCGGAAATCCCCATAAACATAGGACAAGTGCTCATAGGGCTGATTGTTGCCCTACCCATCATAAAGATTGTAACGCGCAGTATTCCACAACTTAAAAAATAGACACAACACCAAGCTCTAAGAGGAAAAGAAATGAAACTGCCACCAGGAAAAATCCCCGTAAACATACTCAAAGAGGTAGTTTTCAAAAATCTAGGCGCTGAACGCAAAGAAGTTGTTGTAGGACCCTCAGCGGGAATCGACGGGGCAGTTTTAGACTTAGGAGACAAGTCTCTCGTAGTTTCTATGGACCCCATCACCGGGGCGGTTGAGAGAATCGGCTGGCTCGCCGTCAACGTAAACGCGAATGACGTATCCACCTTCGGCGTTGAACCCGCCTTCCTGTTCTCATGCATCATGCTTCCCGAGAGCGCGGAGAGAAAACTCGTTGAAGCCATAAGCACTCAGATGAACGCGGCAGCCAAAGATTTAGGCATAGCCATAGTGGGCGGACACTGCGAAACCACGCCTGGCTTGACCAACCCGATAGTTGTGGGCTGCACCATGGGCTTGACAGAGAAGGGACGCTACGTCACCGCGGGCGGAGCAAAACCAGGCGACATGCTTATTTTAACAAAAAGCGCGGGAATAGAAGGCACTGCGATCCTAGCCACCGACCGAGAACAAGCACTTAAAAAAACCATGAACACCACGATGCTGCAGGCGGCAAAGGACTTTTACAGTCAGATAAGCGTTGTGAAAGACGCTTTGACCGCGTGCAAAACAGGTGGAGTTCACGCTATGCATGATCCTACTGAAGGCGGCGTAGCGGGCGGAACCCACGAGATGGCAGACGCCTCAAATCTGGGAGTAAAAGTCATCGAAGAAGCAGTGCCAGTTCAGCCTGAAACTGCCAAGATCTGTGGTTACTTTCAGATTGACCCTTTACAACTGATCGGTTCAGGTGCACTGCTTATTTCAGCAGAAGCAAAAAGTGCAAATCGAATTGTTAGAAACTTGAAGCTGGAGCGGATTCAGGCTTCGGTTATCGGCGAGTTCACGGAGAACAAGGAGCAACGAGAACTAATACAAAAAGACGGGGTCGTGAAGGCATTACCGCGGCCCCTATCTGACCATCTATGGACCGCGCTAAAACAATAGGCTTTTGGCACCCTGAAGGGAGAGCTGAAGAAACCATTGAAACATAAAAACTGGGTAGAAAAACATGTACGCGTACATGTGAGAATAGACTAGGCCGCATTTGAATTCGACAACGGCTTGAGAAACAGCGTTCTGCAAACTCCAATTTGTTGGAGGTTTATAATGTAAACAGTAAACGTCGTCATCTATCACGGTTTTGTATCCTTTCTTTTTAATCCATTTGATTATGTAGGCGTCTTCGTAAGCGTGTAACTCTTCAGGAATTTTGATGTCCGCCACTGCCTCACGGCGAATGAGTGTGTCGTGCATTCCACCTCGTAGGTCAAAGCATTGTCTTGCAATTAAACTCTGCAACTTCAAAATGCGTTTATCTTTGATGTTAGGTATGACATCAATGTTTACTCCCCAGATGGCTCCAACATCGCGCTCAGCGTTTTTTTCGGCTTTTCTAAACCAGTTCTTGCTCAGTACGACGTCGCTATCGACAAACATGAACCAGTCTGTACTCACTTGTCGTATACCTTTCTCTCGTGCTTTAGCTCTCGAACCGTTCACGTTCAAGACTGTAACGTTCCCATGCATCTCATTGACTTTGTCTACGATTTTCAGGGTTCGGTCGGTTGAAAAGCCATCGACAACAAGCAAGTTTTTAACGGGCACGTTTTCATAGACAGCGGCTAAGCACCTGTCGAGTATGTGTTCACTGTTTTTTGTAAGCACCACGACGTCTATTGGCTGCATTATCGTGCTCCTTTCCGTCTTGTCAAAGCCGTGCTCCTTGATAAACATTAATGTATGGAACCAATTGAAAATAAGAATTTATCCAATTCCCAAATAGAACAGCTGTATTTTCCCATAGTAACGGCATGAAAACTAAAACCCTCCACGTCTTATTTCATTCGCGAAAAATTGATACATGGAATATGCTGTATAGAAACCATAGGCAAATGTTAATTTGACAAGCAAAGTTAGTCTGCCAACTCGAATTGCATCGGCTATTATGTTTAAGCTACCGCGAATAGTCCAGACGCTCGCAGGTCTAAAGTGAACACAGTATGGATCGTAGCATGCAATAATTTTGAAGCCTTTACGGGTTATCCAATCTTTGATGTAAGCGTCCTCAAAAACATGGAGAATTTTCGGAATTTCTATGTCTTTAACCAAGCTTGTGCGGACAAGCGTATCATGAGTCCCGCCCCGAATATCAAATATCTTGCGCGTTATCCACAAGAACATTTTAAGCATTATTGGATTTTGGATTGTAGACCAAACTTCGATTCCCCAGACCGCGCCCACGTTCTGGTTCAAATGTTTCTGGGCTTTTTTGAACCAGTCCTTGCAAAGAACCGCGTCACTATCGACGAACATGAACCATTCGGTTTTCACTTGGTCTATGCCTTTTTGTCTTGCCGTGGCGCGAGTTCCTTTGTCTTGTATCACCAAAACGTTTCCATGCTTCTTCTGAAATCGGCGCACTATCTTTAATGTCCTGTCGGTTGAATAGCCATCGACAACTATCAACTTGTTGACTGGAACGTTTTTATACACAGAGTTGAGGCATTCGTTAAGCATGCGTTCACTGTTTTTTGTAATTATGACAACGTCTACAGCCATATTCACTATTCAACTATATCACTTAATTAATATTCTTGATCAACGTCGTAGCTACCTCTTCAGAAGTAAAAATTTCCTTCTTTGGAGCGTTCGTTCAGATTCGCCACGTTTTGCCTCATGACTTATATACGTGTTGGCTAGGTCTATTAAAACAGCCGCAATCAACATACACGGTGCTCAATATTTGAATATGAAATTACGAAAGGCGTCCAGAATAGCGCTTAAGGCGCTAACGCCTAACAGGCCGCATCATGCTCAGTGGATGATCACAAGGAAATGCAATTACCGTTGCAGAGGCTGCAACGTCTGGAAAGAACAAGACCATAAAGAACTATCCACTGAAGAGATAAAACGAGGATTAAACATACTAAAGGACCTCGGCATCGTGGAGCTTGTGTTATCGGGAGGAGATCCGCTTTTGAGAAAGGACGCTCCCGAAATAATCGAATACGCCTCAAATCTTTTCATAACTACAGTTTACGACAACGGCAGCATGGCTAAGAAAAATCTTGAAGCTTTACGAAACGTGGATTTTGTGGCGATTTCAATAGACAGCTTAGACGAAGCCAAAAACGATTACATAAAAGCTGTTCAAGGTGCTTGGAAAAAAGCCATGGAAGCCGTGGAAACGCTGCACAACGAAGGAATACACGTAAGCGTAACACCCACCATCTCGCAGCTCAACCTTTACGAAATTGTGGACATCACAAACTACTTCACTCAAAAAGGAATCCCAGTTTGGTACTGCCTTTACTCTTACGACCAAACGAACGAAATAAATCAACTTTTTAGAATCGGTAAAGCAAATGATGAGTTTATCATAAAAGACAAGCAGGCTATGGTTAAACTTTGCGATTCTCTAATCGAGATGAAAAAGAAGAACGGCAAAATCCTTATGACGACCAAATTATTGAAGACACTTAGAACACTCTTTCTAGAAAACAAGAGAACATGGAACTGCCGTGCACTTCAGAACTTTTTAGTCATAGACCATCTGGGCAGAATCGCTGGTTGCCACAATCATAACTTTGCAGGTTCAGTATTTGATTTACCCAAAATATGGAACAGCGAAAAATTTG
Organism: uncultured Candidatus Bathyarchaeia archaeon; assembly: GCA_964514055.1. GTDB lineage: Archaea > Thermoproteota > Bathyarchaeia > Bathyarchaeales > Bathycorpusculaceae > SG8-32-3. The sequence goes on along the minus strand of CAZEPB010000003.1, from coordinate 130,877 downwards.
ATTTGCTGCGTCAAACTTACAATGAATGCACACAGTGCTCTTATTTATGCTACATTTTTTATTCGCTTTATGGAAGCCCTTATGGGAACCTTATGCTGGTCAAGGATCAGTGGAAAAACGCAAAGCTTCTCTTAGAGAGAAAACACTAAACTTCCAAGCTCGGTAAAACTGCGATAATCGTTGCCATTGTTTGGATCAGCGACCTATCAAATTTTTGCTCCTCTTCCATGTTTGTAATTGGAATAAAACGCATCATACACAAGTTCACTTTAGGAAATTCAGTCGTTATCATCCGAGGGCCTCCATCTTTTGGCTTTTTTAACTCAACAAAAGCTGGTAAGAACGTTATAAGAATTAGAGCAAGAGTTGTTGTAATGATTGTAATAATTGCAGTCAGATTCGGAATCATTATAACCTTTTGGGCATATGGCTTATTTCCCAATATAACTATTTCCATTGCCAAGGTGACACGTTTTCGCCCAATCACTCTGGTTTTTCCTAAGCATTTTCGCAGCAAAAAGGTCCAAAAGCGCTTTTGTACATATGAGGATATTATACCAGTACGCGAAAAGTAAAAGAGGAATCAACCATTGAATTCTTGTTCTGCCATCTAAATAAGCACCGATGCTTATCTCAAAAAACGGTGCAAAGTTGCCTACGACGCTGTAAAAGGACACGGGTATGAAAAACCAAAGTGCGTTAACAAGCTGTGAAGATTGAGTGAGAATAAGTGAAAAACCCGCAAAGAAGGCGATTAGAGTTAGAACAGGCATAAAATACACGTTTAGGAGAAGCAAGCCGTCAATTTTCCTTTTCATATTCAATTTTTTGCTTCTTAAGACACGGGGTGCATGCTTGAAACATACTTGCATGTGTCCTCGTGCCCACCTGTGCCTCTGGCGCCAGTACGCCTTCCAGTTGTCCACGGCTTCTTCATAGCATTCAGCGTCGCCTACGTAGCGAACTTGAAAGCCCGCGAGATAAACCTGAAACGTCAAATCCGTGTCTTCAGTTAACATTGCCTCGTCAAAACCACCTATTTTTTCCAAAACGCTTCTCCTAAAGCCTCCAACTGTGCCGCCGAACTGCGGTATAAGGCCTAGATTATCACGTGCCTCTTGATCAACTCGATAGCCACCGATTCTTTCCAATGTCACTAATCGCGTGACAACGTTTTGCGTTTCATTCAATACAACAGGGCGTCCCTGCACCGCGCCAACTGTGGGGTCAGCAAAGTCCTTTACAAGTTTCTCCACAATATCTCTCTGTGGGTAGTAATCCGCGTCGAAACAAAGTATAATTTCGCCTGTTGAAAGCTTTAAACCAGAATTCATGGCTGCAGCTTTGCCCTTGCCTCCGTTGCTATTTCCACGATGTATAACTTCTATTAACGCGTACTTGCGTGCATATTCATCCGCGATTCTTCCAGTACTGTCAGATGAGGCATCGTCAATAGTGATGACCTGTAGTTTATCGTTTGGGTAGGTCAACTCTGTCATCCGCTGTAGCAATCGTCCAATCACTGGTTCTTCGTCGCGCGCTGGAATTAGAATGGAGACTGTGGGCGTATACTTCGGGTCTACAGCAACGTTGCCTCTGGCTTTCTTGTTTCTTCTTAAAACTGTTAATGTAAAAACGTAGTGTCTGACGAGGTATGCTATCATTACCGCAGTTGAAAACAAGAAAATGGCTTCCAGCACTTCGATAATCAAGGTTTCACCTCTGCCGGCGGGCGTTTGGGCTTAGGGAGAATGGTGAGGCTCAGGGACCAGAAAGATACTATCCACATGAAATTTAGAAAAGGATAGAAAACTGCGTAGAAAACGTTGAAGAATTCTCCAAAAAACGTGACGCCTGCGATGGCAAAGTAATAGAGAACAAAGTTCCAGAACAGACCTACGATGTTGCCTAAGGCTAGGATGCCGAGTTTTCTGTTGAGCGCTCCATTCAACTGAAAGGTGAGGGAGAAAAAAAGCAAATTGAAGATTAAAAGAGTGGCGGTGGATTCGATGTTGATAAAACGGAAAGATGTAATCAAGCATAGCGCAATTGCTTCTAAGAAGAGTCCTATGACTAAGCGGTTGCTGTCTAATTTCATCTGCTTGCTCTCCTTCCTCTTCAGTGGCGTGGCAACTGCACAGAGGTTAACTCTAGAAGATAATTATAGAGTTGAATTTCAGTTTTAAAATTTACGGAGTCTTAATTGTTATAAGAAGGAAATCTAAATGAGGGCTAAATAGTTGAGGTCACTGTGTATCCTAACTTTTAAGGATAACATTATCCATTACCATGCAGAGAACCTGAAAAACGTCTCCTGCGGTCAAGTTGTCAGTGTCCAAAACCAAATTAAACGGTTCGAAGTCTTCGCCTAGCGTAAAGCCGTAAAGTTTCTTGTAAATAGCCTTTGTTCTTGCTTCTTTTTCTTTCAACACGCGTAAGGCTTCTTTTATGGGGATTTTATCTCTCTTGGCGATTCTTGCCGCTCTCTTTTCTACTGAAGCAACTAACCATATTTTGAAGCCTGTTTTGAGCAACCATGCCATTGTCCAACTGTCTAAAATAACACGTCCTTGCTGCGCGTATTCCAAGAGCTTGTCGTCTACCGCTTTGTCGAATTCAAGGTTTTTTTCTCTTTTCTCTAAAAAACTGAGACCTTCGGGGCTTTCCCACCATCCGCGGTTGGATGAATCGTAGCCTTCGTCTCTTGCTAACTCTTTTAGAGCGTCTCCGCCTGAAAAATACCTAAGGTTATATTTTTTGGCGAGTTTCTTGGCTAACGTGCTTTTTCCAGTTCCAGCCATTCCAGATATGCAGACCACGATTTTTTTCTCAGGAGCGCTTTTCATCTTTTCGTTTTTGGTCATAGCGCTGCCTCAGCTCTGCGTCTTTACGCTATGGGGTTCACACCTATTACCCGTGAAGCGAGAGTTCCGAAGAAGAAGGAGCAGAGCAGGTACCAGATGAACACGGGTATGCCGTTTGGGATGGTTGTCATGTTAAGTATGATTCCGGGCACAACCGCCACGGCCTCTGCCCCAAAGGTAGGGATTAGAAATAGGTACCAGATTATTATGTAGCTGAAGGAAATCGGCAACAGTATCATTTGTGGCTTCATCATCTTACTTTGCATGTTTCTGATTTGCGATTCTTTCTTTTGCAGTTTCGCGACGCGTTTCTGGTCTTTGGCGCGCATAGCCTGCATCAGCTGAGACTGATATTCAGACGTTTCCTTTCGCATAACTTTGTATTCTTCCCATCCGCACATGCGGGTGATGAGCAAGCGGTTTAGTCCCATGTTGAGGAATGAAACAGTAACCGCGACAAGCATTACTACGATTGTGGCTAACGGAATAGCTGCGAGGTCTATCATCTTTGTTTCTCCTTGCACTGCCTATTTGTTTTCTCGTTAATAACCATTTTTGCTCTTGGAAACTTTTAACTTATTCCTGAAATTATTTAACGAAAAGGCTCCGCAAAAAAGCAGGTTGGAAGTTAATCCTCTAAATTTTGCAAGACTTCGATGACTTTAGCGAGACGTTCCACTAAAGCAGCATCAAATTTTTGGTCGTGTTCCAAGTTCGCAAGCGGGATAGGGCGTCCCATACTAAAATCCATTGGTCTATCATGGTTATAGCGATTCTTGTTGTTCAAGCTTCGAACTTCGAAGTAACTGAGAAGGGTTCCGCGAACTTTTTAACATGTTTATTTAATTTTTTGGCGTATTAATAAACCAAAATTGCCGTATTAAATGTTCTTGAAATCCCGGCGCTGCAAAGACGGTGATATACGACCAAAAAGCATCGTATCAAGCAATTCAGACAAGTCCTTTCCTTCGATCCTTGGAATGTTGGCGAAGAAAAAAGGTAAAACAGATTATAAGCTAGCACGAAACTGAAAAATATCAGCGGTGACATAGTTACTTTTTTGGGAGGAAAGAGTATGGTGGAGTATGTTAAGGGAGCCGCACCTGACAGATGGCATTGGTGCAAGAACTGCACACAATATCCCCTGTACGTCTACCAAAGACGCTCTAAGAGACCGCGTTCTGACCTATGTGACCAGTGCAAAGAAAAAGAAGACAACCAAAATTGCACAATCTGAAGAGCTAAACAGAATAGGGGCAGATTCACAGCAGAGTCAAAGATAGCTGCTAGCATCGTGGAATGTTAGTGAAGTAGGCTTTAATCAGTTTGGACTATTCATAACAATCATTTGTTATGGGTTTGATGGATGTTCATGAAGTGAAAAAGGCTATCGAACAAAACAATCAGTGTAAGAATGCTTGCGTTATTTCTTTCTTTTTCTTATCAGATAAGCAACGTTCATCACTAGAGATACCCCGATAAGAACTCCTTCCGCAAAATCTGTAACTGAGAAACCTGCAAACTCAAAATGCAAGAAACGCCCAATTAGAATGCCCAGAGCGAGGGAGATTGCGCCGATGGCTAATATTCTTTCATCGCTGAGTTGCACTCTTATCACCTTGTTTACACATATTTTTTGCTTATGCTTTTAATTTTTTGCGTAAATTATTTTAGGTAAATGCTGGGATACTGCTGTTTGTGGTGTTTATGAGTTTTCTTAAGAAGGCGAAGGATAAAGCGAAAGAAGCAGCTAAGAAGGTTGAGAAAGAAGGAACCAAGCTTGGAAAGAAGGGTGTTAAAGGGACCAAAAAGATAGCGAAGAAAGGTGCTAAAGCAACCAAGAAAGTTGCAAAGAAAGGTGTTAAGGAAACCAAGAAGACCGCGAAGAAAGTAAAGAAGAAAGTTACGTAAAGCCCATTCTCTAGTACTTCACATTCTTCTTTTTTCTATTCTCGAAGTGTTTGAGGTGAAAAAAGGCTGGTCATTTGCAGAAATGTCAAAAATCTTTTATTCTTATGGCTTCATTATGAGGGTGGGGGAGTGAAAGTTGCCTTTTTGTCCTAAATGTGGAAAAGAAGTAACTGAAGAGATGAATGTATGCCCGTATTGCGGTAATCCACTAAAGGTCATGCCAACACAAAGGGAAGTACAGCCTTCCAGAGTGACTGTGGGAACCAAGAATTCAGGTTTAGCAGCTGTTCTCTCACTTATAATTCCAGGCTTGGGTCAGATGTACGCTGGACAAATAGGCAGAGGTTTGTTGTTTCTTTTCATAGGGATTCCCTTAACGGCAATAATCGCCTTGTTTTTCTTTTGGCTGATACTGCCCCTTTTTCTGCCTTTAGCCTTCTGGATTTGGAACATATTTGACGCCTACAACATCTGCAATGAATACAATAGGCGTCTTATCCAAACGGGAAATCCTCCTTGGTAAAACCATTTCCAGCTCTTTTTATTTTCTTATCAATTCGTACTCTTGAAACGTTTGTGAAGTGAAAAAAAGAAGTTTACAAGCAGAAAAATCTTATCAATTCATCTATCAATAATAGAACTTAGGTGATTTTCCGTGGACAAAGAAGAGATTCTAAAGTGGAGCAAGAAATACGATTCAGAAAATCCATGGCGGATTCAGAAAGAGCAAGAGTTGGGAACTAGGTTTAGACGCACCAAAAAAATAACACGCGAAGACCTAGAGCAGGTAATAAACTGGAAATTCAAAGAAAACCCCGGTAGGAAAAAGAGAATTATGGATTTATTAGCTGCGAACACTGATGAGAAAATAAGAAAAGTGTCAAACAAGTTTTTTTGCATAACTTCAAATGATGATTCATACAAAGTTCATACTCTCAACATGGTTCACGGTGTTGGACCAGCTTTAGCAAGTGCAATCTTAGCTTTCATTAATCCAAAAGACTACGGCGTTTTTGATATTCATGTTTGGAGAGAACTTTTTGGGGAAGAGCCTAAAGGTTTGTTCAGAACTGCGAATTATCTGAAAGTGCTTGTAGAGCTTAGGAAAATAGCAGAAAAACATCAGCTTGACGTAAGAATTGTGGAAAAAGCACTCTTCAAGAAAAACTACGATGAATCAAAATAGACCCTTGTAAATAGCTGTTCTATCTCGATAGTTTTTGAAGGAAAAAAGGAAGAGGTTACAAGACCTCTCAAACGTTTGAGCTACACAATAATAGAAAAAACGCCAACGCTTTATTTTATGGGTGCGGAGCTGTAAGCATCTTAGCTGCTTCTGATTCGGTCCATGCTTTCATTGTTGTTGTGCGGACGTTGCCCATGCTGCCTAGGCACAAGAGAATCGCCATGACATCCTCATCCTTTGGAACTTCAATAATAGCTACAAAATCGTATTTTCCCATCGTGTAGAAAACCTGCATTTTCCCTCCAGCCTTATTGACCATGTCGTGCGCTACCTTATCTCTTTTAGGGGTTTCTGTGACTTTTCGTATTCCTTGTTCAGTCCAGTTGCCGAGTACCACAAAAACAGGCATAAATTTCACCTCCTCATTTGTTAGAGTACATAATATTCTGAAGGGCAAAACTTTAAAATTCTTGTGACTGTGCGTCCACTACTACACTTATCTATGATGACCTTAGAATCCATCCACAATTCTTTTCTAAAGAAACAGGAAAGTCACAAGATACTTCGTCTTCGCAGCACTATCCTTAGAGGTGTTGGTAGGCGTGATTTTAGAAGTTCAGCGATAACAGCAGAAATCAAGGCGGTTATGAGCCAGATGATGACAGGGCTAACTGAGCCGTGTTCAAAGATTACGTTGTAAACTGATATGATTGCCATGAAGTCAGAAAAATAATGTATAATTGCAGACGCTTCTCTTATGAACCCGCGTAATTCTTTTATCACACCTGAACTGGTCTCTGCCATTTTAAACCAATTAGTAAGATTGGCTTCTTAGCAAATTAAATTTTAGCTTTTTCAGAGTGCTCTTGAAGTAAAAAATGCCCTATCGTATTTCAATTTGATATAAAGGAAAAACTCTTCTAATTGGAACTATATTATATTGATGAGTGTTTTTGAAATGACCAACGCTTCAAATTTGAAAGATGCAGTTGTTGAAGCATTAACTTCTCTGGGTGGATCAGGATCAATATCTGAAGTGCGTAGTTATGTCAATTCAAAATATCCTAAAAAATGGAAGGATATAGGCGCAACAATGGCTGATTTGTGTCCCGAAAGCACTTCTTCTACCTATCCGCAAAAGGACAGGGTCTTGGAAAGAATTGGCAGAGGCAAATATCGCCTGAGAAAGCGAAAGTCGTCTCTTGTTTCAAGAACTGAAGATGTTAAGGAGATCAGAGGTTCTGTGATGTCTATGGGTTTGAAAACCTTCAGTTTTAAGGAAGCTGAAGAAATTTTGAAGAGGAAGGGTCAGCTTTCAATTATTCTACAGGTTGCTTCTTTGAATAATCTTTCATCCAAGAAAGACCACAGCGAAATGCAACATTTTTTTCACAAAAACCGATGGGATATTGAAGTCTCCCTGTTTCCAGTAACCAACTATAGACTTGATGCGTTCAAAGAGAAGACGGGAATAGAAATTGAAAGATCATTGATTGATGCAGTTCACAGAACCCTCTTCAGATGTCTATGGGCTTATGCCAAAGGAAAATTGGACATACTCGTTTTCATTGTTCCCACCTATAAGGAACCCAAATTTGAGCATGTGAAACGAGACTTACAAGAATTCAAAGATATAATCCCTTACCCAGTTTATTTAGTAGGAGTAGCTCCAATTTAGGGAATAACCTGTTCAACACTTCGGTTGAAAAACAGGTAAGCTTTTATGCATCACCAATGAAACTGTCCTACAGAACTACACTAACCCCTGAACAAATTCTACCTTTGGTGGCGCAAGAGACTCATTTAGAAACGTATGTATCCTATTACTTCTCCTTCTTAGGTCTTATTGCAACCTTTAAGTTTACTTCTACGGTGTATTCTTCTTCTGTTTTTCCAACTGCAAAATTCCAGTATTTAACTTCAACGTCCATGTTTTTGAACTGGGTTACAAGCGCATCTTTGTATTCGCCTATTTTTTGACCTATTTCTTGAATTTTCTCAGGCACATTGGTTTTTTCTTCAGTTATGTCTTTCACCTCCTGTTCTCACATAACAATTCTCAAGAACCCTTATCGTATAAATCACCTATTCGGTATTTGTTGCTTTCTGAGGGCGCTTATTGTCCACGAGTCAGCGCAGGTTTCTTTGCTTAATTTTACGCCTAAGTCGGTAACTCCGTCTTACTCTGTACCAAGTTCCATGAGTGTTTTTGTAAAGTTTCTTTCCTTTATGTTTCCTCTTCGGTTTTCTTCTCATTTCAGCCACAAATAAGGGATTGATTATTGATTTTAGACCAAAATCACCAAGTACTATATTCTCACGATAATATTTGAACGTTCTGAGTTGCCCAGAAGCGCTCTATTTCTTGACTATGGTTAGCTAATAGAGGAATGTTCGTGAAGTAAAAAGGTAAGTATAGGTTCAATTCACAAGTAATAAAAACTAAATCACTAATCTTATTTAAGCGGGGGTCTTCATATGCCGTCAATCTATACTGACATGAGTAGTTCTGAAAAGCAAGTAGCAGAATATTTAACAGAATTGAAGCTATACTGGAAATTTGAGTTTCCAATATTTGTATACGATGAAAAGAATAGACCTAGAGTATGGACACCTGACTTCTACGTTCCAAGGTTAGGCATGTTCATAGAAGTGTGTGGTTCAGAGAATTTTGACTATAAATACCGGGACAAGATTTATCGAAAGAATGGCTTCTATGTAATCTTTCTTCATTCGTATAAAGATGAAGAGCAATGGAAAAAACACCTAATTAAAAGCATAATGAAAATTGAAGAATTTAGACACGACGAAGTGCAGAAGATGATAAAATCGCTAGTTTGCTAAACCTCTAGCTGAATTTAGTTTAAATGCTCTTTATTGCTGTTCTAGCGTAGAATTATTGAAGGGAAACCTCAAATACAATTAAGTAATTATTAGCGTTGAATAGCCTTTCAGGAGAAATAAACGCTGAAAGCCAAACTCGGAATCTGCTCATGCATTTTTGCGGTGATGCTATCCTTGAGTTTGTGTTATCCTTTTGGAGTTAAAGCCCAAAGTGATTATTATCATGAAACCTTTGAGTGGAGCTACAAAGGTTATGAATGGACTTGGAGCCTTGATATCCCAAAATCTTTGTACGAAGCATACAAGAGCGTGTCAGTTTCAACCAGAACGAAGTACCAAGCAGACGGTTATGGTTTCCTAACTACCACAAATGACTATTACTTAAAACAGGTAGCTGAAAAGCTGGAAGAAGCTGCTTCACAAAAAGATTATGAACCATATGATCAGGTGAGTTTTGTTTTAGCTTTTGTTCAAAGTTTGCCATACACCTCTGACTCAGTTACTTCTGGATATGATGAATACCCGAGATTTCCCTTGGAAACTCTTGTAGATAATGGTGGTGACTGTGAAGACACAGCAATATTGTTTGCAACACTCACTTTGATAATGGGCTATGGTGCTGTCTACATCAATCCTCCAGAACATTATGCAGTTGGAGTGTTAGGAAACAATCTTCGAGGTTCCTATTACACCTATAATGACAAAACATACTACTACTGTGAGACTACTGGAGATGGATGGGAAATTGGAGAGATTCCTCCAGAATTTAAAGATGAAAAAGCGCGCATCTACGAAATAAAAGAATACCAGCAGTATGTTCCAAAGTCATGGACTACTCCCTCCGTAACACCTTCACCAGAAATTCCAGAACTTCCATCAATACTTATTCTATCACTATTTGTGCTAACAGTTACAGTAGGAACTCTGGTTTTTAGAAGAAGACATTTCAAGACAACGATTAAATGATTCTGCATTTGGTTCTTCTTCGTGGAATGTTTGTAAAGTAAAAATGCTATTTTTTCACTTTCCTCTGATGAGCAGGTAATTAAGTCTCATTAAGAAAAACAGAATTGTCGGTGTGGCAAAAAAGTGGATGAGGGAAAGAGGGGGCTTAGAAGTTTCTGGGAGATTATACGAAGGAGGTGTTTGATAGCAAAGTACTCAATGCTATTTGCGTAAATTTGAACCCCTTGTTACTTAGCTTCTGTTTGAAGTAATTTCCGTGTTGCTGAAGCTTTTAGGTTTCCGGGATAGACTTTGACTCTTTCCCTCAAGATAATAATAGCCAAAGAAAATATTTAACAATTATGTACTCTGGATACACGAGGCTTCACACTATCTCTTGGAAAAACTGTTACAACGCCGTTCTCGCGTAGAACCGTGCCGCACCGCACCAGCTTCCTAATTCCTTAATACACAGCCTTTTTCAAACAGCTATTCCTAGGCCTCGTGAACTCCTAGTTGAATCTATATAAAGGGGGGCTATAGTCTGCTGTGAGCGCTAGAGTCTTTGACTATTCTCCTATGATTCTTCTGAACGCTGGAAACATTTCCGCTGCTCTTTCACGCATCAACAGTTCGTAGTACTGGTAGATTATGCCAACCGAAAGCAGTATGCCTGTTCCTGTTCCGAAAACGCCTAGGAAATCTGCGATTCCAGCAATCAACCCCACGATTATTCCGCCTAGAATCGTAACCACAGGAATATACCGCTTAAGAATCGCCTCGATAGGTCTTCCCGAACGCCGATAACCAGGAATCTGCATGCCTGAATCCATAAGCTGCTTCGCCACCGTAGAAGGACCAAGACCACCAACTTCAAGCCAAATAAGCGAGAAAACCGCACAGAAAACCACCAGAATCGCCAAGTAAACCGAAGCCCGAATCGGTTCAGCCGCTACGCTCAAAATGTTATTCGGCGGAGTAACAAAGTAAGCCAAACCTCCAACAGGCGTAACGCTTCCATCAGATGTTCGGTTATAATCGCCTATGACCTGAAAGAGAAGATTTGTTCCAGGAGCAGGTTGCCCCATCTGACTCCAGAGAAGCTGAGAAAAGAAGAACACGTTAGCGAAAAGCGCCGACGCAAAAATAACCGGAAGATTAGACACGTACAAAAGCTTGATCGGGTAACGACTGCGAAAACCCTTGTACCCCGCATAAGTCATCGGCAACTCAACTCTCACACCCTCCAAATAAATAATCACAATAAACGTGCCAATGGTTGCTAGAAACCCGATCAAAGAAGGATACGCACCAGCCCCAATTACCCATTGCGTCAAAGTCTGCCCACCTCTAAAAAGCAGGTCAAGCGACCCAACAAACAAACCTGCTCCAGGATTAAACGTCTGCCACAGAATGTTCTGCGCAACACCAGCCATGATGAAAAGGCTGATCCCACTGCCTAATCCCCAGCCTTTTTGCACCAGCTCATCCATCAACATCACGACTATTCCAGCGCCCAGAAGCTGCGCAAATATGATTAACGTCGTTGTTCCTGGCAGGGTTGGACCGTACATGCCGCTAATTATGTAAGCTGAAGCCTGGATTCCAGTAAGAAGAATGGAGAAGAACTTGCTTGCCACCGTGAACAAACCCCTGTCTTGAGGATCAGACATGTCACATTGTATAATGGCAGAGCCAACTAGCAGCTGCAGGATTAAGCCTGCGGTGACTATGGGTCCTATGCCGAGTTCCATGAGGGTTCCGCGGTTGGAAGCAAAAATCACTCGCAATTGACCAAACGAGTCTTGCACATCGCTGGAGATTCCGTAGAGTGAAATCTCGGACATGACCAGATAGATGATGAGAACAAGTGCGGTCCAGAAGATTTTCTCGTTAAAGCTGACTTTGCGTTCGGGAACTTTAATTTCAGGCAGCACTCTTGCGAGAGGTCTGAAAAGGCTGAGAAATCTTCCTGCCATTTACTAATGTTACTCTCCGTGTTCCTGAGACCCAGTTGAGATTTTTCCGCCAGCTTTTTTTATTTTTTCAGCTGCGGTTTTTGAGCATGAAGGCACAGTTATGGTTAGGGGTTTGGTTATTTTTCCTGTGCCAAGGAGTTTGGTGTAGCCTAGGCTTGCCAGGTCTATGTGTGCGTCAGGTGTTTTCGCGGCTATTTGGTCGAGTTGGTTGATGTTGATGGTGTTTTCTCTGCGTTTGAGGCTTTGGGGTGACGTGAAGCCCTTTTTGCCGAAGTAATCGGGTTCGTAGGTTACGACGTAACTCCACAGGTGTTTGTGGCGTCCTACTTTTCGGTGTCCTTTGGAGCCTGCATCCCTATGTTGACCTATTCTGCCGTAGCCGTGTGTTCGGCTGCCGCGCATTTTTCTGGTTTTTCTTTCTTTGTGGGGCATTTTTCTTTTCAGCTTCCTTGTTTGTTGCTTTTTTTGAGTTTGATTTCGAGCACGCCGTTTTTGTATGTGGTGTGGACGACGTTTGGAACCACTACTTTGGGTAGATTTAAGCTTTTGTAGTATCGGCGGTCTTTGGCTTTTGCGGAAAGGGTGAGTTTCTGGTCTTTCACATTTATTTTTAAGGTTTCCTTATTAAAGCCTGCGATTTCGGCGACTATGGTTATCCAGTTTTTTTCTTGGAAAATGTCGATTAAGGGTTTGGGTTCTTTCCATTTTCTTTTGATGTTGTTTTGTGAAGACCTGTAGTATGAAGGATAGAGGCTTCTTGGAGCTCGCATGTTTTCAACGCGGAGAATTTTGGAGCGGTCTTTAGCGTTAACTCTATCTGGATTGGTCAAGTCTATCCACTTCAGATGCTTTCTGCTTCTCCGCCATTTCATGCTCAAGTTAACCTCTCCTGAATACAAAGGCATTTCCAACGTAACTTTAAAATGTATCGCAAACAAGAGAACGTTTTTCTGTGGTTCACCTACTCCAGAACTGTTGTGCGATTTTTGTCTATAGCCCCCCTTTATATAGATTAAAGCGCTTAGTGAACGGCTGGTTCTTAGTCAAGAAATCTTGACTAACGCTTGTGTGTGTTTGGTCAAGAAACCTTGACAAAAACCCTTTAATCACGGAAACAGCTCAATATAATGGTGATAAACATGAGTAAACATGCGACTCTGTCGCTTGTTCTAGTCTTTCTAATGATCTTATGCATAATCGTCGCTAAATCTGCGGTATCCTCTGCTGATGTAGGCGATGACTATTGGGTATCAAAAATGCCTATGCATGAAGCAAGAGGGCGCCTCGGAGTTGCCGTAGTGAACGGGAAGATCTACGCTGTTGGAGGCGATATCGGCGGCTTATATGGGGCGGCTTCTGGGGCTATGCTTAGTTACACAAATATAACTGAAGAGTATGACCCTGCAACGGACATATGGACTTTCAAGGCGCCCATGCCGACTCCGAGATGCCATTTTGGCATAGCGGTTTACCAAAACAAAATCTACTGCATAGGCGGTTTTAATAATAATGGCGATACCAAAGTAAACGAAGTCTATGATCCAGCAACGGATACTTGGGAAACCAAGGCGCCCATGCCTGTTCCTAGAAGTTCTATAACCGTAAATGCTGTAAACGGCAAAATCTATGTGATAAGTGCGCCATACAATAACAGTTCAAACCATGTCTATGATCCTGAAACTGATTCATGGAACACAAAAACTCCACCGCCATATGAAATTACGAGCTACGCTTCAGCCGTCCTTGATGACAAAATATACTTCATAGCAACCGATTATACTGCCTCAGGTCTATGGTCAGGACCATTCATTCAAACATATAACACTGTAAATGATAACTGGAGCATTGGGATATACGCACCCACATATGGGATAAATGCAGTTGCGAGTGCAACAACTGGCGTAAATGCGCCTAAGCGAATTTACTTTTTTGATGAAACTGGAACTCAAATTTATGATCCGACAAATGACCGCTGGTCGGTTGGGACTTCCATGCCAACGCTTCGCAGTAATGTTGGCGTTGCAGTTGTTAACGACTTGTTTTATGCGGTTGGAGGCGAATTTTTGCCTCCCAGCAACTCCCTTTTTGCAAACATAACGACTAGTCCAGTGAATGAGCAGTACGTGCCCATGGGGTATGGGACGCCCGACCCGTTTTATGTACCAGCAACTGATTGTACTGCGCCAGAAGTCGTGGTTCTGTCACCAGAAAAAAAGACTTACACTGCAGCTGATGTTCTTTTGAGTTTTACCGTGAACGAGCCTGCCTCTTGGATGCGTTACAAGCTTGACGGTGAGATGGTTGTCGAAATAGAAAGCAACGTTACTCTCACCAGCCTATCCTACGGTTTACACAACGTAACAGTTTATGTCACTGACACTGCTGGTAACACTGGAACTTCAGAAACAATAAACTTCACTGTAGCCAACGAAACTGAGCCTTCCCCCACAACACTGGCTGCAGCTTCCATATTAGCAGTGGCAATAATAGGCACGAGTCTGGTGGTCTACTTCAAGAAACGCAAACGCTAAGAAACTTAACTTTTGTTTAGACCATACGCTTTATGAGGTCGTTGATTTTTTCGCCTCGGTAACCTGCCTCGCCGCCTGCACTGAAGCTCTTCTTGGTTTTTCCCTTGAAACCCTTGCTTGGCGGACGCAACTTGAAAACAGGCTGCACGTTCGGCAGCTTCTGGAACTCGGCTTTGCAGCTTACTATAGCTTCGGCGAGCTTGTCTATCGACTTGTAACCCATCTTCTCCACCGCTTCATCCGTCAGTTTTTTGACGCCAGCGAGTCTTCCCCGCTTTTTCAGCAGCAACGCCACGGTTTCTTTCGAAACTTCGCCCCAAGTGACGTAGTTCTGCACTCTGTACAGCATACCCATATATGAAGGGCGGTTGTCAACAAGCACCGCGTTGTTAGTTCGAGCTAAACGAAGCATCTCAAGGGTTTCTCTGGCTTCACGTTGAGCGCTGATTGTCCCTCGAACCTTCACCACAGCGAAACACTTGCGTTCGTCAGCTTTTGCAGTCACTCTATCTCACCCAGTCCGCCTGAGTAATCAAGCTATAAGTCTTCCGTAACCCATCAAAAATCGCACATGCATAAGACGGCACAGTCCGCGTGGAACCACGGCTTCTTATCCAAAGGTCCTTAACGCCCGCCAAACCCAAAATAACCTTCGCCACTTCGCTACCGACAAGACCTAAGCCTCTTGGACCTGGCACAATAACCACTCGCACGCCGCCGCATTTGCCTTCAACCTGAAATGGCACTGAATGAGGCTTTCCGCAGCCGCACTCCCAGCTTCCACACCCACGCTTAACAGGCACGATGTTCAAACGCGCATTAGCTGAGGCTTTCTCAATCGCGTTTCGCACTTGGTTGGCTTTACCAGAACCCAAGCCGACGTAACCGTCTCGGTTTCCAACAGCCACAATAGCCTTAAACCTTGATTTTTCACCCGCATCTGTCTGCTTCTGAACCAAGTTGACGTTTATAACCTCCTCCTGAAGGTCAGGAAGCAACGCGTCAACAATCTGAGGCTCAGAAATCTTCAAGCCACTCAAGAAAACCTCTTCAATAGACGTAACCTTGCCTTCTTGAATCATCTTACCCAAACGTGTCTTAGGAACCCATTCCTCTGTGCGCTCTGGTCCTCTTCCTCGTCCTCTATACCTACTCATGCTTTCTTCTCACCCTTCTTCTTAAATGAACCAACAATGTCAGCTTTAACCTTAGCAAAATGCTCAGGAAGCTTCTCAGGAGCAAATTTCCGCTCCAAATACTTCGAAAACCTGGCAGAATAAGCCTCAGAGTCACCGCTTAAACTCTTCCCGTACGCAGCGATGTGTTCTCCCTCGACGCGCTCTTCAACCAGTTTCTCTTCATCATGAGGAACCGTCACACCAGCATCCAAAACCCCGCCTAACGCGGCGAAAACCTTCGAACCCTTCGCTGGCGCAACCAACCCAATATCCAGAACCGCCTCTTCCGCACCTTTGCTTTTGGCTTTTAACCCGCACAGCAAACCTGTAAGGTAAGCGGCTGGAACATTACTCGTCGAAGCTTTCCATCCATAAGCTTTCTTCAACTCTCGGCTATGTGCCGCAGCCAAGACCTCATCTCCATGCGGCTTAGCAACCACAATCTGAACAACAATGTTTCTGCCAGAACTACGAGAAACAAGCCGCGGCTTACCAGACAAAACCAAGGCTTTCCGCGCTTGAAAATCGGTTTTTCCCTCTCGCCTCCGCCTCAGCGGAACCCTATAGCTAGAACCCCGCGCCATCAACGTTTCCTCCACAAGTCATGAGCTTTCAAATATCGCTCCAAATCCGCAACCGACTCAAACTTTCCGCTGCCAGCCACGCCATACATTTTCCTGTAAGTAGACTCTGTGATAACCCTGTTTGCCTTCAACTCTCGAAGCTTCCGTCTTAGAGAACGAATCTTGCTCATCCACGCCTCTTTCTTAGAAACTTTTGCGCGTGCAGACCCAGTTCGGCTCCCAGGACCCTTACGCCGACCCACAACCTTCTTTCTCCGAACCGTCTTCGCTCGAGACCTGCTAACACCTTTCTCAGGCAAAGACACAATAATCTTCTCGTGAATCAGCTTCTTAACCTCCTCACGCGTTATAGCTCCTTCAACATCATCCATTCTTTCAGGGTCAATCCAAACTCGATTCTGACCAACCTTCAGGATTTCCGCTGCCAAACGCCTTTGACTACTAAGATTGGTCATTGTTTCTTAGCTCCCTTCTCACTTTTCGTCTTCTTCTGAGCCTTCTTCGGTCGCTCAGATTTTTTAGCAGGTGACTTCGACTCCTTTTCGGAAACCTTTCTCCTACCAAGCGTTCTGCGCTTCGGCTTCTCCTCCTTCACCGCAGGTTTCTTCTCTTTCTCCTTTGGCTCTTCCTCAGCTTCCTCAGGCTCCTCCTCTTCCTTCTCGATGGGCTCCTGAATCAAAGTAACGTTCAAAATTTTGACCTTGCGCTTTTTGGCTTCAGCTATAATCTGCACCCGCTTTTTCTTGCCAACCCTATGAGCTATTCGAGCAGCCTCAGTTTTCGGGTCAACATTGGAAAGTTCCTGCACGTTATGCACCAAAACTTCTCTGTACCCAGACGGATGAAGCCCCCTAGCGCTTTTTGGTCCTTTATAGCCGACGCTGACCGCTGGTGGCCATCCCTTGATTTTCCGCCGCACCTTGTTATCTAACCCGCGAGGCTTACGCCAGCTTTCCTTCAATCTCATGTATCGCCAGCTTTCTGGCCTGACGAAATCTGGTTTTTTCTTTTTAGCGCGTTTTCTCGATTTTAACGCCTTTTTTGGTAGGGACGCTTTTGTTTCTGCCATTACGTCATTCCCTCATTTCGTTCATATACGTATATGCCGTCCAAGAAAACGCGCGGGTCCTTCTTCTTCACTTTCGTGGCTTGCTCGATGTTAGCGGCGGTTTGGCTAACATCTTCCAAGTTTATGCCTTCAACAATCACGTCTTCGCTTTGAACCTTAACTTGAACGTCGCCGATTATCTTCACTTTTCGCGCTCGCCTTTCGCCAGTGAAGTTTTCAATCAAAACCGTTTTGTCTTGAACCTTGACTGACATCGGAAAGTGAGAGAACACGATTTTAAGCTTGTACGAAAAGCCCTTTTCGACTCCAGTGATCATATTTTGAATGTGAGAGTATATGGTGCCTACGAGGGAGGCTTCCTTCTTGCGAGGCCATTCAGCCCAAACGCGAACTGTTTTACCATCACCTTCAAGCGATATCGGAACGTAAGAAAAGTCACGTGTTAAAGTTCCCTTGGCGCCTTTAACTGTAACTTTTCGTCTTTCCACGTTCACTTCTACGCCATCTGGAACTTGAATGGTCTTGGAGATTTCTGGCAGCCTCATAAAAAACACCTGTTTAGTAAACGAAAGCTAACAACCTGCCTCCCATGTTCTTTTCTTCAGCTTCCTTGTGAGCTACCACGCCTTTGGAGGTTGAAACGACCATTATTCCGACGTCCCTTGACGGGAGGAACTTTTTCTCCCAGTTTTCGAACTCGCCGACTTTAACGGAGAAACGTGGCTTAACAGCACCACACTTGTTTATTCTGCCCAGAAGCTGCACCTTGAACTTTCCAGAACGACCATCATCAATAAACTCGAACTCGCCGATGTAGCCGTTTAACTGCATTATTCTTAATACGCGTCCTAAAAGTTTAGACGCAGGGCTGATTATACATTCGCGTTTGTTACGCATCTCGTTGTTTATGATAGTTATCAACCCATTTGTCAACGTATCCATCTTGCTACCTCGCTACTCATATTTTTTGAAACCAAGCTTTGGCGCAGCCTCCCTGAAACAGTGCCTGCACAAATATAAATTGTAACGTCTGATAACTGGCCCGTAAGAACCGCATCTAACGCATGGTCTTGCCCCTTTGCCATACTTCCTTTCTTTCTTCATTTTCTGTTTAGCCATACAGCCGTCTCCTGTTTATGCGATTTCAACTCCTAAAGTTTGCTTGACGAAGGCAATTGACTCTTCAGGCGTTAACAAGTGCTTGGAACCGATGTGCGATTTCTGCTTTCTCCTGATCTTCACTCGGTGTCCAGGTCGGTTCACGGAGACACAGACATCCATTCCGAAAATGCCTATATCAGGATCATACTTCACGCCTGCTATTTCGATGTGCTCTTTTATGCCGAAAGCAAAGTTACCTTGCCTGTCAAACGAAGCCCGAGAAATCTTGTTTTCGACAACTGGCAGCACCTTCTTAAGGAAGTCAAGCGCCGCCTGTTTTCTCAGCGTCACGACACACGCAATTGACTCGCCTTTCCTTAAACCAAAGTCTCTTATCGTTTTTTTGGCCTGTTTTTTAACAGGCGTCTGATTTGTCAACTCCTTCAATACTCTGGAAGCTTTCTCCAGTGGTTCGCCTGATTTTCCCACGTTAAGGTTAACGACGACCTTGTCGATTCTGGGTTTAAGCATCGGCTGCTCTTCCCATCTCTTAAGGATATCTTCCTCAGACAACTGAAGCTACCTCCGGTAAAGATATGAGGGATTTGGCTCCACCTATGGAAAAGACGAAATCTAAAATTGTTTGGTAACGGTTGCCTTTTTCGTCCTCGATTACCACAAGGGCGTTTCTACGTTTCTTCGCTACAGTTTTTTCGATCTCGACTATTTTACCCTGTTTTCCGATGTTCTTTCCACCCGTTATGATGGCGATATTGCCTTTTTTGGTTTTCAGTTGGTCAAGCACCTGTTTTTCAGGAAGCCCAAGTTTCAACGTGTCAAAGGTTTCGTAAACCACTTCCGCTGGGCTTTCAGGGTCCTCCGCTTTTACAAGCAGGTTTGATCCGTCGTGGAGAGCAACCTGCGAAGTTCCGTTCTTGACTATGGTTTTATCTTCTACCCTGAACAGTTTGAAACTGGCTTCTTCTTTACTTATTGGATTAAGAAATAGACCTTTATGTGAAGGCAGTAACCTGTAAAACTTGTTCACGTCAGGCATCGAAATAACATCCATCAAGCCTACGGGGAAATCGTCTTTTCGCCTGACCTTTCCGTCAACGTAAACTTTACCCTGCGAGATTATCTTTTTGGCTTCTTTCCTTGTCTCAGCTACTTCAAGAATGTCACGGAGAACGAGTGAGAGGGGTAAACACTTTTCTAGAGAGTGAGGTCCAGATGAAGGTCTCACTATCCAAACGGCTTCTTTTCTGTGAACTGGCCAGAATCTCGGCGCGGGCTTTCGTTTTAATCTTCCTACTTTTCCTTTCTTGCCCAAAGCTATGTTCCTCCTTCAGTTTTTGAAGTAGTTTTACGCTTGGCTCGTGGTTTCTTTGCCTCTTTCGGCTTTTTTTCTTTTTTAGCTGGTTTTTCTTCTTTTTTCTTTTTGGCAGCAGGCTTCTGAACTTTTTTCTTGGCGGCTTTTGGCGCTTTTTTTGCAGGTTTCTCTGGAACCACGGCTTTCTCTTCGGCGGCTTTTTCTTTTTTGGCTTTTTTGGTTTTAACAGCTTTCTCTTTCTTCGGAGGTTTCTCTACCACTTTCTCTACTTTCTTTTCTTTGGACAGCTCCAGTTCCTCTTTTCCTTCAACGATTGCTTTTCGCCATTTGTCGTCAAGCTTCAGGTTTTTTATCATGACCTTCGACGGGTGCACTGAAACAAATATGTTTGTTCCGTCAACCTTCTCGCGTGTTAAACCCTCAAGGAATATTCGGTATCGCTTCAAGTCTACTCGGCTGACTTTTCCTTCGAATCCTATGTGATCTCCGCGCATTACGCGGACGGTGTCGCCTTTCCGGACTGGAAGAGCCTTTGCGCCTTTTGACGAAACGAGTGCTGGCGAGAGAGGAGCCGCCATGAACTTGCGACGCAGATGTGCAGGTGCGTTATAAAGCCTTTTCCGCTGTTTTCGCGGGTCTTTTACTGGTTTTGTTTTTTGCATGTTATTTCACCTACACTATTATGCTTGAGGCACTCGCTATTCTTGGCCATCTTTCAGCAGCTTCTCTGGCTACGGGACCGCGAATTTCGGAGCCTTTCATTTCACCATCAGGAGTGATTATCACCGCGGCGTTATCTTCGAACTGAACCCAGACGCCGTCGATTCTTTTGTAAGGTTTCCTCTGTCTTACAATCACCGCTTGGAAAATCTTCTTTCTCATATCTGGTGACCCTTGCCTAACCGAAACGGTCACTTTGTCGCCTACGGTGGCGGAAGGATACCGTCTTAATCGACCTTTATAGCCCATGGCTTGGATTAAGCGCAGTACGCGTGCGCCAGTGTTATCGGTACACCTTAAAGTCGAGCCAGCTAAAAGCCCTCTCGAAACTTTCTGTCCGTGAGAAAGCATACCTTTCGCGATAAGTGCCCTTTGTTTTGCCTTCGCCGCCATGTTACTTCTCCTCCAGTTTTTCCACAACAACGAAGGATACCGTCTTGCTGAGGGGGCGGCATTCCGCGATTCTCACTCTGTCTCCTTCTTTTGCGTCTATGCAAGGGGGATTGTGTGACGGAATGTGACCGCGCCTGCGCTCGTACCTCACGAATTTAGGTGAGAACTGAAGGTATTCGCGTTCCACAACAACTGTTTTGTCCATTTTTGCGGTGGCGACCACGCCGTCTAAAACTCTTCCTCTCACAGAAAGTGTTCCATGGAAGGGACAGTTTCTGTCGTTGCATGATTTTTTGGGTTTCTTAAAAGTTAGAGACATCACCATAACCTCTTCACGGTTTTTTTGAGACGGTCTTCAGGTCTTCCAACCAAAAGTTTGCCGTCGATTTCAACGGTGGTGCCGTCGGAAAACTTGAAGTTAAAGACTGCCGAGTTTTTTATTACGCTTTTTGCCTTTCCTTTATGCGTAATCGTGAAAGTGTTTTTTGTTTCGTATGTTACCTCGCCGTGTATCCCAACATAATCTGCGTGTGGGCTTTTGGCGATTTTTCCTTCGGTTCCGATGAATTCGTGGCGTATGATTTCTGGGGTTACCTTCACTTGGTTTTCTTCTCCTTTTTACCTTTTCTTTTTGCGGCTTTTTCTTCTGTTTTTCTAAGCCCCAGTTTGTCTTCATTCTCTATGGTGAGTATCTTGGCAATTGCCTTGCGCAGTTCTCTTATTCGAGCGGGGTTCTCAACGGCGCCACCTGCTCTAATCATAGTTTTCAGTCTAGCAAGTTCCGCCCTTAGTTCAGAGAGCTTCTTGGTTCGGTCTTCAGAGGACATGTTGTTGATGTCTTTAAGTCGCAGTATGGGCACTTACTCTTCTGCCTCCTTTTCTTCGGCTGGTTCTTTCACGGTTTCTGCGGGTTTTTCTTCAGACGGCTCAGCTGTCTCTTTTGCTGTTTTCTCTTCTGCTTCACCTGAGGTTTCAGCTACCTTTTCCACTGCTTCTTCCTGCGGCTTTGTCTCTTCAACGGGTTCGTTTACTTTCGCTTCTACAGCTACCTCTGCTTTTTCTTCGGTTGCTTCAGTTGGCTCTTTAGGCAGTTCTTCCACGTTCACTTCTTGCTCTGAAATTACCGCAGGTGCTTCCTCTTTTTCTGCTACTTTTTCCTCGGTTTCCTCAGGCGGCAGTTCCTCGGCGATTTGGATTTTGTCTGGAAACTGTGCGTCTGGAGGCATCAGTTTGACTCTTACGCCGATGATACCGGGTTTAAGTTGAACGTGAGCTTCGGCTTTTTTCATGTATTTCAACGCGGGTTCACCGCATCTTGGGAAGTAGCCTGCTCGGAACTTTTCGAAACGTGCCCTTTCGGTTCGCAGCTTGCCGCTTATCACGATTTCTGCGCCTAACGCTCCTGCATCCATAACTTGGTTCAGAGCCCAAAAACCAGCGCGTCTGAAGTGAACACCTCTTTGGAGGGCGGAAGCTACGCGGGAAGCAACCACGTGAGCGTTGAATTCAGGAACCTCGATTTCTGAAACAGAAATTTGCGGGTTTGAAAGTTTGAAGTTTTTTTCTAAAATAGTGGCGAGGTCTTTTATTGTTTCTCCGCCACGTCCTATGACTATGCCAGGTCGCATGGCGTAAATTACAACGTGGGTTCCCAGCGGCGTTTTGGAAAGGTCAACTCCGCCGTAACCAGCGCGTTCAAGTCTTCTTTGTAGAAACTCGTCGATTTCCGTTTTTTTGATGGATTCGGTTATGAATCGTTTGACGATGGACATTAGAAGCTTTCTCCTTGTCCAGGTTTTTCTTCTAAAACGATTTCGACGTGTGTGGTGGTTTCGTATCTTGGTGAGGTTCTGCCGTGAGCTCTTGGTGTGAACCGCTTGATTTTCATTCCTGGGTAGGCGGCAGCGTGGAAAATGCGTAGTCTGTCTACGTCTAAGCCTTTGTTTTCGGCGTTGGCTTCTGCCGCTTCAACCACACGCAGGATTTGCTGTGCTGTTTTCACTGGGTATCTTCCTGCGAAGGCTTTTTCTATGCCGTGGCGGTGTCCGAGTTTCTTTTTGTGTCTTCTGAAGGGAACCGCTTTCTTTTTGTCTATAACGTCTCTGAGGTATGTTTTTGCGTTTGTGAGCATCATGCCTTTGATTGTTCGGCACACTTCTCGGGCGTGCTTGTGGGATACTCTGAGTTCTCTACCGCTGGCTTTCGCTGTTTTTTCAGGGTCCAGTTCTTCTTCTATTATGGAGTATCCCCATTTTGGCATTTTTTGTCATTTCTCCGATTGTGCAATTCAACAGCGTAATGGCGATTTATATGGCTTTCCGTATCAAAACTAGTTTGAGCTACGCTAAAGCTGGTGTAAGTCCCATGTGCGGGACTGTTCGGAACGTGAGGTGTACCGTTTTAAAACTAACGTTGCCTTTTATAGTTTTGCCGAAAAACCCAGTTGCTGAACTGTTGCGATTTTTTGTCTATAGCCCCTTATATAAAGGCTGAAGCATAGCTTGAACTTCAGAATAGAACCTCTGCTTGGGAATTACGCATGATGATTTAACAGCGTCCTTATTTTCTCCGTATTTTCCTAAGTATGTCGCGCATTTTCATGGCGTCCACGTCCAAGATGGGCGTTTCGCATATCATGACTGGGCGCATGTTAAACTCGGCTATGACTTCCGCCAGCATCTCGAAGTCTGGACCGTATCTGGCTTCGTCCAAGACATGGTGGCGTCTTTCACCCTTATCCGTGTATTCAATTTTACTGAAGTGGCAGTGCATGTTTCTCGCGACTTCTGTTCCCAGCCTTCTTTCAACCTCTTCCACTACCGCGCGGAAATCTTCAACTTTTCTGAACCGCCCTTGGTGTCTGGCGTGCAGGTGCGACCAGTCGATGACGAGCTGGGTCTGCTCAACTTCTTCGCAAATGGTCAAAATCTCGTCCAGACTGCCAACTTGGAAGACCCTGCCCATGGTTTCAGGACCCAACTTCACGTTTCGGATTCCCAGACTGTTCATGGTTGCAACTATGTCTTTCAACGCGTTGACACAGCTTCTGAACGCGTAGCTTTTTTCAAAGCGCCCATAAAACCCCATATGGAAAACCACCACGTAAGCACCCATCCACCGCGCTGCTTCAGCGCAGGCGACAATTCGCCGTTTGCTGGCTTCCACGACCTCTTTTTTGCCACTGAGATTCACATAGTAGGAGCCGTGCATGCTTAACAAAACATCGTTCTTTCTAGCTTCAACGCCCAAACGTTCAGCGTCTTCCTGCTTCATCTGCGGTTTTTGACCCCACCGAACGGCTTGGTATTCAAAGGCGTCCAGCCCTTCCTCCCGCAGAAGTCTGGGCACATCGAATGATTGCGCGCCTAGAATTCTGAAGATTGGGGGGATTCCAGCTGGGCCAAAACGAGGGTGGTCTGCCATCTAATTCACTTTTTAAATTTTGGGTTAGATGTGAGAGTGGTGTTTCCTCATTTAAAGGTTGGCTCTATACGTTGAATGCGTATTGTCTATCTGAATCTTTAAGCCTCAACAACTTTATTTCTGCTGATTATCCTTTTCAAGATAACATGGCGTTATGCAACATAAACCAATCGGAGGAACAGAATATGTTGAGTGACGATTGCGGAGCAAGTCGTCTCGAAATGCTTAAACATATCTATGCAGAATAGTAATTGCAAATTTAACATCTATGAAATAATGTTTAAAATTTAACGCGCCAACTAAGGAATCTATCTAATAATAAAAGAGCTGGTTCAAAAAAATGCAGCAGTCAGGAAAAAAAGAAACGCTTGAAATCTACAGAGACCGCAATGTGCAGATGTTGCTAAGCAAGTTTCTAAGCGGCGAAATTAAAAAGCTTGAACCAGTTTTCGACTCAGAGATTGGTTATCGTTATCCCGTGGTAGAAACTATAGTTGGCGAAGCATCACAGGTTGAACCTTTCTTAAACAAACTTTATGAAGCTGGAGTCTTGGAAAAGGAACTTTACGATAAAATCATTTTTTGCCCAAAATGCAGTTCTGCGAATGTTTCTACGCGCTATTGTTGCCCTTTCTGCAAATCGTTCGATATTCAAAAAAGCTCATTGATCGAGCACGTGAAATGTGGATACATGGATTTGGAGGCGAATTTCCTCAACGGCGGCAAGTACGTCTGCCCGAAATGTCATGAAGAACTGAGGACAGTTGATGTTGACTACAGGAAAGCTGGGATTTGGTGCACCTGTAACGCTTGCAAAAAAAGTTTTGATATTCCTGTGCCTTCGCATTTCTGCAGAAACTGCCGTGAAACCTCCACTTTCGAAGAAGTGCCCATCAAAGACGTTTACTCCTACACCCTTAAGGCGAACGTCACAGCAGAATCCTCGTTAAACTGGTTTTTAGTCGCCGCCATACGGGAACTTCTAATGAAAGAAGGACTAAAGGTTGAAAGCCCTAGTCTTCTTAAAGGCAAATCTGGGGCTAATCACTCCTTTGACATCGTAGCCTACAAAGGAGATAAATCACAGAAAGCGTTAGTGGTTGATTTGGCGATGTCAACAGAAAACGTGGTGTCCGAACAGCCAATCATTGCCCTATTCGCGAAGATATTTGACGTTTCGCCTGAAAGAGCCTACTTGATTGCGATTCCAAAGCTCAGCGAAAATGGAAAGAAAATGGCAGAACTATACAAGATCCATGCGATAGAAGCTAAAAACCAAGAAGAAGCAGTAACGGCATTAAAAGAAAGCCTTAAAACTGCTTAGTCTTCTGAAAAAACGGCTTTGTTTAATAGAGTTGCTCTTTGAGGTATTTTTATCAACGCATCTACGAATAAGAGCCTTTTGATTCAAAAGCAAAGAAACCACAGGTTTCAGATGTGTGAGACCGGTCACTATCACTTACTTGGTCTTCGTCAATCATCAATCCTGCTTGTGCCTGAGTAATAGTGTGAACAACACACCATCCGCCGTCTCCACCATCTGCTTCTTGATGCCCTGCCAGAACCACCGTTGGAATACTGTCGAAACTCTGAGAAAAGGCTGTGTTATATGGTGGTGAGTTTGAGTAGCCACTAATAGAGTCCCCAGTTTTTTTCAGGTCATACTTGATTCCAGAAATCTCTCCAAAGCCTGCTTCAAAAATAATGTAACCTATAGTCTCGTTAGCGTGAGATGTTGCTGCTTCTGCTCCATTCAAAGCTATACGGAAACCATTATCACCTGAATCTGGAGGATCTGACGTAGATGTTTCTCTTGACACATATGTGGTTATCCAACTAGGGTCATTATAACTCATAACCTGATGCAAAACTATAATGTTACCTGAGTAACTTTGTTGATAATCTCTGATGTCATAAACCCAGCTGTTTTTTCTCCCAACAGTATTTGTAGAATATTTCACTGCTTCTACTTTGATTGGTGTAGTCCAGACTCCTTCTTCAACAACTAAATAACTAACTTCAGTAGGGGGACATGATGTTGAAGAGGGGTTTTGAACTCTAACTTTGAAACTTTGGCTCGTCACATCTGTTGTTCTTACACTTCTTGGTACTCCAGAAGTGTAATTTGGTGTGCAAACTATAACAGGACTAACATAACTTTCTTGTAAGTCTATTTGCGTGTAGGTGTCATCGACGGTTGTTGTTCCCCACTCCATCTTAAAGGTAGCAGAAAAACCTGAAAAAACTCCTGCGTTCCCTCTTTCAGTAGAAACTTTCAGTGTGTACGAGCCGCCTGACAAAACAGCGTTTCCGCAAAAATATGTTGCTGTTTCTCCAGGCGCGACGAAAAAATCAATATCGTATCTTTGATGGCTTGTTGAATTATTAACCCATAAGGAAACTACATGAGAAGTCAAGGAACCTCCGTTCTCAAAGGTGATTAGTGTTCCACGTTTCGTTTCTCTGATTTCAATCCAGTCCACGTTTAAATCGAACTGGGTGGCTCCTGTTTTAGTTCCTTTGATTTTTATCTTCCAATAACCCGTAGTATTTCTGAAATCGGTTGGGTTGGTGTTTATTGTTTGGCTTATGGTTTGATCAACGTTTGGTGAACTGTCCGAGGTGTATGATACATAGCCGTCTCCGCTTGTGGGGTAGCCGTCTAATGTGAAATTGTAAAGTTGAAGCGTAACGTTGACTGAGCCAATCGTCCATCCAATATTAGTTGTCCAATCGAGCTGAGTCCACTCTTCCACGTTACTTAAACCTGTAAACTCTACCTCCGACGTATACTCATTCGCCTCAACACGCAACAAAGCAGCATCAATGTTCCAGCTGTCTTGAAAACTATCGCTTGTCTCTGTGCCGCCTTTGAATCTAATTGTAAATGTTGAAGAAGCTAAGTAAGAAGAGACCGAAACGTTGTTCCATCCAGGGCTTAAATCGCTAAATAGATTGTCCCATGTAGAACCAGTCCAAACGTCCACTCTGATGTTTTCTCCGCCCATTGTACCCCCGTATATGCATAACTGTTCGTTTGCTTCATCATAGTCCACGTTTGTCCATTGAACTTCCAAATCTAACTCGTAATTAGATAAACTTTGCAGAAAGTCTGCTTCATAAAGAAGCACCCAGCGACTTTGACTAGCATGGCTGTTGTGGAATCTGAAGCGCATTTTTGTCACTGAAGTTTCCGAGAAGCTTACGTTCGCCCATTGCTGCCACGTTCCCGCTCCACTATACACGTTTATCCATGCACCATTGTAAATGTCCACCTCCATTTGGTCAACAGCTGAATTTTGGTTGCGTACCCAATACTGAATCTTAGCACAGGTCATGGCATTATGTGTAAGCACTAGATACTCACTCCAACTGTCCGCAGGAATAAAAGACCAAGCAAATGTATTAGTCCTATCATCATATGCTCTTGTTTCTAAATTCCAGCTACTTCCTGGATCTTCATATCCAGTAGGTGATACCCACTGCTCGCCTCCGCCTGTATTGCTTTCTTGGAGTGTATCCATAATGCTGTCTGGACCAAACTGCTGAGCTGAGAAGTTGCTGTGGGTTCCTATGTCTGCAGAAGAGTCTACATCAGACAGGTTATTGTCTACGAAATCTTCTGTACCTGTTCCCGAGTAATAACTTCTAAACGTCATATAGACATCGTCATCTGTCGCTAGGTCCAAAACGTCTCCAGACACCCAGCTTGTTGATCCCCCGAGAGCATATGCGGTGGGATTTTGTGCCCGATTTTCATTTACGGATTGTGCGTTAACAACATCAATTTTTTCCTGCATTTTTTCCCAGTCGAGTTGGTTCATCTGGTAGCTCCACAGGACCACGTTGCCAACTATAATCACCATTAGCACTAGGCTTAGCATCACGACGATGACCGTGCTTATGCCACGCTTTCCGCGTTTAAGGCGCCTTGTAATAGCTTGCAACATGAGTCCCCCTATTTGTTACAATATCTATGTAGTAGGATTCTCCAGAATCCCAAGTGTAAGCGATTCTAAGCCAACCGTGTTCCTTGATCTGCAAACGGAAAGGTCCGTTGAAAGATTGACCTACGTGATCCACATAAACGCCAGAAACCTGGATGTCAGCTTTCCCCACATTACGAAGGTAAACGTCCACCGTGCCAGTCCCACTGTTAAACCAAACGTCTTCAACAATCACTCGTTCGCCCATTGTCTCCCTGAGATTAGTTGTTATCACGAAAGTGGCTGAAGTGGCAATTGACATAACCGCCACTGCTACGACGGTAAGCAAAAGATGACTGAGAACTGGCGTTATAGCCCGCCTGTCACGCAAAAACCGTTTAACAAACCTCTTCACCCTTTTTTCGCCTCACAAGAAGAATTTCAGAGCCACGTAGCCTAACAGCATCATAATCAGACTGTGCTTTAAGCCAGCGCTTACCGAGCCTTCACCCATTTTTCCAGCAACGAGTCCGCTGAAGAAACCTTGAACAAGAGTCAAATGCAAAAAGATTCGCTTCAAATCCGCGGGTGACGACGTTGGAATCGAAAGCAAAGCTGTACCGTCCACGTTTACGAAGAACGTTTTGAAAAGTATGACTATCGTGAAAAGGAACACGAAGAGCGCCACGTATATGATGGCGATGTAGGGTCTTGTCTGCGTTTTACGTTCCTTTTCAAGCAGGATGGTTGTTTGCACGAACTTGCCCATGGGGTCAAAGACTTTTTCCACGCGACCTCCTGAACGGCTCGCTTCGATTATCATGGGCACGGTCCTCTGCGTTAGCACGGTGCCGACGCGTCTTCCAAAGGCTAAAAGCGCCTCTTCGAAGCTGGCTCCCCAAGAAATCTGCACCGTCATCTTTTTCAGTTCAGGGGTAAGTGGACCATAATCTCTTTCTGCTGCCTCTTCTAGGGCTTTGGGAAGCGTCATACCTATCTCTTGGGCTTGCACTATGCTTCTGAAAAGGTCTGGCAAGTGCTCGTCTACGGCTTTTCTCCATCTGTAATCAACGTAATTTATGAGCGCTATTGGCGAAATTACTGCGAGTAGGGCGAAGAATACAAAGTCGTCTAACGCTACGCTGAAGCCTACGGTGAAATAGCCGAAGAGCACTATGGCAACGGCTACCACTACTGAAACAGCGATTACGATTTTTTTAATTCGGTTCTCTATTTTCGGCATTTTTCGCTACCATTTCGGCGAAGTTGAATCCAAGATTATGAGGAATATCACGGCGCAGACCGGAATCAATAGGTAAGTTAGGAGACTCAACAGGAGTTCAGGGCTCAGTATGCCTAACCCGCCGCCGCCCAGCACCGACATAACCGACACCATTATGACCAGAAGCAGCGGACCCGTCAAAAGCAACGCCACATAAATCTCGGACAAAACTGACAGGTTGTCGGAGTACTTTTTAAGGTTCAGCCTTTTCAGTTTCATAGCTGTCTTAAATTTCTGACGCAGAAAGGCTCCTAGATTGCCGCCTGTGTGAATTGTAGAGATTATTCCCTCTATGGCATCCCGAAATTTCTCGGACGGGGTTCGGCTTGAAGTTTTTTCTAAGGCTGAGATCACGTCCAAACCGAACAAGTTAATGTTTTTGACAACTTCTTTGGATTCGGTGGAAGCCGCCAAGGGCACATTCAAGGTTGAGAGGGAATAGAAAATTTTTTCGGGAGAAACACCCGCGCTCGCCAGAATAGCCATATAACCCGTTGTGAAGGGTAATTCGTCATCTAATTCTCTCTTATGCTTATCTGCACGATAAACTGGGTACAGGTAAAAACCAAAAACCGAAAGCGCCCCTGTGAACAGGGCGCCGCCAAAGCCGAACAGGAGCGCCGATTCTAAAGGCGTATTGGAAACAAAAAACAGCAGTGCAGGCAGTGCCACCGCAACTGAGACCGCGAACAAAAGCGAAGCGAGTATCGTTAAGCTCACGTAGGCTTTGAAGTTAATTTTTAAACCTGATTTTTGTATATTCTGGTCTAAATCCTTGAATAAAGGCATAAAACGGTCAGTTTTGTCGCCCATTACCTGATACGCCATGGACAACGGTTTTTCAAGATCCATTTTAGCCTCTTCAGTAGGCGATTCAGACTTTTGCTTTGAAAACTTGGCATATAACGTCTGAAGCCTAATTTCCAGTCGTTTCTTGGAGGCTTTGAGTTTTTCCGTGATTTGTTTTCTCATTTCAACCCCACCCTTGCTTTTTGGAAGACACGATTCGGGTTAGCGTAGTATTCTCTGATGACTTTGGCTACACCACCATGGTGGCGAATACCCTGCTTAACCATCCACTCCAGAACGGTCTTCCTAGCTTTCAATTCACGTTTTATGTCCTCGTCAGTCAGGCTCATTTTGTTCATGTGTTTCTCCAAGAGAGGGCTGTTGCCTGCAGTGGCAAATTTGTCAAATTTAGGGTTCCAGCGGAACACCTCTTCAGTTAGAATTTCATTTGTTTTTGTTTCAAGACCTCTTATTTCAGTTGCAACCCTAACGCGTCTTGCAGGTTTGCCTTTCACTTCGGTTCGCTCCATAACTAAAATGATGTTAGTCATGGCGATGAGCGGTTTCGGAATGTTCATTGGCTCAGATTCTAGCCTGTTTATGACGGCTTCGGCGGATTCAGCATGGATGGTGCACATACCCAGATGACCTGTGGCCATGGCTTGAAACAGAGTGTAGGCTTCTTCGCCTCGAACTTCACCCACGATTATGTAGTCGGGTCTCTGTCTTACCGCCGCTTTTAGTAGGTCAAAAAGGGTTATGGTGCCGCCGTGTTTATCGTCGCCTTTGAAGCCTGCTCGCACAACCGAAGGTATCCAGTTTTCGTGTGGAAGATTGATTTCTTGAGTGTCTTCAACGCTTACAATTTTCATTTCAGGTTTTATGAACATGGAAAGGCTGTTCAACAAAGTTGTTTTTCCGCATGCCACTCCTCCTGCCACCATCACTGAAGCACGGTTCTCTATAAGATACCACAGATACGCAGCTATTTCCGAAGAAATTGTGTTGAAACCGATAAGGTCTGAGATTGTCAAAGGGTCAGCTTTGAAGCGTCTGATTGTGAAGGTTGAGCCTCTTCTGGTGACTTCGCGTCCGTAAGTTAGTTGTATACGGCTTCCTTCTGGAAGCGACGCGTCAAGTATTGGTGCGGCTATGGAGATGTTTTTTCCAGCGAGATAGGCGAGGCGGACTACGAAAGAATCCAACTCAGCCGCGTCTTTGAACATTATATTTGTAGGTAAGGACTCGTAGAGCCTGTGCCAAACGTAGATGGGGATGTTTACGCCGTCGGTGGATATGTCTTCAATTAACGGGTCTCTCATTAACGGGTCTATTTTTCCGTAGCCTATGAAATCTCTTATAATGTAGTAGGAGAGTTTGTCAACTGCTTCCGCCGGGATTTTTATGTGGTACTTTTTTATCAGTTCCTTGATTTTTTGTCTTAGATATTTTTCTGCTTTTTCTTTGTTCTCTATTTCTTTCAGGTTTACGTCTAGTTCATCCATTAAAAAATTCTTTATTTCATGGAGATGTTTCTCTTCGTCTGGCTGGAGAGTGGGTTCTATTATTTCGTAGTGCCGCTTTTGGGTTTCCTTTTCTTTGACTATGGCTGCGTACACGTATGGTTCTTGGAGGGCGTAGACTTCTTGGAAAGCAGCTGGTTTTTTGGTCGCGTTGCTAAGTTTTATTGTTACCTGTGGCTGTTTAAGAACGTCTAAGGCTTCTGCTCGCTGCTTTTTCTTCGTTTGTGTCGCCCTCCTGGGAGGTAGGGTGTTGAGGCGTTTTTTCAAAAATATAGTGCGTCGCAAGTCTTAATAAGCTATATGTATGGCGAATCTTTACTGAACTTCACACGCAAACACTAACACACACAACAACTAACGTGCCCATCACAACCATTTTCCTTACAAAAACTGACTTAAAGTCGGCACAGGCACGTAGAGGCGCACGTAAATCGCCACCACCAACACCCCAATGGTTATCGCCAACAGCGCAAAATCACCCCTGTGAAGCTTCAGCGCGTACAGGTTGGTGCGGTTTTTGGTGGCACCCCAAGCACGGGATTCCATGGCTTCAGCCAACTCAAGGCTTCGACGAATAGCGCTGACTATCAACGGTATAAGAACTGGCACGTAGTTCCTAATCCTCTTAAGAAAGCCACCTTTCTCCAGCTCTAGTCCTCTAGCTTTTTGCGCGTCCATTATTGTCTGGGCTTCTTCTGCCAAAACAGGGACAAACCGCACGGCAGTTGTAAAGGCAAAAGCGAACTCGTAAGGCACGCGGGTCTGCTCCAACGCCAAGCCGAGATGGTCTGGAGATGTCGTTAAAAAGAAAACCGAGAAAGACTCAACGAGCACCACAAAACGCAGGGTCATTGCAGCCGAGGTTTCGACGGCTAACGCTGTCAGTACGTAGCCTGAAGTAAAAAAGTTTGACGCTATGTTCACTAAGAATATAAATGCAGCTAAAAAGGCGGCGCCACGGAGCGAACGCAACCATTCCTTTTGAACACCCGCCAAAAAGACAAAGGGAATAGGCATCAAGAAAAGCGCGATCAAAGGAATAATTTCGCCGAAAAGAATCGCCGCCACAAACACCGCGCAGACGTATACAAATTTCATTCTCGGGTCTAAATTGTGAATCGGCGAATAGACTCTGCGAAATTTTAAGCCGTCGAAAACGCTCATTTTGGCCTTTTCTCCAGCGCTTTAAGCACTATTTCTTTCGCATCGTAAACGTCAATTACGTTTTTCGTAAGTCCCAGCGGGGTCAGTTTCATGAAGACCTGAGCTATCTGAGGCAGAACAATGGATGACTGTGCTAAAACTTCAGGCGTGGTGAGGATTTCTCTTCCTTCGCCGTCAGCGACGATTGTTCCGTCCTTCATCAACACGACTCTGGGGTTGCACTCAGCCACAAATTCCACATCATGCGTGACGATAACAACTGTTTTCCCCTGCGTCTGCATTTGGACGATGAACTGGCGCAGTTTTTCTTTTTGCTGATGGTCTTGACCTATCGTAGGTTCATCCAATATCAGCATTTTAGGGTTCCACGCTAAGACAGAGGCTAAAGCCACACGCTTTCGCTCGCCTCCGCTGAGCAGGAAAGGCGAGGTTTTTCTGTACTGTGCTAATCCTAACAGGTTCAATGCCCAAGTTATTCGTTTCTCTATTACGTCCGCTTCAAACCCGAAGTTTTTCAGTGCAAAAGCTATTTCCTCTTCAACTGTTTCGCTGAAAAGCTGATGGTCAGGGTTTTGAAAAACGAAACCCGTGTTTCTCGCCAAAGTTGCAACGCTGGTTTTTGTGGTTTCCACCCCGTCCACCCGCACCGTTCCTTTTGAAGGCTTTAGCAGTCCATTGAAGTGTTTGACCAGTGTTGTTTTTCCCGCGCCGTTTTGACCCATTATCGCCACGAATCCGCCGTCTTTGATGACTAATGAGACGCCTTTCAGGGCTTCCACGCCGTTGGGATAGGTAAAGTGAAGCGCTTCAACTTCAATCATGTGGTTTCAAAAGCCTCCAGTAGCAGTGTTGCCAGTTCTTCCGAGGACAACGGTGTACGATTGCTCAGGTTAATGCCTTCTTTTCTGAGAATCTGGTAAAGAAGAGTGGCTTTCGGTATTCCCACGCCAATAAGGCGAGTTTCTTCGGTGCTTAGGATTTCGCGGGGGTTGCCGTCAAAACAGACTTTTCCTTCGTCCATGATTATTATGTGGTCTGCGTATTTTGCGGTTAAGTCCAGCCTGTGCTCGACTAGCACGACGGTTATTCCAAGTTTCTTGTTAAGCTCATGGATCACTTTAAATATTTTCTCTGCGCTTAACGGGTCAAGGAAGGATGTCGGCTCGTCCAGAACTATTATTTCCGGCTGCATTGCAAGGACAGCCGCAATTGCAACGCGTTGCTGTTGACCGCCTGAAACTTCGTGAGGCGACCTCTCTCGCAAGTCGTAAATGTTTGTCAGCTTCAGCGCCCATTCCACTCTTTTGCGCATTTCTTCTCTGGGCACGCCTAGATTTTCCAGTCCGAAGGCTACGTCTTTTTCTATTGATAGGGCGAAAAGCTGGTTTTCGGGGTTTTGAAAAACCAAGCCCACGCTTTTTGCCATTGTGTGTGTCTGTTGCTTGATTGTGTCCATCCCAGCTACGGTGATTTCGCCTTTCAATTCGCCTTGGTAAAAGTGAGGAATCAAGCCGTTGAAGCATCGGCACAGAGTTGTCTTACCGCATCCACTTGGACCCGTGATTAGAACAAATTCTCCCTTTTCCACTTTTATGGAGACACCATTGATTGACGGTTTTGTTACGCCTGGGTAAGTGTACATAAGGTTTTTTGTTTCTATCATAGCCATGTTTGCTGTGCCTGCCTAAGTTACGCTTTGTTTTCCCATTTAAGAGTAGCTACTCATTTTTGATTAGACAGTTTTTCTTTTACCAGCCGTAGGCAACGTTTGAGCCCTTTATCTATCTGTCCTTCGCCGTTGACGCCCGCCGCTGTGGCGTGCCCGCCGCCCATCCCTCTTAGGTACTCGCCTAAGGGTTTAGCGATGTCCTTTCCAAGGTGAATGCCAGTTATCTGATTGAATTCACGAGTGCAGCGTAGACTCATTTCGATTTTCCCGTTTTTTTGTCCAGCCACCGCCGCCATGTGCGCGCCCAAATCAATTAAAGCTCTTGCCGCGGAGGCTTGGTAGGAACTGACGTGTGAAAGGGCAATTATCCAGTTCTCAACCTTCAACAGTTCGGCTCTTCGGCACGCTTTTATTCTCGCGACACGTTCAGAAAAGTCCATAGGCAAGGCAAGCGCAGACAGCTCTTCTTGAGGGTTGACCCCTATATCGACAAGCTCAGATATAGTCTTCAACGTTGAGGATTTAGCCAAGATGAAGTGGCGGGTATCAAAGGTTATGCCTAGAAAAAGGGCTTTAGCCGCGTTTATGTCTGGTTTAATGTTGACCTGCTTGTAGAGGTTGTAGACTATTTCGCATGTGGATGAGGCTTCTTCGTCTGTTATGCAGAGTTTTGCTATTTGCTCCGTTTGCGGGTGGGCTGCATGGTGGTCAATAACTATTATCGGTGCCTTGGTTTTCATAACTCTCTCAGCTAACTGCCCCACTTGCTGGGTGGTGTTGGTGTCCAGTAGCACTATGACATCGGCTTTTTCTACATCAGGTCGCAGGTTCACGTTTATTGGAATCTGTTTCAAAATATGCTTCGAAAGCCTGCTGATTCCCTGTCCTGCTCCGATTTCAGCAGTTACGTTTGGCCTACACTTTGCTAGTAAGCCTTGAAAAGCGTAGGCTGAACATATGGCGTCGGGGTCTGCGTTGTGGTGGCACAACAAAAGAACGAAGCTTGCCCGAGTTTCGTCTAAAATCTGGGTTATGTCTGTGAATGTCATTTTAACTGTCTCAGGTAATTTTCACTTGCTTTTAGGGCTTCTTTAACTGCCTCTTTAACCAGCGTGTCAGCGTCAAAGTTTTTCATTTTTGGTGACAATGCAACGTCTATTTCGATCGTTATGTTCACAGGTTTTGTTCCGTCGGCTTCCACGCTTATGTTTAGTTTCTCCACCATTTTGGAGGGCACTTTTGAAAGAACGTGCTTTCTGGCGGCGTTCTCCGCAGTTGAGCATAACGTTTCGATTTGTTCGGTGGTTAAGTCGGGTATCCCCAGCTCTTCCACGCGTTTCACCTTGGAGGCTATTTGGAGGATGGTGAAAGGGGCTTGAGGTCCTCTTGAAGTTTCGTTTGAGCCTCTTTAACTTGGCTGCGTAATCGTTCTTCTTGGCGGGCGAGAACGGTGCTTCGCGTGTTCAACAGTTCTTTACGTTCAACCAGCTCTTCGGTTATCTTGGCTTTTTCCGCTTTCAAGAGAAGCGAACCAACTGCCTTGTAAATCACCGCGTCGTCAGCTGTCTTTTGCAGCTCAGTCAAGGTCTGGTCGACCTCAGTTTGCTCCATATCCACCTGCTGTTTCTGCGCCAAAACAGACTGCAATGTCTGCTGCAACTGCTGAAGTCTAAGTAAACGTTCTTGAACTTGAGGCGGCAACTTTGAAAGTTCATCACTCATGTTTATCCTTCCGTCTGCACAGCAATAAGCACAGCCCTTAATTAAGCATTTTCCAAACAAAAGCTGAATGCGTACTTCACGAATCAGTTCAATCTATTTATAAGGGAGGGGGTAGCTCTCCGAGAGCGGTTATGGTGCGGTCGCCGGGATTTGAACCCGGGTCGTCAGCGTGGGAGGCTGATGTCCTAGCCAAACTAGACTACGACCGCTCCTGTTTTGTTGATTAAGGCTTGATTCTTTAAGTTTACGGTCAATTGTGACTTCTTGCCCAACCTTTACGCTCTTCCAGAGCTTTAGTTCCCAAGTTTCTCTAGCTCTGGTTCAGCGTATTCCTTAGTGGGACTGGTCAACGGAAGAAAAAATAAAAAAAATCACTCATGCAAATTCTAGACCCCCTGCTGGGCTAGAAACCAAAACCTAGTGGAGTACTCGCCCCAGCACCTGATATAGTGTTTTACGATGGTTAAAATGGCTGAAAACTTTGATGAAACAGTGTGGCTGGCAGATTCTACGAGGTTTCTAAAATGTTTTCTTCTGCATCGATAAATTTCAATGTAGATTTGTTTTTGTCTTCAGATTTTATTACTATTAGATGTTTTTCTCCACAATTTTCGCAAGTTAGTCTGATTTTGTCAGGTGAGACT
This sequence comes from uncultured Candidatus Bathyarchaeia archaeon, assembly GCA_964514055.1. Lineage (GTDB taxonomy): Archaea > Thermoproteota > Bathyarchaeia > Bathyarchaeales > Bathycorpusculaceae > SG8-32-3. The sequence continues at coordinate 94,097 of CAZEPB010000003.1, read as the reverse complement.
CGCTCAACTTTGAAAAAAGTATAGTCACATATCGTGCATTTTGGTTCTTTGATATCGATTTCCGTTTTTGTTGAGGTTGCCAAAACAGCTTTTTCCCTCCCATGTTTTTTATTATTTGCATTTTACTCTTGATGAGCTTCAAGGTCTTTGAGTAAGTAGTAGTATCCTTTGTTTCAATACGTTTGTAGACCTATAACTGATATTGATAGGCTCTTAAATAGTTTTTTGCAATATAACTGAACATTTGTCCAGTTTGCTAACCCAGCTACGATTTAAGAAATTTCGGATTTGGAGATAAAGCTGGACTCTCAAACTCCGAATAGTTGTCAATCTAAGATTGGCTTGCAATGTTCTATTGATTAACAAGTGTCAGTGAATAAGGAAACTTGGCAATAATAACTTAGCGCGTTGAGGGTTATGTATTAAAGCAACCGATTGCATTCCTGTGAAAAGGGGTTGAAACCTATCAGCGACGAAAAAAAAGGTTATTCGAAATCCTTGCTTATTCTAGGCAACCTTGGAATAGTTCTGTGGATAGTGATAGGCGCAGTTGCCTGTTGGTTCTTTAATCCTATTCTTGGGTGGCTTTTTCTTGTCTCAGCCTTTGTGATGATCTTCGCTATATTGCGGAGGCTTGGCTGCAATTCCTGTTATTACTGTAAATCCTGTACGAGTGGATTTGGGAAACTAGCCGACCTGTTCTTTGGAAGCGGCTACATGGCAGGCGTAAACTCAAGCGCAGGATTGAAGGCGTTTTTTGTTTATGGTTTGTTAGGTTTGATTCCAATTGGCTTTCTCGCTTTCTCTATCATTCAAGATCTTGCGGCAACCAAGATTGCGGTGTTAGTGTTTCTGCTGCTTCTCCTGATTTACAGTGGCGTTAGTAAAAAATTCCATTAACCAAAACTAATGCTTGTTTCCTCAGAGCGGTTTTGTTCCTTATTTTGTAAAAAGCTATCTAAGATGACACGCAGAGTTGAGATAAAATAGAAAAACTTAAGCATTCTACAGAATTATGTTGCGTAAACGAGAGTTAGTTAAACATGGACAATAGAGGCAACAGCGTCATTGTCTTGGTTATAGCATTTGTTTTCATATTGGCGGGCATTTTTGTAGCAATTTTAACCTTGGCAGGAACATTTGAAAAAGCTGGTTTCGAGTTTCTATCAGGATTCAACACGTACATCTTTGGAATAATAATAGCTGTCATCCTAGTATTCATTGGATTGTTACTTCTGTATTTTGGGATGCACGGTACCTAAAAAAAGCAAACCCAGCCCCACACCATAAACGGCACAGTTAAATGCAAAATCGTTATCTCCTACAAACCAGAAAGAATACCCGAAAAGGAGAACCGCTATATGCCCAAAAACTTCACCTACACCGACGCAGGCGTAAACCGCCAGCAACGCGCCGAATCCAAAAAACAGTTGAAAACACTGAAGGAAACCTACGAGTACAGCAAGTTTGGCGCAGTTATGCGCTTGCCGTATGGAAACATATTTCCCATCAGCCAAAACGCCTACTTGGACCTCGTCATCGAAGGCGTAGGAACCAAAGTCCTAGTAGCCCAACTCGCAGACAAGTACGACACCATAGGTGTTGATGCCGTTGCCATGGCGGTCAACGATGTCATACGCTCAGGAGCCAAGCCGCTCGCCATCGCAGACAACATTCACGCCCAAGCCAGCGACCCGCAACTGGTGAAAGCGTGGCTCGAAGGCGTCGCCAAAGGCGCCGTGGAATCAGAATGTCCTGTGACGGGCGGAGAGATAGGCGACGTAGCTGAAGTTATAAAAGGATTAGCGGAAGGCAAAGGCTTTGACATGATAGTAGCAGCTGTAGGTCAAGTCGCCAAGCAGGATGTAATCACGGGAGAACACATCAAACCCGACGACCCAGTCATAGGTCTCCGCAGCAGCGGGCTCCACAGCAACGGCATAAGCCTCGCAAGAAAAATCCTCTTCAGTCAATGGGGCGGAAAATACAAGCCAGACACAGTCCCAGACGGGCTAGACAGGGAAATAGCTCTTGAAGTTCTGGAACCCACAAAAATCTACGTGAAACCCCTCCTTACAACAGCTCAAAGCGTGAAGGTCAAGGCAGCCGTACACATAACGGGTGACGCTTACTTGAAATTCAGCAATCTCACGCGTTTCTCGCCAAGCATAGGCTTCGAATTCAACAATTTCAAGCCTCAACCCATCTTCGGGTTAATACAGAAAACCGCGCTGGAACTGGGCTACAGGGTTACGGATGAGGAGATGTTCAGAACCTTTAACATGGGATGGGGCTTCGCCATAATCGTAGACAAAGCGGACAGGGAAAAGGCGATGAGTGCTCTGGAAAAGGCTGGTGCTCAACCTGAACAAATAGGAAAAGTGACCGCTAAAGAAAAAATCGTGATTCACCACGAAAACAAGAAAATGGTTCTGGCATAGCGGTTTGCACAGGTTAGTGATGAAAGCGTTTAAATCAGTACACTTAACATTTTAGCCCATGAAATACCGCGCGAAAATAGAAGTCAGCCTCAAACCAGGTCACAGCGACCCCGAAGGCGAAACAGCCGCACGGTTGCTACAAGAGCTGGGCTACGCGGTTAACGCCGTAAACGTCAGCAAATTATACACAATCCTTCTTGAAGCCCCAACACTGAAAGAAGCCAAGGCGAAAGCCGAAGAGATGTGCAAAAGGCTTCTGGCGAACCCGACCAAAGACAACTACACAATCGCCATTGAGGAGCAAAAATGAACCCTGACATCTACGTCCGTGGAAAAACCGCCTTCACCATGTACGAGATTGCCTTGTCTGAAGCCTCAGAGGCGCAGCTTTCCGAGATAAGCCGCGAGCTGGGCTTAGGCTTAAGCGTGCAAGAGATGCAGGCTGTCCAAGCTTATTTCAAGAGAGAGGAAAGGAACCCTACGGACGTGGAACTGCAAACCATAAGCCAAACATGGAGCGAACACTGCTACCACAAAACCTTCAAAGGCAAAATACGCGTAGGCAACAAGGAAATCCACAGCCTCTTCAAAACTTACATCGCAAAAGCCACACGAGAAATCAACCCAGACTGGTGCTTCAGCGTCTTCGAAGACAACGCAGGCATCGTCCGCTTCGACAAAGGCTACGGCATAGCCGCAAAAGTGGAAACCCACAACCACCCCTCCGCGGTGGAACCGTTCGGCGGTGCAGCCACAGGAGTAGGCGGCGTAATCCGTGATGTCTTAGGTGTCTGGGCAGATCCGATTGCGTGCACCGACGTTTTAGGCTTCGGACCCTTAGATTATGATTACGCCAAGCTGCCTGCAGGCGTGAAACACCCAAAATACGTGTACATGGGCGTAACGGCAGGCATAAGCGCGTACGGAAACAACATGGGCATCCCCACCGTGAACGGCGCCGTATACTTCGATGACAGCTACACGGGAAACGTCACCGTCTACTGCGGATGCATTGGGCTTTTGCCGCTGAAGAAGTTCAGGAAAAACGCCAAAGCAGGAGATGTGCTCCTTCTGGCGGGCGGAAAAACAGGCCGCGACGGCATCCACGGCGTAACCTTCGCTTCCGCCGAACTCACAGAAAAATCCGAAGAGGTGTCCAGACCCGCGGTGCAAATCGCAGACCCAATTGAGGAGGAGAAACTGAAGCGCGCCATAATCGAAGTTCGAGACCGTGAACTCGCCTCAGCCATAACGGACTTGGGCGGCGGAGGATTATCCTCGGCTGTTGGCGAAACCGCTGAAAAATTCGGTTGCGGCGCAACAGTAACACTTGAAAAAGTGCCGCTGAAGTATCAGGGCTTGGCTCCTTGGGAAATCTACATTTCCGAGTCCCAAGAACGAATGCTCCTCATCGTGCCGCCAGAAAACCTCGGAAAAGTCTTGGAAGTCTTCGAGAAGGAAGACGTTGAAGCCACAGCCATAGGAAAACTCACACAAGAAACACGTCTGCAGCTCCATTATCAAAGCGAAAAAGTAGCAGACATGGGTATGTGTTTCCTTTTTGAGCCACCCGAAAGCCTGAAAACCGCAGTACATGAGACCGTGAGCATTGAAGAACCAGCGTTTCCCGAACCGAAAGACCTCACTGGAACGCTTTTGCAGCTTCTTTCCTCGCCCAACACCGCCAGCAAAGAAAGCGTGGTACGCACCTACGACCACGAGGTGAAAGGAAACACCGTGCTTAAGCCCCTGCAAGGCGAGTACGGCGGACCGAATGACGCCGCGGTCTTAAAACCTCTCGACGACTCATGGAAGGGCATAGCAATATCCTGCGGGATGAACCCGAAATATGGGAAAATAGACACTTACTGGATGACAGCTTCGGCCATAGACGAGGCGGTGCGTAATAACGTGGCGGTTGGCGGACGCCGAATAGCGCTTCTCGATAATTTCACGTGGGGCAACCCTGAAAAGCCAGAGCGGCTCGGCTCACTGGTGAGAGCGTGCAAGGCGTGCTACGACTTTGCCATCGCCTTCAGGACGCCTTTCATTTCGGGAAAGGATAGTCTTTACAACGAGTCTCCGCTGGGTCCAGTTACGCCAACACTTCTGATTACAGCGTTAGGCATAATCCCAGACATACGCGCAGCTGTCTCGATGGACGTGAAAGCGCCAGGCAACCTGCTCTACGTTGTCGGTGAAACGCTCAAGGAACTAGGCGGCTCAGAATACTACAAACTCAAAGGATACACGGGCAAAACGGTTCCGAAAGTACATGCGGCGCAGGCCAAAAAAACCTTCAGCGCTGTCACTAAAGCCATAGACATGGGTCTTGTCCAAGCTTGCCACGACCTTTCAGAGGGCGGGTTGGCGGTGACCGCGGCTGAGATGGCGTTAGCAGGCGGCTACGGCGTGGAACTGGACCTGAGAAAAGTTCCGAATAAGGCATTAAACCGCAACGATTTCGTGCTGTTTTCTGAATCGAACAGCCGTTTTCTCTTGGAAGTCCCAGAAAAAGCCGAAAAAGATTTTGAAGCGGTAATGAAAGGCAAAGTTTACGCCCAGATAGGCAAGGTCGCCAAGAATCCCCGATTAATCGTTCACGGATTAGACGGCGCGATTGCTGTGGATGCTTCGCTCAAGGATTTACGTCGAAGCTGGAAGGAGACCTTAAGCAGGGAGGCATAGCAGGTGAAGCGGGAAGAGATAAAAGTCTGTGTTATGCGTGTGGGCGGCACCAACTGCGATGCAGAAACGCAGCGTGCCTTTCAGGAGCTGGGCGTTCAGGCTAAAACGTTGCACGTGAACGAGCTTATCAAACGCAGGAACCTTTTGGACTATCAGGTGCTGGTTTTTCCAGGCGGCTTCTCATTCGGAGATTACGTGCGTTCAGGAGTAATATTTGCAAGGTCGCTCAGCGTCAAGTTAGGCAAGGAAATTGAAACTTTCGTTGACGAGGGCAGACCAATTTTGGGTATCTGTAACGGCTTCCAAATCCTAGTTGAATACGGCTTGCTCCCTGGTTTCGAAGGCACCAGCGCTTACCCCGAAGCCACACTTACAACGAACGTGCCGCAGGGATTCAAGTGCCAATGGATTCGCCTTAAAAACGAGAACAAAGGAAAATGCTTATTCACCAGTAAAGTGCCAGCTGGAAAAGTTCTGCGGATGCCCATTGCCCACGGCGAAGGCCGATTCCTGTTCCCAGTGGAAAAAGAGCAGCAGATGCTCGATAGGCTTATCGATAATGACATGATGGTTTTCCGCTACTGCGACGAAAAAGGCAACGTCGCCAACGGCAAATACCCAACGAACCCGAACGGCTCTTATCACGACATCGCGGGCATCTGCAACAGGGAAGGAACGATTTTCGGTTTGATGCCTCATCCTGAAAGGGCAATGTACTGGTGGCAGCAACCCGACTGGACACGGCAAACGCAGATGCCGCAGTACGGCGACGGAAAACTAGTTTTCGAAAGCCTGATTGACCATTTAACCAAGAAGTTCTAAGTCCTTGGCATATGGAAGCCCAGCGCGGGCGCCCATTTTCATGATGCAACGTGAAGCCACAAAATTACCCAACCGACCACAATCCACAAGGCTTTTTTCGTTAATTAAGCCGTAAAGGAAACCCGCGCAAAACGCGTCTCCCGCACCCGTCGTATCCACAACATTCACTTTGAAAGGTTCTATCAAGTGCCGTTCACGACCGTCTGTAACGTAACAGCCCTTTTCGCCCAGCTTGACAGCCACAATCTTTACGCCCCTTCCAATCATAATGTCGGCGCCTTTGCAATAGTTAATCTCGCCTGTTAAGAGTGTGAGTTCGATGGCGTTAGGCATCAAAACATAAGTTCTCCTTAAGATAGGTTCCATAGCGGCGTAGCCTTTCCTTGCGTACAAGGCGCCAGGGTCAAAGCTAACCTTGACGCTGTCTGAGATGGCGTCCAAGAGCCGCTTCTGTGTTTGGAACGATGTTTCTCCGACAAAAGAGGTTAAATGCAAAAACTGCGCTCGCGAAGCGTATCTGCTGTTTACATCATCCAACGCTATTGTATCGTTGACACCTGAATCAATATACAGCGCTCGTGCGCCTTTCTTGTCCACGAAGCCCATGACTGCACCGCTTTTGCCTTGCTCTGTGCGGATTGTGCCAGCGGTATCCACGCCCTCTGCACGGAAATCTTTGAGAAGCAAGTCGCCTTCCCTGTCACAGCCCACCTTGCCAATGAACCCTGCTTTGCAACCGAGCCTTGCCAGCCCGACCACGGTGTTCGCGGCTGACCCACCGCAAGCTTCCGCGTAATCCTCAATGAAGCTTTCCTCTTCAGCCTTAGCAAGCCTGTTTACCCTGAAAAGCTTGTCCACGTTAAGCGCACCGAAACCTACAACGTCAAAACTGCTCATGTAAACAACTCCTGCAACTGAATTTTAAACTCGCCCAGTTTGCCCCCGTAGTTTCCAGCGGATATCCGCACGACGCCGTCAACGTTCAGCACAGCCTCGATTCCAGCCTTCATGGCTTCCTTAACAGTCACCATGGAAACTCCGTTAATCACTATTTCAGGAACATAAAGCACATCTCTGGGAACCAAGGAGGCGCTGCCTAACTTCGGTTTAAGTGAAGAGCAGTACGGATGGTTAGTGGTGGGACCTATCGACGGAAACCGTGTTTCAGGCTTCGAGCCAGCGGAGCAAACGTCAAACGGCGTGACCACGCCATCTACCTGGCGTATCTCTTCCAAGGCTTTTTCACCTGCTTTTTTCACTGCGTCTTTTGTTTTGCACATCACCCAGAAGTTCGCGCCCATGACGCCTTGGGCATAACCCAAGTACCGTTCAATGACAAAATCTGGAACCATCAAGGGGACCACGATTACTTCTCTGCCGTGGCGTTTTTCAACCCACTCGTAACCGTCGCCGCAGTGCCCCACACGCGCCATCATGTCTAATTTTCCCTCCGCTTCGGGCAAGGCGTCAAAAACCGCTGTGAAAGGCTTAACCAGTATGTCTTGGCGTATCCTGTAGGAAAGTTCGGTTTCAAACTTGTTTAATGACTCGGCTAGAGGCGTTTCGCGGTTTAGTGCTCCCCAGAACTGCAGTATGGCGCCTTTGCGTTGGTCTGGGGTTTCGTTTTCGCTCAGCCATTTCTCGACGCCGCCTTCCACCCTGCCGATAACCACGGAAGGTGTGGCGGTTGAGTCTTCAGCCGCGCTGCGCAACGTGCGGTCATCATCAGCAGTGACTATTACGCGGCAAAAGATTCCAGCAAAGGCTTCCGCGTAGGTATCCTCAATTTCTGCTTTGGCTACCATCTTATCCGAGCCTCCCGATGCTTTCGCCTCTGACTTTCTTTCTAAATTCGCTGCTTTTTTTCGCTATCGTTTCCATATTTTCCGCTGTTACTATTTGAACCTTAGGCAAGGTTTGAGTGTGAAGTGAAAAAAGGCGGTCAAGAAGTGAGGGATTTACTACTTTATTACGTTCAAGAGCTTGCAGGTTCCAGTTTTCTACCAAATTCAAGACGGCTTGTTTTCCTTGCCTGCAAAAGACATCAGCAATTACCGCTGTAACCATGTTGTTTTCTGACAAAACTGCGATTTCAGCGTTCCTAACCGCATAGTTGTTGCCATTGAAGGAAACTGTTAATCCACAGTTCTCTCTAACCAGTTTGAAGGCTTCTACGTCGGTTATGCTGTCCCCCACGTACATCACATCTTCCAGCGGAACATGCAACTTTGCCACCGCGTCCTCTATGGCAGCGGCTTTTTGGCTCCCGCCAACGGTGGTCACTTCAGAGAAAATTCTGCCGACGCTCATGCTTACGATTTCGCTCCAGAAAATTGTGTCAAGCCGCCTGATTGTTTCTTGGTCAGCCGTCGAAAAGTCTTCTATCGTTTTTACCGCTGTAGGAATAGTGATCATCGGCATTTGCACGATTTCTTTTGCGATTTCTTTCAGCCGAATCTTTTCTTGTTCGGTGACGGAGTATTTGTCGAGGCTTAGCTTGGTGCAATACGTGTTCTGGTAGGGAAAGTCTAGGGCTTTGCAGAGCGCTTTTATGTAATGCTCGTAGCTGGTGCTGACGATGAAGGCGCTGGCTACTGCCCGCACGTGCTGCAGGGTGTCTTTGCTGTTTGAGATGAGGAGTAGGTTCTGAGCGGAAAACGCTTCCATGTGCCCATCCGTAACGTCATACGCCTTGAGGAAAGGCACTATAAGCTTCAAGGTGCTGCCCGCGGAGTAATCTGGCTTTTTCAAAACGTCCGCAAGCACGTCGTCATACTTGCTTATGAGCGCGAAAAGTTTGTCTCCGTTCGGAACGAACTGCGCGGTGATTTCGAAGGCGTTGTCGTTTTTGCTTATGGGTCCCTCGCAGTCCGATATGAAAACGCGCGTCAAGGCTTACGCCTCAACCGTTCCATGTGGCTTACGCTCTGCGCTATGTGCTGCTTGGAAGCTATGTCCATCCTGTTCCACAGACCACCGCCTTCAATGGCTTTAGCGCCCTCCAGCGAGACCTGACGCGCTTCCTCAATGTTTTCACCCACGCCTAACACGCCAACCGCGCGAGACTTCAAGGCGTAAACTTGGCTGCCCCTGACTTCCATGGCTGCCGGGTACACGCGGACGCGGTCGCCATACTTGCTGGCTAACGCATAAGCCTTTGACAGGTCAACTGGAGTGTCGACAACCGCTTTATCTACCTGACTTGGAAAGACATCGGCGTAACCTCCATAACCAGGCGGAACCTTATACGTTAAAACGGTTGCCGCCTTCTTCAACTCAACGCTTGTCAAGTTACCCTCCAAAATTCTGAAGCAAACATCGACGAAGTCTTCCTTCAGGATGGGAAGGATATTGATGATTTCAGGGTCGCCTGGGCGACTGTTATTTTCAAGGATTTTAAGCCCAGCGCCAGTGTGCATGAAAGCCAAATACAACGGCACCCCTCTCAGCGCTGAGTCATCTCCTATTTTCGTCTTCCACTTTTCGAAAATCCTTGTGGCGAGAGCGAGTTCCCGTTCTCGTTCAGCCGCTGTTAAGAAAGGCAGCGTGTCGCCTGCGGCTTTGTAGGAGCCCATGCCGCCAGTGTTGGGTCCTTTGTCGCCGTCAAACGCTCGCTTGTAATCCCGTGTGCCAGGCAGGGGCACAAGGTGCTTTCCATCGCATAGCGCTTGAAAGCTGGATTCTTCACCGTCTATCTTCTCTTCTATTATCACCGCGCTGTATTGGAAGTTCGACATGAAGTGCTCAAAGAGCTGTTCCTGCGTGGTGAAATGGTCGCCCCAGACGCCAACGCCTTTTCCCGCCGCGGGCTTGTCAGGCTTAACCACGGCGTTGTTCTCAAGCTGGTCGAGCCAGCTGTAAACCGCTTTTTTGACCTCTTCAGTTCCCTTGTAGTCTTTGGGGTCGAAAATCCTGAAGCGTGGGTTTGCCTCTGGCGCTATTTCCTGAAATAATAGGCGCTGCTGAACTTTGCTGGCTTCTATGGCGTATTCTTGCTTTGGGCAGATGACGGGTATGCCTGTGCGCCGTTCCATGAGGTCGCGTACGCCCGCGATTATGGGTTTTTCTGGACCAACTATCGCGAAGTCAATTCGGTCCTTGTTGGTTTCAGCGAAATTGCAGATTTTTTCGGTGTTTAAGTCTGGAATGACCACGTGCTTGGCGGCTTTTTCCGTGTTAAACGGGTTACGCTGCTTGTCTGCGATGTAGAGTTCCACTTTGTGGTTTAGGCTCCTTGTGAAAGCGTCAACCATCGCGGTTTCTCTTGCCCCGTACGAAACGACGAGTACGCCTACTTTCTCCATAACGGACACCTGTGTTTGTTAAAGAATAAACTGGAACGCTTAATTTGCTTTACCGCTTATGCTTGCGGCGAGGTTTCACATGTCTCGTAGATTCTTCCTTTTTCCTCGTAGCCGTTAAGGAACTTCTTTTTCATTTCATCAGCCATTTTCTGCGCTAACGGCGTGGGATACTTGCCCGTAATGCACGCGAGACATAACTGATCACGAGTATGACCAGTGGCGCGCACCAATCCATCGATTGACTGGTAACACACGGCGTCTGCACCGATGATTTTCGCGATTCCCTCCGCGCTGTGGTTCGAGCCAATGAGTTGCCCGTAAGTTGCCATGTCAATGCCGTAGAAGCACGGTCCGATTATGCGCGGGAAAGTAACGACCATGTAGACTTTTTTGGCGCCTGCCCTGCGCAGTTTTGCAATCGTGACCTTTGTGGTGTCACCTCGAACTATGCTGTCCTCCGTGACTATGAGGCGTTTTCCATCAACCTTTGGGTCCAGAATGTTGATTTTTCGGTCTATGGTGGAACAGCGTTCTCTGTTAAGCAGTATGAAAGCCCGTTCGGTCACATAGCGGTGCCTGCGAGATGCCCGTTCCCACCTAAGCCCAGATTCTTCATGAACACCCATGGCTGGGTCGTCGCCAGTTTCTGGCACCGAGAGGATGATATCCGCGTCTTTTACGATTTCAGGATACTCGCGCACGATGTTTCTTCCGAATTCTTCGCGGATTTCGTAAACGTATTTGCCGTCGAATCGCGAGTCAGGTCTCGCAAAGTAGGCATACTCAAAAGCGCAAAAAGCCTTGCGTGGATTCTTAATGATTTGTTCACGTTCAAAACCGTCTTGTGAAACCGTTACCAATTCGCCTGGTTCCAGTTCAAAATCTCTTACAAACCCGTTCATGTCTAAACTCACGGTTTCTGAAGAAAAAGCAAAAGTTGCCTCATCTGGGCTGTGACCTGCGCACAGGGGCTTTATGCCATGTGAGTCTTTGAAAGCGAAGAAAACGCCGTCTCCTGTTATGCCCGCTACTGAAAACGCGCCGTCGATATTTTGCATGCACTCTCTGACGGCTGATGTTAAGTCTTTTCGCTGTTCCAGTTCAAGCAGTAGTTTGCGGCATACCAAATCTGAATCACAGCTGTACGTGAGACCAGCGAAATGCCTATCTGTTTCCTTTCTAAGCTGTCGCGTGTTAACGATGTTGCCGTTGAATGATAGCGCTAGTTTCAAGCCGTTTAGTGAGGCGGTGACTGGCTGGGTGCCTTGAAGCAGCGATGTGTCGTCGCATTTTCCCGAAGTTGTGTATCGCACGTTGCCTAAGCCTATTGAGCCTGGCATCCGCCCAAACCATTCTTGTATAGCGCTGGATCGTAATTTAGGGACTAAATCGAGATTTTTGTAAATATAGAATTTTTCGCCGTTGTATGTGAGGAAACCGTGTGACTGATGCCCTCGGTGGTTTTGGGCGCGGAGACCCCAGTAAACGTATGGGAAGACTGTTTTCTTTTCGAAGTTTATTGCACCGAAGATGCCGCAGCCTATTTTTATTCCCTTCTTCCGATGGTGAGAAATGAAAAAACGGGTTTATCAGTTTTTAGTACATTTTTAACTAAAAAGCATGGGAAAAGAGATTTCTACCAAGCAATTTCCCCTTTTTCGCGGCTGTGTTTTTGCTTTAATTATTGAAAACAAAGAGGATGCTGGCAGATAATGCAGCAACTGTAAAAGATAGAAGGTTAGCGTTATTCTTTGTTGGCTATTTCAGCGCTTTCCGCAGTTCCTCTGCTTTGTCAGTTCTTTCCCACGCGAAGTCTGGGTCATCCCTTCCAAAATGTCCGAACACAGCTGCTTTTCTGTATATTGGTCTGAGAAGCTGCAAGTGCTTTATGATCGCTTTAGGTCTCATGTCAAAGTTTTTCTTAACCAATTCCAAAATGTCCTCATCAGGCAGCTTTCCAGTGCCACACGTATCCACGAACACGGAGATTGGATGTGCTACACCAATGGCATACGACAATTGAACCTCACACTCATCTGCCAACCCTGCGGCAACGATGTTTTTGGCGATATACCTTGCCATGTAACAGCCTGATCTGTCAACTTTTGATGGATCTTTTCCTGAAAAGCATCCGCCGCCGTGGCTTCCAAAGCCTCCGTAAGTGTCAACAATTATTTTTCGTCCTGTCAGACCTGAATCCGCCAAGGTTCCTCCGATCACGAATCTTCCAGTTCCGTTAACGATGTATTTTGTTTCGGCGTCTAGCTTGTCTGCGGGTATGACTTTTTTAATAACTTGATTAATTACGTCTTCCTTTACTTTCTCCTCGGCAACTTCCTGAATGTGCTGAGCAGCGATTACGACAGTGGTTACTCTTGTTGGTTTTCCATCGCAATACTCCACTGTGACTTGGGACTTGCAGTCTGGTCTCAAATAGGGCAAAATTCCCTGTTTTCTGCAATCGGACAGTCTTTTGACAAGTTTATGTGCAAGCATTATGGGCAAAGGCATCAGTTCTTTCGTCTCAGTTGTGGCGTACCCAAACATCATTCCTTGGTCTCCAGCGCCCTGCTCATGGTCTTCGCTTTCGTTCACTCCCCTCGCAATATCCGGCGACTGCTCCTCAATGGAAACCAGAATGCCGCAGGTTTCCCAGTCAAGCCCGTCTTTGGCGTTGTCAAACCCGATTTCCTTCAGCGTTTTTCTAACGATTTTAGGTATTGACACGTAGCAAGAGGTTGTGATTTGCCCGGTGACTACGACGTTTCCCTGCATCACCAACGTTTCGCAGTCAACCCTTGCTTTAGGGTCTTGGGCTATAATAGCGTCTAAAACGCTGTCTGAAACTTGGTCTGCGACTTTGTCTGGGTGTCCTTCACCCACAGATTCTGAAGTGAACAAGTATTTTCCCTTTTTTCTCATAGAGACCCCTCAATTAAACTTGTAATGAGAGTTTTAATAATTTTGTATTTTTCTTAAAAGGCTTTCTGCATGATGGGATAGAATTGAGCAAGCTACTTCGGCAGTTATGCAACTGCAAAAGCCATTTTAAGGCTGAACGGCGAAGAAATCCCAGAGGGAAAATCAATGAGAAAAGTCATACAAACCGAAAAAGCGCCTAAACCTGTAGGTCCCTACAGCCAAGCCGTAAAAGTTGACAAGTTCCTGTTTGTTTCAGGTCAAGTGGCAATAGACCCCGAAAAAGGCAAGATAGTTGCAAATGGAATTAAAGCGCAGACCATCAGGGTCATGGAAAACCTCAAGGCGATACTGCAAGCTGCAGGCTACAATTTAAGCGATGTTGTCCAATCCAACGTTTACCTTTCGTCGATGAGCCTTTTCAGCGAATTTAACAACGAGTATGCAAAGTACTTTGACAATGTGTTTCCTACTCGCGCGACGGTGGGAATAGAGTTGATGCCAGGTGCGCTCTTGGAAATTTCAGTGGTAGCCTATAAAGATTAACTCGTTACAAATGGTAGGCTGAGGCTCTAGGATAAAACGCTTAAATGTTTGTTGTTACGCTTAAAGCGTAGGTGAAGGCGCATGACTGAATCAAGTGAAAAATCGAGCGAGAAACTGCCAATATCCGAGTTTTACAAAGTTGTGGACTACGTAACGATTTTTAAAAGTGGAAAATGGTGGGAAGCTATAGTAGTCTATGAGGGTTCTGGAAGACGCTCGATAGGGCTTTATCTTTGGGAAAACAGGAACGGCACGTGGAAGCGGAAAAACAAGTTCAGCGTTAGAAATATCGATGAATGGAACAAAGTCAAAAACGCCGTGGAACAGCTCGCCCCGAAACTTTCTTCAAAATAAAGGCTTCACATTCTGAGACTAACCAAAGACGGCGCAAAGAATACGCAGCCAACAGCTCTGCCGTCTCTGCCCTTTTTCTAAGTCATAAATTATAATAATCAGCCACTTTAAATAGAGTGTGTGGCACTCATTATGCCTTCACAGTTCAAAAATCTTATTGAAAGCCTTGCTCGCCCTAAAGGACCAGGACCATCTACTACATTTTCCATGTTCCACATCTTCTATGCCTTGGAACTTACGGCTGAGAAGCCAATCGGACGTAACAAGTTGGCTAAGAAACTAAACGTCGGCGAAGGGGCTATCCGCACAATAATAAGCCGCCTCAGGGACGCAGGCTTGATAGTAACTTCAAAAGAGGGCTGCACCCTCACAGATAAGGGGTTGAACATCTGGAAAAAATTCGTTGAGGTTTTCCCGAAAAGAGTTGAAGTCGAAAAAACCCCGTTGACAACTTCGGAATACAATTATGCGTTTCTAGTTAAGAATAAGGGGCATAAGGTTAAATCGGGCATAGACCAACGAGACGCCGCTATAATGGGTGGTGCAAGACGCGCACTTGTTATAGTGTCCAAAAGCGGTCACTTAACCATTGAATCGGTTAGCAACAGCATAGAAAAAGATTTTCCAGAAGCCGCAAAAAAGATTCTTAAAGACCTCAAACCCGAAGACAACGATGTAATAATAATTGCTGGCGCGGATAATCCGCTAAGAGCGAAGCGTGGCGCTTTCGCCGCAAGCTGGGTATTGATTGGAAACAAGAAAACGTAGAGTGCTTGCGAGCTTGCCTTAGAAAGTGTATTTTTCTCCTCCGGTCAGAATGCGCTCCAGAGTGGTGTTAATGTTTGTCAATCCCTGGTTTGTTTTGGCTGAAACTGGAATCAACAGGAATTTCATGCCAAGCTGGTTGATAGCGTGCATCATGTTTCTGCTGAAAAGGCGCTTTGTGCCTTCCAGTTTCTGTTCTATTGATTCCTCTAAGGCTTTTGGGTTAGTAGCCCAGTCAGTTATTGTCTCGATTTCTTTTTCTGGTAGCAAATCGCATTTTGAAAGCAAATGTACTTGAGGTTGAAAGAAGCGGTTGTAGACGGCTGCTGAGAGAAACATGTTGGAAACGTAGTTAAGCGGATTAATGGAGAAAACCGCGTCGAACAGGTAAACCACGGCTTTGGGTTCTCTCGTAAGCTCTTTCACAATGTAAGGACCGCTAGCTCTGAACGCAAACAGCTCCATTTGCCCAGGTGTATCCACCAGAACCAAGTCGGCGTTGGCGGCTTCGATTTCCTCAGTGATGTTTTCGACTTCGTCTGCTATGAGGTCGGCAGCCAAGATTAAAGCGCCGTTAGGTCCTAATCCGTATTTTTCCATTAAATTGCCGACATCCACGTAGTTTCTGACATCCACATCAGGCGAGTACGGCAGTTTTAACGCGCCAGGGTCCAAGTTCACGACGGCTACGTCTTGTTTTGACATTTTCAGCCATTCGCTTAAGGCTGCTGTGAACAGGGACTTGCCTGAACCAGCTGTTCCGATTATAAACGCGGCAGGCACATTTTGTTTCTCCTTTCTTGTGCGGTTGTGTTGGTTTGATTGTAATAACTTTTACGTTGCTCTGATGTATTGCCCTCCGTGCACTGTGCGTGTGGAAGCGGGCATAGAAGCGTAATCATTAAGCACAGTTTTCATTCTTAGGCTGTTGTCGCGTATGGGTATGCCGCAAGTTTTATATTTGCGCGGTTACCTCTGTTTGGAATTGCATGTGATGTAAAATGGGGTATCGTTTTATCTAACCGCTTCCCTGAAAAAATAAGAGTTTTTGACACCACCCTACGCGATGGTGAACAAACCCCCGGAGTATCTTTAACACCTGAAAACAAACTGAGAATAGCGCAGCGACTGGACGAACTAGGCGTAGACGTTATCGAGGCTGGTTTCGCCGCGGTTTCTGAAGGCGAGATGGAAGCCGTTAAGCTCATCGCCGACGCGGGCTTGAAGGCTGAGATTTGCAGTGCTTCTCGTGGCGTCCGCGGCGACATCGACGCTGTGGCAAAGAGCGGCGCAGACAGCATCCACCTCATCGTTCCCGTTTCGGATTTGCATATCGAGGCTAAGCTGAAGAAGACGCGTGAGCAGGTGCTGGAGATAACGCGTGACATGGTGCTGTACGCCAAGGACCGCGGTCTGGTCGTGGAGTTGTCGGCTGAAGATGCTACACGGGCGGATTTTGATTACCTGAAGAAAGTGTTCTCTACGGGCATCGAGGCTGGGGCTGACAGAGTTGTAGCGTGCGACACGGTCGGCGTGTTGACACCTGAGCGGAGCTACAAGTTTTACGGAGACTTACGCAATTCGCTTGACGTGCCCGTTGTCAGCGCTCATTGCCATAACGACTTCGGCATGGCGGTTGCAAACACCGTTGCGGCGTTGCGGGCGGGTGCAAACCAGTTCCACGCCACCATCAACGGGTTGGGCGAACGCGCTGGAAACGCTTCGTTAGAGGAGATTGTGGTTTCGCTGATGGCGCTGTACAAGCTGAAACTGAACATGAAATCGCAGAAACTTTACGGCATCTCACAGTTTGTGTCGCGGCTGACAGGCGTTTACGTGCAGCCCAACAAAGCCATCGTAGGCGAGAACGCGTTCACGCACGAGTCAGGGATTCACACACAGGGCATGCTTGCAGACCCTTCAACCTACGAGCCTATAGCGCCTGAACTGGTCGGCGGAACCCGACGGCTAGCGTCTGGGAAACATTCAGGCTCAGCTGGAATCAAAGCAGCGTTGGCTGGAATGGGCTTGGCACCCAATGAGGAGCAACTGGAGGAGATCTTCACTCGCGTCAAAACCGTCGGCGACAAAGGCAAACTCGTCACGGACGCGGATTTGCTGGCGATTGCCGAAAGCGTGCTTGGCTTAGGCAAAGAGAAGCCGATTCAGCTTCTGGAGGTAACGGTGGTGAGCGGCAACACGGTTACGCCAACCTCTTCGGTCAGGCTGAAACTGAACGGCAACGGCAAAGAAGTCAGCGGCGCCGCCATGGGCGTTGGTCCCGTGGACGCGGCGATAAACGCGGTTAAGCGGGCTATCGCGGAAGTGGAGCCCATCCTGCTGGAACAGTACAACGTGAAGGCGATCACCGGCGGAACAGACGCCATGGTGGAAGTGATGGTTCGCATGCGCAAAGGCGACAGAACAGCCACCGCAATGGGCGTGCGCGAGGACATCGTGATGGCAAGCATGGACGCAGTGATAGGCTGCATGAACGTGCTAACCACAGACTACAAAAACAAGGCTTAACTAGTGCTCGGAAACGACTCCCCCTCCCTTTTATATACCTGTGACTTCTGTTGGAACTTTACTGCAGGCGTTGGGCGTCATTTCTCGCTTGTATGGCTGAGAAAGAGTTTATTCACATACTCGGCTACAGTTGTCTTCTGTTTCCTCGCTAGTTTCTTGAGGGCATTATTTATTCCCGTAGCGTACTGCACAGCCTTTTTCGGCTTCTCCGCCATCGAAGAGGGCAAACCCATGTTTTCAGCAACTTTTCTTAACACCAGTTTCCTCAGGGAATCTGCTTTTCTTTCGATTTTCAACTCTATGGGCAGGGTCACAGCAAACTCGGCGATTTGATACGCCGCGAAGGGCAGACGCAGTTCCACACCGTGGAAATTGCAGATTTTCACGTCTCTTTCAATGTTGCTCTCACAAAGCCTAACCACGTCATCAAACATGGTTTTTCTCACTTTTTCCTCTCCATGTAACAAGTAAGCGTTAACGTAGCGTTGGTAGCCTCCGAAAAGCTCGTCCGCGCCCTGCCCAGCCAACAGCACTTTGAATTCCGCTTTCGCGGTTTTTTCCGCCGTCCAATAAAACGGCACTCCAATGCTGGCTTTGACGGGGTCGGGCTCCTCGATAAGCTCTACAACCTTAGAAACGACTTTTTCAACATCCGCTTCTCTGAACAGATAAACCTGTAAAGGCAGGTTCAAGGCGTCCGCCGCTCGTTTTGCCTCTTCTGTTTCACGCTGATTCTCCAAGCTCACATGGACGAGGTGAACGTTCACATTGCACTTGCTTGCCAGAAACGCGACAACGCTGCTGTCTAATCCTCCGGAAAACGCCACCGCAACCTCCTTCATCCCTGAAACTCGCCTTCGGACAGACTGCTCCAGCAGCTTCTGCAGTGTTTCCGCGGCTTCTTGCATGGTTATCGATTTTGGCTGTGAGTAAACAAGTGTTTTAACAGGCTTGAAGTTGTAGCCTTCTCGGTTAACCAGCGCCAAGTGTCCTGGTGGAAATGAGCAGGTTTTTTCTATTCCAAGTTTCCAAAGCGCTTTTCGATTCGAAGCAAGGGCAACAAGGGTTCTGTTCTCGCCATAGTACAGTGGCTGAACCCCGACAGGGTCTCTTCCCGCGATAATCCTGTCAAGCTCGGCTATAATGAACGCAAAGTCGCCCTCAACCTCCTTAAGCAACGCCTCACTTGCCCTGCCGCGGTCTGCCTGCTGGAGCTTTTTGGCAATGAACTCTGTAACTGAAGCGCCAAGAGTTGGCGAGTAAATTCGCCCATCAAAGAGGATTGTTGCATCCCCTAAACGCGCACAATGCTGCTCATCATGTGGGCTGAGTGTTACGTTGCCACCTTTCTTGTCCAACACCGCGATTGTCGCCTTCATTCCTACAAAGCCCTCACTTTCAATGCTATCTTGTCATTGACGTGGTAAAACATTAATGTTTAATCCGCATATCCTTGTGTCGAGGAATAACGATTGCCTATTCTACCTATAGACACAGGCCGTTACGGAACCCCCGAGATGCTCAGAGTCTTCGAGGAAGAAGCGCGCGTTCAAAGATTACTTGACGTTGAAGCCGCATTAGCTTTGGCACATGCTGAAGTCGGCAACATCCCGCGGAAGGACGCTAAAAAAATCGCGGCTATGGCTTCCATAAAACACGTGAAAGTAGAACGCGTGAAAGCCATCGAGAAGGAGATAAAACACGACATCGCCTCTTTGGTTCGCGCGTTATCCGAAGTGTGCGGCTCAAGCGGCGCCTACGTTCACCTCGGAGCCACAAGCTACGACATCGTAGACACCGCCAATGCCTTGCAGTTGAAAGACGCCTTGGAAATAATCGAAAAAAAACTCGTCGCGCTAAAAGGCATCTTGCAAAAACAGGCTGCCAAGTACAAGAAAACGGTGATGATTGGAAGAACCCACGGACAACACGCGTTGCCAATAACTTTAGGCTTCAAATTCGCAGTCTGGGGATACGAGGTTTCACGGCACCTCGAGCGGTTAAATGCCTGTCGCGTCCGTGCCTTGGCTGGAAAGATGAGCGGTGCTGTTGGCACCCAAGCCAGTTTAGGCGCGCACGCCGCGCGCATTCAGGAACTTGTTATGAAACGATTGGGTATTCGTGCTGCCGAGATTTCCACGCAAATCGTGCAGAGAGACCGCTACGCCGAGCTTGTCTGCCTCCTAGCCATGATTGCTACTTCGCTGGAAAATTTCGCCACGGAAATACGCGAGTTGCAACGACCCGAAATTGGCGAGGTTTTTGAGTCGTTTGAGAAGGAGAAACAGGTTGGCAGTTCCACCATGCCTCATAAGCGGAACCCTGAAACCTGCGAAAGAGTCTGCGGCTTAGCCCGAATCGTCAGAAGCCTGACCATTCCAGCGCTTGAGAACGTTGTCACTTGGCACGAGAGGGACCTGACCCAGTCCTCGGCTGAACGCTTTATTCTTCCCGAATCGTGCATTCTGGTTGATTACCTGCTGATGCTGATGAGCGACATCGTGGCTAACTTGCAGGTGGATGAGCAGCGTATGTTGCGGAACATGGATTTGACTCAGGGGCGCGCCATGTCGGAAGCCGTGATGATGGCTCTTACCGCGAAAGGCGTGAACAGGCAAGAAGCCCACGAGATGCTTAGAAAATTAACCATAAAGAGCGAGGTTGAAAAGCAGCACTTCCGCGAAATCCTCCTCGAAGACACGTTCGTAAGCGGTAAGCTGACTGAGGACGAAGTTGACGCTGCGTTGAACCCGAAAAACTATCTGGGCACGGCGGTTAAGCAGGCAGAGGCATTCGCAGAAAGCTAGGCTAGTAGTCCGCCAGCGATTTCTGTTTCCACTCGTCGCCTTTTTCCAGTTTCTCCCACGTTTCCTTCTTGACGAAACCGCCAACCTGCTCTTTGATTTTCTTAGCTAACCGAGGTCCAATCAGCGGCAGATTTGTCAAGTCGTCAAGTGGCGCGTGTTTTATGTCGGCGAGGGTCTGGTATCCTGCGTTGTACATTATGCGTCCGCGCACGCGACCTACTCCTTCCAACTTGACGATGGGCAGCAGTTCCTTCTTTATTCCTTTAGAAACCCGTTCTATCAGCTCCGAGGCTAAGGGCAGAATCTCCTTGTGTCCGAGAAGTTTGGCTAATTCGTGCGTGGCGTGGAGCAGCCACTTCGTGTTTTCGATAGTCCTGTAAAGGTCTCCAGGTTGGACTCTGAACTGGTCTATCAGCGTGTTCTCGCTCGCTTCTTCAATCCAGCTTTTCAGGACCATTGCTGTTTTGACTTCGCCTAGAAACTCTTGGTAAGCTATTTGGTCGTCCAGTTCGCTGGGTATTTCCGTTAAGAATTCGTCTCTGTGCTCTTCCATTTGAACCGCTAGTTTG
The DNA here is from genome assembly GCA_964514055.1 of uncultured Candidatus Bathyarchaeia archaeon. Taxonomy (GTDB): domain Archaea; phylum Thermoproteota; class Bathyarchaeia; order Bathyarchaeales; family Bathycorpusculaceae; genus SG8-32-3. Next base: position 73,353 of record CAZEPB010000003.1, on the reverse strand, counting down.
TCAAGTTCGCGCGAGTACGGTCTCATTATTGGACCCATGTCGGGTGTATGCGCAATCAGATGCAGCAGACTCAAATCGGTGAGGTAAGCGGGTTTGTAACTTAGTGCACCGCGGATTTCAACGGCTGACAGCGGGTCTATGTAGAGCTCGCTTACACGTTTCCCGAATTTGGTGGCGTAAATGTCGTCGCCGTAAAGCTCCAGCATTTCCTCATCGTACAGGTACTTCAAAATCTTAGCTATGATGCTTTTGATGGCTTTCACGTCATACTGGTACGCGTAGAAGGTTTTCCCGAAGAAGTCGTAGATGCCGTTCTCTGTGTGTGCAAAGTCCGAAGCGATTGTTGCCAGCACGTGCCCGCGGATTATCTTTTCAACCGCCAGCCTTGACCATATTCTCTCGGGGCGCGCCAGAACGTAGCTGTCCATCAAGTAGTCCGCTTCGTCAGCGGTCTTGCTGATGAGTATTGCTTCGCCAACCTTGTCGTACTTGGGTCTTCCCGCCCTGCCAGCCATCTGCTTGTACTCCAGAACCGCTATGGGATAATAGCCGTAGCCTGGCTCCCAACGGCGGTAATCCTGAATTGCCACTGTGCGCGCTGGAAGGTTAACGCCGAAAGCCAACGTCGGCGTGGCGGTCAACACTTTGATTTTTCCCTGCCTGAACAAATCCTCAACCATCCTGCGGTGCGCACCAGCCAAACCAGCGTGATGAAAAGCCGCGCCGCACTTCACAAGCCCAGCGAGCAAATCACTTATATGCGTTCTCTCTCCCGCGGACAAAATCTTCTCTGCCTCATGCGCCAAAGTCCTCTTCATCGGTTTAGACAACACTTCACCTGTGTGGGCAGCGATTTTTTTCGCCAAGTTCACCGAGCTTTTTCTCGTAGACGCAAAAACCAGCGCTTGCCCACCAGTTTTCATGGTGTGCAAAACAAGGTTTATGGTTGGGTCGCGCGTGTTTTTCTCGATTTTTCGGGCGTCGCCGTCCTTGTACTGGATTTCCTCGTGTAGGAGCACGCCTTCTTTCAGGGTGACGGGACGCCACTCCGTTATCACATAGGCAGCCTTAAGCCAGTCTGCGATTTCCTCAACGTTATGGATGGTTGCGCTTAAAGCTAAAACCTGCATGCCGGGGTTAACTTGCATTAGCCTCGCCAACACCACTTCCAGGGTGGGTCCGCGGTCACCATCATTCAACAGGTGCACTTCATCCGCAACCACCAATGAGATGTCGTCCATCCACTTGACCCTGTGCCTCAAAAGCGAATCCGCCTTCTCGTTGGTTGTCACTATCACATCGTACCTTCCCATCCACGAGTCGCCGCTGTCAAAATCGCCCGTGCTGATGCCCACGCTCACCCGCCTTCCATCCGGCTTGCGGATAGCCGTGTACTTCTTGAATTCGTCGAACTTTTCGTTCGCCAACGCCCGCAGCGGCGTTAAATAAACCACTTTGCCTTTCTTCTCTAAAACGTGTTTAAGGCTGCAAAACTCAGCTATCAACGTCTTCCCCGAAGCCGTGGGGCTCGCCAAAACCAAGTTTTTCCCCTCTAAGACCCCAGCTTGCACAGCTTCTTCCTGAGGAGGATACAACTCGGAGATGCCACTTCGAAGCGTCACCTCCTTCAATGGTTCTGGCACTGGCAATTCTGTTACTTTCACTTACTCACGCCATCGCTTATTGGTTAAGCCACATTATGGAAACGCTGATTTATAGTGTTACTTGTACCGTTTTTCAATTTTTGACGGGTACCTTTTTCTACTTGAATCTGCGTTATTAACTGTGAAACAGTTGTTTATCATTTAAAAAAGGTCAGGATATAGTATGGTTGAAAATGTTAAGGCATTACTAAAAGCACACGAAGGCATAACACACGAAGTTTACTTGGACAACGAAAACTCAAGCATTGTTCCTAAAGAAGTGCTTGACGCAATGATGCCTTACTACAGTCAGCGAGCTTACGGCAACCCAACCTTAACGCATAAGCCAGGCTGGGAAGCCTTTGAAACAATAATGGAGTCATCCCAAAAAATCAGCAAGTTCTTAGGCGCCAAGATTCTTGAGGAGATAACCTTTACGCCGGGCGAAACGGAAGCCAACAACCTCGCCTTGATGGGCGCGGCTTTCGCCAACAAACACAAAGGCACTAAAATCGTAATCTCAGAGATTGAGCCGATAAACGTCTTGCATGTTACCGACCTGTTGAAGAAGTTTGGGTTCACCACAACCAAAATCCCCGTTGACAAAGAAGGCTTCCTCGACCTAGAGAAGCTGAAAGAAGCCGCGGATAAAGAGACAGTTCTGGCAAGCATAGCGCTGGTTAACAACGAGATTGGGACGGTACAGCCTGTGAAAGAAGCCGTGCAAATCGTTAAAGACAAAAACCCCGCGGCAATATTCCACACAGAAGCTTCAGACGCGTACGGCAGAATTCCCGTCAACGTTCAAGACTTGAAGGTGGACTTGGCAACAGTAAGCAGCTACAAGATTCTAGGACCCCGCGGAATCGGCGCCCTGTACACAAAAGAAGGCGTGAACGTGGACAAGATTTTAGAAGGTCAGATAGGGACGCAGAAGCTTTGGCCTGGAGTTGAAAACACCCCGCTCATCGTTGGCTTTACAAAGGCGTCCGAGTTGGCGTTTCAAGATTTTGACGCTAATGTGAATCGTATGCGCATGTTGAGAGACAAACTTGTGGACGGCATATTTGCGGAGCTCGCGGATTTGAGGTTTAATGGTCCAAAAGGTGACAAGAGAGTGCCTGACAACGCGAACATAAGCATTCTAAGATGTGAGGGCGAAGCGTTAACCATCGAGTTAAGCCTTAAAGGCGTCTACGTGTCCAGCGGCAGCGCGTGCAGCAGACGGCTGCTTCAGCCGAGTCACGTTCTCGTCGCCATAGGTCGCAGATTCAGCGAAGCCCACGGCAGCATACTGATGAAAACAACGCGGTATCACACAGAAGAGGATATAACTTATGTTTTAGAAGTGTTACCTAGTGCAGTGAACAGAATAAGAGGTATAGTTGGCTCAACAGGAGTTGATTAAGAATGTCGCGTGTACCCTTACCTTACACCCAGAAAGTTCTTGACTTGTTCAGAAACCCAAAAAACCTCGGAAAACTGGAAGACGCCAACGTTATCGCCGTCGCAGGGAATCCCGCCTGCGGAGACATGATAACCTTCTACATGAAGATTAACGATAAAGACATCATAGAAAAAATCTCGTTTGAAAGCTATGGATGTGCCGCGAACATCGCTACTGCCAGCATCGTTACCGAGATGATCAAGGGGATGAGCCTTGAGCATGCATGGAAAGACGTAACGTGGAAAAAAGTAACCGAAGAAGTAGGCGGCTTGCCAAGCGTCAAATTTCACTGCGGCATCCTTGCTGTGGGCGCTGTCAAACGAGCAATCAGAAAATACTATGAGCAGAAAGGCTCGATTCCAAGCTGGATTCCCAAAGAATCAACTTTTGAGGAGAAACAGGCGCTCGAAGAGGAAGAGCTCGCTCAAAAACTGTCAAAGAGACTGAAGGTAGCGGAGGAAACGGAGGAAAAATAATTTTAGATCCCTACAGGATTCGCGAAGACTTTCCGATACTGAAACGAAAAATAAACAACAACCCCTTAATCTACTTTGACAATGCTGCGACTACGCAGAAACCCCGACAGGTAATCGACGCCATAAAAAACTTTTATGAAAACCACAACGCCAATGTTCACCGAGCTGTTCACACGCTTTCTCAGGAAGCAACAGAATTACATGAAAAGACAAGAGAGAAGATTGCTAAGTTCATCAATGCGAAAGACGCAACAGAAATAGTCTTCGTAAGAGGCACTACCGAAGCAGTTAACTTAGTCGCGTATTCTTGGGGGCTTCGCAACCTGAAAAAAGGCGATGAGGTTTTGGTGTCTTTAATGGAACACCACAGCAACATCGTTCCATGGGAGATAATCTCGAAAATCACAGGTTTCACCCTTAAATACGCGAAGGTGAACGATGACGGCACTCTTAACTACGAGGACTTTGAGAGCAAAATCTCCAGCAAGACCAAGCTTGCAAGCCTCAGCCACGTTTCAAACGTCAGCGGCGTAATCAACGACGTCAAGAGAATCGCCAAAGAAGCCCATGAAAACGGTGCCTTGATGCTTGTGGACGGCGCTCAATCAGTTCCTCACATACCTGTGGATGTCAGAGACTTAGACGTGGATTTTCTGGCTTTTTCCGGACACAAAATGCTGGGACCCACAGGCATAGGCGCACTTTACGGCAAAAAACACCTCCTTGAACAGATGGCACCTTTCCAAGGCGGAGGCGAAATGATCAAAGAAGTAGTATTCAACAAAAAAACCGAACGGTGTGGCATAAGTTGGAATGATCCACCTTGGAAGTTTGAAGCTGGAACACCAAACATCTGCGGTGGCGTCGCGCTTATGGAAGCAATCAAATACTTAGAAAACATAGGCATGTCTGAAGTTTTAAAGCATGAAAAAATGCTGACTGAATACGCTGTAAAGACAATGGAAAGCTGTTGCACCAAACTCGTGCTCTATGGTCCCAGTGACCCCTCCGTCAAGTGTGGAATAATGCCGTTCGGCATCGTTGGTTTATCTTCCCATGATGTCGCCCTTTTCCTTGACAATTATGGAATCATGATACGCAGCGGCTTCCACTGTGCACAACCGTTACATCAGATTTTCAAACTGCAATCTTCTGCGAGAGCAAGCTTCTACATTTACAACACCCGTGAAGAGATTGACCGCTTCGTCGAAGTTTTAAAGGAGATTGAGCAGTTCTAATGTCCAAAGTTGAAGATTACGTGGCAAGAATCGAAGGAACCTGCGGCGCAGAAAAAGACATAATCGTCACATTCAAATACGACAAAAAAGATGAAGCCATCGCCAGAATCCTCAAGAAGGCAAAGCTGAAGAAAACTCTTGCGGGAATAATCTTCGAATTATCTTTTCGAGACATCTCTTTCCGCGCTTATTCAAGCGGGAAGGCGATATTCAGAAGCATCAAGAACAAAGAAGAGTTACACGACATTTTAGCTGCGCTTCTGCTTTAGCATGCGTATTGCGTCTTAATTGGGAATAATGAAGCTTAAACGTTTGAGTTTTTGCCCTTAATTTCTTGCAGTATGGTCTTAGGTAGCTTTCGAGCTTCTTTGTCAATCGCCATTAACACCGCCAAATAAACTATGCCGCCCACAGCGGTCCAAGCCAAAGTCGTTAATATTCTGTTTGTGTAGGGTAAGAGGAACAGCACAACCGCCATAACTGCGGAAGCCACACCATACTTCCCGATGCTTTTCCAGGGTATGGTGATCTTGAACATGCCGCGAACCATAATGACTAAGATGAGAAACATAGCAAACCGTACTGCAGAGTTAATTGCGCAGACCGATAACGCTGCCATCAAAGGTTGCTGGAAAGCGTATGTTGTTAAAATGTAATAGGTTATTGGAATCGATATGGCAGAATGAACGTAATACAGAGAGTAATACCTGAATAATTTGCTTCGAGTCAGTGATTTGAACGATAATTTCTCGCGGTCAACGGTTTCGACCCCGCTGAGAACGGCTCCATAAATGCCAGAAGCCGCCAGAACCAGAGAATCCAACGCCAAAACTATAAGGACCCATTCTGCGCCCGGGTACATTGCCGTTCCAGGTCTCAGGAGTACTATGTACGAGCTGGATAACGATATGGCTCCGACTGTCATCGGAAGGGCAAACATCAACACCGTCTTTATCGAAGCTGTCACGTCTTCACTTCGTCTCTCTGTCAAGATTTTCGGGTAAAGTGCGAAAGATAAGAAGCCAGCATAAGAGATGACGTTCGCGATCTGAAGTGCAGCGTAGTATATGTCCATGCTGCTGTATCCTCCGTAATAAAAAAGCATGATGAAAACGAAGTTTGTGATCACGCCTCCTACAACACTGTATACTATCAAAACTGAACCTTTAAGCCACTCCTTTACATACCCCCATTGCATTCGCTGTTTCAATTCGCTTGCAAGAAGTTTGGAGTAATAGACCGCTTGTAAGGAGAGGGCAATGATGGTACTTATCACCGCTCCGAGGAGAGGCTGACCAAGCTGGACGATTATCAAGTAGCCTATAATGACTCTAAACACTTGTTGTAAAATCAACCCGTAGCCTACTGACTGTGGTGTACGTGCTTGAAGGCATGGTTCAAAGAGTCCTATCAGATATACTTCAATTATCTGAACCGAAACTATGAGGTAAAAAGGCAGATACGCCGCAGGATTAGCGACTCCAGCTTCGGAAAGAAGCGCGGGTAAGATAAGCGGTATGATAACGAGATAAGCAGCGGTGGCTATCAGGGAAAAAAGCAGATTTATTGCGATTCCTGTTTTGGTTGCTCCTTCTTTCTCTCTTGCGACGCATCGCATAACCCAGAAGGGCACGATTCCAGCCAGCAACGTGAAGTACGGGAGAACTGTGTTTATGTTACCGTATATGGCGTATTCGGGGCTATCAGCTGCAATCGCTCGCCCCAGCATGAATTGAAAAACAAGTCCAGTTGCCACGCTAATTAATTTGGCGGCGAAAATGACGTAGCCCGAGTATTGCAGCCTGATCTCTTTTCTTGCCACATTCACACCCTTTGATTTAGTTCATTGCATACTGCCAATTTATTTAACTTTACATCGGTAAGTATTGGTCTGTGGTTAAACATCGTCCACCAGTGAAAGTGGTTTCTGCTAATTTCGTAACTTCGCTTGTTACACGAAGGCTTATGGTTTTAAGCACTGAACTTGCTGAAAGACCTCGGCTAACTTTTGAGTTAACACTCTTCTATCGTACTCTGACACGTCGCTCTCTGCAACTTTTAAGGTTCCGCTTTTCCATTCCTGAAAAAGTTTGAAAATGGCTTGTGCGATTACACCTGTATCCCGAGGAGGCACAATCACTCCAGTTTTGGTTGAGCTTATTATGTCTGCAGCGGGTCCTGGTGGTGCGATTGCCAAGATTGGTCTTTTTGCGCCTAAATATTCAAACAATTTTCCTGGAATCGTAAGCGTCCCAATTTTTGCATCACGCACTTCGTCTGAGGACATTATTAATAGGAGAACATCAGCGTTAGCCATAAGCGTCAGGCTTTCTTGGTGCGACCTGTAACCGAGAAGTTTTACCACGTTTTTTAACCCAAACTTTTCTATTAAAAACACAGCTTGTTTGCTAGGCAACCCTGCAAACAGCACTTGCATCTTAGTTTGCAGTTCTGGATTTTCTTCAATTAACTCTTTGAGAGCCGTGAAAAACTTTGTGCCTGTTCGCAGTCCATAGAGACTGCCCGTATATGCGATTACAAATTTTTCTTTATCCTTCTTCGCCGTCAGATTTTTGAAGTCTTCTGGGTCAAATCCGTTTGTTATCGTGTCGATTTTTCCTTTAGTGAAAGGGTATTTTTCAACTAACTTATGTTTCATTGGTTCAGCGGTTACTATTACATGGTCAGCGGCTGCTAAAACAGAAGTTTCCATTTTATCCTCTATTTCTCTGTGAAGCTTTGAAGGGTATTTAACAAAAACATTTTGTGTCCACGGGTCTCTGTAATCCACTACTAGGGGTTTTCCAGTTTTCTTTTTCAGCAGGAACCCAATTAAGAGGCTTGTGAATATTGGGGCGGTTGCGTACACTACGTTGATGTGCTCTTTTTTAATTATTTTTTCTCCTTGGCGAACAGCAGAGGGCAACCATCCAATGTTCTCATCTGGAATGTGAAACCATTTCAGATTCATGCCTAGCAGTCGCGGCGCTCGAAGTATCCTATGTTCAAAAGAGAATGTTCTGTAAACCTTGGCTTCTGGTGGAATTTCTCTAAGTAGCGCGGCGTCTTTTGTCCTATACATAGGATTCTTAACTGTCAGAACGTGCGGTTGATAGCCAAATTCAAGAAGATATTTTGTAAATTTTAGAGTTCTGAACACGCCTCCTCCGCTGAGAGGCGGAAAATGGTAAGCTACTATCAGCACTTTGTTCATAGCTATCAATTCATGACTTTGTCATTTTTGTTTTTTGTAGATTATAGCGCCTACGTTGTTTTCTCTGAAAAAATGTAGGAGTTAACGCCATTTTTCTCAGTACCAATAGTAACTGAACTTCAGGTTCATTTGTTGCTAAAGCCAACTTTAATCCTTTAAAAGGACTAAAAGCAAGCCCTGCTAAATATCGGTAGGTGCTCATTCTGTCTAAATACGTGTTTTCTTGTGTTAGACTGTAAAATGTCACAGTGTGACGAACAGCATCAAATATGTCGCCGTGGAGGTGAGTTGAAACTGCGTTAATGTCAGTAATCCATTTAAAACCATTGGCAGTAATTTTCCAATAAAACGGCGTCATAGCGGTTGAATCATCAACAAAGCCAAGTTTTCTAATAATTTCTGAACGGTAAATGTTGTTTCCAATGGTTTTCCACAGCATAGCCCTTTTTTCCAGAGGCATTTTCCTAAGTTTTTTTAGGTGATATTTGTCAATTCCCCTCTCCGCTCTGTTAGTTGAAATTTCTACCCCTTGAGCTACTGCAACCGTTTCATCATCCATATTCTTGGGTACAATGTCCCACCAGTTTCTGCCTAGCAGAACATCCTGTTCAACAGAGACAAAAAATTTTGACTTGACATGGCGTAGTGCTTCTGTGGTTCCCCCATTTATGAAGCCGCTACGGTTTGGATAAACTTTCCAATTAAAATCTTTCAGCATCTTAACTGTGCTGTCCACACTTGAGTCGTCTACCGCTATTTTCTCTCCTACTTCCTCGCGGGGGATAACGTCATCTATCCTTTTTAAAACTGGAATTAGCGTTTTAGCCCCGTTTTTGGTCCATGTGCATAAGTCAACTTTCATATAATCACGGTTGCGTTACTGCTTGCAGGATTATGTGTTGGTTCTTGTTCTTATAACAATTTTGAGGGACTCTAATTATACTGATTTTACAATTTGCAAATTCCATTACTTAATTGATCATATGCTTATGTGCGGTTTTGAACATTTAATCCGCAGTGTGCAGAGGTACCAGAATCTTTTTAACGTAAAAGACTGGAAGACTTCACACGGGAGTCTTATTCACTGGAGGAGTACCCGTGATATGTGGGTACTGACTAGACCGAATGAAGAGGAGTCTGAAACAAAATGAAAAGGATAATCTGGGTAGGAGTCTTTCCGCCCAGCTTCCACAGCGTAGGTGATCATGCTCAGACACTGGCAATATCAAAATTCCTGAAAGAGAAGTTCCCAGACTACGACGTAATCAAGCTCTGCAAAAATGAGACACATAAGCTAGGCAAAATTGTTAAAAAAGAGGACTTAATTTTCCTGCACAGCCAAGGAAATTTTGGATCCAAATATCATTTCTCTCACAGACAAAGAAAAGACATCATAGACGCCTATCCAAATAACATGATAGTGCAGCTTCCAGTCTCAGTTTATTATGAGCCTACAGAAGAAGGAAGAGCTATTTTTGAGGAGGATAGAATCTTCTTTTCAGGCAGAGACAACCTGCTCATTTTATGTAGAACCCCTGAAGAGGCAGAGTTGCTGAGAAGCCAGTTTAACTGCAGAGCAACATTCTTCCCTGATTTCGTATTCTATCTTAAACCCAAAAAAATAGGTGCCCCTAGAAAAGGAATACTGTTTGTGTTAAGAAACGACCAGGAAAGCCTAGCAGAAGAGAGATACAGAAGCCTTATCAAAAAGCTGAGAAAACCGCTGAAAGCATCCACTCTAATCTCCGAAAAGGATCTTTTTTTAATAGTCTTAGACTTAGCCAGAAAAATTGACTGTAAAAACTACCATAAATCTATAACTGCAGGATTTGAAAATGCGACAGTGAAAGACGTTCAGACATCTGATGTAGACCTGACAGACCAAAACAGAGAAGAGTACATAAACGAAGTCTTCGCAATCTATCAAAAATTTCAGATAGTCATAACAGACAGATTTCATGGAGCCGTATTCAGCCAGCTCACACAAACACCATGTATAGCGATAGAGGGAAAAATCCCTCACAAAATAACTGGTTGCAGGAATATCCTTCCAGACGTAGTCATTGTGAAACACATTTCAGAAATACCTCGATTAATCCAAAAGACAATAACGAAAAAGCCTCAGCCAGTGGACCTGTCCAGCTACTTTGACAACTTCAGAAGCATGATTTTCACATACATGAAAAGTTCCATTCGTAAGCCCGAAAATACTCCAGTCTCAATCAACCCTGAAGACCTCTTACAGCTCATTAAAAACAGGAGGTCTATAAGAAAATGGACATCGAAGCCAGTGGAGCCATACAAAATCAGGCAAATCCTTTTAGCTGGCTTATATGCACCTAGTGCAGCCAACACCCAGGCTGTCCAACTCCTCTCAATTTCCAATGGAGATGCCCTCAGGGTTCTCTGCCAAAATACTAGCATTTGGTTTAAAAACAGCCAGCCAGCTCACGCAATCCTAGTTCTATATGACACCGAGAAAGCAGGAACCTTGAAGCTGAAAAGCTGGCAAAACCGTTTTATTTGGCAGGACTCAGCCTGCTCAATGCAAAATATGATGATAGCTGCTGAGGCACTGGGACTAAAAAGCTGTTTCTGTTCAGCTAACCCTGAAAAGGGAAATCGAATAAAAAAACTCCTCAAACTGAAAAGCAGTTATATAGTGGGTGCCATTCTCTTTTTAGGCTACAGCGAACAGACCATAAATGAGCGGAAAGCTCTACACATGGGAAAGCCAATTCAGAAAAACCCTAAGAGGATAAAATTCTTTAAGTGAAGCTTCAGAGCTAACCTGAGACAAAAATCCCTCTCCAGAGTGAGACAGAAAACTCCTAAAAACTTCATCCATAGTATGTCTTCCTTTCGTTGCGGGTTTTACAGCTTCATTTTGCTTTGATTCTACTTATCCAATTATAAACTGGAATGAGCCTATACTTGATTGATTGCGGAAGAACATCCTTAAATTCTCTATGCAAACCCAATTTCGCAGCTATTTTGCCTTTTGCCGTCAGAAGCACATAATATCTTGTCAGTGAAAAGCGAGCGAACCCGTTGTTTTGTTTAAACCTATCCAGTGATGGGTGGTTTCCCATTCTACCATACATAAGCCATTTAACTTGTTTATTCGCGCAAACTTCGACTGCCCTTGCCAACAGCGCGTTGTTTACGGCTTTGTCCCAATGTTTTTGCAGCGACAGTATCTGAGATGTTACCGCTATGTTGTCTCCGTGAACGAGCTGAATGAAACCTGCAAGTTCATCTTCGACGTAAGACCCGATAAAAGTGCTGTTCTTCGCAGATAGAACTCTTCTCTTCACGGTTCGCAACGTAACACCATAATGAGGAAAGGCTCTTCCCTGCCTTACCGGCGTTTCATTGTAGATTTTCCAGATTCCCTCAGCCAATTCTTCGTCTGCAACAGAAACTTTTGTGGTAACACCGCTTTTTTCTGCCTTGCGAACCATGTTACGCGTCTTTTTTCCTATAGTCTTCCACCATTCGCCATAGCCTCGAACTTGAAGAAGCGCAACGTTATCGTCTGCTTCAATCCACCCACTTGGAGGATTCGGAATCACATGGCACCATTTTCTCTCGATGAAAGTGAAGATATCGACCCCTCTCTCTTTGAGCTTTGCCACAAACTTTTCTGTGGGAAAAACGTCTTTTTCGTACTCTCTCGCGTTTCGGCCAATCTTGACAAATAATTTCTTTCGCACCTTCAGAGCTTCAAGCTCTTCATCCACTTTCAAAATTCTCCTCAACGCTTCGTAGTATGGACCCCTACGGTTGATTGTTCCGCGTTGGAAAAGCCATTCTGGATGAACTTGCAAAACTGTTCCTTTGGCGATGCTTTCTTCTGCTATTTTAACCGCTTTCGCCGTGCTGTACGTATAACAGCGGACATCCAAACCTACGGTAGGTAATTTGTGAAAAGATTCAAGAGGAAAACCTTGGGGAATCGCGGGCGCTTTAGCCTTCCATCGTTTCCATAAAATTCGCCCTAGCAAACGTGCAGTACCGTGAACGGTGTAATACTTTATCTTTCTGCCAGTAGCCTTCTCCAAAAGCTCCATTTCGCCATACGGATGATTAACAACATGTAGAGCTACCTCATGTTTTTCAGGATTTAGCATATCTAACAATTCTTTGTCAGGGATGGTTTCGGGTGTGAAAAACCAGTAAGCTTTAACCTCTTCTGTTGAATCGTTAATCATTCTTGCAAGTATCTTTGCGTTTTTCAGGTAGTCTCTTCCAACTTTCACGGTTAAAGCTGTGTAGATAAAGCTCTTTAATCTTGAAGGGTATGGATAATCCACGTCGATTCTGATTTTTATCAACGATTTTCTCCGTCTGAAGCGTCTTTTGAAGTAAGAGTCTTGTTTTCTATTTATTAACTCTTCATTCTAACGGCGGGAAATTCAAAAATTTTGCTGTAAAATTTTAAGCACATGTACGCTTTACCGCTTGCAATCCGCGTATAGCTCATTGTATATTTCAAGGAGCCTTTCAGCAAGTACAGGCGCCGAATGGGTGGAGTTGACATAGGCTGTCTGGCTTTTAATTCGCTGTTCGCGCTCTTTCTTGTCAACCAGAAGTTTTTGGATGATTTCGGTAGTCTCTTCGACGTTTTCAAGTTCTTCTAACGGGCAGTTTTTAAAGAACTTACGCGAAACCGAGTGGACGACTGGGCGCCCACAAGCCATAGCTTCAATAGCAACTGTGTCCAACTGTCCGATGCTGAAGCTTCCCAGAACAAGGTCGCTTTCCCAGTACAACTCACTCATTTTGTCATGTGAAACCTTAGGCATAAAATCAACCTTCAAGCCAAGCTTGTTTGCAAGCTGTTGTGCCTCTGCAAAATCCTTTCCCGCCATTAAACTCTTAATCCTCACCGGCTCTGATAAAGAAGCCAAAGCCTTCAAAAACTTGTCAGTGCCTTTGACCCTGAAATCATGGGTTGAGGCTATAAACACTTGTTTTTCTTCACGCTCCAGCAGAAGCGGCTTAGGAAAGAAGATTTTTGGGTCAAAAGGAATGGGAAAAAACTCTGCGGTCTGGTTAAATTCCAATGCAGTGTCTAAAATGGTGGGTTGGGCAACAAGAATCTTGGAGCATTTTCGCAGATTATGCTTGATAATCCATCCCCATTTTCTTTTTTTGATTTCGTCGCGTAAGTCGCTGCCGTGCGCGTGCCCGATTAACGGTTTTTTACCGAGCTTAGAGGCTATGTAGCAGTCTTGTAAAAGATAGTGCGCATGGTATACGTCGCCTTTTGCTCTCAAAATTTTAAAGGCTATACCAAAGGTTTTGCTCCAAAAGTTTCTGCTGCGTTTGATGTGCTGTTTTTCCAGCTCAGCAGGCAGGTACTTGAGCAAGGTTTCTCCAACAAATGCAGCGTCGTTAATCATTACTATTTTCATTTGTACACCGCGATTTTTGATTCACCTTTTCTGCGTAAATAAAGTCTAATACGCGTCAATCGCATTCTTCAGGTTTTTCTCCAAGCTCTTTCTCTAATGCTTCCGTCCTGTTCGCGATTTTATCTGCTTCTTTTTGAACTGTTTTGTCTTTCAGCTCTTCTTTTCGTTTTTGGTTTGACTTCAGGATTAGCTGCAGAAACTCTGAGTCATATGACTGTAGTAGCAGTTCGGTGTTCGGTATTAGACAGTGTCCACCAATGTATCCTGGAAACATTATCGGTCTGTCTAATCTGACACGGTGCGTATCTTCCAGAAAATCAACTACGTCGTCAAAATCAGCACCAAAAGCTCTGGAGATTCGGTGCATTTCTTGGAAGCAGGCAATCATCCAGGCACGGTAGGTCGTTTCAAAGAGTTTAGCCAATTCTGTTTCTGTGCAGCTTTTCAGCGTTTTTACCTTTAAGCCCATTTTTTCAAAGTGTTTGGAGGCGGCTTCTGCTGCTTTCGCGTCAGCTCCGCCAACATATTTTGTCCATCGTTTAATTTCCCACTTCATGTGTTCAAGGCTTTTGTGTACTCCACGCGCTGGTGAGTGCGCAACAAGGCACTTGCAGCTCTGCTGTACTTTCTTCGTGGTCCCTGGTGGCACCGTGCTGTTGATGATGAGCAAGTTTGGTTCGAACTGTTTTGCGTAGCTGGTGACGGTGCTTACGTATTTATCCTGATTTTTGCAGGGAAGGCAGATGTGCATAGTGTCTGTTTTTTTTGGCAGTTTGCTCTGGTCTTGCCGAGTTGCGCGTAATTTTGTTTTATCTAAATCTAGTCCGTAAACGGTGAAGCTGCCTTTTTCTTTCAGCAGCTCGAATAAAGCGCGTCCAATTTCGCCTAAACCCACGACGAGAACTGTTTCCTTAGTCAATCTACCGCATCCTCTAACGAAAAGTTAAGTAAATTTTTAAACTATTTAAGCATTGAATTCCAAAGGGATGACCATGCAGCAGCCAAAAACTGGGAAAGGAGTAATAATTGGAGCCAACGTTGAATTCGGCAGGGACGTTGTTGTCTGGAATTATGTTGTGATAGGTGACAACACGAAAATAGGTGATGGCACGTGTATCGGAAGTTTCTGTGACATAGGGAAAAACGTGGTTATAGGCAAAAAATGCAACATACAAGCGCACGTGACGATTTCAAACGAGTGCGTACTCGGCGATAACGTGTTCATCGCCCCAAACAGTTCGCTTCTCAACGACAAATACCCAAAAAGCAGCCTTCTAACATCTCCGATAGTGAAAGATAACGTCATAATCGGCGGCGGAGTTACCATACTGCCCGACGTAGTTTTAGGAGAAAACTCGGTTATCGGCGGCGGAAGCGTCGTAACCACGAATGTTCCTTCTGGAAAAGTCTTCATGGGCGTCCCAGCGAAAGAAGTTATGAGTAAGGAACAGTATGAGGCTAAGCGTGAAGCATTTATAAAAGAAAAACAAGGGTAAACGGTGAAAAAAGTGAAAATCTGGTATGACGCGTGCACTGGCAAGCATGTTCGATACGGTGCAGCAATCGCTAAGCGCCTTAGAAAATCTGGTCACGAAGTGATATTTACAACGCGAGAACATCCTGACACGATAGCTTTAGCTCGCATTGTCGGCGAAAAACCAATTGTTGTTGGGAAATACCGTCCCGCAACGCTTTTTTCGAGGCTTGAGGCGAGCGCAAATCGCATAATTCAATTTTCCAAACTGTTCAGGGATAATCCTCCAGACGTCGCGATTTCTCATCAGTCTGTTGAGCTTTGTAGGACAGCGTTCGGCTTGGGCGTTCCAATAATTTTGACTGCTGACACGCCGCATGCGAAAGCCGTGAACAAGCTGACAATACCCTTTGCCACCACGCTTGTTGTTTCAGAGGCGCTGCCAGCACAGTTTCTTAAAAATTATTGTCCAGACAGCAGCGTTCGGTTTAGGGGTGTAGACGAGGTTGCGTGGATTAAGGATTTGAAACCGCCAAAAACCGAGGGGTTCAAGAAGCCGCTGATAGTTGTCAGGGAGTTCGAAACCAAAGCCGCTTACGCGCATAGAACAGCGGACCTATCATCGGAAATCGTGAAAAAACTTGAGGCGCTCGGCACGGTTCTTCTTCTCAAAAGATACAGTACTGAGAAAGAGTTTGTGGATTCTGCACGGGTAGTGGCAAACGCGGATTTGGTTGTGAGCGCAGGCGGGACGTTAGCGCGAGAGGCTGCTCTTCAAGGCGTCCCAAGCATAGTGGCATCTGAGCTGGGGCGAACCTACGTGAACACGTATCTAGCGCGCAAGGGGTTTCCCATTTTCATAATCGATGCGCGAAAAGTGTTGAATCTAGCCAAAAGACACCTCGGAAAGAAAGTTGACGTAGCGGCTAAGCTTGCCCAGTTTGATAACCCAGTTGACATCATCGAAAACGCCGTAATGAAACTGCAACAGACATCAAAATCGTGATGGAAAACGTTTTCAAAACGAAAAATTAAAAATTAGCATAGTAGCTTTAGTCAGAAGGACAAGTGTGGGCCGGTCGTCTAGCTTGGTTAGGACATTGGCTTTACGAGCCAAAGGTCGCCGGTTCAAGTCCGGCCCGGCCCACCATAACAGATTCTCGTTTGAGCAAAAAGTGAAACACGTTACTACTTTCAAGCTCTTCCCTTAGATTCAATCTGAGTTACAACCTATATATAAGGGGGCTATAGACAAAAATCACACAACAGAGCGCTCAGTAGAGCTTAGCCCACTCATCAACTATCTGCGTCATCTCAGTGAACTCGTATTTTCTGAGCCATTCGCGGAACGCGCTGTTGTTCACTGCGTACTTGCAGACTTGCCTTGCGTTTTCTGCGTCATGCACCAGCAGCAGCACACTTATCAAGTCGTGTCTGCTCAAGTACGCCACAGTCTTCAAAAGCGCATCTGTCTTCTGGTCGGTTAGCATCTCCGCGCTGAGCTCCACAACCACAGGCTTCTTCAAAACTTTGAGGAAATCCCTTGCCAGCAGGTCCACCCAGTAGTTCGTCAGGTAATCTCTCGACGAAAGTGGCACATGGAAGTAATCCACCAGCTCGGCTATGCGCTCAAAGTCTATTCCGAACCGTTCTTTGGCAAGCACTGGATCAGGAAACATCTCCACCGCAAAAGTGCCTTTCACCAGACGCTTCGCTTCCTTGAGGAAATTGGTTATTTCCTGCGCTCGCCAATCCGTCCAGTTCAGCCCACTCTGCCGCCACAACTCCACGCATCTGGGGCAAACACAGAACTCTTCCTCTGGAAAATGGTACAAGTTCAACGTAACTCCTTGAATCTGCTCTCTGCCCAATCCTTCAACATAATCCAAGACTTTTGCCCGATACTCAGGGTTTGTGGGGCAAACGAAATCGAAGGGCACGTTTATTTTCCTGTTCCTTCTCAAAGCTGGACCATTTTTTGAAACCGCCACCAAGTTTGGGTCTTCTCTGATGGCTTTGGCGTCGCAGAAACACGTAACGTCGTTCTGCATGTTCCGTGCTGCTGGAAAAGCTTGACCGTCTGCCCACCTCGAGTAGTACACGTGAAGGTCGAAGCCTTCGACTTTTTCAGGAGTGTACGTGACCAGTCCGATTTTCATGTCTGCCAACTCAGCGCGCAACAGATATATTCAAGGGACTTATTTAATTGTTGACTCGCCATGGGGAAGCACAAGCCGATTATTCTTATTGACTACACCAAATGTCCGCCTTGTTCCACACTTATCTGCGTTGGCGTTTGCCCCTTCGGCGTTTTGGAAGCAGGCGCAGACGGCAAGCCCCAAATCGTTGACGTTGTGTCTTGCACTCAATGTGGTGTCTGCGCAAACTTGTGCCCTGCAAAAGCCATTATTTTAAATCCCCGTAACGTTACAAAAGAACAATAGCAGGTGACCAGTAGGTTGAAACAGTTTAACCTTTCAGGAAATTTCGGAAAGCTCGTTTTAAAAGACAACGTGCTAGCAGTGCTCTCCGACACAGAACTGAGCACGGTTAGCTCAGCCATCTACAACGGCGGCTTCAAAAAAGTCAAAGCCATACTCAACGTGCAAGCTCCAGAGGAATGCAACGACCGACAACTGCACGCAAACCCTCAAAAATTCGTTGTTGACTCGGCAAAAAAACTTGGGCTTTCAGGTAACTTTGTTGGGATGATTACCGCTGCCGCAGTTGACAAGTTCGCGTTAGTTACAAAGAAAGAGGGTGACCTAGCCGTAAGCGTTGTTGCCACCGCTGTGGATCCTGAAGGCAACACTTGTTCTCACGCCGAATCCGCAGGCGAAACCATAACCGTTGAGGAAATGACGGGAACAATAAACATCATGGTAGTCATAGATGGAAACCCAACTGAAAGCTGCTTGGTCAGCACTGTGCTCACCGCTACTGAAGCAAAAACAGCGGCACTATGGGAACTGGACATCAGAAGCAGATACTCTGGCGACGTTGCTACGGGAACAATAACAGACGCCATTATCGTGGCGAAAACAAACCGAGGCGCACCAATAGTTTATGCAGGTCCAGCCTCAAAACTTGGTCAACTAGTCGGTTACTGCACAAGAAAAGCCGTGAAAGAAGCCGTAATGAAGGCTAACGAATACTTGTGATAAACGTGGTGAAAACCGCTTTTTCTAGGGAGAAAAACTGAAAACCTTAAATAACCTGCAAATTATTCCGTGTACAAAAGCATGAAGTAATGGTGGAGAAACTTGAAGTTTGCAACTTTTCTTTATCAACCCGAACCAGCTGAAGGTGTTGACATAAACTTTTACCGTATAAAACCAGAATCTGGAACCGTGGGAAAGCCCAATCCAAACATGTACACTAACATCGCGGTTTTCGGAGACAACGCCATGGCTCAGAAACATCCCGAGTGGATCTCCGTTTCAAAGGATGGTCCAGCATTCCGCAGACTAACGGCTCCGAAAGTTAACGGAATTAATCCTGGGAACAAGAAATACAATCTCAGGTGGGATGTCCTGTGCATGACAAACCCTGAAGTCAGGGAATATAATCTTAAATTAATCGCGGATTGCGCACGTCAGACTCCAGGAATAAGCATAAGCAGCCAGCACTTTGCTGATCACGGCTTCTGCGTGTGTCCACGCTGCGTGGAGCTTTGGCGCAAGAGCGGATTAAACTGGTATGATTGGAGAGCTCAGACGGTAACCCAGTTCTTGAAGGAAGTGCGTGAGGTTGTGGGGAACAAGCCGATATACGTGAATTTGCTGCCTGATCCCGTGAATAACATAGAGCGGTTTGGTTACGATTTCGATGCTTTAGCCGAGTACGCTGACACCTTCGTGATTCCGATGTTTTCGAAGGCTTATCCTTCTCCATGGTACTGGGAGATGCTGGCAAGAGCGTTCAAAAAGAAGTTGAAGAAGCCTGTGTTCACCAACCTTTACGTTCGCGGACCAAACGATGACCCAAACCAAGTTCCAACGGTCAAAGAACTGCTAACTGTTGCAGTGCGCATAGCTCGAACAGGTGTTGACGGCATAATATTTCTTGCAGAGAACGCACAGAGAATTCGCGACTTTCAGAAAGCCGCGATACAAAGCACCGAAGTGCTGGAAGAACTAGACGGCTACGGCGGCGACGAAGTCCTAAAGCTCGTTGAAAGCTGGAAAAAACTGTTCTAAACTGCGAAAAATTGGGCTCAAACCCAGCAAACCCGCATTTTCATTTAGGACTATTGTGCTCGGTGACTATACCCCCCTCCCTTATTTAAAGGCGGAAGCTTGGAGTGAACTGCTGGTTCTTAGTCAAGAAAACTTGAGTCAAGAAACCTTGTCAAAAATCCTTTTATCCACAGAAACAGCTAGTATTAAGCAGTTAGGAAGAGAAATCATGCGCGGCAGGAATTGAACGGCAGCCTTCTAAGCTCTGTTGTCTATTCTTGTTGAACATAGATTGTCCCTGTATTTGCATGGTCTATTAGAAAACTATATAATCGGTCATGCTTTAGACTCCTTTAGGGAAGCAGGAGAATGTAAATGAAAATCACTTTAGTTAACCCTCCCTATCCTAAGAGCGCGCACTCTCATCCGCCATTTATCCCGTTAGGAATAGGCTACTTGGGTGCGGTTTGTGAAAAAGCTGGTTATGACGTTAACGTTATTGACTGTCAAGCGGAAAGGCTTGACTTCGATGGTTTTCGCAGGAGAGTAGCCCAAACCGACGCCGATGTTGTCGGCATGACGTCAACGACTCTCACCTACAAGTCAGCGTTAGAGAACGCCCGTATAGCCAAAGAAGAACTCCCCGAATGCACAACCGTTCTGGGCGGATGCCACGCAACTTTCTGGGACGAAAACGCCCTTAACGAATGCCCCAGTCTTGACATAGTCGTTAGAAGAGAAGGCGAAATTACCTTCGTCGAACTTCTCGGAAAACTAAGCAAAAACAGCAGTCTTAAGGGTGTGCTAGGAGTAACCTACAGGAAAAAGGATGGTCGAATAGTCAGAAACGGAGACCGTCCTTTCATCGAGAATCTTGACGACTTGCCCTTTCCAGCGCATCATCTTCTCCCCCTTAAATCTTTCCATGTAGTTGGGAAAACAATTTTTCCGTTAACAACCAGCAGGGGCTGCGTTTACTGGTGTGACTTCTGCACAGCCGTAAGAATGTTTGGTCAAAGATACCGCATGAGAAGCGCAAAAAACGTGGTAGATGAAATTGAACAGATCTACAACAAATATGGTCAAAGCCAGTTCACATTCTACGATGACGCCTTCACGGTCGACCCAAAACGAGTAATGCAAATATGTGATGAAATCCAACAGAGAAAACTGGCAATACACTGGGACTGCGAAACACGCGTTGACATGGTCAGCAGGGACCTACTTCAGAAAATGAAAGACGCTGGCTGCCTTGCCACGTGGTTTGGTGTTGAATCAGGCTCTCCCTACGTGCTTGAAAAAATGCACAAGAAAATTAGGCTCGATCAAACAAGACTTGCTTTCAAAACAGCACGAGACGTGGGCTTAATGACGGTGGCAAGTGTCGTCTTAGGTTTTCCAGGTGAAACAGAACAGACTGCTTGGGATACCATAAACTTCGTTAAAGAACTGGACCCTGACGACATAGGCTTCTACATCGCCACTCCTTACCCAGGCACTCCCATGTACGAGTTGGTTAAGGCAAAAGGCTGGCTGAAAGTAACTGACTTCAACAAATACGATACTGCAACGCCCACCTTCGAAACCCCATACCTAAGCGGGCAAAAACTGAAGGAAATACGGTATAAAGCACATCAGCAGTTCTATCTACGACCTAGCTACGTATTCAGAATGCTCGGAAGAGGCGGCACATACGGGGTCTCGGCAGTTAAAACTTCAGCTGCTTACCTTCTCCGTGCTCTGCGGTTGAGGCTCTCGTAGTTTCCTTTTTCTTACAAAAGCTAGAAAAGCCAAAACCACGGTTATGCTGCTGAGCGAAACAGTAAGTGAAGCGGTTGTCATGCCTATGGGTGACAATCCTAAGAAAAGCCCTGACAACCCAGCGATGCTGAAACTTAACGCCACTGATAACACTGATTTTTCAACAATGTCCAATTTGCCCTCTCGGAACAGGAGGCTGACAAGACAGTAGCCAGGCACAACCGTGACGAAAACGAATCCGAACACGTAATTCAAAACTGAAAGCGGAGAATCGTTAGGGATAAAATAAACAAAAAGTAACGTTAAAACTGTGAACAGAACGATTATTCCAAGCCAACTAGTAGGTTTCACCTTTTAGATCCTTCAGCTGTAATCAAGCGGGTCCCTAAAAAATAAAGGGTGGATGTTTAGAGGAAAATCTTGTAGATCGGATGTGACTCTTCCAGCGGTCTTATGCCTAAATCACCCATTGCAGATGCAACATACGCGTCAACTATTGCTATTGCGGGGAAGACATAGTCCGACTGTTCAGCTGGTCCGAACATTAGCCAGTTAGCGCCAAGTATTTGCATTATAGCGTTGGTGGCGGTTCTGGTTCCTTTCCTGAATTCTTTGGCGAAATGAGCCTTAACCCATCCCATTGTGGTGACAACGTTTCCAGTTCCCAATCCTGTAGGATGACCGAACTTTTCTTTTATCTTAGGTATCGCTCTTACCGCTGTGCCCATAGCTGGTTCGAATGCTGGAATAGCTGTGTCTATCAACGGTTTTGTGATTCCACCTTTCTCTGCCAGCGCCAAGGCTTCGTCGAGAACCTGCATCTTTCCTTCTAAGCTGTTGTCTTTCGGGTTGTCAGCGAGCACTATGGACATTTTGATTCCGCTGTCTTTTAGTGTTTCCAGTTCAGCGTCTCTCACGCCTTTGTAGACCGAGTTGTATAAGCATCTATCTTGAAGTCCCATGTCCTTGGCCAGTCCTGCTGCTTTCATGCGCGTTCTCGGGCTCATCGCATCCAGCATTAATGGAGCTTCACTGTGTTTGGCAACGAAATCAATGTACTTTCCAAAAGCTTCTTCGGTAGTTCCAACTATGTCAAAAGCAAATGGAACACCAGTCACATCGCTCAGCGTTTCCATCTTATTGATTAGGTTTTCAGCTTGCTTCGCATCAAATAGTCCTTTGTTTGCGTCTTGCACCATTTTCTGTCCTAACCAAAAAATCGAACCTATCAGAACAGTGGGCAGCTCTCCTGGTTGACCGCCTACTTTCACTTTCCCTACTTGATACACTTTTTGTTCTGTGTTGAATTTGAACATGTTGCCTCATCTGAACAGGTTTACTTCTTTTCAGCTATTGCTTTCTTGGCGATTGCCACGCCTTCTTCCTTATTCTTGCCGTAAATTGCTCCCATTGCTTCAGCGTCTTCCTTTTTCACTGCAGCGCCGCCCATAATAATTATCAGTTTGTCCTTAAGTCCAGATGCGTTCAAAGCTTCAGCTAGCTTTGATAGGTTGTTCTTTGCAGGTACCGTGTTAACCGAAAGCGCGAGTATGTCAGCGTTGGCTTCTTTCGCTTTATCTACGAAAACTTGTGGGGCAACGCTTTTTCCCGCGTCAACGGTTTTGAATCCCGCTCTCTTTAGTGCTTTTCTAACCGCTTCTTTAGCCGTATCGTGCATGTCAGGTTCGATGTTGCCGATGACAACTGTGCCGATTGGGTTCTCTGGTTCAGGAGGCTCTTTTTCCATCATAGATTTAAGCCATGACATTTAACACTACTTCCTTGTTTTTCATACGTTCGCTTTTATATTCGAATTTCATATTTAAACTTTGACTCTGTTGCTCCACTATTCATCCAAGAAGCAAAAATGACTGCTCGAGAAAACAAAAATGTTCAAAACATCAAACAAGTACCTCCTGCTATTCATTATTTTAGCATTTGCCTTCGCATACCGAATGTTGCTGATGCTCTGGGCAACTTATCCGCCAGGAGCGGATATCGGACTACACGAAAGCATAATCCATTCAATCACTGCCTCTGGCAACACGGATTTCCTGTGGAACAATTACCAGATGGGGGGCGGTCTCTCTCTAACTTTCCCCGGATACCACATATTCGTATCCCACATAATATTGATAACTGGACTGCCTGATTACCTGGCTCATTCTTTTGTTGTTTCGTTTTTTTCTTCGTTAATTGTTTTATGCGCGTTCTTGATAACGCGAAAAGTTTGGAGCGAATCAACTGCTTTTATAGTTGCGGTTTTAGTGGCAATTTCACGGTTTGATGTAGAGATGCTGATGTGGGGTGGCTACCCCAACGTAATACCTTTGATGCTGATTCCTCTAATTTTTTATCTATACTTGGAGAGGGAACGATTTTCTCTGGTTCCTTTTATTGCTACAACAACGATTTTGTCTGCAGCCATATTCTTAACCCACTCCCTCAGCGCAGTTATGTTTGTAGGCATAACGTTTTTCACCGTGGTTTTAGTGGCGATTTTTTACAAAAGAGCCCACGTAACAAAAACGCATCTTCTCATTTGGCTTTTACCCCTTTTCCTCGGAGCCATTCTTGTTTCTCCATTTTTGGCAGAAGCTGTGCCTGCATATTTAGGTGCCAATGCAGAAACATTTACGGGCGGCGTAGCAGATATTCGGCTGGCACTGCTCTCAACAAGAGTGCTCCCTCTGGAATGGGTTATACCCCTTTTCGCTTGTGTGATTTTCTTCTTTTTGTTCTCCAAAAAGTACAGAGGCAACTTTTTCACGGTTCCAGCTTTCCTTCTCACCTTATGGATTTGGATTCCCATGCTCTTCACCCAAGGGTATTTGGTGGGGCTTTACACAGATTACAATCGGTTTTTGTACTACATCATTTTGCCTGTCATAATCCTAATCGCGCTCGGAATCGATCACGGCGCAGGCTTCTTCGCGCGCATAATAGACACGTACCTGTCTTTCACAAAGAAAACGCCTCAAACCATCACAAACACCACCAAACCCCGTTCAAGACTGCGGTCACATCTAACTCGCAAAAACATCTACGCCGGCTTTGTTCTCGGATTCTTGATGCTTTCGTTTTTATTCGTTCCAATCTTCCTAACTCCTTTTCAAGGCACAACCATACAAAGCTTCTATCAAACCATGACCGACCCCGGGTACGAGGCGATGCAGTGGGCTCGCCAGAACACGCCTGTCGGCTCGGTCTTTGTTTCTGACGCCCTCTACGGTTGGTGGTTTTCAGGTTTCGCAGAGCGCCCAACATTAAGCGCCGTTGACCCGCAATATTTGACGCTTGCCCGCGAATTTGAACCCGCAAAGGTTGCCAAAAGCCTGCTTGACACGGATTACATGATAGATAACGGGTTGATTCAAGTCAGAGAGGATGGAGGTTACATCGGAAGACATAACCCAGTGATTCTTGCTAAGCTTAACTGGACTTACTTCCCTTACTCGTTCTTGAACTTTAACAACAGCAAAACCAGAATTCAATACCGCGTAGACGACAGCTTACAATTCTTGTATTTAGATCAGCTTCCCGTAAAAGAAATGCGAATAGAAAACGACACCGACCACGCCACTATAATTGTAACGAAAGGAAATGACTTCTTCAACTACACCGAGTTAACCACAGTCTACAAAGGGTCATCGTTTGTAAACATGACAATCACGATAGAAAGCGCAGTTAACGAAGTTTCGCTGGACTGGCTTGACTTCACGGTGAACAGTAAAGGCAAAGTGCAAGCACTACAAAATAACACAATTGCCTTGCTGGATGAAGGCGTGAAAGCCTTTAGCCAACTGATTTTCAACAAAGAACAGCCGAACGTTGATTTGGTTAATCCTGAAAACCCCTGTATCTTCGTGTTAGATTATAACCTGCAAGGTAAAGCTAAAGTAGAAATCCAGATGGCGGTAAGCGCTTACTCAGTGTCAGATAACCTAGAAATTTATCAATCTCAAGAAAGAAAGGATCAATACTTCAACGATATAATCACCAACAACCTCAATTCATACCAAGAGCAAATTCCAGATTCTCCATCCCTTGACGTTTTCAACTACCAGAAAGCCGTGAACAACTGGAACATCTCCTACATCGCCTGCCGCGATTCTGAAATAATCCCGAAATTTGCAAAAGACCCCGCCTTTAGTCTTGTGTTTATTAATGATGAAGTAGCCATATTTCATGTTGAAAGCAACTTCAATTAAGTGAGGAGAACCGCCATAGTCTTGAGATTCACGCTTGAAAGAGAAAGAATCTTGGAACTCACTTTTCTCGTGGTTTTTTCAGCCGTGATTCTTGTGGCCTTTTATGCGCTTATATCAATGAACGGTCTGGTTTTAGGAAACGACCCCGCTGTCCACTTAGAAAAGGCTCAGATATTTTTGCAAACTGGGGAAATATCGTTGGAAAACTTGGGTTGGACTCCGCCCCTTTACCAAATCTTGCTTGCAACGCTAATTGCATTTACGGGCGCCAGCAGTTTTGAGCAGATGATTTTTCTGGTGAAGGCTGCAGCAGTGGTTGTCAATTGGTTGCTGTTGTTCTCGGTTTACCTGTTGGGCTCTAAGGTTTTCGGCAGAAAAGTTGGGGCAACTGCAGCTGTTTTGCTGTTGCTGTGTTTTCCCATGTATGAGGTTAACATGTTTGGTGGTTATACCACCGTTTTGGCTTTAGCGTTTATGTTCTTGGTTTTTCTTTACACACCTTTAGCCACAGAGCACTCTGGGTACCTTCTGGTAACTTTTTTTGCAGCTTTTGCCCTTGTTTTATCCCACCAGCTTGCTACATTCCTTGCAGTGTTTATACTGCCGCCCATTCTGCTTTTTATGCTAATAAAATCAAAAGGTGCCCACCTAAAAGTGGTAATTGCGTTGATTGTAGGAGGCGCAATAGCCTTCTTCCTCTACTACTTTCAAGCAATGATTGGTTACCTTGACTTGGTCATCGAGTACGTGTTTTTCGCCATAAAAGCTTACGCTTACCAGATTCCAGCAACAAGTTTCAACGCTTTCATGATTAACTTCGGCTTCATCTTCTTCTTTGCGTTAGGTGGAATAATCTTATCCTACTACCTGCTTAAATCGAAGAAAAACCCCATCTTTTACCTCATATTGATGTTAAGCTTCTTTGTCCCCCTCTTTTTTGCTGAGTCCTACCTTTTCGGTTTGTACATGCCTTTTCAATGGTTCATTTACTATTTGATGCCTTCCTTGACGATTCTGGCGGCTGTTTCATTTGTTTTCATAGTAGACAGGTTCTCAGCTTTCTATGTCAAATACAAAAAAAGGTGGAAGCCGTCTCGACTTAAAGCAGTCGCCGTTTCCTTGGTTATTCTAATACTGTCAATGCTTGTGTTTCGCTTTGGTGTGGTATACGGGAAAATTATGGAAGCCAGCGTGTACTATTCAACATCTGACTTGAAAGCTTACGATGCAGGCGTTTGGCTTAAAAACAATTTTCCTGATAACACCACAGTCGTCGTAACAGAAGTTCCTGGATTTTGGTTCAGAATATTCTCAGGCAAAACTGTAATCGCGGAAACTGATCCTATCGTACAACGAAACGAGATCACCTCTTCGGTTCTCGAGCTATCTTACGAACTTGAACAACCGCATACTCTTATCAGAGCATACGAATCGAAAGGCGACACCTCTGACGAAAACTACGTTTCAATAAGCCAAGTCTGGAACAGAGTTTCCTATGCGGGCGGAGACGGGAACTTCATCTCATATACTGCGAACGGCGTTGAAAAAGAACTAGTTCTGTCTAGTTTAAACAGAGAGATAGACTTTGAGGATCAAAGTGCTCCCAAAAAACTGACTATTCACTACTTCAATGATGAGATAAATATCACTCAAGCCATCGTCGTTAGGAATGACAGTTACCCCATAGACGTTGCTTGGACGCTGTCTCCTATGGAAAGTGAACTCAGCAATGTTGCTTTGTATGTGAGTACTTTCTTTGATCTTCACTTCTCGTTCGAGAAAGCCTACGTCCCTGGAGTGCTTGACTGGGAGAATCCTTGGGATAAGCCTTCAGACTCTAAAGGAGACGAGTGGGCAGTTGCTAATTTCTCACGGTCAACCTTAACAGGCAATTACCTCGGTTTCTACGACGAGAAAAACGAAATTGTTTTCGCGATGAACCTCAACGAGTTGCCCGATTGGGGCAACGTGGGCGCTTTAGGCAGCAAACAAATAGACGCGATTCGGCTCCAATACGACTTCGACAAGATCAGCATCAACCAAACAGCTTCTTTCACTTATCAGGTTCTCACTTTTTCGCAAAGCAGTTTCCCAGAAATGCCAAACTTTAACGATTTGAAGAACCTGTTCGCATTTAAGCCTGCGACTACATTTGAAGTATCTTCGAGGGATTATCGCGACTACATCAAAGAACACAACATAGGCTTTGTGGTGTATGACAAAAACCAGCTTGACACCAAAATTATCCGCTGCAAACTGTTGGAACTAGTTTACTCAAACGACCGATATGTAATCTTTAGAATCAAAAGCAACCCGTAGCCTTAGATTCTTTTAAACACGCTGGCAAGCAAAATTTGAAGTTTCTCTGAAAATAGAGGAAATCGGGTTTGATTTATTTTTATCGAAGTACCTTGGGTATGTATGCACATGCTGGGTCTGATTCGAAGAGGTCTCCGGTGTAGTATTCGGCTCGTGTTCTGCAGCCTCCGCAGATCTCACGATACTCGCACACCCCACACTTGCCCTTTATGTTACTCTTATCCCTCAGCTTCAGGTGTAACTCAGAGCGTTGCAGCTCATCCCAAGTCGCCTTCAAACCCTTATCTTTCATGTTTCCAAGTCTGTAGCCTTCGTGGAAGCCGCATGATCTGTAGTCACCGTTCTCCGTAACGCTAATGTAGTTTCCGCCGATAGTGCACTTGCCCAGAAAACCGTTTTGGAACCAGTCCCAGAAGTTTGTCGGGTTTCTTTGACGTACGATCCTCGCGTAGAACGGCGCGTAAACATTCACATGCACTTTTCCAGCGTACTTCACCTGCAAATCATAGATGTTGTTAAACGCCCACTCGTACTCCTCAGGCGAAGGCGCCAAGTCAGGCATGTTAGACCCAGCTCGCCCCACGGGGACCAAGTTGTGGAAGACAACCATACGCGCGTCGTACTCTTCCGCCAGCTTAACGATGTGCTCAGCGTCTTTAATGTTGTACTTGGTCATGGTGGTGACTACGCAGTCCAAAATGCCGTTTTCTGAGAGCTTTTTCATGGCGTACAAAGCTTTGTCGTAGCTTCCTTTTCCTCTTATCTTGTTGTTTGATTCTCTGGTGCCGTCGATGCTGACCGCCGTATGCACCTCGTTGCGTGCGAGGTTGTTAAGCCTCTTCTCGTCGAAGGCGAATCCGCTGGTTATCAGGCTTACTTCAAAACCAATTTTCTTGGCGTACCCTATAATGTCGAAAATATCCTTGCGTATTAAAGGTTCTCCTCCGCTTATTCCAAACCATGGAGAGCCAAAATCGTAAACTTCATCAACAATTTTACACGCGGTTTTGGTGTCTACTTCAGTGTCTTTGGCGTACTCAGAAGTGTAGCTGCAGTATAGGCAGTTGCCTACGCATCTCCTAGTGCACCGCCAAGTCACCATGTACAATGGTGCTTTATTTGACCCCATCCAGCTCACAGCAATTTAGATTTATTCTTTGCGATATAAGAGTTACGATAAAAACCTCCTATTTCTATGTTATTCTGAAAGAGCATGATTTGCGCAAGACTACCTCAAAAAGCAGTTCAGCCATTTTCTTTCTGTGATAAATCGCTGTAAAATTTAAACCGTACAGGTCTATCTTTCACATTTCAAGCTTCCAGACGCTTTGAGAAAATCTTATAAACCTATCATTTATAGAGTGAGAACAGATTTCAATCGAGGAGATCGTGCAAAAAAATGACTAAACCAAAAGAATTATCATATATGACTAAGGATAGACTGATGACCTACACATTCATCGCGCTTCTAGCACTTGCAATCATCACAATCATTAGCTGGTGGGGAATAGTAGCCATCGATGTAATGACTGGGGAAGAAATGGGTTGGTCGTTAGGATTGACTCTTCTTGGAAGCGTCCTTATCGCTGTTGGAATAGCCGTTGGCATTAATGTCTTAATCTCGAAAGTAACCGTAGACAGCCCCCTGAACGTGATGTCCTCAGCGGTATTCGGCTTAATCGTTGCGCTTTCATATTCATTGGGTTTACCAACAATGCGTGTAACTGAGATTCTGCCCCTCTTGGCACCAGAAGCATTTCTTTACGTTGCACTCATCACCACAGTCGGCATGGTTCTTTTCAAGGAACTAGGCGGGCTCAGAGGCAGAAAATACGTAAATCCCGCAGCAGCCGCAAAACTGATAATACTGGTACCATCCCTTTCCACATTACTGCTACCTAAAGACCACTTGGCAAGCGCAGCTGATGGTCTTGGCATACCTTCGCTTGCAGGACCAATAGGCTACGGAGTTGGCCCTATTGGAAACAACGGTTTGGCTTCGTTCGTTACCTATCTTGCAGGGTGCTACTCGGCGCCTAAGGCAATGATTCCTGAAACCGTAACACAAAACGACATTTTCTCTTTGCTGTTCCTGCAAAAGTATCACGGCTGGCCTGGTGGGGCATCAAGCCTCGCAGTAATCATCGTTGGCATAGCTTTATTCGTAGTTGCTCGCAGATATATCAAATGGAGAATCACCGCATCTTACCTCGTTACTGTGGCGTTGATGGCTGTTATACTGAACTTTGTTTATCCTGGCGGTGACTTAATGCTTCGACTCATGTTTGAACTATTCATTGGCAGTTCGATATTCTTGGCGTTCTTCATGGCCACTGATCCTGCAACCACCCCGTTGACGTACACTGGACAACTGATTTTCGGTGTCGGCTTAGGCGTGTTATCAGTGCTGATTCAGACGTACATGGGCTTTCTGGGAGGCTCAATCCTAGCGTTGGTTATAATGAACCTGGTGACGCCCTTTTTGGACAACGTCGGTCGGCTGCCTCTCAGTGAGGAAACATGCAAAGTAGCAAAATTGCCAAAGTCCAAAACGTTTACGAAAATAAAAACTACTGAATGCATTCGTTGCGGTGCCTGCATGAGGGTTTGCTGCCATAGGCTGCCTTCAATACAAATCAAAGAAGCGTTCGATAAAGGCGATGTTAAAAAAATGATTAAGCTTAGAGCTGACCTATGCGAAGGGTGTGGCCATTGTGTCTACGTGTGTCCAGCGAAGATCGATGTTAGATCAACGAACCTCAGGGCTGCTGCTCTGGTACGCAAACAAAAGAAGCAACAAACCTAACTTCTGCCATTTTTTTCTTTTTTTATTCCTTTTTTTCTACCATCTTAACCTTTGAAGTTCTATGACTTAATTGAATTCGGTTTTCCCAACAAACTTGTTAAGAGAATACGGGAAACAGCTTCATAGGCTCAGATAAATCTTGGGAATAGCCTACCTGTTGTCAATCGCAATGAGGTTTTGTGTGTCCTATTCGTTTTTTGATAATGGAGTTTTAGGGATTAAATTTATTAACACGCCCAAACGTAATAGTGAAAAAGGGATAAAAATTGACGGAACCATTCAAACGCTCTGATATCCTCTACGGCTTAGTGATACCAGTAATCATCGCCATCGTGATAATTGCTTTCCCAGCCATACTTAAACCCGCACTTGATACTTGGTTCCCAGCTGGTGACCCAGTAACGGGTGAAGGCGCTTCTGACCTCGCATACATAACTGTGATATTGACACATGGCTTTGCATCGATGATCATTTTTGGAATACCGATTCTGTTCGGCTTAATCTGGAACAAATGGGCTGGCGGCGGCATTGGTTTCATAACGGGTTCTTTGTACTACATTGCTTTCGCTGCCTACAACACTTGGTGGACCCTCACAACATACGGTAGAAGTCCTGAATTGGGAGGGTTAGGTGCTCAGATGGGTATAGATTACACGGCGAATCTGTTTACCGATCCAAGCTTCATCGGAAACTACATCGTGGGCTGTATTCTGCTAGGCTACGTTGCAGGCGCTTTGAACAACAAATCTTATAGTTTCAAGAGAATGCTGGGCGCAAGTATGACAGCTTGCGTAACTGTGGCAGTGATACAGTTCGCTCTCAACATGACGGTCGCAAGTGGTGCTTGGATGGCACAGGCCAACCCAGGCTTTGCATTATTCACAGTGATGCTACCGATGATAATCCTTGGTATACTGGTGCCGATTATTGCTAAAGTGATGACTTGGTACGGACTTATGCCTGGCGGTCACTACTAGCACCCCATTTCTTTTTATTTTTTTTATAATTCATTTAAGTTAATGAAGTGATTATTTCGAACGTTTTCTGCTAAGTCAAAATAACGATAAGGGCGAATGACCAAGCATTTGAGAATTGATGGAAAAATGGTTATTTATTTTGGGAGAGGTTTTCTGGCGCGAATTCCCATGCGATGTTTCCTTTCCATATGTCGCCGAGTTTTGTTATTCTGATTTGTTTGGCGTCAATCTCGATTAGCCCCTTTTCCTGTAGCCTCTGAAGTTGCTGTGGGAAAACTTCTTCAGGTACTTTCCCGAATTTCTGCTTGAATTCTATCTTGTTTACTGGAAGCCGTAAGTAAAGCCTTGTCATGGTTCTTCTCATCATGTCTTCATCTGTGGATTTTGAAAGCCTGCTAATCGGTAGTCTTCCAGCGTTGACGGCTGTCATGTACGCGGTTATATCTTCGATATTGGAATACGAGAATTTCTGCAAATATCCCATAAAGCAGCCTGCACCCGTGGTTAATATGCCTCCCCAAGGCCAACCGTTCAGGCAATTCTCTCTGAAGTGCCACTCTACTCTGGAAAAGCGGTCGTGGCCAACAGCCTTGTAGCCTGCTTCAGTCAACAGCTTGTAGGCAGTTAAGTACTGTTGTTTCTCGTATTCCGCGTTTCCCTGCGGAGGTGTCACTCCCTTCGCGATCATTTTTTCAAGTGGGGTACCTGGGTCTACATGCAATGAATAGGCATCAATCTCAACGTCCAATTCTATGGCCTTTTTCAACGTGTTTACCCAGCTTTCCATTGTTTGACCTGGAAGATTGTACATGAGATCCACGCACACACACAAGCCAAGTTTCTTAGCGTGCTTGATGGCTTTTTCCACACTTTTCGCTGTGTCGGGCAAGCACAGCATTTTTCTGAGTTTGTCGTCGAAGGTTTGGGCGCCCACGTCCAGTTGGTACACGCCATAGGCTGCGAGCTTGTCAATTTTGTTTAGTGCAAGCGTCTTCGAGGAACCCGAGACTTTGATGAAGTATTCTTCGTTGGTAGTGAACCGTTCTTTGCAGAAGTCAATAAGGTCTATCATCTGCTCAGCCGAAAGAACGCTTGGTGTTCCACCACCCAAAACTATTTCGTCGAATACGCTTGTCTTCACGTACTTCGTCTTAGCGTACATATCCAACTCTTTTTTCAGCGCTGCAAGGTAAAGCTCTATATTTGCTTTGCTTGTGGGTGTAGTTGGAAAATAACAGAAAGCGCACCTCGAGTCGCAGAGGGATATCCACGGCTGCAACTCCATCAGTTTTTTCGACGTATTCTCGGTTGACAAGAACTCCATAAATGATTCGTACGTTTCAGGTTTTATGTCTGGGTAATCCCTGTAAGTGTAGGGCGGCCAGTTTTCTCTTGAATCGTAAACTTCTGTTCTGTTCTGTTCAAGTCCAGCTTTTTTCATCGTTAGCTTCCTCGCTTGCAAGTTAAAAACCGTTCGATAACATAATAAAGCTTCCGTTAAAAATCTCGATTCTCAAAAACTGTCCTTAGTGACTTGGATTCTTGGGCGCTAGCTTCTATGTGGCGGGTTGCGCCACTGGTTTTCTCGATTCCGATTATCAATCTTGTTTTCAGGATAGTTTCCCAATTCACCCTTGTCTTTGCTGATTAGGTGTGTTGAATTAATTAGCGTTGAAAAGGCGAATTTTGCAAAAATTTATAAGAAAACTGCAATCATACCAATCTCCATAAAATTTAAGGAGAAAAGAGAATGACAAAATCGAGAAGTAATACTGCTATTGCTATCGCTTTGTTTCTGACGTTTACTATGGCTATCACGCTTGTTGCTTTGCCAGCTATCGCACAGGAAAATAGCAAGAAGACTTATGCTTTCATTGGTGCTGTGCCTAACCCCGTAGGTGTTGGGCAAGAAGTGTTGCTCCACATTGGAATTACAGATCAGTTGTCGCTTCAACCCGATGGCTGGGAGGGTCTGACAGTAACGGTTACAACGCCCGACGAGGAAACTATAATTCTGGATAATGATGGAAAAGGGTTCAGGACCGATTCGACTGGTGGAACGGGCACAGTATTTGTGCCTGATCAAGTCGGCACTTACTATATGGTGACGAACTTCCCTGAGCAAGTGTGTGAGAACGGAGTTAGCGGTTTTTTTGGAGAGACAATACCCGCAGGTACATTGATGGAAGCTAGCACTAGCGAAGTACTGGAGCTTGTCGTACTGGATGAGCCGATAGAGTATTATCCAGGCGTCCCGTTGCCAACTGAATACTGGACTCGTCCCTTCGATGCGCAGCATAGAGAATGGGCTCAGATTGCAGGAAGCTGGCTGGAGAATCCTCGTAATCTGTACGCTCCTTACAACGACGCACCAGAAACTGCACACATTCTTTGGACAATGCCCTTCACGTCAGGAGGCACCGTCGGAGGCGCACTTGATAACAGCGAAGGATATACTGAACACTCATTTGACATGGGAGATGCGTACGAAGGCAAATTTGGTGCAGGCATATTTGGCGGAGGAAATCCACTAATCATAGCTGGAAAACTATACTTTGAGAAATACGCGGGAAATGATGTATACAAGGAAACTGTTTGTGTAGATCTACATACAGGTGAAGTGCTATGGTCTAAGCCTTTGCTGGACAACCGAACTTTTACGCGGGGTCAACTGATGTACTGGGACACATATGATTACCACGGCGTTTACGACTACTTGTGGGTAGAAACTGGAGGCTTTGATTTTATTACCTTCACTTTCTTGCCAACAACTTGGACTGCGTTTGACCCATTCACTGGAGACTTGGTGTACACTTTAGTTGGCATTCCTGATGGCAGCATGGTGCGCGGTCCAAAAGGTGAATTCCTAATCTACACGGTTGACTTAGAAGCTGACCCTCAATGGATGACTTTGTGGAATTCAACTAACATACCTCAGCTGTACGCAAGCACAGAGTTAGGCTCAATGCAATATGGTCAGTGGCAACCTATGGGAAAGACCGTCGGCGCAACAGACCCCATCGTTGACTTTTGGGGCAACCCAGTTGTAACACCTAATACGCCCTTTGGTGTAGCTGGATATCACTGGAACAAGACCATACAAACGCAAACGCCCTTAACAGGAGGAGTCATCAGCGTTCTGGAAGATAGAATAATCGGTGGAAGCATAAGCAACACAAAAGTCAACTTGTGGGGCTTGAACCTGAACTCATCGAACGGTGAAGTAGGACGAGTGCTGTTCGATGAAACCTGGACTCCACCTAGTGACTGGGCTACGGGCAACTTAACTTTAAGCACTGCAGCCATAAGTTCAAACGGCGTGGGCGGCGTTCTAACAATATGGGCAAAAGAGGAACGCAGTTATTATGGCTTCAGCACAGAGTCAGGGAAATATCTATGGAAAACTGATGATCCAGAGTACTACCTGCAAATATACGTATCCACGACAAGTGCCATCGTTGAAGACAGGCTCTACTCAAGCGGCGCCAGCGGAGTATTATACTGTTACGACATAAAGACAGGCGATAAACTGTGGGATTACCACGCAACCGATACATACTCGGAAATCTTGTGGGCTAACGACTGGTGGAACCGCATACTGTTCATTTCTGACGGAAAAATCTACATAGGTCACGAGGAGCACTCTCCAATTGACCCAAGACCACGTGGTGCACCGTTCACATGCCTTAACGCAACAACTGGAGAAGTAATATGGAGAGTAGACGGCTTGTTCCGTCAAACCCACTGGGGCGGACACGCAATTATCGGAGACAGCATAATAGCCACTCAGGACACGTATGACCAGCGCGCATACGGCATAGGTAAAGGTCCAAGCGAGACCACGGTTACGGCGTCGCCGAAGGTTTCAGTGCACGGCAGCAGCGTACTGGTGGAAGGCACCGTTATGGATATTTCTCCGGGTACGGAGGATTATTCTTTACAGGCTCGTTTTCCACATGGCGTTCCCGCTGTCTCTGACGGCAGCATGAGCGACTGGATGCTGTACGTGTACAAACAGTTTGCGCGTCCGTCTAACGCTACTGGCGTTGAAGTCACCCTGTCGGTGTTTGACCCGAACGGCAACATCTACGACATCGGCACAACCACAACTGACGCAGACGGCAACTTTAAGCTACTGTGGGAGCCGCTAGTTCCAGGCGAGTACACCGTTATGGCAACGTTCACAGGCTCCGAGGGCTACTGGCCTTCACACGCGAATACCGCCGTAGGCGTAACTGAAGCGCCTGAAGCTACTCCACCGCCGACACCAACGCCAGCGTCCGCAGCTGACCTGTACTTCGTTCCAGCAACAGCAGGCATAATCATCGCGATAGCAGTAGTCGGCGTCATACTGATACTGATGCTCAGAAAACGCTAAAGCAACCCACAAGAACCAAAACTTCACTTTCCCTTTTTTTGTGTTTCTTTACGTTGAAAAACTAAACTCAACTTGAAGTGCTGAAAGGATTTTGGCTGAATAACGATGGCAGTATAGTCATCGAGATTTTGTAAAAGCAAAGTTGCCGCTACTTCCAAGGTTAAACTTTGGCTTTTGCTCGCCAGAGCAGGTAATTCACGGCGGTTCGGGCCATTATCTTGCTGTACAAGTTGCCTTTCAAGTATCCTTTCACAGCTTGCCGAAGAACATACCGCGGAGAGTAGAACTTGTCGTAAAAGGCTTTTCTCATCTTAGCAATCTCTTCCGCAGGCAAAAGAGGGTCCTCAAAGATAGGGTGCATAGTGTTGTACAGGGTCCAGTCCTCCGACATCTTCCATCCGTTGCTCTCAACTAGGGCGCGGAGTTCCGTTCCAGGGTAAGGCGTTGCATGACATAACCACACATCATCAGGCTCGACTTTGCGGACGAAGTCAAGAGTTTGCTGCAATGTTTCTTTTGTTTCTCCAGGGTACCCTAAAATCACCGACACCGTGACGAATATGCCCGCTTCTTTTGCCCATTTAATCGCGTTTTCGATCTGTTCCGTTGAAACCCTTTTCTTCAAGGCATCTCGGATTCTTTGACAGCCAGATTCCACGCCGAAACACACTTCGTTGCAGTGTGCCTTCTGCATCTTATCCAAAACTTCTTTGGTGACAACGTCTGCTCTGGTTCCGCAGCCCCATGGAAGGTTTATCTTTCTGTCTATGATTCCGTCGCAGATTTCAAGTATTCTCTTCCTGTTAAACGTTAAAGTGTCATCTTGGAACGCTATGCCTTCAGCGCCGTACTCGTCTCTCAGCCATTCCAACTCGTCCAGCACGTTCTCCGGGCTTCTTGCCCTGAACCCTGCCCCAAACATCTGAGATGCCACGCAAAAAGAACATTGAAAAGGGCATCCCCTGCTGGTCATAATCGGAAGAAGCCTTTTTCCCGTAATCCTGTACTTCTCGATGGGAACATACTTGTATGCGGGACGTGGCAGCGCGTCAAGGTTTTGAATGAAGGGTCTGTCAGGCGTTCGAATTATTTGACCGTTTTTCCTGAAAGTTATGCCTTTAACGTCCTCAAGTTTTGATAGACTAGGCAACCGCTGTACGAGTTCTAACAGAGTTTCTTCTCCCTCGCCTCTCACCACAACGTCGGTTGCTGGCTCTTCAGCGAGAGTTTCTCTATCCATAAAAGTAGCGTGGGGACCTCCAATCACGACTTTGGCGTCTGGGCACACTTCTTTTGCAACACGCGCCGATTTGAGAGCTGACTCTATGGTAGGCGTCATGGAGCCTATGCCCACTAAAGTCGGCTCAAAAGAAGCCAGATCAGCCCCCAGTTTCTCATGGTTTATCTCGCATACTGGGCAGTCCATTATTGTTACTTCAAAGTCGTTTTGCTCCAACACAGCCGCCAAGTATGCCAAGCCGATGGGCGGGAAAAGCGGGTGGTGAGCAACCCCCTCCAGAAGAGGCGTGTTTATCAACGCTATCTTCGTTTTATTTGCCTTCTTCTCCATTTCTTAATCCCCATGGGCGAAAACTGTCGGCGTGATTAACAGTTCTCGTGACATGTCAGTCAGGATTTCAATATTTTGCTCATTAATAAGGTTTGAGCGAATCATGCGGGGAAAGTAGACTTCAGGTTG
The DNA here is from genome assembly GCA_964514055.1 of uncultured Candidatus Bathyarchaeia archaeon. GTDB lineage: Archaea > Thermoproteota > Bathyarchaeia > Bathyarchaeales > Bathycorpusculaceae > SG8-32-3. The sequence goes on along the minus strand of CAZEPB010000003.1, from coordinate 36,112 downwards.
TTTTGCTATTTTGCATGAGAGCCACTCGATGTACCCTATTTCTTCCCCCTGTAGAGTACGACTGCCAAAACCACGGCTACCAATATGATGATGAACAATGAAAGAACAATTATTGACGAAAACGGAATGAATGATGTAAAGGTTACCTCCTGGTTTACATTCTCAAAGCTTACGGTAATCGACCCAGATGAAGGTGAAGCTTCGTAGCCAGCAGGCGGAGTTACAGAGAAAGCATAGACACCGTTCGCCACGTTAAACACGATTGAATCTGAAGTAGAGCCCTTTGTCACTGCGTTGAAGGTCACATTCCAACCTGTTCCAGACGGTAAGCCTGACTGAGTGAACGACACGGAATAAGTTTGTACGCTTGATAATGTTCCAATAGCGTAGACTATGTGGTCGTATGAGCCTACATAAGCCACGCCGTTGGCTATAGCAGGAGAAGAAACCACCCAGTCGCCTGTCGTGTAGCTCCACATGTGTGTGCCTGTCGCGGCGTCCAAAGCATAAACTTTACCGTCATATGAGCCTACACAGACCACGCCGTCGGCAACAGCAGGCGAGGAGGCTACTTCACCTCCTGTCGTGTAGTTCCATACTTGTGCCCCCGTGGTGGCGTTTAACGCGTAGACCCTGTGGTCCCCTGAGCCAACGTAGACTATGCCGTTGGCAACGGCGGGGCAAGAGGCTACATCACCCTCAGTGGTGTAATTCCAAACAGAGGCTCCTGTGGCGGCGTCTAAGGCGTAAATCTTGTTGTCATATGAGCCTACATAAACGGTGCCTTCAGCTACGGCAGGGGAAGAAACCACCACATCGCCAGTGGTGTAGTTCCATAGGAGTTCTCCGTTGGTGGCGTTTAATGCGTAGACGTTGTGGTCGTTTGAGCCTATATACAAAATGTCGTCGGCGAGGGCTGGAGAAGACACTACGATTACACCGTTTGTTGTGTAGTTCCATATGGCAGTGCCTGTGGAAGCGTTTAAGGCGTAGACTTTATGGTCTTGTGAGCCTATGTAGACGATGTCGTTTGCTACAGCAGGAGAAGACACCACTGGACCATCTGTTGTGTAATTCCATATGTGTTTGCCTGTTGTTGAGTTTAAGGCGTAGATTTTGTGGTCGTAAGAGCCAACGTAAACCAAGCCATCAACAACAGTGGGAGAAGCCAGCAGGATCATGTCGTCTGTGGCGTAGCTCCATATGACGTTGTTGTGCAGCTCCAAATCGAAGCCGACCATGCCCGTAGAAGCGTTTAACGCGTAAATTTTGCCGTCATGTGAACCGACGTAAACCACACCGTCAACCACCGTTGGGGAAGAATCCACTTTACCCCCAGTTCTGTAGTCCCACAAAAGTTCACCGTTGGACGCGTTCAGGGCGTAAAACCTGCCATCCCATGATCCTACGTAGACTTTTCCTTCAGCCACCGCAGGACGAGCAATCACAATGTCCCCCGTTGTGTAGTTCCATATGGGGTCACCGTTAGTTGCGTTTAACGCGTAAATCTTGTTGTCTATTGAGCCAACGTAAATCACGCCGTTTGCAAGAGCGGGAGAAGAAGCCACCCCACCCTCCGTCGTGTAGTTCCATATTGGTGTGCCTGTTGTTGCGTTTAGTGCGTAAACTCTCTGGTCCTGTGAACCCACGTAAACCACACCGTTGGCTACCGCAGGTGAAGAAAACACATCATCCCCAGTCGTGTAGCTCCATACAAGTTCGCCGTTGGTTGCGTTTAGCGCGTAGACCTTGTTGTCCAAGGAGCCCACGTAGACCACGCCGCTGACAGCAACAGGGGAAGAAACTACGTTGTCGCCAGTTGTATAATTCCATATTAAGGCTCCGTTCGAAGCAGCCAGAGCGTAAACTTGGTCGTCCAACGAGCCTACGTAGACTATGCCGTCAGTCATCGCAGGCGAAGACAACATGATCTGGCCGCCTGTCGTGTAGTTCCACACGAGTTCTCCGTTTGTCGCGTTTAACGCGTAAACCCTGCTGTCTTCTGAGCTTACATAGACCACGCCATCAGAGACAACGGGATCTGAATCCACATAATAGCCTGTTGTGTAGTTCCATGCGAGCGCCCCGTTGGTGGCGTTTAGCGCATAGACTTGGCTGTCTTCTGAGCCTACGTAAACGAAGCCGTTAGCGACTGCAGGACGAGAAACCACTATGCCCTCGGTTGTGTAGTTCCATATTAACACGCCGTTAGAAGCCTGAAAAGCGTAGATTTTGTGGTCGTAAGAGCCTACGTAAACAACGCCTCCGACCACAGTAGGAGAACCCACTTGTCCTCCAGTGTTAAACTTCCACAGTGTTTGGTTTGTATTCGGTGCTGTTGAGTTTGAGTTGCCCGAATGACTTAGGTCGTGTCGAAACATAGGCCACCAGTCTGTAATGGGCTGGGGTTCGGAAAGTTCAGAAGTGCACGTGTCGTTGGCTGTTCCAGCGAAAATGTTGGTTGGAAAAACCGAGATTAAAATCGCCATAACCAGGAAGAAGCAAAAACTTGCTTTCGCTTTCATTTCTCTTCTCCTTTATGGTAAGCGCTGAAGGTAAAATAAGGTGCAGACGTAGCCATAACGCTTCTGCTCATCGCAAATAGCTAGCTTAAAAATTTGATAAAAGGTTTTCCTTTACTTCTTTTCGCGAAGGCTTTCTGGTATGTACGCGCATGCGGGGTCGGATTTGTATATGTCGCCTGTGTACGCGTAAGCTCTGTTTCTGCAGCCTCCGCAGATTTCGCGGTACTCGCACACGCCGCATTTACCTTTTAGTATGCTTCTGTCTCTGAAGCTGTTGTAATAATCCGATTTCCGTATTTCCTCCCACGCTTTCGTCAGTCCTTTTTCTCTTATGTTTCCAAGCATCATGGGTTCTGAAGGTGTTAGGTCTGTGTAGAAGCATGGTATTAAGTCGCCGTTCTCGGTTACGCTTATGTATCCTCCGAACGCGAAGTAAGTGCATTTTCCATGGAATTTGTGTTCGTACCATTCTTGAAAGTTCGGCGGGTTCCTTTGCTTAACGACTCGGGCATAGTGGGGACAGTGCACGTGAATTTCGAATTTGCCCTCGTATTTTTGGGTCAAATCCCATATGTGATTCAGAACCCACTCGTACTGTTCGGGGGTCGGGGTTAACTCCATGGTTTCTTTGGCTCTTCCGCTTGGCACCAGATGATTGAACCAGACAAAGTTGGCATGGTATTTGTCAGCTAACTCTGCGACGTGGTCAAGATGTTTATAGTTGATTGTTGTTATCGCCGCTGCCAACCCATTCAGGATTTTCCCCTTCGACAACTTTTGAATGGCTGCCAGAGCCTTCTTGTATGAGCCTTTCCCTCTTAACTGGTCGTTGATTTCTTCTGGTCCATCTATACTTACCGACGTCCAAACCTGATTCTTCACCAAGTTATCATAGATTGCTCCGTCAACGAAGCAACCGTTAGTTAGTAGGCAGACGTTGAGACCAAGGCTTTTTGCGTAAGCCACTATTTCAAATATGTCTTTTCGCATCAAGGGTTCGCCGCCTTTTATGCCGAACCATTTGACGCCGAAACTGTGCACTTCATCAACTAACCGCTTTGCTTCTTCGGTCGTCAATTCTCTCGGGGCAGGAGCGCCGTCTGCGGCAACATTGCAGTACGCACACCGAGCGTTGCAGGCACCTGTAGCTCTCCACGAAGTCATCAGTAGCGGTCCTTTTTTAGCCAAACTACAATCCCCTTTTAAACTCTCTTACGTATATCATCAGTTACCTAGGCTTTTCCAACCTAAAAAAGATTATGCGCTCTCACCCGTTTCGCCTTTTTTGTTGCGTAATATCTATCTTTGCTTGGAGATGCGGTAAATCGCCGTATATTCCGTAAGATTTATAGTTGAATTGAATCTTACCACTAGTTGCTGGGGACACTAGAGTCAATGCAGGTTGTCATTTACACTTTAGGTTTCAGAGGTTAAAAAATGAAACTTAACAAGCTTCTTTTGATTATAGCTGTCTTGGCTATGCTACTAGTTGTATCACTGTTTGTTAGGGATTTCTTTCTCGCCAACATCAATAAACCTTCAAACGGCGAAACTGAAACTAAAGACGTTTTGCTCCAGTATGAGTGGCCACAGTTTCAAGGCGACGCGTCTTTTACGCGTTTCTCAGCTGGACCCGCCCCTGAAACTTCAAACATCCTCTGGAAAGCGAACGTAACGGGAATCCAAACCTACATCTCAGCGTTTGACGGCATGATTTTCGTTGGCACCCACACTTCCGTCGTGGCGCTTGACAAGGAAACGGGCAACGTCCTCTGGGAAACAGAAATTCCCATGCCTAGAACTTGGCCAATAGCGTACAAAATCGATGATGCACACATGGTTGTGGAGAGCAGCTGTCTTAACCCAAAAACGGGAGACATATTATGGACTAGCGCCAACTTCTGCGCCGACACTGGCATTTTCAGCGCCAACGTCTACAGTCCAGAAGAGAAAATGTTTTACATCAAAATCGATTCCTACATTGAAGCATGGGACTTCTCTGACCCCTCAAACCCGCCAACATCAGTCTGGAAAACCTATGTCCCAGGCGGCGGCAAAACTGGCATCGGAACAACATACGGCGACGGCAAAGTATTCCCTGGATCTTTCGAGAATCAACAAATAGCTCTCGATGCCAAGACAGGCGAAGTCCTATGGACTACCCTCACCAAAGGACCCATGATCTTCAGCGGCTCCTACTATCAAGGCAGATTCCTCAGAGGAGGAACCGATGACAACACAATGTACTGCTTCAACGCCACAAACGGCGAAGCTCTGTGGACGTACACGCCCGACACGGATGGATACTTCACCACAGGCTGCGCGGTAGCGTACGGAATGGTTTATGAACTCAACAAGGACGGCTACCTTTACGCCCTCGACATCGAAACAGGCAAGCCAGTTTGGACGTACAAAGGACCAGACGACACCCTTCTCTGGCCAGGAATGCCCACGGTTGCCGATGGCAAGGTCTACGCAACCACAGGACAAGTCGCGCAGTATGGTGGCCAAGTCGGCACCTCCGAGTTTGCGTGTTTGGACGCTTACACTGGGCAGCTTATTTGGAAGCTTCCTATAGAAGCATTAGCTCCCCGAGAATCTGTGGCTGTGGCGTACGGTCACTTATACCTAATTCCGGGCAACGTGACAACCGCCGTGGATGCAATCTCAGGAAGCGAATACACCACGATGAACCAGGTTTGGGCGATAGGCTCTAGCTCAATTCCAGTGAGTTCTTGGCCTATGTGGCGGCACGATGCAGCGCATTCTTCTACCGCTCCAGAAGGTCCCTCAAACCTCACTTTGGCTTGGAAATTCACAACTAACGGGGCAGTTATCTCTTCGCCGAGTGTGGCAGATGGCGTAGTCTATGTTGGTTCTCAGGACAAGAACATCTATGCCATCGAAGCGTGGAGTGGCAATCTCGTTTGGAAATTTACTACTGAGAGCGCTGTTGAATCTTCGCCTGCCGTGGCAAATGGCAGAGTTTACACGGGAGGTGACGACGGGTACGTTTACTGCCTTGACGCTTACAATGGTTCTCTCCTCTGGAAAACGTTTGTCAACGGCGACCTGCCCTACACGTATGGGTCGTTGGTGCTTAAATCTTCGCCAGCGGTAGTTGGAGACAGAGTTTACATCGGATCGTTAGACGGCTACTTGTACGCCCTTGACGCAAACAACGGCAACATCGTCTGGAAAACCAAAACCGAAGGACCAATCCTTTGTTCCCCAGCTGTTGCCGAGGGCGCTGTCTACTTCACTTCAGAAGAACCAACGGCAGGTGCTCTCTACAGCCTGGATGCCGACAATGGGAATGTCGTTTGGAAACAACAACTTCCCTATGAGCATCAATTCACAGGAGGCACAGAGATGATGGGTTCTCCATCAGTCGCAGCTGGCATGGTCTTTGCATCCTCCAACCTGAGGACTTATTACGGGATAAACGCGACGACAGGCGACATTGTATGGACATTCACAGATCCAGTCGCCATGGAGTTCATAGTTTCTTCTCCGATTTATGTTGATGGCAAACTTTTCATAATAGACAAATTCAACATCGCGTGCCTTGACGCCGCCAACGGCAACACCATTTGGAGTTTCTTTACTGGGGACGAGCTGTATGTTTCACCCTCATACGCCGACGGCAAAATCTACGTTGTAACCAGTCAACGCCACATCTACATCCTTGACGCAACAAATAATGGTGCAATAATAGCCAGCTTCACCACGCCTTCCAGCAGTTGGTCCTCGCCGACTATAAGCAACGGAAGACTGTACGTGGGAAACCACGACTGGAACGTCTACTGTTTCTCCGATTAGGTCGCTTATGACAAACGTCGCTGCCAATCAGTTTTTCTCTGAAGCGGACTTACGCAACAGCAGGATAATCGTGGGTGTCTGAGCAGAACCCGTGGCTTCTAACCGTTTTACCTCGCACAGAACGAACTTTGCGCCGAGCATCTGCGTTAACCGTTCCACCGTGAAGTAGTTTCTGTGAGAGTCGTAGTTCAAGCCCTCTTCACCTTCAGGAGTCTCCACAATCAAGTAGCCCCCAGCTTTGAGGACTCGGTGCGCCTCGTCAAGAAAGCTCTGCGGATGCCACAGGTGCTCAACCACCTCGGAGGCTAAGACCACGTCGAAACTGTCCGTAGCGAAGGCTAATTGTTCCGCGTCGCCAGCCACGACTTGGGGAACCATGCATTTTTTGGCTAAAGTAGCGACGCCTGGCAACTCAACGGAAGCCACGTAGTTACCCATTTTCGACATTGGCACGCTTAAGGTTCCGTCTCCGCAGCCCACATCCAAAACTTTCAACCTTTTGCCTAGGCGGCTTACCATGTCAGAGAAAATCTGTATCCTCGCCGAGTTCAGTTCGCTCGCACTTAACGTGTCGGCGTGCGCCCGCATCATGGATATGTGCATGTTTGCGTCGTATTTCTGCCACTCCACCCACTGCTGCTTGCTGCGCTTTCTGCCTCCGTAACGGGTTTCTCTTATGATAATCCATTTCAACTGTTTCGGATGCGACAGTAAATAAATGACTCCATGCACCTGTTTTTTGAGGGTTTTTAACATGGTTTATCCCGTCACTCGGTGCTTCAAGCCTCAGCTGTGCTGACTGCCGCTGGCAGTGCTATGTCCTCCTTGGCTCTTTTGTTGGCGAGTGAGTTTCTTGGAGCCTGCGAGCAGCCATCTAGGCAGTTTAGCTCTTCCCACGATATGGTTCAACGCCATACGCGCCATGATTTGGCTATAGAAGTCTTTTCTCCGTGATTTCCGAAGGTAGTATGACAGTGAAAAAAAGTGGTCGTAGAAGGCTTTCTTCGTTTCTTCAATCTTTTCAAGCGGCAGAAGCGGGCTTTTGAAAACCTGTGTTTGCTCGTGGTATTGGCTCCAGTCAGGGGACATTTCCCAGCCCAGTTCCTTCACGAGGTCGTAGAGTTCAGTGCCTGGGTACGGTACCGCTTCACACATGTAAACGTAGTCTGGTTCTGTTCTTCGGATGAAGTCTATGGTTTGCTTCAGCATTTCAGGTGTTTCACCTGGGTAGCCGACCACTAAGGATATGGCGACGGATATGCCGACTTCCTTTGCCCATTTGATGGCAGTTGCGTTCTGTTCGACGGTTGTTCCTTTTTTCATGGCGTCCAGCATTTTTTGGCTGCCTGACTCAACCCCGAAGTGAATGAGCTGGCAGTTTGTGTTCCTTAATTTTGTTAAAACTTCTTTGTTGACTCTGTCGACTCTGGTTCGGCAGTCCCATGGAAGACCAAACTTCCTATTATTCATCTCGTCGCAGATGGCGAGTGCCCTTTTCACGTCGAACGTGAACGTGTCATCGTAGAACGCGAAGGCGTTGGCTCCAAACGTGTCTCTGAGCCATTCAAGCTCGTCTACTATTTTGCTTGGGCTTCTTCCTCTGAAACCTCTTCCGCACATTCGTGATGCCAAGCAGAAGGCGCATTGATAGGGGCATCCTCTGCTGGTTATGATTGGGAGGTACGTCTTTCCGAGGATTCGGTACATGTTTGTTTCGAAGTGCTTGTGTGCTGGAAGGGGAAGTGAGTCTATATCCTGGATAAACGGTCTGTCAGGGGTGTGGACAATTTGACCGTTCTTCCTGAAGGTTATGCCTGCAACTTCGCCGAGGTTTTTCAGGCTGCTGTTAGAAACCAGTTTCGCAATTTCCAGCATGGTCTGTTCACCCTCACCCCTAACGATAATGTCTGCTTCAGGGTTTTCGCTGAGGGTCTGCTCATCCATGACCGTGACGTGCGGACCACCCATCAAAGTTAAGCAGTTGGAAAGAGCCTGCTTTGCGGCTTTCACGATTTCAACTGCAGGCAGGTAAGTAAGGGTGGCAGAGGTCACGCCGACTATGTCAGGTTGGCGCCGCTTGAATTCGGCTTCCAAATCCTTCGGTGTGGGCTTAGACACTTGGCAGTCGATAACGTCAACTTGGTAGCCTTTTTCCTCCAGCGCCGCCGCAAGGTAGCTGATGCCGAGGGGGATGAAGATGGCTTGCGGAGCTTCAACTGGGTAGGGTGGATTCACAAGTGTCACATGAGCCTTCACACTGGTTCCCCTTACTGTTAATAAGTGAAAACAGGTTTAGCCAACTATTATTTGTTTTGCAAAGTAAGCTGGGACGGTAGCTTGACTGAAACAACGTAGATTTCAGCAAGAACACCCGAACACTATGATAGCTATCATGCAAAAATTTTAACAAAGTGCGTGCAATAAAGCAATGTGAAAGGTGATGCTATAACGTCGGCGAATCTGGTTTTAATCGGCGGGAACGTTCTAACCATGAATCCTTCTCAGCCTCGCGCTGAAGCCGTCGCAATTAAAGGCAACAGAATAAGCAACGTCGGCACAAACGACGAAATCAACCAGCTTGTTGGAAAAGAAACCAAAGTTATACGTTTAAACGGGAAAACGGTGGTTCCAGGCTTCATAGACACCCACATTCACGTTGCTGACTTTGCGAAGCTCTTAACATGGCTTGATTTGAACGAGGTAAAGTCCATCAAAGAACTCCAGAATCGTCTCAAAGAACGCGCCCAGAAGACGCCCCACGGCAGATGGATAATCGGTCGCGGATGGAACCAAACGCGTCTTCAGGAGAAACGTTTACCCAGCCTCTCAGATTTAGATTCGGCTTCGCCAGAAAACCCTGTGATACTCTATCATGAATCCGCATTGATGTGCGTCGTGAACAGCAAAGCCTTAGAAGCAGCTGACGTAACCAAGCGCACGCGCGCTCCTTCAGGCGGCACGATTGACAAAGACGCGGAAACAGGCGAAATCACAGGTGTTTTGCGAGACACCGCCACGGACTTGGTGTGGAAGGCAATCCCCGAACCAAGTGAAGACGAACTCTTGGAAGCCGCTGGCTTGGCGTTCGAGAAGATAATGGAAGCCGGCGTTACTAGCGTGCACTGGATAGCTTTGTCAGCCATCGAACTCTCTGTACTTCAAAAGCTTCTTGCCCAAAAGAAGCTTCCCATCAGAGTTTACCTGATAGCTCCCGTGAATCTTCTGGACAGCATTTTGAACTCGGAACTGCACAAGTCATCTGCTGATAAGCTAAAGGTTGGCGGCGTAATGATCTTTGCGGACGGCTATTTAGCAGCGAGAACGGCAGCGTTGCTTCAACCATATAGTGATGACGCTTCGGTACGCGGAAAACTGCTTTGCGGGCAAGAGGAAATGAACGCGATGGCAGCTAAAACTCTCAGAGCAGGTCTTCAACTGGTTATACACGCGGTGGGTGACAGAGCGGTGGACGCCGCTTTAACCACGATTGAAGCACATGGAAAAGGCGGTCGCTGTCGTGTTGAGCAGGCAGCAGTACTCAACGAGTACTTAATCAAACGAATAAAAAAGCAGAAAGTGATAGTGTCCGTGCAGCCTCCTGTTGTTGCCTCCGAATTTTCGGTGTGGTCCGCCACTGAACACTTAGGTGCTGAAAGAGCCCGATGGCTTTTCCCCTTAAAGACGCTAATCAAAGAAGGCGTGAAGATTGTCGGAGGCTCAGATTGCCCCATGGAACCTTTGAATCCTCTGTCGGGCATTCAAGCAGCGGTGACGAGGCAGTTCTTCCCTGAAGAACGAATCATCGTCGGCGAAGCCCTACGCATGTATACGGTTGACGCCGCGTACTCATCGGGCGAGGAAAACATCAAAGGCTCAGTTGAAACGGGCAAACTAGCAGACCTAACCGTTCTCTCGCATGACCCATACAAGGTTCCGCCGAACCAAATCGAGAACATCACAGTGGAAATGACAATCGCAGGCGGAAAAATAGTTCATCCCAAACACTAAATCCTGCTTCACTCTAAGCTTCAATGTATATATAAGGGGCTATAGTCTTTCCCAAGCGCATCAGCACGGCAAAAACCAAACAATCGATACAGATAAATTTTCCACCCTCAGAAGTGTAACTGTCTCCAGCACGGGTGAAACGGCATAATCAACGTGTTAATCGCTGTCACCGTCCTCATATTGGCTATCATATTAGACCTGATTCTCGGCGACCCTTCCCCCAACAACCCAGAGAAAACCGTGTTCAAACTGCACCCAACCGTGCTTATGGGCAAATTCACCAAAGCCCTAGAGCCGCACTTCAAAAGCCCAAACCCGAAAACAGCCAAGCTCATGGGCGTTTTCTTGGCTTTAACAGTTATAGTCGCGTTCACTGTTCCCGCCTTCCTTGGCTTATGGGCAATCTACAATTACATCAGCCTCTTCATCTACGCCTTCATCGCCATAATTCTCCTCAAACTAACAATCTGCATAAAACTCGAAACCGACTGGGCAAAAGCCGCAACCAAAGCCATCGCATCAGAAGACCTAGCGGAAGCCAAAAAATACTCCCATTTCTCAAGAAGAGACTCCAAAGACCTAACAGGCGCACAAATCAGCTCAGCGGTCATCGAATCCATGGCAGAAAACCTCATAGACTTCAAACTCTCCCCCATCCTCTCCTACGCTTTCTTAGGCGTATCAGGCGCCATCGCCTTCAGAGCCGTCAACACGCTCGACGGCATGGTAGGCTTCAAAGACAGCGAACACATCCACACAGGCTGGTTCAGCGCAAACTTAGACACCGTAATCAACTACATCCCAGCCAGGTTCACCGCAGTTCTCATAATCTTAGCTTCAGCCATACTCGGCGAAGACTACAAAAACGCATGGGCAATCGCCAAACGAGACCACGCAAAAACTCCCAGCAGAAACCACGGATGGCCCATGGCTGCCATGGCAGGTGCTCTTCGGGTGCAATTAGAAAAACCAAGTCAGTACATCCTCGGAGAGCAGATGGAACCGTTATCTCCAGACAAAATACTTCATGCCCTACGAATTCGGAACATGGCAATACTGTTGTGTGTGCTTTTATGTTTGCCCATAATCTTGGTCACGCGATTATACTTTTTCCCCTACTAAGCAAACAGCCGCATCTTATCCCAGGGGTATGCAAAACGTATTAATCAAAGCGACTCCCTAATTCTGTCCAGAGATGTTCGCCAAGATGGTCAACGCGGTTTTTCAGCAGCAGCTAAAACCTTTGAAATGCGTAGCAGGTAACAAACATGCGTGTTTGTCTGATTAATCCACCGCGCATCCAACCGAAAGCATGGGGAAAACCAAACGTATTTCCGCCCATAAGCTTAGCATATGTGGCAGCCGTGCTCGAAAAAGAGCATGAAGTCCGCATCATAGATGCTCCTACAGAAGGCTGGAGACATCTTGAAGAAACCGACGGCACCACATATCGTGTCGGCTTAAGCAACCAGGAAATAGCAGACAGAATCAAACAGTGGTCACCTAACGTAGTTGTAATAGAAATCCCATTTTCAGGTTGGGCCAAAACCGCGTTCGAAGTCGCTTCAACAACAAAAAACATCAACAAAAAAATAGTAACCGTGCTGAATGGACAGCATCCATCAGCAAGACCCAAAGCCTGCCTCTCAAATCCAAACGTTGATTTCGTCGTGATAGGCGAACCAGAAAACACAATATCCGAGCTAGTCAGTGCCCTAGAACAAGGACGGCAAAACCTCAAAAAAATAAAAGGAATCGCCTTCGTCAAAAACGGAAAGACGATTATTGCACCTTCGCGACCCATGATTGAAAATTTAGATTCGCTGCCGTTTCCCGCAAGACACCTGCTTCCGATGGAAGAATACTACGTTGCCGTTAAGGAAAACCCGTTAAGAGGAGAAATACGCAAACCTTGGACCATAATGATTACCAGCAGAGGATGCCCATACAACTGCATTTTTTGCTCCAACTGCCTCGTTTCGGGAAAAAAGTGGCGTGGCAGAAGCCCTGAAAACGTGGTTGACGAGATAGAACATCTCATAAAAACATACAATATCAAACAGATTGACTTCTCAGATGACAACATGACGTTGGACAAGAAAAGGATGGAAACTATCTGCGACTTAATCGTGAAAAGACGATTAAACGTTGAATGGTTCACGCCAAACGGTATCAGAGCAGATACGCTTGACGAAAACCTTCTAACAAAAATGAAAAAAGCCGGCTGCAAGAAAATTCGGATAGCTCCTGAATCTGGTGTTCAACGTGTCGTAGACGAGATCATCAAGAAGAACTTGGACCTGAAAAGTGTGGAACGAGCTGTGGTCTTGTGCAAGAAAGTAGGCATCAAAGTGGGCTGTTTCTTTGTAATCGGGCTTATCGGTGAAACAAAAGAGGACATAGAAGAAACCATAAAATTTGCGTACAAGCTTCGAGAGTTAGGTGCTGACAGCTTCATCTTCAGCATAGCCGCACCCATCTACGGAACTGAACTCTACGAGCAGGCGAAACGTGGCGGTTTCCTGATAGATGGTTTCTGCGAAGACGCTTTAGCTGCAGTTGACCCTCTCATCGAGACTCCAGAGTTCACGGCAGACGATTTGCGTGAGTTGTGTGCTCGAGCTAATCTGGTGAATCCAACTTTTACTCGCGACAAAGTGCTCAGAGCGATTCGAAACCCGCGAAAAACGATAAAAACGCTGTTAGGAAAAAACTGAAAACATGCTATCTCAGCTTTAATTTTATGCTTTGCTTCAGATGTGACAACACGGTCAGAGCTGTCGATAAGCTCCAAAACTCGCGTTTGCGGAAGTTATGGAGAAAATACCCAGGTCGCAAATAGAAATGGTGAAAAGCAGCCTCACGTAGTTTTCCAAGTTCTTTCATGCTCAGCCAAGGGGTCTCGAAAATAGGTGTCGTAGTGTCATACTTGTCAAAGTCGGTTACTCTCAGCCACCCATTCTCCTTTATAGAGTCGTACATGGGTGTTCCTGGGAAAGGCGTAGCCACGTTATAGAAGCCTACATAGTCTGGACTTATCTTCTCAACGAACTTTATGGTCTTCCAAGCTGATTTCTTAGTCTCGCCTGGAAACCCGAGAATCACGTTCGGAACCGGTTTTAACCCAACTTCCCTAACCCAGCCTAAAACGCGCATTGTTAGTTCAGGGGAGATGCCCTTGTGCATGGCGTCTAACACCTGCTGCGAACCCGACTCAACCCCAAACCACACGGAGACACATCCCGCTTCCTTCATTTTGAGGAGCAGCTCTTTCGTGATCATATCCACGCGAGTCCCGCAATTCCATTGAATCTGCAATTTTCGCCTCATTATTTCTCTGCACAACTCTTCAATTCGAGGTTGGTCAACAGTGAACGCGTCATCGCAGAACGTAAACTTGTTCACGCCGTAAGTTTTGTGGAGAAACTCAAGTTCATCCACCACGTTTTTTGGGCTTCTCATACGAAATTTTCGCCCGTGCATTCTAACTGTCGCGCAGAATTCGCACCAGAAGATGCAGCCTCGACTCGCCGCCAAGTAGAGTATGTCCTCATATTCTCGAAGGCGTTCCATAGGCCAGAGATGTCTCGCTGGAAAGGGAAGCGCATCCAGATTTTCTATGTATGGCCTGTCTGCATTCCGCACGGTCTTCCCGTTTTTCCTGTAAGTTATGCCTAACACATCACGAAAGCTCTTGTCTGCTTCTACTTTCTGCACTAGCTCTAGCAGCGTGTTTTCCCCTTCCCTCCTCACAACAACATCTAATTCTGGGCATTCTTGCAATGCTTCATAATCCCAAAACGTGACGTGAGGACCACCCATAACGGTCAAGCAGTTCGGATGAACTTCCTTGGCGATTTTTGCTATTTTCAATCCCGGTTTATACGTAAGCGTAGTCGATGTAATTCCAACTATTTCGGGTTGACGCTTGCCAAGTTCGCTTCTAAATTCTTCAAATGAAAGCTTAAGCACTTGGCAATCTATCACGTCAACTTCATACTGATTCTTCTCTAAAACAGCAGCTAAATATCCTATTCCCAACAAGGCGAAGGGCAAGTGCTTAGTGGATCCACTCGGGGTGGGCGGATTTACAAGGGTTACGTGTGGCTTCATTGTTTTTCACTGATGTTATGTTTCAAAATACGGTACCCATGGAGCTTAAACTTTTCGTAAAATGCCTTGGATTTCCCTTGATCGTAGATGATGTGAAATTGAACGTTGAAAATGCCTAAAAAGGTATCTATTTGACTTTTTTTAGAGCAGTGAACTGAACAGGTCGGGAGGCCATTTGTCCCAAACTGGTGTCAGATAAGTCTCTATCACGTCGATGCCAAGTATTTTTCGTATTCGCTCGCTTATTTCGAACAGTTTTTCGAAACTTATAATGAAAGCGGTTGCGTTAATGTCGTAAGGTCCGAGAGTTCTGATTGCCACGACCATGTTTGGAATTTCGATTAATTGCGAGTGAATCTCGGAGAGTTGGCTCCTGTTGGCAACTTTTATAAACAGGAAAGCGAAGGCTTGAAATCCGAGTTTTTTCAGGTCAACAGTTATCGTCGAGGCGCTTAGTACGGTTCCCTTGAGCTTTTTGTATCTTTTAATCACGTTCTGGGTGGAGATTCCCAACTGTTCAGCTATTCTTTTGAAAGGTTTTCGGGCGTTTAAGGAAAGAATTTTCGCTATTTGTATGTCTATTTGGTCAATTGTGGCTTTTTTGCCTGCTGCAGTTTGTTTTTGATAAATCTGCCTCTCGTTATTCTTTCCGAATGGTTCGATAATCAGGTTTTCCATATGTTCCACATATGCTACTTCTGTCCATATCAAAGATTCCACGCGTTTAACGCAGGGATGAGACTCCAATTCTTGTATTGTCTCGGTTAGTTCTTGGATGTTGTTGAAAACTGCCACGGCCCAAACGTTGTATCTGCCGAAGGGTCCCACGACGTTCATGTATTTGTATTGCTTGTTCTTGAGGAACTCGGTAACTTCTTTTTCATCTTCTATGCGGGTGATTATTCCCAAATCAACCACATACTCAAAACCTAAAGCATGAGGATTCACTTCCATAATCTCGCCGTTGATTATCCCTGCTTTCCACAGGCGTTTGTACCTCATCCGTACGGCACCGACGGTGATCTTACAGTTTTTCGCTATTTCTGTGAAGCTCGTGCGTGCATCTCTTAGGAGAGCTTTCAAGATCTTGGCGTCAACTGCATCAATTTTTATTCCGCTTGACAAATGCTACCCTTTTTTTCCAGTTTTAATTAAGATCAATTGAAGCGTTGATAGTTAAATGTATCTCCGCACTTTTTATATCTTTCACTGGGAGAAACATGCAATTTATTCCTTATGTAACTTGGAAAGTGAAAAAACTTATATCAGGATAGGTCGCAATACTTTGAATTACAAATAAATAGGAGAAAAAAGAGATGATCAAAAGTAAAATTGCTGCAACTGCTTTCTTGGTAATTCTCTTGACCACTACAGTGCTTATGATTGCAGCTGAAGCACAGGCGCCCACACAGAAAACCTATCCCTTGATCGATGCCATACCCAACCCCGTAGGAGTTGGAGAGCAGGTGTTGATTCGGTATGGAATTTCAGAGGGGCTGGGAAGCGTAGAAATGGGCTGGGAAGATATCACCGTAACCATCGTTGATCCAGATGGTGATACTGAAGTACGTTCCGACTTAAGAACTGACTCCACAGGCTCAAGCTTTTCTATTTTTACGCCCGATAAAGCAGGTACTTGGACACTTACAATGGACTTCCCTGAACAAGAGGTTCCAGGAGTGGGGTGGTATGTCGCTGAACGAGGCGCCTTCCTTGCTGGAGGCACGGTAATGCTAGCAAGCAGCATATCACTTGACCTTGTTGTACAAGAAGAACCTCTGACGCCCTATCCAGACCAACCTCTTCCATCGGAATATTGGACTCGTCCAATAGACCCGCAGCTCAGAAGTTGGTACCAAATCTCAGGAAATTGGGTGGAAAGACCGCCTAACTCTTTTTCACCCTACAACGATGATGCACCAGAGACCGCCCACGTATTATGGGCAAAACCGATGACTACTGGAGGCTTAACTGGAGGACTGTGGACTGATGTTCCAGCATCAGCTGAAACAGGAGACGCATACGAGGGCAAGTTCCAAAACTCAGTGATAATAAGCGGAGTTCTCTACTACAACGTACATGGTATCGGTATTTTTGGAAGCTCACATGGAGCACCCGGAGTAAGAGCAATTGATTTGCGCACTGGCGAAGAACTTTGGTTTAGAAACAACACAAGCATAAACTTCGGTCAAATTCTCTACTTCAACAGCTTCAACTACGACGGTGTCTTTGAATACCTATGGAATACAGCAGGTTCGGTTCCTGACAATCCACTTACAGAAGACGTTAACGAAGGCTATTCCTATTGGGATGCGAAGGATCCCTTCACAGGTGAATGGATGTACAGAATGACAAACGTGCCTTCAGGCGTCCAAATCCGTGGACCGAGCGGTGAAATCTTAAGATACGTATTTGGCCCTGGTAATAGTTGGCTAGCTCTTTGGAACTCAACTGCAGCCGGCGAGACACTCGCGTTTAGTTTTGCCGCAGGCAGCTGGGGCAACGTCGTCCATGGAAACGTAGTGAATGCGTCAGTTCCTGGAGCTTACTCATGGAACGTGAGCCTTCCCGCAGGATTAACATATGACGTTTCATTCGGTGCACCAACACTGAAAGTATATCCCGACAGAATAGTGGCCGTAGACTACAATCAAACACACGTAAGATGCTGGGCATTGAACATAGACGGCATATCCAAATCTAGCACATCTACAACAACAATATTCGACAGAACACGCGCTGCACCATCAGAATGGCTAGATGGCTATAACACCTTGCACTATGTTGGTGCAACCGACGAAGCTGAAGACGGCGTTATTGCAGTATGGTCTAAAGAACTTAGGAAACACTACGGCTACAGCACAAAAGACGGAACTTATCTATGGGAAACCGAATCTGAGATCTGGCTAGACTGGTATGGCTGGGGTAACGTGGAGCACACTTGGTACTTCGCCTACGACCACCTATATTCAGTCGGCGTTGGAGGTATATTTTATGCCTACGACCTCACAGATGGAACGACAACGTGGACCTATAACATGACTGATGCATACAACGAACCAGTAACTGGCAGTAACTGGTGGGGCTGGATAACGAATATCGCCGATGGCAAAATCTACGTAGGCACTGTTGAGCACTCTGCAGAGCAACCTCTGCCACGCGGTGGACCATACATATGTCTCAATGCTACAGATGGCAGCGAAATCTGGCGAGTTAACGGTATGTTCCGTGCAACCCGCTGGGGTGGCAACGCAGTCATGGGCGACAGCATAATAGCGACTATGGACACGTATGACCAGCGCGTCTATGCGATAGGTAAAGGTCCAAGTGCTACTACGATTACGGCGCCAGATGTTGCTGTTGAACCCGACACCCCTGTTATTATAAAGGGCACAGTGACTGATATTTCTCCAGGCACAAATGACGCGGCTTTGAAAATGCGTTTTCCGAATGGTGTTCCCGCTGTTGCTGACGAGAGCATGAGCGCATGGATGCTGTACGTGTATAAACAGTTTGCGCGCCCAGCTGACGCGGTGGGAGTCAACGTCACTTTAAGCGTTCTTGACGCGAACAACAACTGCTACGAAATCGGCACCGCCACAACTGATGCTGACGGCTTCTTCACTTACACGTGGCTTCCTGTAATTCCTGGCGACTTCACCGTATACGCTAGTTTCGAAGGAACTAACGGCTACTGGCCTTCACGAGCCGTGACCTCATTCACCGTGATGGAAGCTCCTGAAGCTACTCCGCCGCCGACACCTACGCCAGCACCGATGACTGACACGTACGTCTTAGGCACAGGAATCACTTTAATAATCATACTCGTCGTTGGCATTGTCGTCATCGTGCTGATGCTCAGAAGACGCTGAACTTACAGCAAAAAACACCAATCTTTCCCCTTTTTTATTTTTCAATAAAACACTCCTCAACAGTGCTAGATTTACGTCTGCCATCGCATCTGACTAAAAGTTATTATTTTAGGGAATCTTTTATCTAAAAGATTCAGCTAGATACTTAACATGAAGCAAGTGTCATAACCCAAGGTAGATCAATAAGTGATTTTGTTAATGACGACAGCCCCACCCTTGAAGGGGCCATGGATTCATGGTAGGCATTTTCTGCCGATAGGATTAGCTTATGTTGCCGCGTCTCTCGAAAAAGCAGGTTTTCAAGTTGAAATTCTTGACAATTATCTGCTTGAGAAACCCATCGACGAGGTCAAACGTGAGATTAAGAGGCTCAGCCCAGAAATAGTGGGCATAACCTGCAGCTCAGCAACTTATAGCCGATGCGTTGAAACAGCCAAAGCGGTTAAAGAGACGCTTCCTTCCTGCAAGGTGGTGGTGGGTGGGTGGCATCCCTCATACGAGCCTGACAGCATGCTGCAGCATCCCGAGATAGACTATGTGGTAATGGGCGAAGGAGAACACGCAATGGTGGAGCTTGCAACCTACATCACCAAGGGTGGAGACGAACGAGCGGTTGCCGCCATTGCAGGTGTTGGCTAC
The DNA here is from genome assembly GCA_964514055.1 of uncultured Candidatus Bathyarchaeia archaeon. Classification (GTDB taxonomy): domain Archaea; phylum Thermoproteota; class Bathyarchaeia; order Bathyarchaeales; family Bathycorpusculaceae; genus SG8-32-3. The sequence continues at coordinate 17,133 of CAZEPB010000003.1, read as the reverse complement.
AGACAAAAAGAAAAAATAGTGAAAAACGCGCCTAAATTCATCAGCAATCTTGACGAAATCCCTTTTCCAGCACGGCACCTATTGCCGATGCACCTCTACGACAGGCAGATAGAATACCTGAACGTTAAGCCCGTTGACAACATGAACATAGCGCGAGGCTGTCCCTTCAATTGTGCTTTTTGTGAGACTAGGCAGCTATGGGGAACAACGTGCCGCACCTTCAGTCCCTCTAGAGTGCTGGAAGAAATTAAATACTTAATGACGAATTTTGGCACCAAAGGAATCTATTTCATCAACGACAATTTCACGCTTCGAAAAAAGGAAACATCCGAACTCTGCTCCTTGATAAGAAAGAATAACCTCGATATCGAATGGGTTTGCGACACCAGGGTCGACTTGATCTCGAGAGAACTGCTGAAGGAAATGAAAGCAGCTGGCTGCAAGACCATATGGTTTGGCGGCGAATCTGGCTCACCCCGCATCTTGAAAAAACTCAACAAGGGGGTAACGCTCGAGCAAACGGAACACGCGTTTAAGCTTTGCAGGGAAGAAGGAATTCAGACAGCTTGTTCATTCCTGCTGGGAATACCTAGTGAAACAGCTGAGGATATGGAAGCCACATTCAAGTTTGCGAGGAAGTTAGACCCCGACTGGTGCCGATTTAACATATTCGTAGCCGTTCCTGGAAGCGCCTTATATAAGGAAGTGATGCAGAGGGGTCTCTATGACCGCGTCGAAGATTTTGCGGCCTACGTCAAGACCGAAGATTTCAATTACGAATCGTTACTTGAGGTTCAAAGGCGATTTCACAGAAATTTCAATAGATCACCCAAAAGGGTTCTTCACAAAATCAGAAGAGAAGGTTTTTTCACCGTCTTGAGGAAGGCTCCCCAATATCTATGGGGCTAATCCGTGCACCGTTTAATTCACACGGTTTATTGAAACTCCAGCCGCCCCGAAACGTTTATTCTTCAACGCCATAACTAGTACTCTCATGAAACTTTGGCGAGGTTTCACCGCTGCATTGTTGATTTTCATCATGTGTTCACCTGCAATGTACTTCAGCCAGCGGATTAAAGATGAAGCTTCTAGCGAAGAAATCTTTCTCGGAGTTACTTTCGGCGGAAGCACAGCAAATGAAGCAAAGCGTTTGATAGACAAAGTGAAAGATTACACGAACCTCTTAATCATAAATTCTTGGGATATAACCACAAACGAGACTGCCCTCACCGAAATATGTAACTACGCCGCAGACGCCGAAATGAACTTCATGGTGTTCTTTAGTTTCGTCTTTTACAATTACACAGATGAGGAAGGCAACGACCTTATCTCTGGTCCGCTAGAAAAGCGTGAAGAAAGCTTCGTCTTTTATAACTACAAGTATCAAGCTGGCAGCCGTTACAACTCCTCAAGCTGGGAAGCTCTCGGAATTAGCCCGTTTCACATGTTGTGGCTGAACAGAGCCAAAGAAAGGTGGGGCGACAAATTCTTGGGTGTTTACCTTTACGATGAGCCTGGCGGAAAACAAATTGACACGGGCTATTGGAACACGATGACCTACGCGGAAGACGACATCTGGTTCGCAGAGGGCAGCATATCGGCTTTTAGAAATGTTTCTGGCTACAGCGATGCAGCAGCTCAGTTTGTCAGAGGCGTCGCCCATAGTGGAAGCATGCAACACGTGACTAACAGCAGCATCCCAGATTCAATAAGCAATCCATTACCTGTGTTTACCTCTGACTACGCGCTTTACTGGTTTGACTACCTTGCAGGCTACGACGCCGTGTTCGCGGAACTGGGATGGAACCATGGTGAAACGCAGCATATAGCGCTATGCAGAGGAGCAGCGAACGTGCAAGGAAAAGACTGGGGTGCCATAATCACATGGGCTGATGATGATCCCCCTCAATTGGCAAATGCATCCGACATGTATAGGCAGATGTTTACAGCCTATCTTTCAGGGGCTAAATACCTGATAATTTTTAACTATCCGCAAGTCAATCCATATGGCGCGTTAACTGAAGACCACTTCGCTGCCATGGAGCGGTTTTGGAACCAAATTCACGCTTTTCCAATAAGCGCGCTTCAAAAGATGGAGGGTCAGGTGGCTTTTGTGCTTCCTAAAGACTACGGTTGGGGCATGAGAAACCAGCATGATAATATTTGGGGTTTCTGGTCTCCAGATGATTTGTCTCCTATTGTATGGGAAAACATGGACAAGCTAATCAGGAAGTATGATCTAAAATTAGACATAATTTACGATGATCCACAATTTAATTTCGCAGAGAAATACTCAAAAATATATTTTTGGAACAGCACGGTTGACTAAAACTTTTAGTTTTGTTGCCCTAATCGTATATTAATGGAAAACCACATATGGTTCAATCGTACTGAACGCTGTGAAATCCAAGAAATCGAGGGTTAAAAGGGAATCCTTATGGGTGAAGACCTGCGAGCAAGAATTCATGAGGCAAACGTTGCAGTCCATCGATTCGAAGCAAAATATTACGAGCTGCTTCACCCCGAGGTATATAGCAAGCAAGAGCAAAAAAGAATAAAGTCAATTTTAAAAATGGTAGACCGATTAATAGAGGATAATCAAAAAAAGGCTCTTGATTTTGGGGCAGGCACTGGAAATCTCACAGGCAAGCTTCTCCGCATGGGTTACACGGTAACTGCGATAGACATCTCTGCAGAAATGTGTGCTGTTCTGAAAAGAAAATATAAAGCTTACATAGAAGCTGAAAAACTGACTGTTATTAACTCATCGATAGAAGATGTGAATTTCGACAGGGCAGAATTTGACTTAGTCACATGTTTTTCTGTGCTACACCACCTACCTGATTATGTGGATACAATCTGCAGGCTTTCCGTTTTTTTAAAGAAAGGTGGTGTGATGTATCTGGATCATGAAGCTTCTCCGTTTTATTGGAAGAGTGAATCAGGTAACCTACCGCGTTTTGTGAAGGATATTTACTTCCATTCTAATCCGTTGCTGAACACTTTGTATTTCGAGATTATCGGGTTAAACATTCCTTCTATTGATTACACCTTATCTGATTATTGGCACAAGAAAGAGCATCCTATAGACCACAGGAAAATAGAACGCGTATTTGAGAAGGAGGGCTTTTCGCTTTTCAGAAGAATGGACTATTACCTTAATGGGACATGGATTGTAAACCCGCTTTTTTATGTTTACAAACGTATTTGCAGACCTGAAATGAGTTATTGGATAGCCAAAAAGTAAAAGTTGTCTGCCAATTAATTTTTTTTAGCGAGTGCTTCCTTCATGGCTGTTACGAGCTTCGAGTTATCTTCAGACGACCTGACAGTTACTCTAAAGTAGCTGTCGTCAAGCCCAACAAAAGTGCTGCAATCCCTAATCAAAAGCCCCTCTTTAGCCAGTTCTTCCCTCAGGGCGGTTGCCGTGATTTTCTTGTTCAGGATTTTCACCAGCAGAAAGTTCGTTTCGGACGGAAAAACATGCAAATCACCGATTTCACCGAGCATTTTGGCAAACTTTATTCTTTCCTTCGCAATGGTGCGCTTGGTGTTTTCGATGAACTCGGTGTCTTTGAACGCCGCCAGCGTCGCAAAACCCGCCAAGCTGTTGATGCTCCACGGCTGCCTCACCGTTTCCAATGAATCTATCAGGCTTTCGGATGCTATGCCGTAGCCGAGGCGGATGCCTGGCATTCCGTAGAATTTCGTGACAGATCTTATAACAAAAAGGTTTTCATACTTTTTCACGTAGCTTGCCATCGTTGTATCCTGTGCTTTTCCTGTGAATTCGATGTAGTTCTCGTCGACACTGAGGATAACGTCTTTTTTGTGGCAGAAATTCATAAGGTCCAGAATCGTTTCTCTACTGTAGAGCGTTCCCGAAGGGCTATGCGGGTTGCAGATGCATAATATACGCGTGTCGTCCGTGATTGCCTTCTTAACGCTTTCCGTTTCCAAAGCGTAGTTCTCTGGCAACTGCACAAAGACGGGTTCGCCGCCGAGCCTCAACGCGGCTTTCTCGTACTCCGTGAATGACGGCACAGGAATGACCGCTTTGAAGTTACAGGGGACAACTCCCGAAATCATGTAGATAAGCTCTATCGACCCGTTTCCCAAGATGATGTTCCCCCCGTCGACACCTTGCCCCACGTACTTGGCGATTTCAGTCTTCAACTCTACGGGGTTCGGATCTGGGTAGAACTTGATCAGTCTGGCGTGTTGCTTTACGGCTTCAACTGCTTTTGGCGAGGGTCCGAGAAAATTGGTGGGTCCGCTGAAGTCCAGCACTTTCTCTAGGGGAATGTTGTATTTCCTGCTGAAGCCCCAGACGTCTCCACCGTGGCTTACAAATCGTTTTTTCTTACAAGGACTCGCCAGCTGTCTTTTCCTCCATTAAACGGGCTATTTCTTTCTCTAATTCCCACTGTGCCTTGAAGTGGGCATTGTATAGGTTAATGATCTTGTAGAGCCAGTAAATACCCCCCACACCCAATGTAACTATGGTGACCAAGGCATATTTTTTTATCGGTATCGTCTGCGGCATGAACATTCTTTCTGGAAAAGCGTTTGCAAGAAACATGTCTTGATGTTCTTCGTGACTGCGCAGGTCTCTGGACAAGTAATAGAGTATGATGAACGCAGGGACTATCAGAATGATTGAAGCCGCTAATGCCTTCGCGTTCATGTCACCAGGACTACTTGCGGTTGCGGGTGGTTCTTTCCCCTGCGCCCTCAAGAAATCCGCAATCTGCTCTTCCAGATTAGCCTCCCGACGAAAGTGCTTGTTTCTGCTATCGATTAAGCGGTAGAACATGGGGAAAAACGCAACGCCGAAGGTGGCTATTGATGCCAAAAACCACATGGAAAACCATATATTTTTGTCTGGTTCCGTTCTAATCTGCATGGGCATTTCCGTTCTGTGCATCAATGTCGTGCCTGATAGTGTTCACAGCCAAAGTTTATAAATTCTTTCATTGAGCATCTTAAATAAAATGAACTCTGATGAACCGCTGATTTCCGTTATTATTCCCGTATTCAACGAAGAGTTGACGATAGGCAACGTTATTGAACGGGTGAAAGTGGTTCTGCAAAAACTCGGTTTCAAATATGAAATAATTGTTGTAGATGACTTTTCAACGGATAAGTCACTGGAACGTTCAAACAGACAAGGAGTCAAAGTTTACTCGCTTATAAAGCACATGGGGAAAGGTTACGCCTTAAGAGCGGGCTTCGCAAAGGCTAAAGGCGAAATAGTTACTACAATAGATTCAGACGGATCTCATCGTCCAGAGGAGCTGCCATCGCTGTTGAATCCAATATTACAAGACAAGGCGGACCTTGTTATAGGCTCCAGATACTTAAACCAGAAGCCAGTGGCAGCCAAAAAATTGAACGCCATAGGTGTCCGCCTTTTCAATTTGTTAATTAAAGTTTTTACACGGGCAGCAGTTTCTGATTCTCAATCTGGTTACAGGGTAATGAAATCTAAGGTTTTAAGGAATATGAGTTTGAAGTCGGGCGGGTACGAGATAGAATCAGAGATGCTGGTGAAGTCGGCTCGACAGGGGTTCCACGTTAGAGAAGTGCCGATAAGTTTTGAACAGCGAACCTACGGAACATCCAGGCTGGACCCCATGGTTGACGGTTTCAAGATTCTTTTGTCAATAGTTTCGGCGTACATGCGGGGTGGATGAACACGGTGGATGCTGCTTCTCCTCACAAAGTCTCCATAATCGTGGCAACCCGCAACAACGAACAAACAATCAAAGAATGCCTCGACGCGATTTTTGAGTTAAATTATCCCAAAGATTTTCTGGAAGTAATCGTTGTTGACGGCTGCTCTGAGGACGCGACCGTGGAAATAGCCAAGAGATACCCAGTCAAAGTTGTCTCCGAACCTCTTAACGCTCCAGCCGCCTATAACTACGCAATTAAAACGATAAGCAACGAAGTGTTGGGGTTTATCGATTCAGACGCTAAAGTGGAGAAAGAATGGCTGAACAAGCTCATAACCTACCTGGATGACCCTCAGGTGGCAGGGGTAAGCGGCGGCATCGAAACATGGAACACGGAAAATCCTTGGGCGAGAAGCATCGGCTACGACCTCAAAAACAGGTATGCCCGCCTGAAAAAATACGCCGTGCGCGTTGCGACCATGAACCTTTTGCTGAAAAAAAGCGTCATAGAGGCGGTTGGCGGTTTTGACGAGAATCTGCCCTCACAGTACGATACTGACTTGGGGTTCAGAATAACCAGCCGAGGCTACAAGGTGGTCTATGAACCAAGCGCCAAATGCTACCATTTCCACAGGTCGACGGTGAAGGGTTATTTTCGGCAGCAGCTGCAATATGGCAGGAACACAACTAAACTCTATTTTAAACATTCTAATCTGATTCGAGGAGACGAAATCACGGATGTCGGCATGAACATTCAACCTGCCTTGATGCTTGCTGTGCTAGTTCTTTTCCTTCTAGGGTTTATAGAAGTGTTGAGGCTATTGTGGTACGGTTCTGCTCTGATTTTAGCGTTTATCTTTGTCTATTATGTTTTTTCTGCCGCTAAACTTTCGGTGAAATATAAGGATGGGGTTGCCATGTTGATGGTTGTGCTTTATTTTGTTAGGGCGTTTGCTTGGTTGACTGGCGGTGTTATCACGGCGTTTGGGTATCTGCGGGGTGACGGAAGGTAGGTGTAAAATGGTGAAAGTGTGTTTTCTCTCTCCAGAGTACCTTCCTCTTTCTGGTGGAACAGGCGCCTACGTTTACTATCTGTCTAACGAACTCATGAAACGTGGCAATTCGGCTTGCGTGGTGACAGGGTACGGTGAAAGCAGAAATGTGAAAATCAACGAGCAGCATTACGTTTTCTTCCTTAAAACGCCCAAAGCGCCTGTTGTGAAATCGTTTCTGTTTGCGGCTTCCGCCTTTAGAAAATTAAACAAAATGCGCGACAGGTTTCCCGTGGACATCGCTCATGTCAATCTTCCTTTGGTTCCGAGCTTTGCGGTTCCTAGCGGTTTCGGAAAAACTTTGATATCCACTGTTCACTCGACGTGGAAGGGTGAAGCAGAAGCGATTAAGGGTGAGCCTTACAGCAGGCTTAACTCAAACGAAAAATTCATGGTAAGCTTCAACTGGTTCCTGCGGATTTTTGAGGAGAAAATGCTTGAGCGTTCGAACAAGATAATTGCGGTGAGTGACTTCACGCGGCGAGAGCTTCTGCAGTACTACAAGGTGAAAGAAGACAAGATTCGCGTAATCCACAACGGCGTCGACGTCCACAAGTTCCAGCCTGCAGGTGACAAGCGCAAAGCGAAAGAGGAGCTTGGCTTCAGCCCAGACGACATAGCCATACTCTCTGTAGGCAGGCTTTACGCCCGCAAAGGCTTGTTCACGCTCATCGAAAGCATGCCCGCCGTGGTTCGCAGGTTCCCGCGTGCCAAGTTCATAATTTCAGGGAAAGGACAAAGCGACGAAATGAAGAAACTGGTGAGCCACGCCACGCGGCTCGGCGTGAAAGACAACATAATCTTCACGGGGTACTATCCCGATAGGAAGCTGCCCAAGCTTTATCAGGCAGCGGATGTTTTCGCTTTCTCCACGTTCTACGAGAATCTTCCTTTCGCGGTGCTGGAAGCGTTGTCCAGCGGCTTACCCGTTGTGACCACGAATGTGGGTGGAATCCCTGAAATGATTGAAAGCGGAAGAAACGGGTTCTTGGTGCAGCCTTTCAACGCGCGAGAACTGGCGGATAGGGTTTTGTATTATCTTGAGCATCCCGCTGCGGCGTCTGAGATGGCTTTTATGGCGAGGAAAGTTATCGAGGAAAGGTTCGACTGGCGCCTCATCGTCAAGAAAGTGCTTAAGGTCTACGGCGAAGCGTTGAAAGTTAACTAATTCAGAGAATCCATTCTGTTGAGTTTAGTAGAGATATAAATAAGGGAGGGGGTAGCAACCTCAGACCAGAAGAAAGGGCTTAAAGTCTATGATGAAGCGCTGAGTTAACCGACTTCTATCGGAGTGCCCCTGTATGCCACGGTTATTTTCTGGAAAAGCTTAACAACATCCAGCGAGCAGAAAAGCAGTTTCGTCAAAAACTCGTGCTTGTAAATTTCAATCTGCGCCTTCACAGGCAAATCGATTCTTGGAAGCTCGAACCGATGCTTCACTTCGTTGACCCGTAAGCCCTTAACCTCGATTGCTTCCTCGTGCAAGCCTGTTTTTGCCGCGATATAGCTGAGATAAGTTTGTTTCCAATCTAAGCACATGACTTTTGCGGCGGTTACATCAAGAGCTAAGGCGTCGTTGCTTGATAACATTAAATCCATTTTGACAGGGTTACCTTTCGTGGGACCGTTTCCCTCGATTCCCACTCTTGCATCCATAACTGTGAGCTTTGGCTTGAAAACCGTGTATAACCGATAGAAAACCTCTGGCAGATACGGATGCAGATAAATTCGTCTGTTGCTCGGTACGCAACCGAAGAGGTTTTTTATGGCGCCGCTGTACACGGCGAACTCGTGGGTTTTCATGAGAGCGACATCGACCACAGCGTCTGCGTCTAGCACGGTTTTGGGCAGAAAAAGTTGTTCCAAAGGTCCGCTGCCAGAGAATTTTACTTTTACGACCTTGTCTTCTGAAAGGTTAATCACCGTGCCTCCTGCTTCCTTCACGGCTTCGGCTATTCCAGTCTTCTCGAAAGCCACGCGGCACGAATAGTTGAAGCCGTCGGATTCGCCCACCACAACTTCCTCAGAGCAGTCGCGAAGCAAGCCAACCAGTTCACGCAGCAGCGCAGGGTCTGTCACCACTCCGGGCACGTATTCAGGATGACTCATGTTGGGTTTTACGAAAATTTTCCGTTTTCCACGCAAACCAGCATCTCTCACTGCTTCCTTCAGGATTTCCTCGGTGTCTTCTTGCACTCTGGAGATTTTAACGGCTTTCTGCTGCATCTTAAGCCTCGTTCGCTCCTTCTTTCGCTAATACGCAACCTGGGTCGGAAGACAAGAAGTCATCGTGATAAGCGTTTGCTCTGGCTCGGCATCCGCCGCAAATGTACTTGTAGCTGCATTTTCCGCAGGCACCTTTCAGTTTTTCCCTATCTCTTAAGGTGTTGAAGAGCCTAGAGTTCAGCCATATGTCCCCGAACTTTTCTTTCTTCAGGTTTCCAACGTTAACGGGGAAAAAGACGCATGGGTGCACATCGCCCTGCGGCGACAGTGAACAGTACAGTCTTCCAGCTCCGCATCCGCCTATGAAATCCGCAAGGGGTACGGCTTTCTTGCTTACCTTCACGGTTTGCATGTGCGCCATAGACATCGTTGCCTCGTCTCCTGGTCCTTGGCATTGCAGGGCTACTCGGGCTAGCTGTGGCGCCGTGGTCAAGATGGTGACTTTGTAGCCTTTTGACATCCTATCCAGCAGGTGAAGCATGAGTTTCTCTCTTTCTTCGGGCGACAGGTCTTGGTCGTAAAGTTCTTTTCCACGCCCTGTCGGAATGAAGTTGAAGTAGGTGAATCTCGCCGCGCCGATTTCTTCAGCCAAATCCAAGATTCCAGACATCTCCGCTAGGTTACTCTTGGTTGCGGTGGTGGCGATGCACGCGCACAAGTCCGCTTCCACACAGGTCTTCAAGCCAGCCACTGCCTTGTCGAAGGCACCTGAGACTCCCCTGAACGAGTCGTGAGTCTGCGCCGTGGCGCCGTCGATGCTTACCTCCACGTAGTTGGTTTTGGCTTGCTTGAGCTTCTTCACGTTCTCTTCGGTCAGCAAGGTGCCATTGGTGGCTACTGAAACGTAGAGCCCGCGTTTTGCTGCGTGGCTTGCCACTTCAAAGAAGTCTTTTCTGCTGAGGGGTTCTCCTCCTGAAAAGGCGAGGGCGGTCACGCCGAAATCCGCCAGCTGATCCACCACGCTTATCGCTTCTTTTGTGGTGAGTTCTGGCTGGACTGCTGCGCCTGAGTTTGAGTAGCAGTGTTTGCAGCTTAGGTTGCATTTGTGTGTGAAGTCCCACACCACGAGGAACGGCGCGTAAATGCTAATCGGTTTTTTTATTCCAAAGTGGATGAAAGACTTCGTTAAGTTAATGACGGCTCTCCGCGCGTAAGGGTCAGCCAAAAGCTTTTCCACTTTCTCCCTTCTTATGGACAAACTGCGCCTGAGAAACTCTATCCAGAACCCTATTATCCACGAGTAGAAGCCGCCGCACTTCTCGCATTTCTTTTCCGTCTTTCCAACGTAATCGTCCAGAGCCGCTTCAAGTATGGTTCTGCCGCAAGCGCCGCATTTTTTCAGGGATAGATGTAGCATTTTTTTCGTGGTGGGTAAGCTGATTACAGCGTTCCAGAAGCTGTCGTGGCTCAATAAACTCATCGGTTTTCTCCTGAAGCGGCACTTTTCGTACTAGATTGGATGCGCGACGGTGTTAAATATTTCTCTTGATCACCCGAACCAGAACCCTAACCTAAAAAGGCTATTTTGAAGCAACCGAAGACCTTGATAAGTCAAAAGATTTTGTAAAAGGTCTTATTGTATTTTTGGATGAGAATAAAGAAAAACTGCTTTTCAGTTTCCTTCCTAATGAAACTGAAACCGGGATAAGGAAATTACATTGTAAACGAAGGGTTAGTATTGATGAAAATTGATTTCACAGTAAATGAAAAGATAATTAACGAACTGAGTGATTCCAAGTGGCTTGAAGGGGTCGGTATCTTAGGGCGGATAAAGAGCCATCCCGCTAAGATGGAACCCAGGGGTTCAAATCCCCTCCGACCCACATTATATTTGTACTAGTGTTTTATTAGCCTTATGTTTTTTCCATAATGAGGTCGACTTAAACTCGCTAATGCTCTAGGTCTTTGTTTTCGCACCTCTTATCATCTCTTCAAATGCTCTGATTTCATCAGGATAAACTTGCTTCAGTTTTTTCTTTATTTTTTTAATTTCCTTCTTTTTAGGAATCACATTAGTTTTAGGAAGAGGGAGAGTGAGGTGGCCTTCGATATCTTCAACTCGACCAGACCACTTTTGCTTAGGAAAATCAATGTCAAATGTCATATGCATAAATAAATCTCGAAAATCAAGAAAATCTTTAGTGTCGACTAACCAATCCATGTTCTTTTCTTCCAAAGCCTTTAACAGGCTAAAAAGATAAAAAACTCCAAGTCTCTTACCTATTAAGGCTATTCTTTCTTCAAGGCTCTCTTTTTCTTTTTTTATTTCAACAATGACACTTTTTTTCTTAGGTGTGTTGTCTCTAATTCTCCACTCTAAGCGTAGTCCAAGAATATATGGTCGGGCATCTATGCTAAACAGAAGGGGAATGGTGCTTTTTTCGCCTTTTGGTGACAATCCATAAAAGACGGGTGGAGGATACTCTTCACCCTGTTCCATTTGTCTGTATGTCAATCCTTTTTTTTCCAGCCTGTTCAGCGCCTTCTTTAAAGTGCGAGAGCTCAGTTGAGTTGTTTTAAGCAAATCGCTCCACCTTTGAGGCGATTTTTTTGTTAGTTCTCTCATAACGGCAGTTTCACTTTCTTGTTTTGCTTTTTCAGCTGTGCGTTTAATCGCCATTAAATTCACTTGTAAAGTTAAGTGTACCGCAACACTTATTAGTTTTACGCCTTGCATATAACTGTACAAGTAAATTCATGGGGCTTGAAGGGGTCGGTATCTTAGGGCGGATAAAGAGCCATCCCGCTAAGATGGAACCCAGGGGTTCAAATCCCCTCCGACCCACATTAGGCTATCTTACAGATTTAAACTTCATTCGTGTTGAACTTTTCTAGTCAATTATTTAGTAAAACCCCTTTTGGGCAGTCAAACCACTTGCTTTTATGTAGAGGTCAACGCTTTCGAAGTTTTGGGGCTTTTATGGTCAAGTTAGTTTTTCTTTATATAGTCTCTTTATATAAGGGGGGTATAGACAAAAAATCACACTAGTTCTTCTTTTGTTCCCGCATTATCTTCTCAGATATTTCTAGGTCTTTAAGCGTGTTGATATTCAGGAGAACTTCTGTTTCTTCGGTTATTATGGCGCTTGTCTCGATTTTTCCCTCTTCCTGAATTTTCGCGCCGTTCACAATGTTGACTCCAGCAACCGCGTACCAAACACCCATGTACTCATCTGTGGAAGAAATGGAAAGCCCAAGGTCTTCACGCGCTTTTATCGGCACGAAAACCGCCAAGAAATCTTTTCCGCACCTCTCAAAGGCGCTTACAACCTTGTCCAAGAACCTTCCAGTCACCGCTGGCAAATCTGCGGGAATCGTCAACACCGCACCAGCTAAATCAGCGTCGTGGACAGCCTGCTTTAAATCATCATGATAACCCTTCGCATCGGTTCGCAGAACCTTCCAGCCTTTGCTTCTGCAACGCTTCTCCGTTTCAGGCGTGTTCTCACTTGTCACCACATAAAACTCTGAAACCTTCTCAGCTGAAGCCACAGCCTCCACAACCCAGTCAAGCAGCGGCTTACCCAGAAAAGGCAGCAGCGGCTTCTCAACTGGCAACCCCATTCTCTTGCCTTTCCCGCCAGCCATTATCAACGCAGGAACCCTCATAGCAGCAACACTCCCGCCACAAACACCAAAGACGCAGCTCTAACAACCTCGTTTGTAGCACCAATCATGTCACCTGAAACTCCTCCGAAAACACTGTTAGCCACCCTCTCCATAAAAACACTCAACAAAACACTAATCAAAATTATCCAAACACCCATCAAACCCAAAAGCGGAATAACAATCAGAACAGCCAGAAAATAGGCGATTAAGCTGCGTTTTCGCTTTGCAGCTTCAAGAACAATCGACCCCAAGCCAGTGTGTGTTGGCTTCCCAAGCAAGGCAACCGTGACCATGCCCAATTTAGCCGCAACTTCAGCCGCAATTATCGCCCCGAAAGCAAAATCCGCGTTCATGAAAAATAGCCCTGCAACCGCCATGAACTCCACAAAAATCGCTAGAAACGCGCCTTTATGAGTCACAGTCCACGCATGCGCCGCAGCTCTCCTTTCCTTCAAGGTGCCCAAACCTATGGCGTTGCCTAAATCCACCAATCCATCGAAATGTTGAAGCCCAGTCAAAACCAGCAGAAAAGCCAGCGTCATCACGGCAAGCGCCAGATTCAACAAGAACTCGACAGGAATTTGAATAACTGAATTGATGAACGCAAAGATATGTGACAACAAGAAACCGCAGCCCAGAAAGTACGCGGCACCAAGCAATCCTATAAACCCGCCTATCACGGGAAACAGGAAAATAGCCTCAGCTGAAGTCACCACAAAATCGTCAGTCTTGCCCAACGGAATTATGGTGAGGAAAGCCAGTAAATCCCTAAAAGTTTTTATAGCTTTCATCTTCGACATATAGCCTACACTGAACCAAATAAGAATATAGTCTTTGTCGTGAATTTCATGAACCAACTCAAGGGGAAGAACATATTCGTGACAGGTGGTGCAGGATTCATTGGCTCCCACCTATGCAAAAACCTATCAAACTTAACCAGCAACTTAACAATATACGACAATCTATCCAGCGGAAAAGTCGAAAACGTCAAGCATCTCCCAAAAGTACACTTCGTAAAAGCAGACATCCTAAACCTCAAAAAACTCCAATCACAAGAAAAAGCTGACCTAATCTACCATCTAGCCGCTCAAGTTGTCGTCCCATACTCAATGGAAAATCCCTTGGAAGATTTCGAAACCAACGCTCGAGGAACACTAAATGTTCTCGAAAAAGCCCGCAAAGACGACGCAAGAGTAGTTTTTACCTCAAGCGCTGCGGTGTACGGCAACCCAACCAAGCTACCGACCCCAGAAGATTATGGTTTCAACCCTTTTTCTTGCTACGGCTTGTCCAAAGTGGTCGGAGAAGAATACTGCAACATGTACTCAAAACAGTATGGATTGGACATTACCATTCTGAGGTTAGCTAACGTTTATGGGTCAGGATGCCATGGGGTCATAAGCGATTTCATCGACAAAATAAACAGGAACCCCGAGAAACTAGAAATCATTGGTACGGGTTTGCAATCCAGAGATTTCGTTCACGTCTCCGATGTAGTAGATGCTTTTACACTGGCTGCTGTTAGTGATGTTGCAGTCGGCGAAACTTACAACATAGGATTCGGCAAAACAACGAAGATAATAGACCTCGCCAAAATAATTCTGAAAATCATGAATCTATCCGAAAAGACAGCTATAACCACCACCGACGTTTCGTGGAAAGGCGATGTCAACACCATCTTGTTCGACGTAAACAAGGCAAAAAAAGAGTTAAAGTGGACTCCGAAAATAAGACTTGAAGACAACCTGAGAGAACTCATCTTGGAGAGATGAACGTGGCGACACCACCCAGTAGAGGCATAATCGCGCTTTTGCGCCTTCCCTACTGGATGATGACAGGTGGCTTGGCACTTCTCACAGCTTTTGCCATCACAAAAGGCGCCTTCAGCCCAGAAATTGCCTTGCTAACCTTCTTTTCCATGGCGTTTATAACTTCAGCAGGCTTCTCCCTTAACGACTACTTCGACAGAGAAAGCGACGCCGTGATCAAACCAAAACGCCCCATACCTTCTGGAGCGTTATCACTTAAGCAGGTTGTAGCCATATCGGTTCTCCTGTTTCTTGTGGGTCTGAGCCTTGCAGCCTTGATAAATAATCTCAGCCTCATAATTCTGGCAGTCGACTCCATGTTGCTCGTAGTATATTCAGCGTTTATCAAACGGAAATCAGGTTTTGCCGCAAACATTCTCGTCGGAATCTTGACCGGAACAGCCTTCCTATACGGCGAAGCAGTTACCCTAGGACCCAACGTCATCAGTCCCGCTTCCTTAACTCTTGCTTCCCTGAGCCTGTATCCCATTTCCTGCGGAACAATCGGCGGCAACATTCTCCGAGACATCCTAAGCCTCGAAGGCGATTCAAAAGTTGGGTATCCAACTCTTCCTCAGAAAATAGGCAACCCTAACGCAGTAAAGATTGCTTCAGTCTTCTTCATCGCAACGGGTGTTCTCGCACCTCTTCCTTACCTTCTAAGTCAATTCACCGTATACTACTTGCCTCTCATAGTGATATGGAGCATTCTTCTTATCTACTCCTCAATTCGCCTCGTCGCCTCAGCTTCAACAATTCAAAATGTGCGAAAATACGAGCGCCTAATCACCATGTCCATGATTCTGCTTCCCCTGTCGCTGATAATCGAGGCACTATCTCCAATAATTGGTGGTCTCCTGTGAAAAAGACAAAAAGCATCTGTCCAGTGTGCCAGAAGAAAATAGACGCGGAACTGACCGAAGTAGATGGTAAAATTTTGATTACCAAGACCTGCAAGGAGCATGGAACTTTTTCTGCTACTCACTGGGAGAGTCCAAAAGTATTCAATTTCGCCGAGAAATTCGATTACTTCAAATATTTTGGGGATGCAAACGCGCCAAAAAATCCTGATGGTTGCCCCTACATCTGTGGTTCCTGCAAAAATCATGTGTCAAGCACAGTTATCGGTGTTATTGACGTTACAAAACGGTGCGATTTGAGGTGCACCATATGCTTCTCCACTTTTGATGAACATGAAGTTAACTATGAACCTAGCACAGAAAAAATCGTGGAAATGCTAGAGTTCCTGAGCAAGCGTAACCCTAAACCACCAGCCCTCTTGTTTTCTGGAGGAGAACCCTTAGAACGCGAAGACATACCTGAAATCATAGGTGCTGCGCACAAGCTGCGGTTCATGACTATCTTGGCAACCAACGGTGTTCGGCTGGCTGAATCCCCAGAACTTGCTGTAAAACTGAAGAAGAACGGCTTAAACATAGTTTACCTGCAGTTTGACAGTTTCCACGACGAATTCTATAAAAAAATACGCGGGAAGAAACTACTGAAAACCAAAATGAAAGCCATAGAAAACTGCCGCAAGCATGACATAGAAATAATACTGGTCAACACTTTGATGCGCGGTTTCAATGATAACGAAGTTGGAGACATCATAAGGTTTGCAGCGCATAACTCTCACATAATAAGAGGCATAATTTTCCAGCCAATCGCATTCACAGGAAGAGCAAACGATAATCCCTTTAGAGAAGCATGGCGAGATTGGCGTTTTGCAGAGGAAGTTGAAAACCAAAGCAACGGCGAGATACAAACCACCGACCTTTTTCCCCTTTCGGTGATGACTTCGCCGATAATGGTTATGAGTAAATTTATGAAAAAGCCGTGGCCTCTGTTTTCCTGCAGTCCTCAGTGTGGTCTCGTAAACTGGATGTACGTGTCAAAAAGTGGCGAGATTATTCCCATTAATCACTTTGTTAATTTCGAAAGGTTCTTCCGAATCCTTCAGAAAACGGCGAAGTCGGTGGAGTCCAAAGGACGATTTTCTCTTCTTTCATCGCTGTTTTTGGCTTCGATGCAATCTTTAAACTGGCCTCTGGTCACGAAAGAAATCGGCATCTTCACTCTGATGAAAACCATTCTTAAAATGCACATTTCCCCTTCTTATCAATCGCTTGCCAATTTGCGGCGTAGAATTTTCCTTCTTGGTTGCATGGCTTTCATGGATCAGTACAACTTCGATGTAAACCGCGTTAGAAGATGCGTGGTGCACTATGTTACTCCAGACTTGAAAATCATACCTTTCTGCGCGTACAATAACGTCCACAGAATAGAGACTGAAGAGGAATACGTTTCGCGGCAGAGCATAGCCTAATGAATTTTAGGTTTGGTCTACAACTTCCAAGTTCAAAACGCAATAGTTGTAAGAGAACGTGAACGCTCCTGCAGCGTCATCATAAATCCAAAGCTCAAATATCACCGAGTAGCTTCCAGGTTCGTTTATGGAAACTTCTGCCGGCGTTTCCCAGATTTCTCCGTTTTCCATGGTTTTTTCGTAACTAGCCGCTATTTCCGCGTCAACGGGATATGAAGGAATTACGCCTTTAATCACTTTTTGCAAAACTTCAAAAGATTGACTGTTACCCATGTGATTTTCAACTCCGACCCACACGTTGAACGTGTTGTTTTCGTTAATGACTAGAAGTTCAGGGTAATCCGTGGCTGTTTTCTGTGGATAGTTGAGCGTGTAAATTGTTGAGTATCCCTCTGGCGGAAGCCTCGAAATTAAGTAATAGCCTATAAGCAGGC
>CAZEPB010000002.1:0-168903 GCA_964514055.1 uncultured Candidatus Bathyarchaeia archaeon | reverse complement strand
GAGAGAAGGAAATGAAGAGGAAACAGAGAAAAAAAGTTTCGCTTCCTGCAAAACATGCCAAGAAGAGATAATCTTGTCCACACGTTTTTCCCATAATTTTTTCAGTTAGATTTTTTCTTATTTCCAGCGTTTTACGCTCTCAAATGCATCGAAGTTTTTTGAGCGCCATTCATTGAAACGCTGACCGTTTCGTTCTGTTCGTGTCTTAACGTTTTTGAACATAGCGTTTATAAGTGCCGTGGCGCACTTCAATGTGAAGAGTTTCTTTTATCCTCTAGGGCGAACCTATTGAATAACGGACTCTTTTCAAATTAAAGTAACATGGCAAAAAGCATCCTGCCTTCTGAGAGCAGCGTTGTTGAAAAAAGATGCAGATGCAAATCGTCCATTTCGTGTTCATTGGTAATTAAAAAGGAAAGCGGGAAAGAAAACCTGCGTGAACAATAAAAGAGGAGAAACGAGAACATGGTCAACATAGGCGACCACATCAAGTGTCCAGAATGCAGTAGAATGGCTCGCGTTGTTTGGGTTTCGAAGGACGGGAAAACTGCGGGAATTCAATGCCCTGCGACTCATCGTCAATTGAGCCGATCTAACTCGAAATTAGGGTCCACCGCGCGTCCTCGGTCTAAAACCGATAGAAACATGGTTTTTCTAATGGAAGTCAAATGAGCAGAATCTGCTGTATCTTCCAGAGTTAGGTGTGGAAAGAGAAAAACCCTATCCTTATTGTTGTTCTGCGCCACGTTCGTCTGCTACTGCCTTTTCTATTTCATCCAAGACATCTGAGAGGTCAGCTTTACTCGGCTTTAAACCTCTTTTGGAGACACTTAAGACGGTGGCGTAACCTTTCTTTGTTAGTTCCTTCTCCAAGACGTTTACGGTTCCACCCTTTTTAATGGCATACGTGCAGAACAGAATAGCCTTCTTACCCGTGCATTCCGGCAAGCGTTTAACGAAAGACTACACTTCCGGCGCGGGTCGGAGCCCCATAACGGGTGTGCCTATAACTAGCAGGTTGAAGTCATTGACGCCTGAAGGTTCAGGGGCATGGGCTATGTCAAAAACTGGTGCTTCCAGCAAATCCGATATGGCTTCTGCCAAACGTTTGGTGTTACCTGTGCGTGAGATGTATAGAACGCAAGCCTTCATGGTCTCCTAATAGCAGCCCCTCATCCTATAATTCTTGCTTCCCATGTGCCATTCACTAAACTTACTACGCTGCAAGTACGATAACCAGAAGATATGCTATCATGAGCATGTTAAAGACAAACAGCGACGCAACATTTAACGCACTAAAACGATTCACTGCCCTTTTCTGTAAAATGCCTACAACTCCAGCAAGCCCCGCAATTAAGGGCATGATTGAAAAAAGAAACACAATTCCAAGGTCTACAACCGCGGAAGTTATGAACCAATTATAGACATATAATGTTAACGTAGCTGAGACAGCCAACGCTAAAATAAGAAAGAAAACACTGGATTCCCCTTTTCGGACAGCAAGATTTCTTTTACCCCCTTTTCGGTCGACGTCAACATCAGGAGCTTCAAGACTGAGGCTGAGAATTAACCCATACATTACAAAAGGAACAGCCAAATAGACAAACAAAGGGTCAAACTGACCCCTTACCGCCAGGTAACCTAACCCAGGGATGGCAAAACCTGTTACGCACGCTACAGCAACCTCGCCAAAGCCTCTTGAAGTCAAACGCAGCGGAGGCGCTGAATAAAACCAGCCCACAAGACTCGCACCCAAGATAACAACAAAAAATTCGATGGGAACCCCAAGAAAAAGGACAAGCGCGACTGCCAACAAATTCGAGGATGCCATCAGCGAAATCGCGATATATCGTGATAATGACCGCAGATTAGGATTACTGACGAGAAGGGTGCTGCCTGAAAAAAACTTTTTCTGCTCGATGTGCTTGTCGACTTCGACATCAAAATAATCATTGCTGTAATGCGTTGAAAGATCTCCTAAAAGCACAACGGCATACCCCAAAGCCACTCGTGTAAGGTCAAAGCTTCCGCCACCAGCAACAGCCAAGAGCACCCCAAGCGAGAACGCAAGAACCCCTCCCGCTACAATGTGAACACGTATTATTCTGAGAATTTTCGGAATGCCCATAAGTTATCTCTCATCTCTTTAGTTTATAGTGAGAATAGTTTAATAATTAAACTCATTCTAATAAGAGCGGAAGATGAGGCTTTTGAAATGAAAGGAAAACTCAAAGCATACATGGATCTCACACGATTGCACTTCTTTTTTGTCTGGCCGATACTCTTCTGCTCTGGGCTTTTCCTTGCTTTCCAATATTATGGTAGTTTTTCTTGGCTGCTCGTAATTAAAGTCGTTTTGATTGGTTTTCTCGGGTTCGAAGCTGGACTCGTCTTGAATGACATTGTGGACGGTGATATAGATAAGAAAGACGTAGAATTTGATAAGCTTACAAAGTACTGGAGAGTCTTTGGTAAAAGACCCATATCCCAAGGTCTAATCACTCGGCAAAATGCGGTCTTTCTCTTCGCTCTGCTTGTAACCGTTACGACAATTTTAATTTTCACCCTTCCGTTTCCTCAGTTGCTTTATGTTTTCGGCATCATGATAGTGTGCTATTGCCTCGAAGTCTTCTACCAAGTTAAAAAACGGAACCAGAATTTTCCTTTCGCTCAGCTAATTGGACGGATAGACTTCACTCTCTTTCCCCTAGCTGGTTACCTTTGCCTCGGCAGCCCCGGCATCAACGTATTGCTTTTCGCCTTTTTCTTCTATCCGTTAGCATTGGCACATTTGGGAGTTAACGACATCAGCGATGTTGCTAATGACCGCGTCAAAGAAATGAACACAATACCCGTTATGTATGGAATGAAAGGGACAGCTTACTGGATACTTCTCTTCAGCGTACTTCATTTTGGAACTGCAGTGATCTTTCTGAACGTGCTTGGAACATTAGCGATTGCTGGTTTTGCGGTGGGATTCTTGCTGATATCCATCGGAAATTACATAATACTAAAAGGAAAAAACGCGGATTCCGGGATGAAAGCACTGCCTCTCTTTCACCTAGCTATGTTGATCTACGCAATTACAATCATACTGGAATATTTGATATAGAGCCTGCTTTTTTGGTGATTTCTCATGGTTAATGCACAAATGGAAGCCTTCAGATTTCCAAAACTAAGAAAAATGAAATAAAAAGAGGGAGTTTTGTGGCTATTTTTTGTGTTTTGAGTTCGCGTATACGCCGACACCGAGAGCTATTATGATAACTGTTGCGACTCCCGCGTAGACGTATGCCATTTGTGTACCGTTCGTCAGTGTTGTTTCTGGGTCTTCATTTGTTTCTGAAATTTCGGCGACCGTCCACGTTGAGAAGTGGGCAGTGTTGCACACCAAGTATCCGTTTTGATCCATGTAGCTTGGCACTGTTTCCCATTCGGCGCGTGTTTTGTTCCAGTACATCCACGTGAGCCTAGAAGCGTTGACTACTCTGTTAAGCTGCTGATTAAGCTCGGTTTGGTTGATGTGAAGTCGTAGCTGTGCGCTCAACTGTATCGTAGCGTTGGGTTCTATGCCAAAGTAGCAGTTGAGAGTTCGCTCCATGACCTGTGCGCCTTCAAGGGGCGAGCCGCTCAAGTTCATTGTCAGTGTCATGGTCTGGTTCGGGTCTATTGAAAGGCCAAAGAGCTGGGGCTTCACTGCTGGGTCTACTGTAACAATTAGGTCGCAGTTTCTGGTGCAGTTCATCAGCATGGTGGTGTTTCTGTAGAAGAATAAGGCTGGTTCTCCTGCCATGACCTGTTCCATTTCAGCCACAGGCGTTACGTCAGTTTTGTTATATTGCACCGCGTTTTCAGGGATGCCTGGAACTTCGGAGTTTTTGCCCGCATCAGCTGTTTGTCCATCGCCAGCATAAGCCAAGCTTAGAGAGGCAATGTATAGCACCATTAGCAAAGCCATGGTGAAAGCGTTGATTTTTGTTCGGTTTATTTTGCGGTTGATTTTTTCCATCTCAAATCACCATACACAATATACGCTAATCCCTAAGTTAAGGGACACTGCGAGAAAACCATTTCAAAATCAGAAACGCTTGTTTCAATCCACACTATGCGATTTTGCGCACCGAGGCATCCTGTACGGAAGATGCATAAGAATTATAATTTTGAACAGAGCTAATTTGGCAATGAGCTGAAATGAAAATCTGTGGCGGAAGAGCGCTCTTCGCGGTTACGTTGATTATAATAGTCTCATTTGTCACTGCAACCGCGGCTGGTGAGGTACGATTCGAAGTTGAAGACACGAATCTCACAGTGTACCGAGACGGGTTGGTTCACGTTACACAAACATTGAATGTGAACGAGTTGTATCCTGAGATAATTCTAACGCTTCTATCTTCGTCAATTGAGAATGTGGTGGTGCTTGACGAGAACCAGCTGGCGGTGGACTATGAAATAACCGGAGGCAACTTGACTGTTTTCACCTTAGGAGCCGAGCATGTTTCTGTAGAATACGATACGATTGCGCTCACGAGGAAAGAAGCTGAAGTGTGGACGTTAATTGCTGATAATCCATACAACTTAACGGTTTTTCTGCCGCAAAATTCAACGGTTATCTACCTAAGCGCGATGCCAACCGCGATAGACACGAGCGGCAATGGAATAGCGCTGTCCTTGTATCCTGGTCAATGGGAGATAAGTTATGTCCTACCCTTGCTCCCAGAAGATGAATTGAATGGCGGCGAGGGCCCTTTGTCTTCAATTCCTATTGAATACTTTATCGCAGCCATAGTAGCGGCAGCCGCCGTTGTTCTTTCAGCGTTAATCGTTGTAAGGCGAAGAAGAGGACCCAATGTTGATAAAATATTGAAAGCTAATCCTCAGTTGAAAAAAGAAGACAAAGAAGTGATACAGTTTCTAGCTGAAAAAGATGGCAAGGCTTTTGAGGCTGAGATAAGAGAACGTTTTCCAGACATGCCGAGAACAAGCCTGTGGAGACTGGTTAGAAGGCTTGAGAGGCTAGAAATAGTTGAAGTAAAAAGGATCGGACTTGAGAACCAAGTGCAGCTTAAAAAATAAACGGAAAAAAAGGGCTGATTTTTTAAGGACCGCTGCCGCCGCTACCAGACCCGCCACTGCCCATACCACCTGAACCGCCAGCAGAACCGTTGCCTCCTTGATGGCGCTGCATCTCCTGCATAAGCGCTTGATCCATCTCTTGAACCATCTGACCTATGGCTTCTAAGTCTTGCAACGCGTTCTTGAAGTCTCCTGTTTTACCTTGGGCTGTTTGAATCATGTTCTGCAGACTTTCCATGAATTGGTTTTCGCTTTGGTAACCGAGAGATTCCAGAACACCAGTGAAATCGACTCCTGTTTGGTTCCCTTGTTGGAATCTTTCCCTGATCCTTTCCTGAACCCTTTCGCAATAGCCAAAGATTCTCCAAACGTTGGATTCTACACCTTCCTCTTTCAAGTACTGGTAGACTTGGGAGATGAGCTGTTTAGCCTCCTGCAGGCTGGATCTAACTTCGGTTTCTTTGCCTTCTAACAGTAGCGTTCTAGCTGCGTCTATGTCTAATAGCGCTTCAGCGTCGTCAAGTAATTGTTTAATATCGTCTGGTGCATCTTCTGGCAAGATTGTCCTCAGCCAATCTATTCTTTGCAGTTCGCGTGATATGGCTTCTAATAGTCCTTGATTATCAACCAAATGTCCTTTCTGCAGACCTGCCGCCTCAAGGATGACGTGTATGGAGCTGAAGACTTCTCTGAAAACGCCTAAAGCTTCGGTTGCATAGGCGACTGCTTCTTCGTAATCTGCGATTTCAAGCGCATCGTGAGCCGCGGTCAAGTTTCCCACGCCTTCGTGGTACAGCGTTACATTGCCTTCCAACTCGTCAAGAAGACCCTCGTCTTCAATTTGTTGTAGAGCCGTTTCGTTTGCATACACCAAGTCGATTAGATTTTTGACTTGTTGTTCTGCTCTGTCCGCTAGCTCAACTAGTTCTTCCGCAGGGGTCGCTTGAATTTGGGCTTGCCCATAGAGTATAGCCGAGGCGGGAGCCGCTGCTATTATGACGGATACCAACATAGCCAAAGCCGCAAGTTGACTCTTTCTTATCATGCTGAATCACAACTAAGATAGTATCATGACAATAGTTAAGGGACACTGTGAAATGAGCATTTCAAAATTTGAAACGCTGCTCTAACGTTAAAGTTGACAGCGGAACATGAAAATAATTTTGGTTTGGATGCGAAAAAGCTTACTCGTCATCGGAACCTACGAAATCTTTGATTGATGCAACGATTTTTTGCAGTTCTTTTTCACTTAAGGGCGGTTCATACGGTATTCTCAGCACTTCCCAACCTTTAGCCTCCAGCAACTCGCAGATTTCTTCGTCGCGTTCTTTCTGTTTGTCGCCTGAGTGAGCTTGGAAGCCGTCCAGGTACACCGCTTTTCGCTTGTTGAGCCAACAAAAGTCAGGTACAGTTAGCTTCAGCACGATTGTTTTCTGTGTTACCATGCCGTTGGTTAGTCCAGCCGCGCTTAATGCTTTGAACACTTCTATCTCGGCTTTGCTGACTTTTGGATGCATGCGCCTTTTGAAGCTCAGCCTAAACGCCTCCTGTATTCCCTTGTAGGAGTGTTGTCACCTTAATAACTTTTGATTTACCCGCAGCCTTTTGAAAAAAGGGCGAGGGGAAAATTTACCCGCAAAAAGTTTTCGATTTGCCAGAAATTTCTGGAGCGCTGTTTCTCAACAGTTAAGCGCTCCTCTAAATCTCGAATATAGATTTCCCTTTCATAAAGTTATTCTTTAGTATCCTCGTTGTAAGTTTTGATGAAAAATGAGCGAACAAAAAGAGTTTGAAAACCTGCAATCAAAACGAGCGGAGCTTGAGGCAGAGTCACGTTCTTTGAAAGAAGAACAGAAAAAACTGGAGTACAGCTTGAAGATTCTTGAGGAGAAAGTCGCGATTGAAGAAATTAATGAAAACAACAAGGCTGCCAAAGAGACTATATCTAAGCTGGAATCCAAACTAGCTGAGCTCGAAAACCGACTAAAACAGAAGCCACAAACACCTCCAGAAAGTTCTGCGCCAGCTGCACCCCCTCCACAGGAAACTAAGACCGAAGTTGTTGTATCTTCCGAACCAGAAGAAGCACCTGCGCCTGCTGAAGCAGCACCTGAAGACTCCGAAGAAAGCGGTGTTACTGTTACCGCCATAGACGACGAAGCCCTAGTTGAAACTCAAGAAGCAAAAAGCGATAAGCCAGAGGAAAAAAAGAAACACAGATTCTTCTAAAGCCATACAAGAAACAATGTTGCTGCACCCTTAAAACGGAAAAAGGGCTTCGTTTTTCTCAAATTTTAGTTTTACAAAGGTTAGAATCTTAACTTTTGAAGTAGCTAAGCACGGCGTTTTGTTTGCTTGCATCAACTATGAGACGGTTTTAAACGGT
Source organism: uncultured Candidatus Bathyarchaeia archaeon (assembly GCA_964514055.1). Classification (GTDB taxonomy): domain Archaea; phylum Thermoproteota; class Bathyarchaeia; order Bathyarchaeales; family Bathycorpusculaceae; genus SG8-32-3. The sequence goes on along the minus strand of CAZEPB010000002.1, from coordinate 161,444 downwards.
TAACAAGCGCGGGCTTCTTTAGTGTTTGTCTAATTTTCTATTTCTGAAGGGTCTTCAAAAACTATGGGCATTAGGCTTACATAGTCTTCTTCCTTAGGTGAAGAAGGTTGGGTTTTCTGTGATTCTCTGTGGTGCCCGATCCAGTAAAGACTCCATCCAACGATCCAAAGAAAGATGATTGCAGGAAGAAGTAACGCGATAATCGCTCTGTTGCGCTTACGTTTGCCTTTCGAGCCTGTCAAGGGTGCACCTGATCACTAAGTTTATAGCTGTTTTAAAATAAGCTTTGTTTACTTGAAATATAGACGTACAATTAGTTAGCTAATAGAAAAGGTGATATCGCAAAAATGCGGGATTTGAGAATGTGGAACTAAAATAAAAAAAGAAAAGGGCAGTTGAGAATCTATTTTTTCTTGGTTGCTTTTTTCTTAGTTTTCGATTTGGTTTTTGGCTTAGCTTTCTTAACGGGTTTCATCGGCGCTTCGCAACACATCAACTCGACTACTTCACAACCACACGGATCCTCAACTACGACGATAAGTCCGCATTCTTCACACTTGTATTTTTCACCTTTTTTACTGGCCAAAAGTTCACACCTGCATTAGGTTGCTATAGCATATCTTTCCCCATTCATTCTAATAAAATTATCCGAAATGCGGTAACGACACCTGAGTTTGAAAAGAAAATGAGATGTAACTAATGGAGTTCCAAATCACGTTTTAGTTACAGGGTTTAATCATGTTTCGTCGTTAACTATCGCTTTTCTTTTCACCTATAGGAAGATGGAAATTCTTTGAGTTTTTCAGCCATATCCTTAAGTTGCTTGTCTACTTTGTAATTTACTGTTTCTTCTTCGAAGGTTCCATCTTGGCGTCTTTCTCCTGCTTTAACTCCTGTGAGGATTTCGATGCCTTCGTCAATAGTTTTTGCAGAGTAAATGTGGAATTTTCCAGCTTTAACCGCGTCAACTATTTCTTCCTTCAGCATCAGGTTTTGTACGTTACTATCGGGTATCATTACTCCCTGCTGGCCTGAGAAGCCCTTAGCTTTGCAAACTTCAAAGAATCCTTCGATCTTCTCGTTCACGCCACCTATGGCTTGCACCTCGCCTTTCTGGTTAACCGAACCCGTTACAGCTATGCGCTGCTTTATTGGCAGTCCAGAAAGGGCTGACAGCATAGCGTACAGTTCTGTGCTTGAGGCGCTATCACCTTCAACTCCTCCATAACTTTGTTCGAAAACAAGACGAGCTGAGAGACTGAGCGGCTTATCTTGCGCGTATTTTTCGTTCAAGTAGCCACTCAAGATTAGGACGCCTTTGGTGTGGATGGGACCGCCCATTTTGGCTTCCCTTTCAATGTCAATTACGCCTTCTCGACCTAAGCCTATGCTTGCTGTTACGCGGGATGGGTTGCCGAAAGCGAAGTCGCCGAGCCCCATAACCGATAACCCATTTACCTGTCCAACTTTTTCTGCTTCAGTGTCAATAAGCAGCACGCCTCTGCTGATCATTTCCTGAATCTTTTCTTGGATAAGCTTCGATCGGTAAATTTTTTCTTCAATAGCTTTTTCAACGTGGTCTCCAGTCACCACGTTCGAGTTTTCCTGCGTGGCATAGAAGTTGGCTTCACGGACGATGTCGGCAACTTCTGCAAACCTCGTGGATAGCTTCTGTTGATCTTCAGCTATCCTCTGGCTGTATTCTACTAGTTGGGCTAACGCTGACCCGTCAAGATGTTTCAGGTTTTCCTTCTCGCAGAGCATGCAGACAAAAGCCGCGTATTTCTTCACGTTCTCTTCTGTCCGAGCCATGGTTGTGTCGAATTCAGCTTTAACCTTGAAGAGTTCTTTGAAATCCGCGTCCAGAATGAATAGTTGTTGATATAAGTACGGATTTCCAATGAGAATCACCTTGACGGCTAAGGGAATTGGCTCGGGTTTCAGGCTCTTGGTGCTGATGAAACCGTACCGTTCTTGCGGCTCTTCGATAACTATCTTTTCGTCCCGCAGGGCTCTTTTCAAGCCTTCGTAAGAAAACTGGTTTCGAAGCAACTCCTCCACTGGGATGATTAAGAAGCCGTTATTAGCCTTGTGCAAGGACCCTCCGCGAATCATGGTGAAGTCTGTGACTAGAGCACCGAACTGCGCTTCCTTCTCTGTCCTGCCGACTAGGTTTTGATAGTTGGGATTGGTTTCCATTATCACTGGAGCGCCTTTACAATCCGAGTTGTCAACGACCACGTTTACCGTGTACTTTCTGAATCTGGTCTCTTTCATCCAAGGAACTGGAAAGGGTAGCCGCTGTTGAGGTTCACCTCGCTTTATGAATTGAGACAGATTGTCCAAAATGTCATTCCGCACATCGTTCAAGTAGCCAGTAATTTCCGAGTTGTCTGCGTATTTCTCGATGAGTTCTTCCACTAAATGACCTATGGCGTAAAGAGCAACTTCTCTGTTAAGCTTCTTAAGTGCCTCACCGATTTTCCGTTCCATGTCTAAAAACTGTCTCATCGTGCTTCTCAGTTCTGATTCCAGTTTTTCCCTTTTTTCTTGAATTTTTTCCTTTGTCTCTTGAGGCAACCCTATCAATTCTTCTTGGGAAAGCGGTTTACCATTAATCACTGGTATAAGAAGCAGACCGATGGGTGTACTTTGAATTACGAAGCCTTCCTGTTGAGCCTTCGCGTTTAGTTTATCAATTAATTCTTTCCTCTGCTTCTCCAATGTTCGGATCGTTGCCTCTCTTCTTGAGGCGTAATCCTCACTCTCAAAAGCTTTAGGAAGAGCTGTTCGAATGTTTTCGATAAGCCTCTTTACGCTGTCTCGGAATTCCTTCCCTTTCCCCGCTGGCAACTGTAACGCTTTCGGTTCGTACTGGTTAGAGAAGTTGTTCACGTAACACCAGTCAGGAGGCACTGGTTTACCTCGGGCTATTTCTTCCACGAAGTTTTTGACAGCCGTTTTTCTGCCTGTTCCTGGATAGCCCGCCACGTAAATGTTAAATCCATGGTCCTTAATGCCTAGGCCGAACTTTAGTGCTCTGACGGCTCTTTCTTGACCGATTATCTCTCGGATAGGCATCAGTTCCTCGGTTGACTTGCAGCGAATGAACCTTGCGTCACATACTTTTCTGAGACTTTCTGGAGGCAACTCGTTTACCAAAATTACCCAACCTCCTTAACAGTTTACTTAACGTGTCAGTTTTATATTCTTCGGTTGACTAAAAAGCGCGGATGAACCGTTGCACGACTTCTTTATTCCTGACTTCAGGGTGAAACAACACGCCGTAAATGTCCTTCTGCCTATGTTTTATCGCCTGAACACATTTAGCGGATTTAGCCAACACTTCAAATTTGTCGGAAGGTTTGATCGCGTAATTATGTAGCGAGTAAACTTTGAGCGTTGAAGAAAACAGAAGATTCTTCTTCACCGTCACTACTTCAGTCATTCCTATCTCACGGCATTTTTCCAAGCGAGCACCAAACACCAAACCAGCAGTTTGCATTCCAGCGCATATCCCTAAAATCGGTTTGCCGCAGCCTTCTATCCAAGTGAACCGCGCTGTCTGGTTCAGTGTCACAGTGTTTTTTAGTGCGCTGCCTGAGAGTATAATCTTGTCGTAACCGTTCAGGTCTTTTTCGTTTACCTCGAGATAGTGCTTGACGACGCATTTTTCCAGTTCTTCAGCGATTGAGACAATGGGCAGGACAAACTCGGAAAATCCAAACGAGTTCTTTTTGGAGTTCATGTCAACAACAAGAATCATTTTTCCGTCAACCTCGCCTGCTTAATCCTGAAAACTCCAGAGTTGCCCCTAGCTTCCACTTCATAGTCCAGAACTTCGATTTTCTTCCTAAACAAGGGAGCGTCCAAAACTGTGGTTTCTATTTCACCGCCTTCGCCTGAAGGACTTAAGCCATACTCTTTGCTGAGAGCAACCAGCTTTTCTATCATGTCTTCATCTATTTGTTTTCCAAGCCACCTTTTATCAAGAGGATAAGCAAAAACGCCGGAGATTACCACATTGTAGCCTTTAGCCACGACTTCTTCCAGAAGCGCTTTCTGCTCTCTTTTCCAAAGCGGGTTAAAACACCAAAGGTCTAAGCGATTGCATATCTGCTGGATTCTTGCGGCTTGGTAAACAGATTCTACAGCGCCCGTGACAACGCCTTCGATTTTGAAACGTTTGACTGCTTGCGCTATTGCTTCTTCTAAGTCTTTAAGCTCCTCTTCGGGTTTACCTTCAGTTAATTTTTTTATCAGCGGCAAACCTAGGGCTTCAGCTTGGAGCGCTGTTACGTCTATGTTTGGTGTGTGAAACATGTAGCTCTCTTTGTTCTCAGAAACAACCGTGATTAGGCACACGACTTCTTCTTTTTCCGCGGCTTTGTGCAGCGCAAGTGTTGAGTCTTTGCCGCCTGAAAACAGAACCCCGAGTCTCATCGTTTACCTTAAACCTGTAAGTCGCTTATATATAATGCCCGAACAAACGATACCAGTCCCATGGCGAAAAATGTTTCGTTAATGTTTCAAAACCGTTTCATTTTTGTTTCACCGAACTATCTTAAGACGCCATAACACAGTTATATTCGAGGTGAAGTGAATGAAAACTTGGAAAATGGTAACCGCCATTGGACTCGCGGTGATAGGAATCGCGTTAGTAACCGCCTCAGTGTTCGCTTACATGGGCGCAACAGGAGTTAACAGTCCTTACGGAACCTATGCCAACGAAGCTTACGGATCCAATACAGGTGGAATGATGGGAGGCACATATTACCCAGCACAGCCTAACCAAGCAACGCCAGCAACACCTGCTTATCCGTACCAGTACGGCACTGGAGGCTGCCACGGAGGAGCCAGGTGGAACGGCTACGCTGCACCAGCGTATACAACAAATGAACCTGCTGTAACTATTGATGACGCAGTGGCAATCGCACAGAACTACGTTGCATCGCTGAACAACCCTGACTTGGCTGTTCGCGAAATCGAAGAGTACACGCAGAACTTCTACGTCCAAATCTACGAGAAAAGCACAGGCATCGACGCCTTCGAAATGCTCATCGACAAGTACACTGGAAGCATCTATCCGGAGCAGGGACCCAACATGATGTGGAACACGAAGTACGGTATGCACAGCGGCATGATGGGTTGGTTCACAGGAAACCCAACGTCGCCAATGACGGTCACAGCAGAGCAAGCAGAAACTTTCGCTCAGCAATACTTAGACGCGTACATTCCAGGAACCACAGTTGGAGAAGCAGAACCGTTCTACGGCTATTACCATGTCATGGTGCTGTCTGCAGGTGAAGGCTACGGCATGCTCAGCGTCAACGGCTACACTGGACAAGTGTGGTACCACAACTGGCACGGCGCTTTCATACAAGAACTAGAAATCAGCTAGCACCGAAATGTTGAGGGGGTTTGCTCCCCCGTATACCTTGTTTTTTGTCAATAGAACTATACTTTCACGTTACAGATGTTTTTTATTCCTTTAAGGGTCTCTATGATTTTATTGGGAACTTTCTTGTGCAGTACGTAGACGGAAATTGCGTAGCCGCTTTTTCCAATTTGTCTGGAATAGTTTGCTCGTATGTTAATGTCGTTGTCAGCTAACACCTTGTCGATGTTGGCGAACACTCCGGGAACGTCTCGGTGATGGATAAACAGGGTGTAGACTTGTCTTTCTTCAAGCTCGATGCTTTCGCCCGCGTTAACTGCGCTGCCGAAGTCTCCTCCAAAAAGATATCTTGCAACAACTCGTGCAATTTCTGTTGAAGTTTCCCTTTGCGCCTCTATGGTTGATGCGCCCAAATGCGAGCTGAAGACGACGTTGTCAAGTTCCATCAGCTTGCTTTTGAACTCGGCGTCTTCGGTTCTGGGCTCTTTTGTGTAAACGTCAATTGCGGCGCCAGCTATTTTTCCTTCTTTTAACGCTTTGTACAGTGCCTGTTCGTCAACGTTGCGTCCTCTTGACGTGTTAATGAGGTATGCAGTGGGCTTCATCAATGAAAGCTCCTTCTCGCCCACAATTATGGCTTTGCCGCCCGTGTGGATGCTCACGTAATCCGCTTTTGTGAGAACTTCTTCTTTTGAAACGTATTTTATGGGTGATTCAAGACAGGGACATATGTCATATCCGATGACGTCCATGTCAAAGCCGCGACGGGCTAGTTCGCCCACTCTTTGCCCGATTTTCCCGCAGCCTAAAATGCCCAATGTTTTGTAAGAAAGTTCGTTTCCTTTGAATTCTGCTTTCTTCCATTTGCCGCTTTTCAGTGAGTGGTGCGCTTGTGGAATATTTCTTGAAACATTCAGCATTAGGCAGAGGGTTAATTCGGCAACCGCGTTTGTGTTTCCGTACGGCGCGCATTTCACGATAACTCCGTTTTCGGATGCGGCAGCCACATCGATGTTATCGTAGCCGACTCCTGCTCTGCCAACGATTTTCAATTTTCCCTTTGCGCCTGCCTCAAGAACTTCTCGGGTTACTTTTGTGGCGCTTCTCACAATTAACGCGTCAAATTGACCTATGTCTGCAATAAGCGAGTTCAAATCCCTTTTCCGCGTGTCTGTTTCTATGCCTACTTCTTCAAGTACTTTTATTCCTTCATTTTCCAAGCCATCATTCAATAGTACTTTCACTTTTGGTTCTACTCCTTCAGATTTAAGTGGATTAGTGCGCTGAATTATAAATCCTGAGCATCACTGCTCTTAAGCTTTTTTAATGTGGTTTAACGCGTCTTCCACGCTTTGGAAACCGTATTTCACTTGGCTGAACTCCTTCTTCAAGGCGATGACGCTTTCCTTAACCTCTGAAGGTTTACGTTTACCTTTCATCACGCTGAGCATCAAGTCGCATAAGTGTTTGATGTCGCCTTCTCTGAACCCTCGTCTGGTTACACCTTGGAAGCCGATTCTCAAGCCAGAGGGGTTGTCGCGGTCATTCTGGTCGTTGTAGGGTAGGAGATTCTTGTTCAAGATTATGTTGGCGTCTTCAAGTTCCTGAGCAACCTTCTTGCCGCCTCCGAAGTCGCAGACATCTACGGCTATCTGATGAGACATAGTGAATCCCTTTGAGGCGCACATTACTTTGACACCGTTCTCGCACAGATACTGCCCAGCAGTTTGAGCGTTTTTCACCGTCTGCCTCGCCAGTTCAGCGCCAAAGAGCTTCATCTCCAAGGCAGCTATCCCAACTGCTGGCAGCCGCCCCAAATGAGTGTTAGAAGTGCTCAAAGGAAAGATGGCGAACTGGATCGCTTTTATCGCCTTCTCCGTGCGCTTGGCTTTCGCGTTTCCAAGTATAACGCCTCCTTGCGGTCCTGGAAACGTTTTGTGGGTTGAAGAGGTTATGAAGTCTGCTCCTTCGTTGAACGGGTCTTGGAAGACGCCGCCCGCGATAAGCCCCAGAACATGGGACGCGTCGTATGCTACGTAGGCGCCAACTTCGTCAGCTACGGCTTTTAGCTCCTTAACTGGGTGTGGAAAGAGGAAGAGGCTTCCCCCGAACGTCACTATGCCTGGTTTAGCTGCTCTTATCACATCGGCGGACTTGTCCGCGTCTATGTTAAATTCGTCAATGCTGTAAACGTGGTTTATGTTCTCAAGCCCGAGAACCGAACCCGCAAGACCAGCATAATCATGAGATATGTGTGCGCCACAACTTAGCGGAGTGACAACCATTTTTCGGTTTTTCGCCGCCGAGGACAAACCTTTGAAGGTGGCTAAATTCGCGTGCGTGCCAGAAACTAATCGCAGATCAGCCCAGTTGCATTTGAACAGGTTTTTCATAAGGTCCGTGGCGTAATTCTCTATGAGCGTCATGTATTTCTGGCCTTGATAATACCTTTTCTTCACATGACCCTCTAGGTCGTTTTCACCTTCTGCGTATCTGCCTTCCAAGTCTGAGGAGAGACTGAGCATTTGCTTGACAGCTGGGGATTTCAGCCCTTCGCTTGCAATCAGGTTTATGCACTCTGAGTCTCGATAGTTTTCATGGTTGCGACTGGCATCTATTAACTTAATGACGAGGTCTGAGAAGCCTTCCATCTTTATCATCGCCTCTTAGTATGAACCGAAAATAGGCTTGGCGATATTTAGCCATTACTGGAAGCAGTGCTGCATAGCTTGCGTGTGGATAGGCGTGTTTCGGCAGCATGTTTCGTGATATGCGGGTTTTATGGATGATATTTTTTAGGTATGCCTAAAAGTTTATTAGTGCGCTTACGTCACACTAATTTAGGTGTGCCTAAAAATAGGTGGGTTAACATGGCACGTAGAAGTGTTGAAGACTATCTCAAAGCGATATATGATCTCTCGCAAAACGGAAAACCAGTGAGCACTACTGAAATCTCGCGAACCCTAAAGATTGCTCCAGCCAGCGTAACTGAAATGCTGAAGAAGCTAGATGAAAAAGGCTACATCACACACTCCCCATATCACGGAACCACGCTCACAAGCGACGGCAAACAAATCGCCGAGAAGATAGTTCGCAAGCACCGGTTGCTAGAAAGATTCCTACATGACGTTTTAAAGATAGACAAACCAAAAGTCCATGATCAAGCATGCGGAATGGAACATTCCTTGTCAGATGACGCGGCAGAGTCGCTATGCCGATTTCTAAGGCACCCTGACCGCTGTCCAGACAACGGAAAAGTAATCCCGCCATGCGACCTCCAAATAGGCAGCTGCGTAGAATGCTTGGAGTTGAACAGCAAAGACCTGGAGGCAGTTGGGAAACATGATAAAAACCGTGTCTGGATAGGAAGCCTCAAACAAGGTCAGTGTGGTAAAATCTCTTTAATTAGAGGCGGCTATAATTTACTTCAACGACTTTTGGACATGGGACTTAAACCTGACACTGAGATACGCGTGGTTAGAGCGTCGCCGCTTGGTGGTCCTGTTGAAGTTTCATTTGGAAGTTCAAAGGCAGTCCTTGGAAAAGGCATTGCCTCAAAGGTTTTTGTAGATTTGGAAGAAACCAGCTAGGCAAACAGTGATTTTCATGTCTTGTAATCCTTCAGCATCTTCGAACAGCAAGAAAATTAACCCAAAATAAAAAAGTTGGTGATCACATGGAAAAGCGAAACCCGAAAAGACGTGAAGTGCCTCTAACTGCGCTGAAAGCGGGAGAAGCTGGAATTGTTACGTCTATAAGATTTGGACATATGAGATGGGGCCATGTAAGACATGGACACATAAGGCATGGACTTGGAAGAGACTGGGGATTCGAAAAGCGACTTATGGATATGGGTCTCACGCCTGGCACAAGAGTGACCGTTGTGAAATCAGCCCCTTTTCACGGCCCTTTCGAAATTCGTGTTCGAGGCTCAAGACTTGCCCTTGGCAGAGGTATGGCTGAGAGAATTTTCGTGGAGATAGAAAAGGAATGAACAAAAAGAAACTACTCATCGCCTTAGCTGGAAACGCTAATGTCGGAAAATCTGTCATTTTCAACTATCTGACTGGTTTGCATCAGCACATTGGCAACTGGCCTGGAAAAACGGTTGAAAGAGCTGAAGGTACACTTAAGTTTAGAGGTTACACAATAGACATTGTTGATCTGCCAGGAATATACTCGCTTTCCACTTATTCTTTGGAAGAGTTGGTTTCAAGGAAATACATAGCAGTTGAGCGACCAGATGTAGTGATAAATGTTCTCGACGCTTCAGTCCTCGAGAGAAACCTCTTCTTCACCTTGCAGCTTATGGAACTGGAAACGCCGATGGTTATAGCGCTGAACCAGATGGATATGGCAAAAAGCAAAGGCATCCAAATAAACGTAAAAAACTTGGAGAAGCTTTTGGGGATACCCGTTATACCAACCGTTGCCGTAAAAGGGGTCGGCATTACTACGCTTTTGGAGAAAGCCATAGAAACAGTTGAAAAAGAACCAGTGAAAAAACATGCTCACGTAAGGTATGGAGAAGAAGTTGAAGAAAAACTTGGTGTTCTTATTGAAGAGATGAAAAACGTTCATCTTATTTATCCACCGCGATATGTAGCAATCAAGCTGCTGGAAAGAGATGAAGAGATAGAACGCGAAATCGGAAGGCTATACCCGCAAATACTCTCTATCGCGAAGAAACTTGCAGGTGAAATTGAAAATCTTCATGGGCACGGCTGCTCAACCGTGATAACTTCGGAACGGTATGAGGCTGCTGGCTGCATCGCCAGAACGGCGCAGAAGCTGGTGTCTCCGATAAAACCCACTAAAGTGGAGAGGCTTCACAACTTCACTACTCACAAAGTCACTGGTTATCTCACACTGATTGTTTCGCTGCTTTTGATTTTCTACTCTATCTTCACTTTTGGAGACTACACTTCCGTGCTGCTGAGCGATTTGCTTTATGGTTTGGAGCCGTTCTTTGCGAGTGTGTTTGGAACTGGAATAGTTGGTAATCTCATGTGGGGCGGCGTTATGGAAGGACTCATAGCGGGCATAACAATAGTCCTGCCTTACATAATTCCGTTTTACCTCATACTATACTTCTTGGAGAACTCAGGATACCTGAGCCGAATCGCGTTCTTGATGGATAACATTATGCACAAAATGGGATTGCATGGAAAAGCATTCATACCTATGATGCTTGGCTTCGGCTGCAATGTGCCCGCATGCTTGGGATGCAGAATAATGGAGACACAGAGGGAAAGGCTGCTCGCCGCGTTTGTTGTAACACTTGTACCTTGTGCCGCCACCACAGTCATAATACTCGGTCTGGTAGGGAATTTCCTGGGTATCCAGTGGGCATTAGCGCTTTATCTTGTTGACTTTCTGATAATTTTCGCTCTCGGAAGACTGGCGTTTAAAGTGGTGCCCGGTGAACCAACCGCTTTAATAATGGAAATGCACGACTACAGATGGCCCCATATGAAAACTATTCTGAAACAGACATGGTTTAGGGTGGCTGAATTCATCAAAATTGCGTTTCCCCTAATAATAGTGGGAAGCTTTGTTTTGAAGTTGGCTGAAGTTGTAGGTTGGCTGGAACCCATAGCGGCGGTGCTTAGTCCTGTGACTGTTGTGTGGCTAGGATTGCCGGCCATTACGGGGATAACGTTGATATTCGGTGTGCTTAGAAAGGAGTTGTCGCTGGTTATGCTTGCTGCTCTTCTGGGAACGTCCAATTTTGCCCTAGTTATGTCGCCAGTTCAGATGGTGGTGTTCACTTTGGTGGCGATGCTGTACATACCCTGCATAGCAACCATAGCGGCTTTAGTCAAAAATTTCGGCTGGAAGAAATCATTATTCATAACGGTGTTCGAAATAGCTTTTGCAATACTCTTGGGCGGAATTGCTTTTAGACTGCTAACGTTACTCATGTAATCTACCGCGCCCAAACGAGTTCGAGTCCACACCGCCAAAGCAACTTGCTAATCAAAAAGGCTAGACATGACAAAATCAGATAATGCAACGCTGGAAAACGGAAAAGACAAAACCTATTAGTTGTTGGGGTTTGGCTGTTGCAAATTCGTTGGCATCACTTCAGATTTTAGCGGTTCGATGTTGTTGAGGGTTCCGTTTTTTCCAAGATTCAGTTGTCTTTCACCTTTAAACGTCGAGATTCGTGCATTCTCAATTTGAACGGTGTCTCCAGCCGAGACCGCGTCTATCTGCTCGTTCCACAGGCAAAGCTTTATTTTTCCAGTGTCATCAGCTATTAAGGCTTTAGCCAAACTGGCGTAATTTCCATATCTTGTAAAAACCTGCCTCGGCTTCGTAACTTCTAAAACTTTTGCCTTCAAATTAACACGGTTCATTCCAGGTCTCAAGTTTCCAATCGAGTAAGAAGCAGGATATTTGGTTTTCTTGGCTACATGTTTACGGACCATGTCCGTTTCCATGAAGTTTCTAATTGGATTGCCCTTCTGCGATAGAAAGTTTTCGGATACCGCTAACTGCGCGACCACTTCAGAATCCTTTGTAATAAGAAAGATTACCTTGCCTTTTGTTTTGCCGCGGCATTCGATTGAAAGTTTGCCGCATCTGGCTTTTTGATTTTCTCCAGCTGAGAGTAAAGCACAAAAGAGCGTGTCGGAATCAACTTCGTACTTTGCAGAAATAAAGGCAAGATATTCACCTGCCGACTTTTTACGCTTCAAGTTTTATTACCCCCTTTCCTCACACTGTAAGTATCCTTTGTTTCTCAACCATTTCGCCTGGTTCTTTCTGTAACGCCAGAAAATGTCGCCTCGCTTGTCCGACTGAAAATCCCAAGGAGAAACCAAAACGATGTCACCTTCCCTAATCCACACCCGCCTTTTCAGCTTGCCGCGAACCCTGCATAATCGCTCTTTACCGTCTTGGCATTTCACCAAAATCCTTTCAGAACCAAGCATCTTGACAGCCGTGCCCAGTACATCGTTTTCACTCGGCAGTAGCATGTTTTCAAGGTTTGACTCGTTTTTGACCTTTCTTTTACCCATTTTTTTGTAACACTTCACCAAGTCGCAATTAGATTGCGCCAATAATTCATCAATCAGAACAATCCGAAGAAAAAGCAAGACTCTTTCTTGAGGAATTCCGACCTTTATATACAAAATTCGTGGCACACTATATTAGTGTGACTATTGAAAAATCACTTTTTCCATGTTATTTCCACCAATTTTTTGGCGTTTTCTCTTTCTGGAGATTTATCAATATCTCTGTCCTTCTGCGGCATCAGTTGTAATATGCCACATCGAATTTAATAAAAAGAATGGCGAGTTTAAAGCCTCTTCAGAACAAACACTCTTATTTTCTTATACCTATTTAGAATGCTGATAATTTTCTTTGACACCGCAACTATTTGCTTGTCAAACAGCCTAGACACAACAAGCGCAACAATAAACACGAAGACTCCTAAGAAAGCCGCCTGAACCGCGTCGATTGTACCAAAATACAAGACCACAACAAAATAGATTAAGGCGCTTATCAAGGACATAAGAACCGACCTTACGACAAAATATAGTCTTTGTGTCTGGGCAGATTCCGCAAGAACAGCCGTCATAGCCCTTCGTGATTTTGTAAATTGGGAGTCCGCATCACCTGATTCTTCAGTAAGTATTCTATCGAGGTCTTTTTGCATAGCTCGAATCAAATAATCTTCATCATCTACACCTTTTTCAGACATCTCCAGTTCACGCCTCTTTTTCAAAGCTATTAGAAGAGTTTCGAGGAATAAAACTTATTCTCAATTACCTCGTCAATAAGAGGCAAATTCACAGTCTCTACCCCACTTGAAGCTAAAGAATGCTGTGCACCCAGAAATTTATACTATAATTGTATAAACGAGTCTGAAAAAGTGTGAGTGTGCAAATAAACGTGACAATACTTTTATTATCGTTTCGGGAATCTATAGAAGGGAATTTATTTTTCCTTTCCTCGGTAGCGGAGTTTATTCATATGAAAGTTAAAGGAGAAGAAATCCGCCGCAGATTACCTCGGCTAGTAACGAACGTCATAATGGCAATTATTTTTTGGTTAGTAAGCGTGTTCGTTCCACCCACACTTGAGGGTCTAACTGTTCCGGGAATTAATACTCAAGCTTCCTTGCTCGTGTGGATTCTCACGATCCTTGTTTTGGGCATCTTTCTGATACGTGCGTTATCTGACGCCATGGTGTTAGGCGATGTATTAACAGACGCGCTAGTGAAAAAGTTAGGCGTTAAAGAAGAAAGGTCGCCTAAGAGGGCTGCACGAGAATTTGCTTACATAATAATTATAGTGCTTGTAGTAACGGCTGTATCCCCGCTTTTAGCCAACATTCAAGATGTTGGATTTTACTTGTCAACAGCAACAGTTTACATTGGGCTTGGTTTGATCATCCTCTTCCTCTATGACATCGGTAGGATAATTTACAAGATCATCGAAGACAAGGCAGACTCGTTTGCCGACTATTTTGCGCAGATGAAGCAGAAGAATAAAAGTAGTGAGTGAATATGGACACAATCGTCCTGATTTTACTCCTAATTTATGTTCTGATAATTCTCATTTCAGTCCTAGAACTCACTTCATTGTCCGTTGCCGCCTTAATTGGCGCTTTACTCGTTGCTTGGTTTGGAATCCAGTATGGCGCGTTCACTTACCAAGACGCTTTAGGCTTTATAGATTTTAGACTTCTCGGGCTTTTAATCGGCACCATGATTGTTGTAGAGGTAGCCAAAAGAGGCGGCTTGTTCAACGTTTTTGCCTTGTACGCCATAAAATTTTCTGGTGGGAACCCTGGTAGATTGTTCGTTGCCATCTGCGTCGTTGCCGCCCTTGTTTCAATGTTTCTCAGCGACCCAACGGCGATGTTACTCGTTGCAGCAGCCACCGTGACGATAACCAAGCTTCTGAACTATAATCCAACGCCATACTTTCTGTCCGCAGCCATTATGATAAATCTTGGCGGAACAAGCACGCTGATAGGGTCAGTAAGCAACATGATTATTGGAATCGAATCATCATTAAGCTTCATGGATTTCTTAATCTTCCTAGGCGTATGTGAAATAATGTTGTGGGCATTGACCATTACAGCGCTCTACTTGGTTTTTAGATCAAAACTGGGCGAAAAAAAAGAGTTGCCTGAATACAACCCTAGGGAGGGTATAAAAGATAAGAAAATTTTTTACAGGTCTGCCTTCGTTCTTGTTATTTTGATTGTTCTTTTCTTGACTTTGGACACGTTAGGCGTTGGACCCGAAGCTGTAGCGTTAGGTTGCGGGATCCTTGCTTTGTTAATTAGCAGGGTGGACCCAGCTGAGATCTTCAGGGAAATAGACTGGGAGACAGTTTTTTTCATCGCGGGATTCATGTTCATCATAGGTGGGTTAGAAAGTACGCAGTTCCTGAGCGACATATCAATGCAACTCTTCAATGTTGCTGGAGGAAACTCCCTTATTGCAACTCAAATGACGTTATGGGTTAGTGGACTTGCAAGCGTGTTTGTCAGCAACATAGCCGTAGCTTTGACTTTCACACCGATCATCGGCGCTCAAATTGGTTCAGGCTTAAACTTAAATGCTATATGGTCTGGCTTGATCTTAGGGACAAATCTTGGAGGCGCTACCACACCCTTCAGCGGTGCTGTAATGATGATGGCAATTGGCACGCTCAAGCGAGAAAAGATTTCAGTGAAATTTGGCGAATTCGCCAAGATCGGCATAATTACATCTCTCATCCAATTGGGCTTTTCCAGCGTCTATCTTATCTTTAGATTTGGATTAATGGGCTAGTGAGGTAAATGTGGAAAATTAGAAAGTGGTTTGAAAAGAAATCTGCATCAAAAAAAGAATATGAAGAGGAAAAAAGACAGTTCGAAATGGCCATCGGAAAACCTTTCATAACTTTGAAGATCGAGTTACCAGAAGGCTTTGAAGACCAGCGAAAACCGTTCTTGAATCTGGAAAGCAACGGGGAATTTATAGACGAAGTTAAAGACCTTGTCAAGAAAAATCTGCTATTAAAAAGAGAAACTGAAGAAGCCTCGGCTGCTGAAAGTTGAAGGTTTCACCGAAAAAATCTCCTGAGACTGAGAGAAGTTTCCTCCAACTTTGCGATTTCGAGAATGTCAAACCAAAATATCCTGATACAGGAGGTTAATCCCAGATGTTTTTGAGAGCGCCGGGAGTGGGATTCGAACCCACGCGGCCCCAAGAGGCCACAAGCTATTTGGTGCTTATATGCCATCTCCAGGCTTGCTCCCTACCTGGCTAGGAGACCCCGGCGCTGAGCTTTTATTCATGCTTCGCGTTTTTATTATAGTTTTTCAATTTGAATTAAGTCTTTGCGCAGGCTTGGGCTACTGTTTTTCAGCAATTAGGACGCGGTAGCCGCTTTTTCTCGCGAGAACTGTGCAGTTGTTGAAAGTTGCGTTGAAAACAGAGGGCAACGTTTTTGCGCCGATTTTGGAGCGGATGACCATCTGGAAATTAGCTTCTCGTGCCATCACTTTTGGTGCTTGGGTGATTATGGCTTTCACGGTTTCCATGCCCGCGCTCACTGGCGGGTTCGAGAGAACGCAGCGGAATTCTAATTCTTTAACTGGCTCGTACAAGTAGCCGCATCGCACTTCAGCGTTGTGCACCTTGTTTTTTTCAACGTTTTGCCTTGCGAGGCGGACAGCCCGCGCGTTCACATCCGTCATGACCACGCGCAGCCGCGGGTTGGAAGTGGCAGCCACTATGCCGACGGCGCCGTAGCCGCAGCCCACGTCCAGAACAGCGCCTGTTTCAGGGAGCGCCATCGCCTCGATGAGCAGTCTGGTTCCCAGGTCAACTCGTTTTTTGGAGAAAACGCTTGAGGCGGTTAGGAACTCGAAGGAGTTGCCCCGCAGGGTTGTGCGGATTAATCCAAGCTTGGCTTCGGATTTGGGAAGCGCAGCAAAATAGTGTTCCGCGCCGCGTTTTCGCTTTTCGGTCATTTCGCGTTCCCGCTTTTCCAAACTTTCGGGTAGGTGCCTCGGGGCATCACGACCCGTTGGAGAGTGGCTACGGTTCCATGCCTTAAGTCTAGGATTTCCTCGGTGGAAAGAAGCGCCTTTGCCAGAGCTACTGCTTCTCCTTTCAGGGTTAAAACCGCCGCCATCACGCCTTTTTTGATGCCTGTTTCAAGCTTTAAGATGCCGGGAGCGGTGAGGTTTGCGCCGTGGCATAGGGCGTCTACGGCTGAGTCTCTGACAACGATTTTTGGGATTAGGGCGAGCGCGGTTTCCATGGGTTGGATGAATTTGTGCAGGATTTTCGGGTCTTTCTGTTGTTCCCATTCTGAGAACCAGTAAGCCACGTCGTGTAGGCGCACGAGGGTTTCGGTGTTTTCCGTGAAGGGTCCTGCGCGTGTTCTGCGGAGTTCTTGCATGTGGGCGCCGACGCCTAGGATTTCTCCGATGTCGTAGCAGAGTTTGCGTATGTAGGTTCCGCCTTCGCAGCCGACCTTGAAAAGCACATTGCGTCCGTCCATTTCGAGGAAGTCTATGTAGTAGACGCGTCTGGTGCGCAGTTGCCGTTTGACTGAAGAGCGCAGTGGAGGTCGCTGGTAAATCTGGTCTTGGAACTCTGCCAGAACGTTTTTCACGCGGGTTTCTTCGGCGTCGCCGTGAAGTTTCATGACGCAGACGTATTCTTTGCCGCTGTGGAGAAGCGCCTGCACGATTTTCGTGGAGTCCTCTAGGGTGACGGGCAGCACTCCTGTGACTTTTGGGTCTAGAGTTCCGCCGTGACCTATCCGCGTTAGGTGCAGGATTTTCTTTGTCCATGCGGCGACTTCGTGGCTTGTGGGTCCAGCGGGCTTGTCCAGGTTTATTACGCCGTAGCGTATGTACTCCGAGGCTGGTCTTTCGCTGGGTTTATGCCCATACGCGGGGTCTGTAGTGTCTTCTGCTTTGGTGAGTTGTTCGCGTTTGGTTTCCCATGGAGGGGCGGTTCTAGGCACGTTCTGGTTCTCCTTGAAGTTTAGAAAAAGAAGGTTTGAAGTATTAAGAGTTTACATCAGTTCGGCGGTTGCCTTCATTTCTTCCAGTTTGCCCTCAGCCTCTAGCATCTGAGTTACCTCTTCGTCGGAGGCTCCTCTTTTGACTTGGATGGTGTCTTCTGTGGGCGCGACATGGTTGATGTTTACGCGTCTTCTTTTAACGCCTGTGACCGTTTTTGGTCCAGTTACCAGAACGAAGCTTTTGTCCATGACGTCGACTATGACGCATTTTCTTCCAGATTCACGACCAGCCATTTTTACACATACTCTGCCAACTTCTATAGCAGGCATCCCTCAAGACTCCTAGTTAAAACCCAAAATAAAAGAAGCCTCAGCACATATTTAAGCATGACACAACTTGGTGATGGGCGAAATCACTGAAGCTATTGGGTTTGTTATCATTTATTTATTATTAAAGAAGCTGCAGAACGAATTGTTAATATCATTTGGGCTTTCTAAAGAGCAATATGTATTCATGCACTCTGTTAACTATGAAAGTTGTGGGATATCCCATAGGACGCAGGAAATTATATTCTCTGTCTCTATTCCATATGATAACATCTTGATAACTGAAGCCAATATCAGTCATCACGTTTGTCAAGTCCGAATGAAGTGGATACACTTTATCCCTTTTTCTAATATCCATAGTGACGATTGCACAATACTTATTGGGATGTAGCAAAACAAAAACTTCATTGAAAATTTTTCTAAGTGACTCCAAAAATCTTTGATAATTGTGGATGTTTCCGATATCCTGTTCAAGTTCGCTATACTGAATAGGGTGTTTTTCGCGAGGTAAAACTGTCTTTTTGCGAGATTCATGCAAAACATCCCAGTAGGGTGGAGAAGTAACCATGAAATCTATGTATTCTTTGCTAAGTCTTTTCATGAAAGCTTTTAGCTCAGGCAACTTACTAAGATATCGTGAATCAGCACAAATTGCTTTTTGCTCTGTTGTGGTATCTAAGGTTCGATAAGCAAGTCTTGACTCCGCTAAATTGATATATTCAGGGTTCAACTCAACACCAATCCCATATCTTTTCATGGCTCTACATGTGAGAAGCGTTGTTCCCGAACCCAAAAAGGGGTCTAATATCAAATCTCCTTTATGCGTAAATATTTTCAAGAGCCTTTGTACCAATGTTGCAGGAAATTGAGCAGGGTGTTCTGTTTTATCAGCGGAAGATGACCATATATCGCCCCATACAGATTTGCTATACAATAACCATTTCGCCCCATCCAAATCATTTAAACGATTTTTTGAAATTTTTTTCAATCTTTCGTTCCCTTCATATACGCTTTTTCCGAAAGAAATGCAATGACTATATTTCTTACTATTTCCGCATTGGTGTTTCCAAATCTACCTCGTAGCTCTTTAATTATATCCCATTGTTCATTCGTGAATGTAATTTGAACTTTTTTTCCCATTTTCTTCCCCCGATTGTGTCACAACATACTCTTTTAAGATACATTATCCCTGCAAACTTATAAAACTAAAGGTAATCATATTGACTATAATTTAAAATCTCTCCACATCGGGGTGCTCTCTTGCCAATAATGGATTATTTAGTAGGAATGCTATGGGCACGAGGAACCCTAAAAGTTGTTAATTCTCCTTACATGTTGATTGAAATAGGCATTAGAGATATTCCAAGATGGCAGATAGATATTTTGGAAGCTCTCAAAGAAGATGAATTCACCGCTGAAGAACTGGCTGAAA
Source organism: uncultured Candidatus Bathyarchaeia archaeon (assembly GCA_964514055.1). GTDB lineage: Archaea > Thermoproteota > Bathyarchaeia > Bathyarchaeales > Bathycorpusculaceae > SG8-32-3. The sequence goes on along the minus strand of CAZEPB010000002.1, from coordinate 142,293 downwards.
ATCCATCAATTCGACCTCATGGTTTAGTGCCCATTGTAATAGAGAAGTTTCTTGTCGCAAAAACAAAACTAAAAACACCCATTGTTGGAAAAAATGAAAAGGGAAAATGGAAGCCCCTTAACACTAACCGCTTCAATGATTTCCTAGATGAAAAGAAATATGATAAGCAGAACTTTATGAGAGTTCAAGAGCAAATTTCAGACCTGAAAAACAAGTTGGAGCAAGAATTTAGGAATATTTCTCAAAGTCATGGACAGTTAGACTTTCACATAAGAACATCGTCTTTTAAAATTCAATTTGACCCCTATCTTATGGAAAAAATGGTTTCTGAATATAATTTACCTAAAGGACCTGATGACTTGGAAGCATATTGGAGAATGCCCTCAGTTCCTCTTAAAATATTAGAAGGAAACCAAGCAGATAAAGAAGATTTCATAAGAGGAGTAGCGGATGTTTGTGGAACTTTAGAAGGTAACACTCCACGTGGGCGTGACGCCCGAATAAAATTTGACATAAAAAATAATGTGGTAAATGAGGATAGATATCAAGCAACTGTTAGAAAAGCAGTTAACTTGTGCAATTTTTTTCAGGAGAATCTGGGCATTCCAATAGCGGGAAATTATATAAGCCTAAGGTCGAATCCGAGACCACACAAACTAAAAATTTGGATTGGTGACCTTGCGGGAAAATTCGAGATGCCTTTATGGAAGATGAAAATTCATTATCAACAGAGGCTTAATCGCGCAATATCAAAGATAAACATGCCCCAAAGCCAATTCTGCTGTTCATTAGATGATACAGGTCCCAATTCAATCAAAGGACTTCAAAAATGGTTAAAGGGAAAACGTGCAAAAGAGCCGAGTTTGATATACTGCGTTAGATATTGTCAAAAGTTACAGTCCACGCTCACCCAGCTTGTTTTGGACAATGATTTGGAAAAGACTATACTGAAAATTTCCAAAAAATTTAGAAAAGCAAGAGGAGAAGATATACCCTGATTGAAGAAACAGAAATCAGAGAGATTGTTTGTAAGTGGATGATGAAGAAACTTCAGGACCGCAAAGTAAGCACCTTTATGAATCCTATTATATTACATGGAAAGGGTTCTCTTTCAAAGTATGTTAAAAGAAATGTTGACTTTTCCCCTTTCGCCGTCAGCGATAAAGAAATTTTCGACGAAGCCAAAAATTGGGATGTGGAGCCAGACGTTGTAAGCTTCATTAAGAAAAATGGTAAAGCGCTGGTCATTCTCGCTGAATGCAAAAGTACAGGTTCGTTAAGTGTAGAAAATTTGGCACAAGTCTTATTATATTCTGTTGTCACAAGAGCGCATGCATCTGGAATCTTTTTCACTGGCAATTTATCAAGACCCGTAGAAAAACTTGTGTGGAATAACATTATTAGATACAAAGGCTTTAATGAAACAAAAGCGCCTGTTGACTGCCTTATTGGACTGTATTGTGTAGAAAGTAATAGTAGAATTAATCGGATTTATCCAAAATATGAAATCTTTGATTTGTAAATTTGTGAATTGGTAAATTAATTGGTGAATTTCGTTAGGGTTCAAATACTTCGTTGTGTCCAGACTTTTTTTGGTGAAGCAGATGAGGTTTCAACCTGCTTTCGTGGAGGTGAATGGCAGAAAGGCAGCTTTAACGGTTTTCTGGGCTATTCTTTACGCCCGATTCATAGGCAAGTCGTCATATTTGCCGCCTAATAGAAATACAATGCAGAAACCTATAGGGGGTCTATCCGTAATAGCTGAAAAACCGCGCAATAGCATGCAGAAAACAGCGCCCTGCAGTTCCTTTATATAAGGGAGGGGGTAGTCTTTTCCGAGCACTAGAGTTCAGCGCTTTACATCTGTTAAGTCATGAATTTTTTGACGGTTTCGTAGAGTACGCTTGTTCCGAAAACAAGGTTTTCTATACTAATGCGCTCATCTATGCCGTGTTCCCGCTTGACCACCTTGCCCGAAAACACCTCTGGATACATGGGTTGAAAACCGTAGCACACGCTGCCTTTTCTTCGGAAGAAACGCGAATCAGTCCCACCAGTCGTAAGCATCGGCGTCACACCACAGTTCGGCTCAAACTCTCGGAGCACAGCAGAAATCGCATCGTAAAGCGGAGTTTCCGCCGTTGACTCCGAAGGCTCCTGCACCTGCAAGCCTTCAAACACAAGCTTCTCCGAATCAACCTCACCAAGCAACCCCTTGATTAACCCAACGGCTTCCGCTGACTCTTGCCCAGGAAGAATTCTGCAGTCAAACGTGGTCTCGCACTCCGAAGGAATCACATTTTCTTTCACTCCGCCACGAATAATCGTAGGTGCAATGGTCATCCTTAAACGAGGTCGAACTTCCTCCGCCAACTGCGGTGAAGTTTTCGCCAACTCATCCAAAATCTCGTCGCTCAGCTCGGGATTCGCCAACAAACGCGAAAACGGCTCTTGCAGCACAACGTCTTCCCGCGCAATCTCCTCCAGAAACCGCTTCACCGTCGGAACAACCGAAACCCGCGAACGATAATTCCCAAGCTTATCAATGACCTTGTTCATGCGCATTATGGCGTTATCCGCCAAATTAGGCATCGACCCATGCCCAGGAACACCCTTCGCTTTCACCTTAAACCACAAAATCCCCTTCTCAGCCGTCTGCACCGTAAACACGTTCCCTTTCTGCGTCGGAATCGCCAACCCACCACCCTCATTCAAAACGTAAGGCGCGAAAATCTTCTCAGGATAATTACGCAAAAGATAATCCGCACCTAACAAGCCACCCTGCTCCTCATCAGCAGTCGCAGCCAAAACAACGTCACCCTTCAGCTTAACGCTGTTTCTCTTCAAAAGCTTCAACACCATAACTTCAACCGCAGTCATGCCCTTCATGTCCAAAGCACCACGACCCCAAACAAAACCATCCTTAACCACACCAGCAAAAGGGTCCACACTCCATTCCTCAGCGTTAGCGGCAACCACATCCAAATGAGAAAGCAAAAGCAAACTCGGCTTCTCACCAGTTCCTTTCAACCGAGTGATTACACTGCCTCTTTCAGGAGCAGACTCAAAAAGCTCACACTTGAAGCCTTCTCTGTTCAGGTTTTCAGCCAAGTATTTGGCTGCTTTCGTCTCGTTGCCAGGTGGGTTGGTTGTGTCTATGCGAATTAGGTCACTTAGAAAACGTGTGACTTCACCTTCAACTTCTTTCAGCAACTGTACAGCCATTTCCTCAATCCCTTCGTACGATTTAAAGAACGTAATTCTCTTAAGATTTTCCTGTGCATTCTTATCAAATTTGAATAATCTGTTTATTAAAAGTAATGAACTAATTGTGCCGCAGCAACAATGAGGTTTATATATGAAGATTGAAAATGCTATTTGATTAATCAGGATGATATGGAAATGAAAGAACTGAAACCCATCGACTATAAACTCTTGTTTGAGTTAATGAAAGACTCTCACAGAAGCGACAGACGATTAGCCAAAGCGCTAGGAGTCTCTCAGCCAACCGTAACCCGAAGAAGAGCCATACTAGAAGAAAACTACATCGAAGGATACACCGTCATACCCAAATTCGGAAAAATCGGATTTGAACTAGCCGCCTTCACATTCCTAAAAAGCAAGCTTAAACAAAAAACAAAACAAGAAAAAGAAGAAACCTTGAAGAAACTGAAAGAATGGTACCTCAAGCAACCGAACGTCATCGTCGTTCAAGACGGAAGAGGAATGGGCTGGGACGCAATCTGCATTTCCCTTCACGAAAACTATACAGATTACGCTGAATTCATAAGAGCACAGGACTCAGAATTGTCAGACTTGATTATTGAAAGCCAAACTTTCTACGCAGACTTGAAGCCTGGAATCGCAATCAAACCTTTCCATCTGAAATACTTGGCAAAACAGAAATGAACAGCCACCTCAGACGCAGCTAAGTAGTTATACGTTTCGCCGCACTTTGCCCCAAAATTACGCTACCGATGACCCTTCTTTTTCAAGGTCTTTTTCAGCAGCTTTTTCTTTGGAAGTTTAGGTTTTTTCACGCGTTTTGCGTCTGCAGCCAAAACTTATCCCCTGTAACCTCTATTGCAGCCTTACATTTAAAGTTGACACTGTGCACCGCGTTGAATTATTCGTAAAAATAGCAATCTACGCCAAAACAACTCGTGACAAACATGAATATTTATTATCTTTTACACCTATTACTCTAAGGCACATGCACTCTTCTTGAAAAAAGGCGGGAACAATGACCAGCGAACTAACAATGATTACACATGAAATGGCAAACATCAAAGCATCCAAAACAGTGGGTTTGATAGCAGACACACACGTACCCGCAAGAGCACGACGCATTCCCAAGATGGTTTTCAAAATCTTCGAAAACGTAGATTTCATTGTGCACGCAGGCGACTTGGTGCAATTAGCGGTAATCGACGAGCTGGAGCAGCTAGCTCCTGTTTTAGCCGTTTACGGCAACATGGATGGACCAGAAGTCAGCGGTGCTTTGCCCAAGATTAACTCCTTAAAACTTTACGGTTGGAAAATAGGTGTCATGCATGATCCGAAGGCTCTTTTTGGAAGAGGAAAGATGCGGGAAATCGCCAAGCAGAACGGTTTCAACGTGTTAGTTTACGGGCACACACACAACGCCAACATTAAATGGGAAGGAACAACCCTTTACATAAATCCTGGAAGCCCTACAGATCCCATGGCTTCTTTCATAAACAAGCCTTCAGTGGCGTTGCTGAAGGTGACAAAGGAATCCATAACTCCAGAAATAGTCCACGTATAAATTTCCCATTTTTAACAAGAAATTAAAAATGCGCTTGTTGCCCATTAAAATGGCTGGATGATTCTCAGATACAAATAGATGCCGATGACCAGAGCTATTAGCCACAGTGTTATCGTAACGAGCATGACGCGTTTTTTCGCAAAACAGGTTTTCATATTCGCTTGCAGACGCCAAGAAGCAACTATCCAAATGCCGAGGATCGTTGACGTAATCCCTGTGAACGCGTGAACCAAGATTATAACCGTAAACATGTCTGCGAGATTTATTGAACCGGGAGAACTGAAAAAGGTGCTGAAGACTGGTATCATCCAAGCGAATACCATTATGGCGTGAAGCACAACTGCTGCGAGCATTGTTATTCCGTGCTGACGAAACTTTTTCGCTGTTTTCAGCCACCATCCACCTAAAAGTAAGCCTAGAATTACGAGTTGAATGACCAAGCTTGACGTAGGCATAATCTGAAAGAAAACCAATGTCATCAACCAAAAAGATTTAGCTAGAATTGCCTATAAAAGCGTTCACTTTAATTCACCTCTCCACAGCGTCCAATGGTAGTTTCAACATGAATTTTAAAAGCAATCTCGCTCACAACAATGACTAAAACATGTTTGAGGTTACCACAATGGAACATTGCAAAAATCCTTGGAAAAACAACTGCAAAAGCGAAAACATCAAACTCTACATTCAGGTTAAAGGTGAAAAACTACCCATATGCAAAAAGTGCTGGAGTCGCATAGCAGATAAAGACTTCAGTTGGGGCGATTAAACCATGGAAAGTTTCAGCTTAAACAGCGCCAAATCCTTTTTGGGAAAAAACGTGAACCTACACCTTAAAGACGGTGCAGTGATAGTTAATGTGCAGTTGACAGGAATTCGAAAAGGCGATTTCGGAAAAGGAAATCTAGTTGAGTACGTTCCTTACGGAAATCGCAAAGGTGACTGCGTACCGCTTAGGAACATCGCTTGGGCAGAACGGTTAAATCTTAGTCTGATGCAGGCAAGTTAAGTGGTCACAACACGCCTGTTTCCTAAGAAAAGCATGTGGAAGGATGAGCGAAATATGGCTAAGGTAATGTTACCAAAAGTTATTATTCACAACTCAGTGAGTCTTGATGGGTCTCTTACTGATTTTGAACCGAATATGGAGCTTCATTACCAGATTGCGGGAAATTACAAGCCAGACGTTCACTTGATTGGCTCGAATACGATTAAAGTAGGCAGCGAATTATATGGAGAGGAAGTTCCGCCGGAAGAAAAGAAGGATTTTGAAAAGCCAAAAAGAGATGAGAGCGTTCCTTACTGGGTTATACCTGACACTGAAGGAGCATTACAAGGTTTACTTCACACTTGTAGAAGATTCGAATTCTGCAAAGATGCTATTGTATTGATATCGGAAAAAACTCCTAAAGAGTACATAGAGTATCTCAAAGAGAGAAATTATGACTATCACGTAGTTGGTACGCAACATGTAGATTTAAAAAAGGCTCTTGAACTTCTTTCCGCAGAATATGGGGTGAAGAAAGTGTTGGCTGACACTGGAAGAATATTGGGCAATTTGCTTTTGAACCAAGGTTTGGCGTCTGAAATTAGTTTGTTGTTCCACCCAATTATTGTCGGCAAGAAATCATATAATATCTTCAGCAACATCAGCAAAGCCATTACTCTAAAACTGGATAAAGCAGAGTTTTTAGACGAAGGATATGTTTGGTTGGTTTACACCGTTAGCAAATAAAAATTGTCCACAGAAGACGAAATGCTTGAGGTAAACAAAAGCTGAATATAGCCGTTTAACAAGATACGTTTATGCGTTGTTTGCGTTGCGGGGTTTGCTGCAGAGAAACCGAAATGCTGCTTTCTGCAAAGGACATTGAACGTTTAGAGAGAAAAGGCTACGATAGAGACTTTTTTGTGCGCTTCGACTCTGAAGGTTACGCTACGCTTAGAAATCAACGTGGATACTGCGTTTTCTACGACGCAGAAAAAAGCCGTTGCAAAGTTCATGCGCATAGACCTTTAGGTTGCCGCGTTTACCCAGTTATCTACGACGAAGACAAAGGAATAATAGTGGACCAGATTTGTCCCAGTCAAGGTTCGGTCACTGAAAAGCAGAAGGAAAAAAGAGGCAAAAAAGTGCTCAAACTTCTGGAAACCATAGACGCTGAAGCAAAAAGGAGACGTTGTGCAATGTGAAAACGAAGTTGTTTGTACTCTAGCGCTTGGAACAGTCTATAGCCCCCCTTTATATAGAAACTTAATAGTTCTGAAGGAGAACCGCTCTTGCTGGTTTCTGCATTGATGATAACTCTTTTATTTGTTCAGCGAATAATGGAATGCTGTGGTTTAGATGTCGCTCAATTACAAGGACGTTCGCTGGAAGAAAATTGTTAGTGAAGACTTGACCGTAGGCGAGGTAAAAGAAATTATAATCGACCCCTCCAATTGGAAGATCACCCATCTCGAGGTCGAACTTACTAAAGAAGCTGCTGAACTGGCTTTAGGCATTAAAAAATCAGGAATACGAAATCTACTAGCCGTATCCGCCATAGGAAAAACAGGCAAAACGATAAAGCTGAAGGCGAAAAAAGGGCAACTCCATATCTACCTAAAAGCTCCAAAGCGTAAATAATCGAAGTCTAACAGCCCTGTTAAAAAAACTACCCAGCCTTCCCCTCTTTTTTTATGACTTAATGGTGCTAGCAAAGCTTATACGTCCAAATCACTATTAGGTAAGGGGAGAGCACTTATGGAAGTAAAACTAAAGAGCGAAAGCGATCTCGCAAAAGCATATCAAGGCAGATATGAAGGCGTTGACGTTAACCTTAGACGGATAAGCAACGAAGTTAAAGCCAGAAGAGGAGAATACGAAGGCTTTGGCGTTTACTTACGACGAATAAGCAACGAAGTTAAAGCCAGAAGAGACGATCACTAAACCTGTAGGCTGAATTTTCATCTTTTCTCCACAACTTGCCTATTAACTCCGGAACTCGTTCATTTCTTCCCTTTCCGAAATTGGGTTTCCATAAAAGCGTAAAGCGCCTTGTCAACAAGTTTGTCTAGGAAACTTGGCTTATAAGCTATCAACGCTTTAGCCACTCGTATCTCTTTAACGCTGTAAACCGTTTCAGAACCAACATGGTCTCTTGTAATGATGTCGTTGTCCAACAGGTGCTTGAGATAATGGAAAAGCGTTGAAGAAGGAAGACCCAAAATTTCCTGTAACTCCTGAAATTTCGCCCCGTCCTTTCCCAAAATTATCAAGACGATCTCGCGCAATCTCCTCTGCCTCAAAACCGAGATCACTTCCCTATCTTTTTCATCCAGCAGCATAGCATAAAATCTTGTGAAACGACCATCCCTCTCTCGATACACAACGTTCTTCCGAACCATATAGTCCAAGTGATATTCAAGGGAAGTAAGAGGCAGCCCTAAACGTCTCTGAAGCGCTCTTAGATGCAAACCAGGATTTGCCTTTACAAAATCAAAAATATCTCGCCGACGGTTATTCTCAAGAATCGCTTCCTTTAACATCACGACCCTAATCCTTCAGAATGCCAATCGCAATGAAAAGCAAACCAACAAGATGAATGAAAAGAAATACGTTCTCAGAAAACATAACACTGTAGTCTTCACTTATAAGCTCAGGAATATGAATGAGAGCGTTAACAAGAAACGTGGCGAATCCCAAGGAAATAAGCAGCATTTTCCGATTTTTCATCCGCAAATACGCAAGAAAAATAACGCTGAACAGAAAAGCAGTTGCAACAATCAATCCAACTCGAATGACCATATCGAGCATTATCTCCATTACCATACGGCATCACCAATAAGGCTTCACCTCTTTTCGCTAATAAAACATTTCATTCCAAGCTTCAACTAAAGACATGCCCCTCCAAAGTTTGTGCTATACCACTTATTAAGACCCACGAGAGTGCACCTTTCGCTTCCTTAAAGACTTGATGGAGGTGAATTTCTGAAAATGAAGAGAAAACTTGTTTTAGCTTTGGTTGGCGTGATGGCTTTTTCAATGCTTGCCATAGCACTACCTGTGCAAGCGTACTACGGCTCATGGAGAAACCGTGGTTATCGAAGTTCAACATGGGATAACCTGCCTTCTGGCTATGAGTACGGAATCGCAGTAGATTTAGGCGATGGAAAAGACTGGTACTTTGCTGGTCCCGAAATCGAACCTGGCGTAAGTGACATTCCAGGGCACGCATGGAAACAGATTAACAAGTGGCACCTTGTTGGATTGCACTATAACGTAGATCCTTCAGGCGAATTACCGTTCTGGGCTTCAGGCGAAGACGCTGGAGTATTGCTGTACAAAGTTGATGCGATTATAACACCTTGGAATGAAAAAATCGCTAACAAGATGGCTGATAAGGGATACATACATTATCACGAGTTGGTCTACTTCGACTCAAACGGCGACCCAGTTAAGCATCCAAACCTCGTTGTTTGGCTGAAACATACAGGTATGAGGAACTTCTATTTTGATGGTGGTCCACCAGCGCCGTTCAATTTCCCGCACGACGTCTTCAAGAACCGCGTGGACTTACTATTCATACCACTATACTTCGTCCCCTACCCTGAAGCAGCTTAAAAGCTAAACAAAACATGTTTCCAAAATTAAACCTTCCACTTTTTTGCGCAGAAGCGCCCTACCTGCAAAAGCACGTTCTACCCAGAATCACCATTTCTCGTGTTTAGCTTCCCATTCAGCTTGTTTCCCTTCAAGAAACTCGATTTCTTTCTTAACGTACTCTACGTCTTTTTCGTCAGCCTGTTTCTTCTCCAAGTCTGAAAGCAGCTCTTCACAAGCCGTTTTACACCAGAAAAGAACGGTGCCCAAAGTTGGATACGCGTACTCTGACACCTTGTCCACTTTGTAATTAATCCTTCTCGCTTCTCCAACATGCTCTAAATGCGCGCTAATATGCCAAAGACCACTCATTTTACCTCACTTTTTCACCATTTTTCCCTGTGCACAATCTCTCCAATCGGCTTTCTCTTGTCAGCCGCAACAACATTTCTGGCAAGCTTGCTTCTTAAGCCTTCTCTCTCCGCTGGGTACCCCACCGGCGTCAACGCAACCACCTTAACGTTCTTCGGCACTTCCAGTACCTTCTTAACTTTCGCCTCGTTGAAAGCGCCAATCCAGCAGGTTCCAAGACCTAGGTCAGTAGCCGCCAAAACCAGTTGCTGCATGGAAATGCCCACGTCAACCAGATAGTAGTCCATGCCGTTGCGGGTTCCCGAGTCTGAAGGGTCAGAGCACGCAGCCACTATTACTGGAGCCTGATGCAGCCACGGATTTATGCCGCCAGATAACTCCTTTATTTTCGCTTTATCCTTAACTACTATGTACTTGCAGCACTGCTTGTTCGCCCAAGAAGGCGCCAACCTAGCTGCCTCCAGTATCTTCTCAAGCTTCTCCTCCTCCACCTCTCGGTCTGCGTAACCACGCACGCTCTTTCTCGCGGCAACAACGTCCATAAACTCCATAGCGACCACACGAAAAACGGGGAAACCCAGCTATAATAACGTTATCTCTTAAACGCCAGCAGCAAGACAAGAACAATCCAGAGCAGCGCCACGGCAACCTTTTAATCTCGTAGCGGCACTAACCTAAAAAAAGAGTTGAAAGAATTGAACAACGAAGCTAAATGCGACAAGTTCACCGCAATCAACGAGTTAGCCCGCCGCCGCGGCTTCTTCTGGCAGTCGTACGAGATTTACGGCGGCGTCGGCGGCTTCGTAACCTACGGTCCCCTCGGCGCAAGACTGAAACAGAACATTGAACGCAAACTCCGAGAACTCTTTGTCACCAAACTCGGAATCCTCGAAATAGAATCCTCAGTCATCGCGCCCGGCAAAGTATTCGAAGCGTCAGGACACGTTAACCACTTCAAGGAGCCCATGGTCGAATGCAAAAAATGTAACAAGCGGTTCCGCGCAGACCACCTGCTCGAGGAATATGCCAAAAAAAGCTGCGTAGAAACCGAGAAAATGAGCTTGGACGAAATTCAAAAGGCGCTTGAGAAAAACGGCATAACCTGCCCCGAATGCGGCGGCGGCTTTAAACCACCCCAACAGTTCCTAACCATGTTCGAAACCACCATAGGACCCTACACGGGCGCAACGGGCTACGGCAGACCAGAAGCCGCACAAGGCATATTCGTGGAATTCAACCGCCTCTACACGGCAGCACGCGAAAAACTCCCCTTCGGCGTCATCCAAATAGGACACGCCCTAAGAAACGAAATCTCACCTAGGCAAGGGCTCATCCGCCTCCGCGAATTCACCATCGCCGATTTAGAATTCTTCTTCGACCCCGAAGAACCAAACTGCTGCCTGCTCAAAGACGTGGAAAACGAGACCCTGCGGCTGTACCTCGCCCCCGAACGGCAGAAATGCTCCGAAAAAACCATCGAGGTAACCGTCAAAGACGCAGTAGCACAGCAGCTAATCCGCTCTGAATGGCAAGCCTTCTTCATGGTAATGGCGAAAAAGCTTTTAACGGAAATCGGCGTGCCTGCGGAAAACCAGCGTTTCATCGAAAAAACCCAGTGGGAAAAAGCCCACTACGCAGGCCAAAGTTTCGACCAAGAAGTGTACGTTGACCGTTGGGGCTGGATTGAAGTTTCAGGACATGCTCACCGCACAGACTTCGACCTAAGCAGCCACATGAAAGCCAGCGGCGCCGACTTCCGCGTCTACAAAGAATACGCGACACCCGTGGAGGAAGAGCAACTCGTCCTTAAGCCCGTAATGGCAAAAATGGGACCAGCCTTCAAGACCGAAGCAGCCAAAGCCGCAGCGCTCCTCTCAGAAGCGCCAGCTGAAGAGGTTGCAGCCCAGCTTGAAAAAAACGGCAGCTACATGGCTGGACCCTACAAGATTCTGCCCGAACACGTAGACATCAGCCGCCAAAAAACCGTTGTCCGCGGCAAACGCTTCATTCCTCAGGTTGTGGAACCCAGCTTCGGCTGTGATAGGCTTTTTTACGTGGCGTTGGAGTACGCTTACGGCGTGAAGGACGACCGAGTGGTCATGAGCTTCCCAAGAAGTATTGCGCCCACACAGGTCGGCGTTTACCCCTTGGTAAGCAAGGATGGCATAGCAGAAAAAGCGCGGGAAGTGCACCAGCTACTCGTGAACGAAGGCTTCGATGCGGAACTTGACGAAACAGGCTCTATAGGCAGAAGATACGCCCGCGCCGACGAAGCAGGCGTTCCCTTAGGCATTACGGTAGACTACGAGACGTTGGAAGATGGCACGGTTACCATCCGCGACCGCGACACATGGCAACAAGTCAGAACTCCCATCAACGATTTACCTGAACTCTTACACAAATATTTCCAAGAAAAAATAAACTTCAACGATTTAGGCACTTTTTTGCCAGCTTAAGTCGTTAGCTTTTTTAATACACTCATAATATTTAGTGTTAGGCAGATCAACGATATTTATGGGCGGGAAAAAGATTGGTACTTCCAGCGGAAACAGAACAGCGCTTAAAACGCAGAGCCTTAAACGCGCTCCAAGATAACCTGCGCAAAGTTGTAGATCTCACAAGAAAAATCCCTCAATTGGTCGATAACTTCTCTAAAGGCGACAAAGAAGCAGCCAGACAACTTTTCAGCGAAATAAGAAAAGGTGAAGAAGAGGTTATCTCGGCTAGGCGCATGGTTTCTCAGGAATTAGCTGAGATAGGCGCCATTCTCATCAGCCGAGAAGACTTTCTCAGGTTCACAAACCTGTCAAGCGAAATCGCAGATTTTTCCGAAGGCATCGCCTACTACCTAATCGAGATAATGGAGCACAACTGGAAAGTGCCAGGAGACATAAAAAAGGATTTGCTGGAGCTTTCTGAGGCTGTTTTTGACGCGGTGCTTAGGCTAAGAGAAACAATGATGGTTCTGAACTACGGCTCAGCGAAAACTCTGGAAAAAGCCAAGGATGTTGAAATAGCCGAGAGAACCGTGGACGACCTCTACCGAGCGCTGTCAATAAAGGTTCTCAGCAGCAAACTTGACCTTCCAGTTCTGCTGCTTATGAGAGACGTTCTTCAACTTCTGGAAAACTCTGCGGACAAGGCTGAAGACGCAGCGGACACGGCTCGCATACTTTCCTTCATAATGTGACAGAGAGCGAAAAACTTTCATGGCTAAAATCAAAGTCGAATTAATCGAAAATTTCCTCGTAGTTTGGAACCCAGAAGCAGGCTCACAGCTGTACAAAACAGGGTTTTACGGCAAACCGCTTGGAATCGCAAAGCCAAAAATCCCCGAGTTCAAAGTCCCCTTACTCTTGGATTTAATGGAAGGCTTATATCTGGTTGAGACTGGCAAGATAACGATTTACGAAGGCTCGGCGAAGCGCAGGGTTGGGCTCAAAAAGCTTCGGCAGAAAGCAAAGCAGCTGTACGATGAGTTTGAAGAGAAATACGCTGTTTACAGGGATTTGCGGGACAGCGAATTGATTGTGACGCCAGGCATAAAGTTCGGCTGCGATTTCGCCGTTTACAAGTACGGTCCAGGTGTTGAGCACGCGCCGTACATGGTTTCTGTGAAGAAGGCGGACTCTGAGATTTCAGCCACGGAAATAGTTAAGGCTGGGCGACTTGCGACCACAGTTCGGAAACGGTTCATAATTGCCGTGCCAGACTTGGCTGCGGAGAAAACCAAGTATTTGATTTTCAAATGGTTTAAGGCTTAGCTTGGCATCAGGATTTGGTTTTGGAATTCCCCTCTTACGTATTGGTGAGGATAAATTTTTGCCGCTGTTAAGCTGCAGCCTTCCTCTAAGGTAACATCGTCGGCAACAACTGAAACCGCATTTATCTTCGTCTGTTTTCGACCGCTCGAAAGGATTGTTGCGTGCCTGCCGATTATGCTGTCACGTACTTCGGCTTTTTCTCCGATTATGACGCGGTCTAGGATGGCGGAGTTTTCTATGGTGACGCCTTTGCCGATTCTTGTGAAGTTGTCTATGCATGAGTTCGCTATTCTGACTCCGTCGTCTATTTGGCAGTGTCTGCCGATGAGCACGGCGCCTTCAATCTCTATTCTTCCCTGATTGATTTTCTTAATTATCTCTTCTCGTCTTTTTTCTGAGTCGTTGCTTTCTCCCTGGACCCATATTGGCTGTTTTTCGCCGATTTTTCCACCGAAATCAGTAAGCATGCTGAAGCCTCCGTGGAGCAGTTTCTTCATGGCTTCCAAATAGTTTTTAGGGGTACCCACGTCAAACCAGTTTCCCTTTAACGTGTAACCATAAACTGGATGCCCTGTTTGAGTCAAGTAAGGTATGAAGTCGTAACCGAAGTCTAAGCGGTTTTTCTCCTTCATTATCTGTTTGACGCCTTTCTCTTTGAAGACATTTTTGATTTCGGGTGAAAGCACGTATAAGCCTGTGTTGGCAAGGTTGCTGGGCGCGTCTTTTGGCATAGGCTTCTCGACGAAGCGTCGGATACGGCTGTTCTTGTCGATGTCGGCTATGCCTAAGCCTTCGACATTCTGCACTTCCCTGAGCACGATTGTCATCATCGCACCTTTTTCTCGGTGGAACCGTAAGAGGTCTTTCACGCTGATTTCGAAAACGTTGTCGCCCTGCACCGCGAAGACGGGACTGTTGATTTCGTAGTACTCCATGTTTATTCTTGCAGAGTCGGCACTTCCCAAGTCATCCACGTTAGGCTGATACTTTATGTGAATCCGCGGTCTGATATTGTACCGCACTGAAAAGCCGTAGCCTGACTCGAAATAATCGTACAGGTCCCTGTAGTTCGTGTAGCCTTTTATTCCGAAGATGATGTTACGGACGCCTTGACGGGCAAGCGACAGAAGTGAGAACTCCACCAATGGTCTGTTTATCAGTCGGAGAGCGGCTTTGCTTGTTTCTGCTGTAAGCGGTAGAAGCCGTGTTGCTTTTCCGCCTACTGGAATTATTACTCGTATCCTTTCTGGGCTGTAGTTGTCACCCAGTAGAGGCGCGTAGTTGTTGCTCAAAAGATTTCACCAACAAACATTTCGTTAACTAGCGTTTCGGGGCGTATTAAACTTTTCAAACTGCAAATTCATATCAAAAAGGAAGTTTACGCGAAAAATCACTTCTTTTTGAATGTTGGCAGCCTTAAAAGGTGCGTGCTTACTGCTATCGCGACGGCTATCATGGTTAACTGCAGTGGCAGAACAAGCACCACGGGCAAAAGGCGAGGCAAAAAGAAAACTGTTGAGATGCCTATTGTTATCCATAACACGGATAAAGCGGTGATTTTGGTTTTCTTCGTTAGTCCCTTGCCTTCTTTGTAGTTTCGTATGTACTCTCCGAACCATTTGTTGTTCAGCAGCCACCTGTGCATCCTCTCAGAGCTTTTGTAATAGCAAGCCGCGGCAGCCAAAAGAAAAGGCGTGGTCGGCAATATCGGCAGCACTATTCCTATGGCACCTAGCACCACGCAGATTGTGCCTGCAATAAACCATAAAGTTTTTACGACTTTCCGTCCTTGCTCTTTGCAAGTTTCTGCAAAAGTTTTCTTTTTTTCTTCCATAGAGCCTTCCTTAAATATCCTCTATCGCTGTCTTAAAAACAATGCGTTAATGGCATCAGAACTCAAGTTTTCGCGTCCTAACGGAGAATTTTATAACTAAGTCGAAACTAATCTTGTGCAAACAAGGTTTGAATGTCATGGGCAAAATAAGCGGATTCGTACGGCTGATGCGGCCAATTAACTGTGCAATGATGGGCTTCGCGGTGTTTGTCGGCGCGGTTCTGGCAGACCCAGGTTTCTTTAACGTTGCTTGGCTGGGGGTTTTGTACGGCTTCGTCACAGGCTTCATGCTGACCGCCGCCTCCATGACTATTAACGATTATTACGACCGCGCGATAGACGCCATAAACGAGCCATCCCGTCCCATTCCAAGCGGCTCGGTCAGCCCACGGCAAGCTTTGGCTTTCGTTTTCGTCTTGTCAGCCGTCGGTTTTGTCTTCGCCTACCTCACCAATGTTATATGTTTGGTGGTTGCGGTAATCTCTTGGATAGTCGTTGTGACGTACGTTACGGTAGGGAAGCGAAGCGGTTTGCCCGGTAACCTTCTTGTCAGCACGTGTGTGGCTATTCCCTTCATCTACGGCAGCATAACCGTCCTCAGCAGCGTTCCGTTGAGCGTTCTGCTTTTCACGCTGATGGCTTTCCTTTCCAACACGGGCAGGGAAATCACCAAAGGCATCGTCGACGTGAAAGGCGACAAGGCTGAAGGCATCAAGACGCTGGCGGTGCGCTACGGAGAGAAAAACGCAGCAGTTGCTGCTTCGCTATTTTACGTTTCCGCCGTCGCTTTAACCCCCATTCCCCCGCTCCTGAACTTGGTTTCTTTCTGGTTCATTCCCCTCGTATTAGTGACAGACGTTGGTCTCATTGCGTCTTCCGCTCTTCTGCTCAGAGAGCATTCTCGGGATAACGCCAAAAAAATCAAGAACCTGATTCTCTTATGGTTCGTCATAGGCTTATTAGCATACGTCTGCGGCGTCCTCACATAAAGCGTAGCTGAAGATTTTTGCAAAGCTATTTTGCGATTCACAAAAACATAGGTAGTATACTCTAACTCATATTTCACAGACATAGGTAAGCATGAATAGGTCTGGTCAAGGAACCTTGAGTCAAGAAACCTTTACAAAAACGCTTTTATCACGCAAACAACCCTGCATATGCCAGGGAATGTGTATATGCGCAAAAGCGGCACTCTGTTGCTTATTCCTGTCTTCCTCGTTTCCCTTCTCCTAATCCAGTTCTACGGAATAACAAATTCAAAGGTCAGTGCCAATTCCAACAGCGATGACTGGTCAATGTTCCGCTCGGACCCATCTCACACTGGTGCAAGCTCAGGCAGCCCAGCGCTTACTCCCAAGCCGCTCTGGAATTTTACTCCCAACACAAGCAATGACAGTTTCGCACCTAACAACTTTTTTGCAACTGGCTGGTCGGACGCCGCTGTGGTTGGCGGCGTAGTCTACATAAGCATGAGTGGGTACCGTACCGAAATAGCTGGGCACTACATATTGCAGATCGGATGGGGCGGTGTTTTTGCTTTTAATGCCTATAGTGGAGCACAACTCTGGAATTTAACGATCGGCGGTGGATCGTCTCCCGCTGTCGTTGACAGCGTCGTCTATTTCAGCCGAGAAGGCACGGTTTTTGCTTTGAACGCAACCAACGGTTCTCAACTTTGGAGTTACGCTACTAGGGGCGCAGCATCACCTCCTACTCTCGCTGATGACGTAGTCTACGTAGGTTCCCGTGACGGTATCGTCTATGCTTTGAACGCCACTGATGGCGCGCAACTCTGGAGTTCCTCTATTGGTGAAGGCGCCTCGTCTCCTGCTGTCGTCGATGGCGTCGTCTATGTCGGCTCCGTTTACGATAATGGCGTTTACGCTTTGAACGCAACTACTGGCGCCCAGTTATGGATTCACAGTACCGACGGCGGGGTTTTATCGGGTCCCGCTGTTGTTGGAGGCATCGTCTACATGGGCACATGGGGCTATAAGAATTCAACATATCAGTGGGGTACCTTTTACGCATTGAACGCAACCAACGGCAAAAAACTCTGGAACTACACAACCGACGGCGGGATTGGTACGTCTCCTGCTATTGCTAACGGAGTAGTCTACACGAATTTTCCTGACGGTTACTTTTACGCTTTGAACGCTACTAACGGTGATAAACTCTGGAATTACACTACCGGCAGCGGATATTCATCTCCTGCTGTCGTCGGTGACCTCGTATACTTTGGCTCAGGCGATAGCCTTTACGCTTTAAACGCAAACAACGGTGACAAACTTTGGAACTACACTGGTGGCGGTTCGTCTCCTGTAGTAGCTGACGGCGTCGTCTACTTTGGCTTAGGCAGTACATTCTATGCTTTGGGTGAACCTTACAGCACCACTCCCCCGAAAATATCCGTTTTATCGCCGCTAAGCCAAAAGTACAACGAATCAAGCGTTTCTTTGGTTTTCACCGTTGACAAACCCGTTAACTGGACAGGGTACAGCCTTGACGCTAGAGAAAACGTGTCTATCGCTGGGAACACAACCTTAACTGGGCTTTCCAACGGCGTGCATAACGTCACGGTTTACGCCGAGGACCTGTTCGGCAACATCGGATCCTCTGTAACAGTCGTTTTCACCGCGGAACCTTTCCCGATAATACCAGTCGCAGTCGCTTCTGTGACTGTAGTTGTTATGGTCGGCGCTGTTCTGCTAGTCTACTTCAGGAAACGCAAACACTAAACAGAGAATTGGGACTTTCGCTTTCTGAATAGCTTCACGCAAAAAGAAAAGTAAAAAGAACAACTCTTAAGACTATTTATACTTCCTTTAAATAAGGGAGGGGGTACATTTTCCGAACATAACAGTTCCGCCAATTCTTCACATATCTGTTTATTCAAGCCCGCTTCGGCAGCTTAATCTTCGATGGTAAAGTGTAGCTTATGCCTGTCAAGTAGCTTCACGTATATACCTCCATGATTCACCCATGTTAAAAATCCATAAGTACAATCCACGCGCTTTTTGCATGTGAGGATATTAACATGTCTGAACGTTTTGCTAAAAAATGGGAAAGCAGAAGAGACGAAGCGTCGTTTGTCGATACCATACGCGCAACAGTCACTCCGCCACCACCGCTGAAGCCACGCATGAACCACGCCATCAGACGCTTAGACCTGCAAATCCACAGGTTAGACCAAGCCTCTGAAAGATTCAGCCAAAAAGACAAAGCCCTGTTCAACAAGATAGTTGACGCATACTCGAAACACGACAGCGCACACGCCAACATCTACGCCAACGAACTGGCTGAAGTTCGCAAAATGGAAAAACTAGTTATGAACGCCAAACTAGCGCTTGACCAAGTACAGCTTAGACTGCGAACGGTGACTGAATTCGGAGACATCGTAGCCACGCTTGGACCAGTCATAGGCGTGTTACGCTCAGTCAGCGTAGGACTTGTAGGCGTTATACCTGAAGCGGAAAACGAGCTCGGAGACATCGGCAACATGCTAAGCGGCTTAATGTTTGACGTTGGACAAAGCTCAGGATTCAGCCTCAACTTCAACTCGGTGAACGAAGACACAGCTAAAATCCTTGATGAAGCAGCAACGGTTGCCGAACAGAAAATCAGCGCCAACTTTCCAGACTTACCGCCTGGACTCTCAACAAACGCGGCAAAAGGAAAAAGCACCAGCTAAAAACACCTAAAACGTTTCTCATCCAAAATAAACTCCCCTTCTTTATTTTTTTTTAGCGAGTTCGTGGCAGAATTCGAGACAGATATAAAACAAAAGCAAAAATCAAAGAAATGCTAAAATTTAAAGTCCAAATTTAGACCCTTAGCGAGCCACGGAACGCCCTAACGCTATAGAAAGAGGGCGCACTGTTATGATACACGAAGACATGGCCGTAGCGACGGTCAGCAAAGATGGCGCCGCCGAGTTTTCTGATATCCGAAGGTGTTTTCACCCAGCTCGACGTTTTTGTATCGAAATTTC
Organism: uncultured Candidatus Bathyarchaeia archaeon; assembly: GCA_964514055.1. Taxonomy (GTDB): domain Archaea; phylum Thermoproteota; class Bathyarchaeia; order Bathyarchaeales; family Bathycorpusculaceae; genus SG8-32-3. Next base: position 122,961 of record CAZEPB010000002.1, on the reverse strand, counting down.
CAAGTTTCTGCAACTCTCGATATTGTTCTTCTGTTAAAAGCTCAATGCCCATGGCAGCTGCCATATCAATAGCGTTACCTTCTGGATGCACCCCTCGCTTTTCTCTCGCCTCTTGCCCTTCACGGTCGTAACAAACATTTCTGCGGCCTTTAGGACTTTCCGCTGAACAATCATAAAAAATGTATTCGCCCGTCTTTTTATCATGACCAACAACATCCGGTTCACCGCCAGTTCTTTCCATTTCATTGATTGACCACAGTTTTTCAGTATTAACTTCCAGCTTTGCTTGTACTTTAGCCCATTCAAGACCTTTATGGCGGTTCATGTTTTTCTCAAAACGGGCTTTCAATGCACTATGTAGTTCTTCACGTTGTTCTGGTGACAACTCTTTTTTGAATACAGTAATTGATGGCTTGCGCATAATCATAGTATTCATCCTGAGTTTATAAAATCCCTTACTTTACAGCTCAATAACTCTCATGAGAGAGAGAAATTAAAATTTAATCCATATGTTATAAGAACAAACTGTTCCAACAATTGGACTTATAAGGTCTTGTTTGGCACTATTTATCTGCAAGGCGGCTAGCCCATTGAACGTGGACGACGAAACAAAGCTTGAGTACTCTCTTCGAGGCAAAGCGTGGAAAGTCTACTGGTTCCTGCTTAAAAACGGCAATCCCGTCAGCGTGCGAGAAGTCCAGCGTGCCTTGCACTTCAGCAGCCCAAGCGTGGCAAATCATCATCTTGAACAACTCCGCGAGTTGGGGTTGGTTGAAAAACAGGAAATCGGCGGACACTACGTGCTAGTTGGCCAAGTGAAAATCGGTGTGCTCCGCCACTACGTGAAACTGGGCAAACTGCTCTTCCCAAGATACTTTTTCTACGCCCTTTTCTCCACCGTTTTCTACGTGGCTTATCTGCTGTTTTTGGTGCAAGATTTTTTCATGCGGGAGAACCTTTTCATTGCAGTGTTCGGCGCCATCGTCTGCATCATTTTCTGGTACGAAGCCTACCGCGTGTGGACTATGCGCCCGTTCTAAAAACTGGAACAAGATGTTCTATAGCTTAGGATAATATCCCATGGCGTCATACGCTTATAGCAGGTGAAAATAGAGTGGTTCAGAAAGAAATCAAACGAAAAACTCGAATTTACGGCACAATCGCAACTCTCTCAGCTATAGTGTTGGTCGCTCTAATCTACGTTTATGGTTCAACGCCAGGGATTTTCACGCCCGACACTTTGCCAGAAACTTCGTCAATGAAAACCTTCACGTCATACGATGAACTCAAAAACTTCTTAGCCGCTAATACCCAAGATGGCTCCACTTACTATGGTGGTGGTCCTTTGGACTCCCAATTCTTCGGGTCTGCACGTGAGACACTAGATGCCCCAGCTCCTACCGCGACAGGTGAATCAGGAGACTACTCGATTAACTCCTATTCAACAACAAACATTCAGGTTGAAGGAGTTGACGAAGCCGACATAGTGAAAACAGACGGCAAATACATCTACATCGCAACCAACAATGTCTATTATTCAGCAAGCCAAAACAGCGTGTACATCGTGAAAGCTGATCCACAAGATTCGCGTGTAATCGCTAAGATAGCTCTTGGCAACAACACGTATGTGGCAGGCTTATTTCTAAGCCAAGACAGCAGCAAACTTGTGGTCATCGGTAGCCAATACCAACTCTACGCTTACGAGGAAGCGGCGCAGTCTGAAGAAATACTGAGCTATCCATACTACAGCAGCGTTAACACTTTCTTGAGCGTATATGACGTTTCTGAGAAAGCTAGTCCTGTGCTGGCGCGGAACCTCACTCTCAGCGGCAGCTACTTCAACTCCAGAATGATCGGTGATTACGTGTACGCTGTCGTCAGCCAACCCACTTACTTCGTTAACAACGAGGTTGTTCTTCCGCAAGTTTACGAGAACTCAAAAGCTTTCGAGATTGAACCGACAAGTATTCGCTACGCCGATACGGTGGACAGTTACTTCACTTTCACCACGTTCATCGGATTGAACATAATGGACAGCGCACAAGAGCCAACTAACATGACCGTTATGATGGGCGGAACCAGCAACATGTACGTTTCCTTGGGCAACATTTACGTGACTTACCCAACATGGAGCGAGCAGGGGCAGTACACGTCAATTTACAGGATAAGCGTGAGTGGTGGTATTTTATCCGATAAAATAGTTAAAGGCAGTGTACTAGGCTATGTGCTTAACCAGTATTCAATGGATGAGTACAACGGGTACTTCAGGTTAGCCACAACTTCGCAGAAAAACCAGACGCAGCAGAACAACGTTTACGTGCTTGACATGAACTTGAACGTAACGGGCAAAGTGGAGAATCTCGCCAAAGGAGAAAGAATTTACTCAGCCAGGTTCATGGGCGATAAATGCTACCTTGTCACGTTCAGGCAAGTAGACCCGTTTTTCGTGTTGGACATGAGCAACCCTGCTGAACCCAAAGTTGCGGGTGAACTGAAGATTCCAGGATACTCCAGTTATCTGCATCCTTACGATGAGAACTACGTGATTGGCTTAGGCAAGGAAGGCAACATGGTGAAGCTGTCATTATTCGATGTCTCAAACGTTAATGATCCCAAAGAAGTAGCGAAGTACATCGTTGAGGGTGACTGGACAGACTCACAAGCATTGCAAGATCCACATGCATTTCTATTCAACAAAGAGAAGAAGCTGCTGGTTATACCGATTTCAATGACCAACTATGGCGTAATAGACACAAGAGACGGTGAAAGCTCTGCGCTGCAGGGTGGCTTCTGGCAAGGCGCATACGTTTTCAAGCTTACCACAAGCGGCTTCGAGTTTCGAGACGGCATAACACACCAAGAAAACACAACCAGCTCGCAATACTACTATGGATACGATTACAACATGTGGGTGCACAGGGCTCTCTACATCGACAACACGCTTTACACGTTGTCCAACGGGAAAGTCATGCTCAACAGTTTAGACACGTTGGCGTTGATAGCAGCAGTAAATCTGAGTTAGCAACCCTTTTTCCTTTTTTATTTTTCAGTCTTGTTTAAAATGGCAGAGTGCATTTCAAGGAAAAACAGCTTAAGCGCTAGTGCTCGAGAAAACTTGCCCCCTCCCTCTATAAATAGCTTAAACTGCGTGTTGAATCTATGCTTGACAGTTGCCTAGAGAAAAAGGGGCTTTGCGTTCGGCGTTTATTTTGTTTAATTATGTCCGTTTTCGCATTCTGGTTCTATGTGAACCGTAACCACCGCATCCGCAAAATACTCAGATATCTCCTTCTCAACCTGCGATGCAATCTCATGAGCCTCTGTTAACGGAACCTGCTTTGTGAAGCAGCAGTCTACGTTTATGTACCGTTTTCCATCAGCCGCATAAGTCACTGTCCTCTTCAACCGCAGACTGGTTTTAACTTTCTTCGCCACATCTTGAATTAACTTTTTCAGTTCATCCTCATCTATCTCTGCCGCGTGCTTTTCAACGCTGTATGGCTCAACGTGCACGGTTACGTTCTCAAGCTGCTTGATTCCCGCGTGCATTCGCTTCTCGATTTTATCAGCGATTTCATGCGCCTCTTCAACCGATAGCTTCGGGTCCACGTACGCGTGCAACGTGATGTAAAGTTTGCCGCTTGCATAAACAGTCACGATGTCATGCACCTCCCTGACGCCTTCTACTGTGGCAAGCTTCTCCACACGCTGCTCCACTTTGGTTTCTTCTTCAGCTGGTTCTATGTGAATTGTCGCGTCAACATTTCCGAATGTTTTCGTCAAGCTTTCCTCGATAGCCGAAGCTAGAGCGTGCGCCTCTTCCAAGCTCATGAAGCTTGGAACCTGCACCGTGCATTCGGCGAAGGTTTTTGAGCCTACCTTCCGCACCTTCAGGTTTTGGCAATTAAGGATTCCGTCATGGGCGAGTACTATTTTTCTGATTTTTTGAACAATGTCTTTTGATGCTGTGTCGCTTAGCTCCATTATGCTGCTTCTGACGAGCTTGACACTCATGTAGCTGAGCAAAATGCCAAGTACGATGGATGAGAGCGAATCGCCTTGATAGAATCCGATGTTGGCTAAGCCGAATCCGAGAAAAGCAATTCCTGTTGAGCTTAAGTCTGCTAGAGCATGATAAAAACCCGCTTTAACCGTGGTGCTTTCGCTGCTCGTTGCTTTTCTAAAGATAAACATTCTGAAAATGTCAATGCAGAAAGTATAGCCTATGGCAAAGAACCCTGCGAATCCCAAGCTAATTTTCACGCCTCCGCCCATCATCAGCTTGGAGATCGCTTCATAAATCACAAGAACTCCAACACCTATAAGCACGACGCCGCCTGTCAACCCGCCTATGGGCTCAAATTTCTCATGCCCATAAGTGTGCTCCTCATCTGGAGGCTTAAGCGCCTCTTTAGTCGCCACAAAAAGCATAATGCTTGTTATAACGTCAAGCGACGCGTGTAACCCGTCGCTGAGGATGGCTAAGCTGTCAACGATTAAGCCTAAGATGACTTCTACAAGCACCACTGTTGCTATTGCTACGGCAGAGATTTTCAGAGTTTTAAGCTTGTAGTCGTCTTCTGAAGTGTGTGGCATCACCCATCAGGCTATAGCTCGGCGCAAGGGCGATTTAAGAATTGCGGGGGCATCAATCAATCATTCACCTTAACAAAAACGCTTCTTAACTGTCAATTATATATAATGGATTATCAGATTGCTCTTGAATAATGAAGCTGCCTTCGGTTTTCCGTGGCGAATCGTTGGTTTAAGTCGTCTTCGTCTAGTTTTTCTGCGTTTTCCCAAAGCGTTTCGTAATAGCTGTTTGCCATCTCTAATAGGAATGGATTGTTTGAACATAACCACCGCATTCTGTTTATGTTAGATTCTTCTGTGGTGGAAAGGAAAAGCGTTTTTTTATCAAATATTATTAATTCAACTGGAGGTGAATTTTTAGTATATCTGAAGTTTTCGCTATTCAACTTGGAGAATATGGTTGAGAAAATTTCTGGAGACTCTGCTAATATTTCTCTCAATCTTTCTTCTGTGATTATTCGAACTGTTATGTTTTTTTTCTTGAGTTCATTCATATCTTCCTCGGCGTAACGCTGAGACCATTGAAGAAATTTTCCCAATGAAAAAGTTGTGTCCAAGCTTTTCTGAACTTTTTGGAATTCCTTATGTATCTTGAAATGTTGTTGTTGGCCACCTGACTTAATTATAGTTGTTTGATACTTATCTTCGACATGAAGGTTGCTTGTTCTTTTCTTCTCTAGAGATTTTTCAATTTTTTGTCGGATTTTTTGATTTTCTTCCCTTTTGCGTTGAAGCAGCTGGTTGTATGCCTTTTCCAGAGGAATCGCTTTGAACGACTTGGGTGACGTTAGTGCCTCTTCAACTAGGCCTTTTTTCACTAGTGATGGCATTAGTTGGTAGACAACCTCTCGGGCTACTCCTGAGGTCTTTGAAATTGTTTTTGCTGTGGCTGTTCCTAGTTCAGAGAGAGCTAGGAAAATTTTTGCTGCGTTGATGGTGAGCCCTAAGCTATTTAGAATCTCTACATCTTCAGGACCTGATGCCATTTCACTCACATCCAATAAGGGTCTGCAGTAGCTGAATATGTCTACAAGTCTGCGTATGCCTAGATAACAATGTGATTGATTCATATGTATGTTTTGCTAGGATAACAATGTAGTTGTAACTCGCTCATATCTTTCGATTTGTCTTTTGAACATTCACTTTCTATTCTTGCGATCTGTAAGTAAGCGTTTTACTTACAAAACTTTTTACATTATACAAAGCTACGTTTGTTTCACCGAAAATTAAGGAGAAAAGAGAATGAAGAATATACGAAATAACACAGCTATCGCTATTGCTTTGTTTCTGATGTTTTCTATGGTTACTTCGCTTGCTGTTTTACCAAATGCCACCGCCCAAGAACCTATTGAGGTAGAACCTTTCCCCTATATCAATGCTAATCCTAATCCGGCGCAAGTTGGCACAAATGTACTACTCCACGTAGGGTGTGTATACCCACTCCGGAGTGTGGAAATGGGCTGGGAGTTAAGTGTAATTATCACGAAGCCCGACAACACGACTACCACGATTGATGACGTAAAGACTGATTCGACTGGTGGAACAGGCGTCACATTCACGCCCACCATGACAGGCACATACAGATTGCATTCACACTTCCCCGAACAGATAGCTCCGACAGAAGGCTTCGGCTTTCAAGCAGGTCCTCCTTCGAATGCAATAATGCTAGAAAGCGACAGCCCTGAGATAGAGTTGGTGGTACAAGAGGATCCCATACCCATTTGGCCAGGGGTTCCCCTTCCTACAGAGTATTGGACCCGCCCCATAAACGATCAGATTTGGGAATGGGCACCGCTTGCAGGAAACTGGCTGGGCGATCAGGTATCAATGGATGCCTCTCCTCCGGCACAGACACTTTACAAAGACTACAATGATTACGCACCAGAGGCCGCACACATACTGTGGGCAAAACCGATAACGATGGGAGGTATCGCTGGAGGACAAAGGGAAAATTATAACTTTGAATACGGAGATGCATATGAACCCAAATGGACTGGCTCTGTAATTATCGGCGGAGTACTCTACTACAACCGATTCGAAACAACTGGGTCGGAAACTGGTCTCTACCGGACAGTTGTTGCTGTAGATCTACATACTGGTGAAGAGCTGTGGGAACAACAACTTCTGGACCCTGACGGAAACAACCGAGCCCTAGATTTTGGTCAAGTATTCTATTGGGATTCGTTTAACTATCACGGCGTTTTCCCCTATCTGTGGACAGGTGGAGGCGGTTATTGGAATGCTTATGACGCTTTCACTGGACGTTGGGAATACTCAATGCAAGGCGTGCCTAGTGGCACCCGAGTCTACGGTCCTAAAGGTGAAATCTACATCTACGGGGTTAATTTGAACAATGGTTGGATGGCTCTGTGGAACTCGTCCAGAGTCGTTTCCACTTTCGGAAGCTGGAGACCACACGGTAGGATATATGACGCTGACGATACTGCAGACGGCTACGACTGGAATGTGACGATAGCAGATACACCAGGAGAAAGAAGCGTACCTGGAAGTGTCGACAAAGTTCGTGAAGGAATAATACTGGGAACGGATTTCGATAAGTATTCGCGTTCAGATGATGGCAAAATTAGAATATGGGCTCTAAGCACTGAACCTGGGCGAGAAGGAACACTGCTGTACAATAAAACTTTCACGATGCCAATTAAAGCTGGACACTACGACGTTCAAGATGCAGATGTAGAATCCGACGTTTTCACTGTGTCCGTTGCGGAGACTGGTCAACATTGGGGCTTCCGCCTCAGCACAGGAGAACAAATATGGGGTCCAACCGATCCACAGCACTACACGGACAAATGGGGTTACGGTTCAAGCAACAGCTGGGATAACATTGTTGAAGGCAAATATATCTCAGGGAACTACGGTGGAACAGTATACTGCCGAAATGTTACTACTGGCGAAACCATATGGACATATGACATAGAGGACCCCTACCATGAGGTTCTGCAGAACACCAAGATCCGTTTCAGACCAGCATTCATTGCCGACGGAAAAGTCTACTTAGAGAACACTGAACACAACCCCTTCAACCCACAACATCGTGGCTTTCCATTCCTCTGCCTTGACCTAGAAACCGGAGAGAAAATCTTTAGCATACCAATTCGTGGAAGCGAATGGAGCTCTACTCCAATCATCGGAGACAGCATAATAGCTATGTACGACGAATACGACCAGCGCGTATATGCTATCGGTAAAGGTCCAAGCGCAACCACAGTCACAGGACCAGAAATTGTTCAACCACTGGGCACTCCTATAATGATAAAGGGCACAGTGATGGATATTTCTCCAGGCACAAATGACGCGGCTTTGACAATGCGTTTTCCGAATGGTGTTCCCGCTGTTTCCGACGAGAGCATGAGCGACTGGATGCTGTACGTGTATAGTCAGTTTGGTCGTCCAGCTAACGCTACTGGCGTTGAAGTCACATTAAGTGTGCTTGATCCGAACAACAACGTCTATGACATAGGCAATGCTACAACCGATGCAAGCGGAACGTTCAGCTTTATGTGGGACCCGCTGGTTCCAGGCAAATACACTGTCATCGCTACTTTCGCGGGGTCTGATTCCTTTTATGCTTCGTCCGCTGAGACCGCCGTGGGCATTACAGAGGCTCCAGAGGTTACTCCTGAACCTACACCTACACCTGCGTCCGTAGCTGACCAGTATATCGTACCAGCAACAACAGGCATAATCATAGCGATAGTCGTAGTTGGTCTCGTCATCATCCTGATGCTTAGAAGACGCTAAGCAACCAGCAAAAACCACACAAATCTTCCCCCTTTCTTTTTCGGGGTTACAGTCACATTGGTTAAGGAGAGAGCGGGGCTGAGTGGGCTCTGGTAAAGCAGTCTGTTTTATACCGCTTTTCATATTTCTCCTATAGTCGGTAGCCAGAGCCCCAGCAAACCTTCTCATGCTCAAACAAGCTATCAACCTTCTCTAAATATCAAAAACTAAACTTCATCGCATAACTAAATCGATAGGCATTTAGGTTTGAAAACAATATTTAGAGGAAACAGTTGATATCAATGGCTCTGGTGAAGATAAGCGAAATCTTGGACGGATGTTGCCAAGACAAAAAAGTAGCCGTAAGAGGTTGGGTTTACCGCAAAAGAGAAGGAAAAGAGCTAATTTTCCTGTTAGTACGAGACTCAACGGGTTTCATCCAATGCACCGTAAAAAAAGGCAGCCCCGCCTGGAACAAAGCGGAACGCCTAACAATAGAATCTTCCCTGACGCTTGAGGGCACAGCTAAACCTGACAAGCGCGCGCCAGGAGGCTACGAAATCGCCGCCGAATCAATCACCATTATCGGCTTAGCTGAGCTTTTTCCGATAACCAAAGACCAAAGCGAACAGTTCATCCGTGACGTCCGCCACCTATGGCTACGCAGCCGCCGCATGAACCTGGTGATGAAGATTCGAGCCGACGTTCTGGAATTCGCCCGCGACTTCTTTAAGAGCCAAGACTTCACAGAGGTTTCTCCGCCCATGTTCATTTCCGCCGCTGTTGAGGGCGGCTCAACTCTTTTTGGCTTAAAATATTTTGACAAAAACCTATATCTGACGCAGAGTTCTCAGCTTTACCTCGAAATCCTAATTTACTCCTTGGAAAAAGTCTATTGCATCGCGCCGTCTTTTCGCGCTGAAAAAAGCAGAACAATTCGACATTTGACGGAATACTGGCACATCGAAGGCGAATGGCCCTTTGCCGATATGAATGACCTAATGAGCTTTGAAGAGGAGCTTATGGCACATATCTGCCAGCAAACCGCTGACAGGTGCAAACGGGAACTCGAAGAGTTAGGCGTAGACATTTCCAAGCTAGCTTCGGTCAAAACGCCGTTTCCAAGAATAACCTATACTGAGGCTGTTGAGGTTCTCCGCAAAAAAAGCGCGAAGCTGAAGTGGGGCGAAGACTTCGGCTACGAGGACGAGAAGACGCTGGCAGACGAGTTCGGCAAACCCTTCTTCGTTTACGATTATCCAACCGCCATCAAAGCTTTTTACTGCAAGACGCACCGCGACCGCCCCGAAGTTGCCATGTCTGTGGACATGCTGGTTCCGAGAATCGGTGAAGTGTCCACGGGCGGCGCCAGAGAAGAAGACAAGGAAACGCTGATTAAACGAATAAGAGAAATGGGTTTGAAGGAAAAAGACTACGATTGGTACTTGGACCTGCGAAGGTACGGCACTGTGCCGCATGTGGGTTTCGGTTTGGGTCTTGAAAGGCTGTTGGCTTGGATGCTTGATTTGGAAAACGTTATAGACGCTATTCCGTTTCCCCGAACCACCAGAAGATTCTACCCTTAGACTTATGTGTAGCCTGTGAAGTACTCGCGCTTCAGCTGCGTCTTTGGCAAGCCTAGTTGTTCGGCAAGCTTTCCCATTATCTCCACCATGGCTGGAGGACCACAAGTGTAAAACATCGTTTCCTTGAAGTCAGGTATTTCCTTTTTTATCATGTCCGCCGTGATGAATCCTGTGGCGCCTTTCCATCCGCTGCTGGCTTCGTTGAGTGTAAACACCAATTTTAGATTTTTATTTTGTTTCTGCATTGCTTCTAGTTGCTTTCTGAACGCGATGTCGTTTTCAGTGCGGTTTCCGTAGAGCAACGTGACCTTGGTGTCTAAGCGCTTGTCGGTGCAGTATTTGCATATGCTGATAAAAGGGGTTATCCCGATGCCTCCTCCAAGCAAGCCTATTTTTTCGTGTTCGCCCTCGAAAGTGAATTTTCCGTACGGCGCATCTATTCTTGCCCAGTCGCCTTCCTTAAGCGCTTTCAGAGCGGCGGAGAAGTCGCTGTCTGAAAGTTTCTTGGTGAATTCTATGTGCGTTTTTTCTGTTGGGCTGCTGGATAAGCTGAAGTGTTTGCTTAACTCTTTTCCATCCTGAGCCTTTATCGTGACGAAAAAGAACTGCCCAGGCTTGTAATTTAACTCGGCGGGTCTTGGAAACCTAAAGCTGGTTACGTTGTGGGTGCGCGATATAATTTCCTTCACGTAAGTTTCAAACTTCGTAAAAATCCCTCAATGTAGTTGTTACGAACGCTCCCTATAAAATCTTGTTGTAATTTAACTGGTCAGGCTACGCTGTTGGCTGCCTCTCGGATTTCGCCGATTCTGCTCAGGTTACTCATAACAACGTTAATGCGATACAGGCTTCCCAACGTTTTCACAACCTGTTTCACTAGAAAGCTTGGACGATATACATGCTGGAAAAAGGCGTCGTGCATTATCTGCATTATTTCGTCACGAGAAACTTTAGCATAAGGGTATACTTCAGATACGGCAACGCCCTTCTCCCACCATTTCTCTGGGTCCAGAAAGCCTTTAGCTACAAACTCGTTCCAAATGTCGTTTCCTGGGTGAGCGCCAAGTATATTGAATTGTGGAATGTCTATGGGAACCCGCTGCGCAAATTTCACAGTATTCCACATTTCTTCTCGAGTCTCATCTGGAGCGCCAATTATGAAAGACCCTGCGACAACGTCCACTCCAGCTTTTTTGGCTGTCCTCACGGCGGTTTCTGACTGCTCAGGGGTAATCTTCTTGTTGTAGTAGTCCAGAATTCGCTGGTTGGCGCTTTCGATGCCCAAATAAAGAACTTTGCAGCCTGCCAGCACCATTTCATGCAGCATGTCGTAGGAGCATATGTCGACTCTTCCTTCACATATCCACTCTAAATCGAGTTTCTCTTTTCTTATGCCCCTGCAGATCTCTATCACTCTTTTCGGGTTCATGGTGAAGGCGTCATCCACGAAGATAATCTGCTTGTAGCCTTCGCTGGCTAAAAACTGCAGTTCCTCCACAGTGTTTTTGGCTGATCTGGGTCGCCACCTGTTCTTAGCAATTTCCGTGCAGCTGCAAAATCGGCAGTCGAAAACGCAGCCTCGAGAGGTGACTATGCTTGTGAATTTTTTGGGCGCGATGTTTGCTCCTGCGATTACGCAGTGATAGTCTACGTCAATCAGTTTGCGGTCTGGGAAAGGCAGGGCATCTAAATCCCCAATTAAATGTTGATCAGGGGTTGCAACTATTTTTCCTTTGTTTCTGAAGTTGATTCCCCGAACTTCTTTTAGGTCTTCTCCGTTTTTCAGACAGTTTACTAATTCAGCAATTGTTCGTTCGCCTTCTCCTCGGGCAACTACGTCAACGGACGTGTATTTCTTGAGGATTCGTTCCGCGTTGAATGTGGCGTGATGGTTGCCGAAAACCGTAGTGACGTTTGGGTTTTTTTCTTTCACTTTGTTACTTATCAGCGCCGCGGTCTGGCCTGAGCTTGTGAGTGTGGAAAAGCCAAGAACATCAGGATTCTCTTTTTCCACCCACCGCACGGTTTCTTCCACCGTTAATCCTAACGCGGGTTGGTCTAAAACTGAGACTTCAACATCCATTTCTTCAAGAGCCGCCGCTAAATATAGTATGCTCAAGGGCGGAAACGCGGTAATGGATTTTCTTCCTTCCCGCTCATCAATGCCTTCGTTGGGACTTGTGCTGATAAACGAGACCTTCATGTAGGCACTTCTTCGTTGCTTATTCGTATGAATCTGCACATAAATTTTTAGATATTTTTCCTGTTAATGTAGCGTTTTGGGTTAGGTTTTATTTAGTTCCGTAGACTAAAAAGGTTACAACCTGAAACTGGCGTAAAATGAGGAGGTAATTTGATGAGTTTAGAACTCATAGTCATAGTTAGTAACACTCTGGTTGTTTTTGCAACTTTTCTGGCAACACTTTACAGAATAAAAATAGAACGTGATCAAGTGCAAACCGTCAAGCGAAACGCAAAGGCTGCCGAATGCTTGGATTCCCTTCGCAAATACATTAAAACGGAACGCAGTTCGCTGGTTAATATGGATAAAGAAGAGTTGAGAGAGTTTCTGGTCTATCTAGAAAAGATAGGTAAATGCTAAACTAAAGTTGGGGTTTGGAACCAATTCCTAATCATCGTCATCAAAACATGTTTGGCTCTATTTTTGAAAAACTGTTTTATAGTACACCGTTGTTTTGGTAATGTCCATATGGCACGAGGGGAACTGAGGAAGGTTTGAGGAAGAGCATTGTTTTCTTATGTGTGTTCTTGACCTTGGTGTCGTTGGGTTTGACTTTAGTTCCACAGGTTTCCAGTCAACCAGAGAACATCAAAGTTCTGAGTTACGGCTGGTACGTTGACTCAATTGGCTATTTAGATGTGGTCGGTGAAGTGCAAAACGTGGGTCCCAACACAATAGACTCTGTTGTTTTAAGTGGAGTAATCTACACCCTGGACGGAGAGGCTGTATCATATTCCTACCCCACCACTGTTTATGGGCAGTACTTACTCCCTCAGCAAAAAGCCCCCTTTTACATGGAGTTTCCTCCCTCGGTTAGCGTTACTGGCGACCTGAGTTGGCTTTCGCTTGGCATCGACCGCGTAGATTTCACAGTTGAGGCGGCAGACCCAACAAGTAGCTATCAGTATCCAGACTTACCAGTCACAAGCAGTTCAGGAGGTACTGACGCGGAAGGCGTCTATTGGGTCACCGGCACCGTTCAAAATGCAGGCACTCAAACGGCTACAAACATCTATGTGGTAGGAACATTCTACAACGCCACAGGCACTACGATCGCGATGGGCTACACAGACGCCCTAACTCCCGCCTCTCTAAGCCCTTCCAGCACTGCCTCATTCAAAGTTGGCGCGTTCGACCTGAATCAATCGATAGTGCCTTCAAACCTAAAAATCGACCACTACTCGCTGCTGATACAGGTTGAAGAACCAATTCTCACAGGGACCGCACCCACGCTCCCTACACCTACCCCTCCGTCTACTACCACTCCTCCTTCGGATAGCACTCCATCACCAACTGATGAAAACCCTGACGTTCTAGCGCCAGAAGCAATCTACGCGATAATAATTGTAATAGTCATTCTTGGGTTAAGTATTACCTTGCTGGCGTTAAGGAAAACGAAGTCTCAGGAAAAGTCGACGAAAAAACTCCGTAAGCTGCAAAAGCGTAAAAAACGGAAATAGCTTTCTTGCATTAAACCTTAATCTCAATAAGCTACTATGTGTGATTATGGGATCATAATCAAAATGATGCCGAGAACCAACATTATGAGCCATATTGGAACTGCTATTTTGACGAACTTAGATTGAAAGTCACCCTTAGATAGAACCAAACCCAAAGCAAGAGGAATGAAATCTATCAAAATTAGCAAGATTCCAACAATCGCGAACTGCCCCGTTGCATAATTTCCTCCAAACAAGTGAGAATAAAACATTTCTTAAATGTCTTACCCCCTCGTTCACTCCCATGATAGTCTCTCTGCTTGAGGGCGGGAGGCTTAGATGTTTATGAAGCAACCAGTTTTTCTGGATAACGCTTTTTTGTAAACTAATTCAACTGTTGCAGCATCTTGAATAGCTAAACCTGTTGAATCGAATATTGTGATCTCCTTATTTGAGGTTCTAGCCTGCTTGGTTCCGACTATGATATCTCCCAGTTCAGCCCACACATCCTTCTCGGATAAGATGCCCTTCGATAAGGGAACGTTTATTTCTCCGCTGTGGGCGGCTTGTTCCCAGTCATCCACCACTATTTTCGCTCTCTTCAGGATTGCTGGGTCTAATTCCTCTTTGAGCGGGGCGTCAGCGCCTATGCAGTTGAAATGGGTTCCTTCAGAAACCCATGGCTCAAAAACCAACGGTTTCTTTGAAGGCGTTGTAGTGACGACTATGTCGGCTTCGTGAACGGCTTCCGCCTCATTCCCAACCACTACAATTCTGCTTTGAGGCGCTTTGTCTTTTGCTTCAGAAGCGAAAGATTCTGCCGCTTTGGGTAATACCTCACAGACTCTGATTTCCTCAAGATTCGGAAACACAGCTAAAAGCGCCAGCAGTTGCGCTCTAGCTTGGACTCCTGCACCGACGAAACTAGCAGTTTTGGAGTTTCTTCTTGCAAGGTATTTGGCTGCTAAGCCTCCAGCGGCGGCTGTTCGCATGGCTGTTATGTTGTTTCCTCCCATTACCGAAAGCAACGCGCCGTTCCTCGGGTCCAAAAGAAGCACTGTTCCCGAGACCGTGGGCATGTCAAACCTCTCGGGGTTTTCAGGATGAGAATTCACGATTTTAACCGATGCTACGTCCAGCCTCTCAAGGTAAGCGGGCATGGCTCTCACGTCGCCGTTGTACTTCGGAAAGTTTAGATAAACCTTCGGAGGCATCTGAGCATAGCCTAACGCTTTTTCTCTGAAGACGTTCTCAACAGCCTCCATGACTTCTTCGATTGACAACAATTCGACGATTTCTTGTTCAGACAGCAGCAAAACTTTGATTTTGCCCACTTCCTGATTATTGTGGTTTCTACTTTGAAAATCGTTTTCGAAAGTTGATAAGGCTTTTCTTTTTTCAGAAAACCTTGTTTTGCTTTGATGTTATGTGTTAGCGTAAACGTAGTTATCCAAACATTTGTGAAACAAAAAGGGAAATAGTTGAAGGCTATAGGCCTAACATGCCCAGTAGATTATACTGGACAATCAGCGCGGCAAACAACGAAGCCACAAGCGACATCACCGTAATCATCGTGTTCAAAGATGGCCCAGCCGTATCTTTGAAGGGGTCACCGACCGTGTCGCCAACCACAGCTGCCTTGTGCGCTTCAGAACCTTTTCCGCCGTGAACGCCAGTTTCAATAAGTTTTTTAGCGTTGTCCCATAAGCCACCAGCGTTTGACATAAGCAGCGCCAACAGCAAACTCGACAGTATTGCGCCTGCCAAGAAACCGCCTAGCGCTTGGATTCCGCCAACGAAGCCCACGACCAGCGTAGCCACAATTATGAAAACGCTTGCGGGCATTAACTCGCGAATGGCGCCCACTGTGGCAATGTCTACACAACTGGCGTAATCAGGCTTCACTCCCGGCTTACCCTCGCGCAAACCTGGAATTTCTTTGAATTGCCTTCTGATTTCAGCAATCATTCTTTCTGCGTTTTTGCCTACGCCTAACATTAGCATTGCTGAAAACACGGCGGGAATAGCTACGCCTATAAGCGCGCCCATCAAAACGAGTGGATGCATGATGTCGAAAACGGCAGCGTGTCCAGCTTTTGAAGCGATTTCCTGGAAAGCAGCCAGCAGCGAGATCACCGTTAAACCGGCAGCTCCGATTGCAAAGCCTTTTGTTATGGCCTTCGCCGTGTTTCCTGCAGCGTCAAGTTCATCTGTGATAGCGATGACTTCCTCGCTGAGTCCAGACTGCTCCGCTACGCCTTTAGCGTTGTCAACGATTGGACCGTAAGCATCGTTGGAAACCGTTAAGCCAACGATTGAAAGCATGCCAACTGCAGCCATTGATATGCCGAACACGCCGTAAGAAACGCCGCCTAAGGGTTCCAGTAACTTGTACGAAACTGCCGCCGCAATGCCAATTCCGATTAAGGGGAGAATTATGCTTCTAAGGCCATAGGAGAAACCAGTGATTATGTTGATGGCGGGACCGCTCTTTGAGGCTTCGGCTGTTTTCGCCACAGGCGCTTTGCCTTCTGATGTGAAATAGTCTGTTGTAACACCTATTATGACTCCTGCAACTAATCCTATGACAGCTGCGCCCCAGATTTCCCAAGGATAACCAAGGTAATAAGTGGCTATTGCAGTTAGAACGCCGAAAATAGCGCAGGTTACGTACGTGCCCATGTTGAGCGCGTATCCAGGGTTACCTTTCTTGCCGACTCTCACGGTGAAAGAGCCGATAATCGAGGCGAATATGCCTACACCAGCGAACACCAGTGGAATCTGTATGTACAACGTGCTGCTGCCTATGGAAAGAGCCGCGCCAAGTATCATCACAGCCACGATGCTTGCGACGTAAGAGTCAAACAAGTCCGCTCCCATTCCAGCCACGTCACCCACGTTGTCGCCTACGTTGTCAGCTATAACGGCAGGGTTTCTCGGGTCATCTTCAGGCAGGTCAAGTTCCACTTTGCCTACGAGGTCAGCGCTGATGTCTGCGGTTTTGGTGTAGATTCCGCCGCCTGCTTTGGCGAAGAGCGCTAGAGCGCTTGCACCGAAACTGTACGCGAGTATTGCTGGGACTTCTTCCTCTGGAGTCAGACCAACAATTGCGTAGACGATGCTTATGCCGAGCAAGCCGATTCCAACAACGGCGAAACCCATCACTGCGCCGCCTCGGAAACCGACTGGAAACGCTTTGTTTAAGCCTTGTTTTGCGCCGTTTGCCACCTTAGCGTTTGCTTTGGTCGCAATTGTTAAGCCGAGGAATCCAGCTAACGCAGAGAATACAGAGCCAAAAATGTACGACAATGCTACCGTAATGTTTTTCAGTGGGTCACCAGCCCAAATTGGAGCTGGCAGGAATATCAGTAGCAGAACAGCTACGACGCCGACGAACATAAACAGCACAGTGTATTCTCTTTTCAGGAAGGCGCGAGCGCCCAGTCTGATAGCGTCAGAGATTTCCCGCATTCTTTCGGTTCCGCTGTCTTGTTTTTCAACGTAACGATAAAAGTATAAGCCTACTAGAATTGATATTAACGAAGCTATTGGTGCGATTAACCATGGTTCAAATGTTTCAAGCATTCTTTTAACCTTCTCCTTTCAGTCATCAATTTTCGTTTTAAATTGAAGTGGGAAGTTGTATAAACTTGTTTATTAGCCTTTGTTTTATTGAAGCCAAAAGGGAAAGTATTATAACGGTTATTCTTATGATAAGGGAGCTAATGTATCATCTAACCGAAGAGAACGACATCTTAGTATAAGAAAAACTGAACTGGTGAAAAATGGTCGGTTGCTATGGCTGACGCTTGGCACAGCAAGAAATCTGAGCAGGTCTTGAGCGAATTACGGGTTGACCAAAAAGGGTTGAGCCGTGAAGAAGCGGAACGTAGGCTGGGAGAGTTCGGGTACAATGAGCTTAAAGAAAAGAAAGGAGTAACTCCGCTCCAGATTTTTTTCAACCAATTCAAAGATGTCTTTGTGATCATGCTTTTGATTGCCACGGCAATTTCTTTTCTGATAGGCGAAACGGTTGACGCTATTACCATCGCCATCATCGTGATTCTTAACTCCGTTGTCGGTTTCATTCAGGAGTATCGATCCGAAAAAGCCATGGAAGCCATGAAGAAGTTAACGGCTCCTAAAGCACGCGTTATTCGGAACGGCGATGAGACGATGATAGATGCCCGAAAAATCGTGCCTGGCGACATTGTGCTTCTTGAAGCTGGTGACCGTGTTCCCGCGGATGGCAGGCTTATCGAAACTGTCGATTTGAAGGCTGACGAAGCTGTTTTGACAGGTGAGTCGACAGATGTTACAAAGGACGTGGGCGTACTTAAAGAGGAAGCCCCCATCGCGGATAGAAAAAACTCTGTTTTCATGGCTACCCATATGACCTATGGCAGAGGCAAGGCTGTAATAACAGCTACTGGAATGAAGACGGAGTTCGGGAAAATTGCCGAATTGGTTCAGACTATGGAGACGGAGGAGAGTCCTCTAAAGAAAAAACTGGAGAGCTTTGCCAAAAAACTTGGGATAATAATTGTTGCTTTGACTGCTGTAATTTTTGCGCTTGAGTTGTATGAAATCTTTATTCTAGGCGTAGTTGAGTCAGGTGGCATTATCGCTAGCGTGTTGGATGCTTTTGAAGTGTCAATTGCGCTTGCTGTGTCAGCGGTTCCAGAAGGCTTGCCAGCAATTGTGACTGTGTCGCTTGCACTTGGCGCTAGAGAACTTGCTAGGCGCAACGCGATTTTGAGGAGACTTTCTTCCGCGGAAACTTTGGGTGCTACGACTGTTATCTGTTCAGACAAGACGGGAACTTTGACGAAGGGCGAAATGACGGTTCGCAAAATCTACGTTAACAATAAGATTTTTGATGTGACAGGGGCTGGCTACGAACCGAAAGGCGAGTTTTTGGTGGATGGCACCCCAATCAGCCCGAAGGAAAATCCTGAACTTGAATTGATGTTGAGGGCTAACACGTTGAATGCTAACGCTCATTATGATGGCAAACGTGTTATCGGAGACACCACCGAAGGAGCGCTTATTGTCGCAGCAGCCAAAGCGGGAATAACAAAAAAAGAGGCGGAAGAAACATATCCCCGCGTTCACGAAGTGCCCTTCACTTCGGAAAGGAAGCGCATGACAACCGTTCACAAAATGCCAGAAGGAAAGATTGTTGCTTACGTAAAAGGCGCTCCCGAAATGATCATAGAGCGCAGCACTCACATCTTGAAAGATGGGAAAATTAAGAAGTTCACGGCTGAAGAGAAAAAGGAAATTTTAGCGATAAATGAGCAAATGGCGAATGATGCTCTCCGTGTCCTCGGCGCGGCGTATAATGAGGACCTGCCTAAAGGCTTCATTGAAGAGTGTGATGAGGAAGACTTTGAGAGTAATCTGGTATTTCTTGGTCTTTCAGGCATGATTGATCCTCCGAGGGCTGAAGCAAAAGAAGCTAACGCTAGATGCAGAGAAGCGGGCATAAAGACCGTAATGATAACTGGAGATCACAAACTAACTGCGGTTGCTATAGCGAAAGAGCTGGGAATGTTGCACAGCGACAAAGTGCTTACAGGTGTGGAGCTTGACGACTTGGGTGACGAGGAATTCGGAAGGGTTGTAGAGGAAGTTTCGGTGTATGCGCGGGTGTCGCCTGAACACAAGCTTCGAATCGTTAAGGCGTTGAAAAGCAAGGGCGAAATAGTTGCCATGACAGGTGACGGTGTAAACGATGCACCCGCGCTTAAGCAAGCAGATATCGGCGTTGCAATGGGGATAACGGGTACAGACGTTACAAGAGAAGCGGCGGACATTGTATTGGCGGATGATAACTTCGCCACGATAGTTAACGCCGTTGAGGGTGGGCGAGGCATTTACGATAATATTCGAAAGTTCTCTTTCTTCCTGTTACGTTCCAACTTTGATGAGTTGCTTGTTATAGGCAGCTTTGCGCTTTTAGGATTGGAACTGCCTCTCACTGCGGGCATGATTCTATGGCTAAATTTGGTCACCGATGGAGGTCCAGCCCTTGCCTTGACCATGGACCCGCCGGAAGGCGATCTTATGCATAGACCTCCACGCGACCCAAAAGAAGGCATATTACATGGGAGAATAGCGTCGATTTTGGCTACGTTTATAACGCAGTTTATAGGCACGGGACTTGTATTTGCTGTATCGTACTATGTGCTGGGGCGACCTATCGAGGAGGCTCGGGCAATGGCTTTTGTGCAGGCTACTCTGCAAGAATTAGTCATAGTTTGGAATTGCCGTTCGGAAAAACACAACGCGTTCAAAGTTGGGTTCACATCAAACAAATTCTTGCTTGTAGCAGTACTTGTGTCGGCGATATTGACTGCAATTATACCTTACACTTCTTACCTCGTACCCGGCTTCTACTTGTTCGGAACTGCGCCTCTGGACCTTGTAGACTGGTTGGTTATTCTACCGTTCTCGTTTTCAGGTTTTCTGATTTTGCCTGAGTTTTTCTATGGCAGAAAAGTCTGGAAATGGCGATAATTGGTAGGAAAACTTAATATTCTCATCTTTCAAAAGAGCAGTTCCTAACCTGGAAAAGATGTGTGATGAACTGTGAGTGAGAAATTGGCGAATCCTGCACCGCTTGGTCTACTGGGTTTCGGATTGACAACTGTATTGCTTAACCTGCACAACGCGGGGCTTTTTCCCCTTGACACCATGATTCTTGCAATGGGCTTGGCGTACGGTGGATTAGCTCAGGTGATAGTGGGAATTATGGAGTTCAGGAAGGGCAACACCTTTGGTACAGTGGCGTTTACTTCTTATGGGCTTTTCTGGTGGTCTCTCGTGGCATTGCTCGTTTTGCCTAGCTTCTCTTTCGCTGGCATAAGCGCTCCGACAGAGATGGGGATGGCTGCGTACTTCTTCATGTGGGGGCTATTCACATTCGTGATGTTCTTCGGCACGCTTAAGACAAACCGCGCCTTGCAATTCGTCTTCATGAGTTTAGCGATTCTGTTCTTCCTCCTGACCGCGAGAGAATTAACAGGAAACCCAACGCTGTTTGAAAACGTGACACTAAACACAATAACTGGGTTCGAAGGCATAATCTGCGGACTAAGCGCAGTCTACTTGGCATTTGCAGAAGTACTGAACGAAGCACACAAAAAAACCGTGCTCCCCATTCACCCTACAAGCTAAAAACCCGACCCCCTTTTCCATTCTTTTACACTAAAGCTGAGTTAACAACTTATTGATGCTTACGGCAAGCCCTGCTTTGTACAGAGGCGCCAATTTTTTTCTGAGCGGTTACTCAAGCGTTAGTCTAAGCGCCAATTGACTCTATATATAGTAAGGCGGTTTTGAACTACCAAGTTTTGTATATAGTTGTGGCATTTAGAACGCAAAGACTATAAGGGCTTAAAAACGAAAAGAGGTTGAGAAAATGAGTAAAAAATCAGTTAAGCCCTACGAAAAGGATGAATTTTTCAAAAAGTGGTTAGTTGGATTAAGCGAAAGGACAAAGAAGAACTACACCAACCAAATTCGAGGCTGGTTAGTTTTCATCGGTATGAGTCCAACCGAGCAAATCAAAAAACGGATGCATGACCTGACAACTCAAAACATTGCTGAAAGAACATTCTTTGAAGACCAGTTCCGAGCCTACAAGGAATACTTGGAAGCACGTGGTAACTTGAAGCCTATAGCTGTGAAAACAGCTCTTATTCCTGTGGCTTCGTTTTTCAGTAGAAACGGCTTGCCTTTAAACCTGAAACGCGGTGACTGGGAGAGTACACTGAAACAGGGAGTTGTGCAAAAATCAAAGACTACAAAAGATGATGTGAAATCAATGTATTCTCACGGCAACCTTAGAGATAGAGCCTTACTTCTAGTTCTAGCCCAAAGTGGATTCAGTGAAGTGGATGTTAGTAGCATTAGAATTGAAAACCTGAAAGGACTTTACACTGCACCAGAGACAGAGCACTATATTGTGGAGAAACCTCGGGAAAAGACAGGTGAAATGCAAGCAACCTGTTTCAGCTATGAAGCCATGCATGACATTAGAGCTATGCTTCAAGAGCGCGGAAACCCAAGTGAAGGCTACTTGTTTGTTTCAACAACTAAAGGGAAAGATGACAAGCTTGAAGTGAGAAGCATCAATACTGCAATGAAGAACTTAGCGGAGAAGGCATTCGGAGTCGAGAAGGCTAAAGAATTCAAGACAAAATCACTTCGCAGTTTCTACAATTCCGCTTTGTTGAGAGCTGGAATTCAACCGCAAGAACTCAAAGACCTGATGATGGGTCACCAACGGAGAGGAGCACGCAAGAAATACGACTATGATGAAATTACCATCAGGGAAGCTTATCAACGTGCTTTTGAACACCTTTCAATTAATGGAATGCAAACCCGAACTGATATAGCTAAACTGAAAGAAGAGTTCAATCAGACTAAAAGCCAGCTTGCCGATGTTATTGCTAAACAGAAAGAGGATTTTGAATTGCAACTTAAAGAAATGCAGGAGTTTATGCATAAGAATTACGACCCAATAATCTACGCTTTTGATAAGCTCGTTGATACGCCTGAGGGTAAAGCAGCTTTAAAGAAGTTGTACGAAGAAGAACAAGAAAAAGCACTACAAGAATTCAGAGAAGCGGAACAAGAATCACTGACCGAAGCTGAGGAACAAAATGAAAAGGAAAGCAAACCAAAGAGTTCGAAAAGTGAGAAGTGAGTTATTCTTCTCCTTTTTTATTACTGAGTTTGAACTCAAAACTTTTTGCGCCTAAGACCGTTTTCAATCTCCCTCTTTCAATACCCAGAATAATGCTATTAGGCTCTCCAGCCATATATTGTCTTCTTTGTTTTGCTATCTCAAATCTTTTAAGGAATGACTTAACTTCTGCAGAATCATTTTTAGATTCTTTGTAGCCATAAACCCTAACACCTCTTGATAAATTATCGAGGTATCTGCTGAATTCTTCAAATCTTTCTAAACTGGGTCTAATTCTCTTAAGCGCGCTTTCGAATTTTGGACTTAACAATTCAATCTTTCTCTTTTTTTCGCTAATAAGTGGATGAATCCAATCCTTCAAAAACTTTCCAATGAGGATTATTTCACCATTCTTCCGAAGACCTAGAAAATATAAGTCTCCTTTACTATCTACAACATCAAATTTTTCAGTGCTAAACATCTTTAGAGATTCATTAACCCTCTTGAGCCATTTTTCTTCATATCCGTCTTTGCAAATGACTGAATGCAATAAACCTTTGAACCCTAAAAGTAGTTTTTCGCTAGGAGTTCCTATTTCTAAATCCTTCCATTGCTTGCTTGATTTATGAATTATTTCCTCTGCTTTTGTCAAGTATCCGATTTCAATACAAAAACGAATTGAGTAACTCCAATTCGGTTCGCGTCCAATTCGCTCATCGTCAAGCAACTGTTTGTAGTAATTTCGTAATTGGTTAAGTTTGTTCAAATAATGGTTTCGTAATTGATTAATAATTGTTGAAAAGGGGTAGGGAACACATACTACTCTGTCGTGAATCCTTGAAAGGTCATTCTTTTCTTTGTTTATGTACTTCAATTTGTTTTCAAAAATCCGCTGCGCATTTGGTGCTATTAGAAGTACCTTTAGGTCTTCATTGATTCTTGCTGCGTCCCAGAGCATGTGAACTATATAAGCATCCCTAAAAGAATAGCCAACAACAATCACATATTTTGTTTTTTTATCAAAAAGCCTTTCTTTAAACATTAACTGCAAATCAGTTAAAGGTTCAACATACTCTGCCTTTTGAGCTGGATAAATCACAAGTGGTTTCACATCATCTCCATAGATAAGTTTTAAAGCAATTGGTTCTCCTTCCGAAAAAGAATGAACAGGTATTTTTACGCATTCTTTGGTCTTTACGTTTTCATACCAAATAACGGAGCCATGCATTTTGTAATGCTTTATGTCGTAATTTATTCTGAAGTTCCTTGGATTCCAATAGATATCGAACCCATCCGTGTACCTCATATGATTGATATGGCTTAATTGTTCAATACAGGTGTCGTAATTGGTTGAGAAGATTTCTATAGGTCTATTAAAGTTTAGGAGTTCTTTGAGGTACTCAAGTTTCGACTCGTCTTTGATTATAGCTTTTTCCCTTATAAAATTCTCAAGAAGCCTTTTAAGTTCGACAAAATTGCTCTGTCTCGTCGTTATACGAAACTTCTTTTCCTCGTAAAAGTCAAGTATTGGGTCTTTTTCTTTTTCAATAAGACGCCTCAATATTTCCAAAAGTTGTTCAACGTCAACTTGGCGTTGTTTTTTACCATAAACTTTTTCGTTGAATTCTTCTCTAACTTCTATGATAGTCAGAAGAAGGTTGTAAAATTCCCATTGGTATTCTTTAATATAATCTTCAAAATCAACCACAAACTTGTAAGTATCGGGTATGCCAGCATCAACAGAAGCTCCTGCTCCGAATAGAAAAATCACATCGGTTTTTGGCTGGTTATCATCACTCACTTTTCACACCGACTTGGTTAATATTTACTTCTTTTTTCGATTATAACTTTTCTTAAGTTCATACCTTAAAATAATGTTTGAATAGGCGAGCCATTTTTTAAAGCAAATATTATAATGTAACATGCACAAAGGTGTACTCAATAGTAGAATTCAATCAGGAGGGAAAACTATGGTTAGTGAAGGAAGAGGGCGACTGTTCAGGAGAAAGGACGGCAAATACCTGATTTACTTGCCGAAGGACTTGGCGGAAGACAGCATGTTCCCATTTAAGGGAGCAGACTCGATTTTTGTCAAGGTGAGCTTTAAACTCAAAGGCGACAATCTGCTTGTTGAGAAATGGGTTCCGCCGCCTGAAGAGTGAGAAGCATAGCCTGTTGAATATTAGCTCAACTACCTATTTTTTGTTTTTTTCAATCCTCAAACTCTCCACCGCACATAGGACACTTAGCTGAAAACTCGTTTGACATGTTCTGCAACTTGTATCCACAATACCAGCAGAAAAAAATGTTGCATTTTGGGCAGTGCTTGTAGCCTCCACCAACAGGTTTACCGCAAGCATCGCAAGGTCTCGCTAGAAGGTCGGTCATTACTGCTCACTATTTTAGTAAAAAGTTTGCGAGTACCTTGTTTCCGCTCAGAAAGCTCGTGGGAATACCGAGGAGAAGAATGTGCAAGGCACATGACCTTTTTTCTGGGGAAGACAAGGCTCGCAAACTCCGAGCTAACTTAGGCGTAGAGCAAATAAAAAACAAGTGAAGAAACGACCTTCCGAAGTTGTACAGAGTGCTGTTAAAGTGAAAATTTGCTTGCTATTTCCAGATTTTTAGTAAATTTTAATCTTCACTTTGTTTAGTTTTATAACTATTGCCAAGCAATCTCTCTAAAAGCCATTTGTATCCGTGAAAGTCTGCTAAATATCCAAATACAGCGGCGACTATAATTGCTCCAATAAAAGCTTGCCATGGCTCTAAATAGCTAATCAGCACGTATGAAAAAAGAACATACCAAAGCAAGAGAAAAATCAAGGCGCCTATTAAATGCCCAACATTTTTTAATGCTGAGTTTTGTTTGTTAACAGTTTCTTTTAACCTATGTACATCGCCTTTTAAATGGAATACTGTCTTTCCCAACCTTGCTACTTTTTGGCTGGTTTGCTCATTATTTCTTTTTTGGGATTTTATCTCTTCAATAATCGGACCAATTATAAGTTTTTTATCTTCTTCAGAGAGCTGTTTTCCTTCATCTTCAAGTTTCTTATGAAGGTCTTTCAAATATTTTTTCCCAATAATTCTTGCAATGTCTTGTGGAGTTAAATCTTCATCGTCTACCCAATCACCCTGAAAAGTCAAGAATACTTCATCATCGATGGTTTTTGACAAAACTGGAAGTCTTGATGCAAACAATTCAACATAAGCCTCTTTTGCAGTTTTAGTCTGTTTTGGTGATAACAACGGAGAAATCATTTGAACCCAGTCATCCAGAAAAACACTTGACGTTGGAAAGTCAAATTTGTGGAAGCGCATTTCTGCTGAAGACAAACTTCTGTCATGCGTCAAAAACCAATAGTTTGGTCCCAAAATGTCATCCTTTTCTTTGCTCCGCAATTGCTGAACTAACAGAATATGAAACGCATCATGTTCAGCGACTACTCTTGATTTGAAATTACCAAACTTGACGCTTTCGTCTGCGACAACTTCGATTAGTATTGGAAGGTCGGGGTCTTCTGATATTTCATTATAATCGGTATCATCATAAGCTACCGAATAACGATTCCTTAATACAGTTTCAATCTCTTCAAGGCGTTGTATGTAACCCTCAAACGTAAGATTTGGATTCTTTTGTTTTTTCAGCTCATAATTTTTCAAAAATCCATCTGACAAACTATTTCGAATTTTCTGGAATCTGGTCTTTGGAATCGTGGGCGATTTTCCATAGCTTCGCTTCGAATCTCCTATTAGAACGTTATACTCTGTTTTAGTACGCTTGGAGAAAAGCAATTGAATACCGAGTTGATTAGTCAATTTTAAGGCTGAGTCTGCGGCTGAAAAACGCGGTCGCGAACCAGTAAGTGCATGAACTATTACATTTGTGTCGAGGAACACTTTCTTTCGGCTTAAGCTCTCTCTTGTGCAAGAATCGCATTCAGGGTCAATGCGCAAAACATTAATCACGAAGTAGGATTGCGCTAGAGAAAAAAGATAATCCTTAAGATTTTCGTCTGGCTCCGAAATATATTCTATGAAAACCTGTTCCTCAGCGTCTCTATAATAGTCTTCTTTTTCCGCACGCAAAACTTCATCAATTATTTCCAGCATATTCGTGTTCTGGATGGCTTCTAAGTCCGTTCCGCGTGTACCGACAATTGAGTAACAACATTCTTCACCCAATCTACTTAATGTAGTTGCCAAGATTTTTTGAAAGAGTGAAAAGGCACTATTCTCCAAATTTAAGTCGATAGGAGACCTCAGAGCTTCGCCAAGTCTTTTGGAGATTTTCTCTTTAACTCCAACTACAGTTTTTGAGTATTCGTTTGACATCAATTCCATTAAATTCATTTTGTCTTGCGATAAAATGTATATTTTGTTTCCCTTACTGTGTGCAACATTAACAGAGCCGTTTTTTCCAAGTCTATTTAAGGAATTGCGGATTAAAACATCAGGCAGTTCACTAATTTTAAAGTCTTTTTCGATAGAATCATTTATCTGGGCTTTCGTCATACCGCTACGTTCCTTATCATCTGAAAGTGCACCAATCACAAGGTAGTCATAAAGTTCTGAACGCAAATCTTGAGAAGACTTGTTTAGAACGAATATAGCGATACGCCGTAATACTTTCAAATCGTATACGATACTCATAGCTTGCTCGCCCAAAACAAGAGTATTCACAAGAATCGCTTTTAAAACTTATTAGTGAAACTAATCATGACTTTTCTTGGTATTCTTCCTTATTCCCCTGCACGCCATATTTTCGCCTAAAATACGCCTTTTTCCACCTGCACCAGAAAAAAGAGGTATCCTTCACGCTCAAACGCACTCTGAATAGAATTTAATGCTGTTTTAGACCTAAAAAGAGCACAATAACTAAAAGCCTCATTTAAAAATCATAGTTCAGTTGATTCATTATGAGCTTGGCGGCAACATACGAGCGTCTTAAGGTGTATGTCCCCAGAGGTAAGCAAATAGACTCTTTTGATGTTGTTAAACAGGTCGAAGAGTACAGGCAATGGTGGAGACCTAAACAACCAGGTGTATACCTTCTCGGGGAATCGCATGTAGCCACAAACGAAGAAGACTTCAATTCTGAAATAACTCGGTATCAAAAAGACCTCATTCCGAACTACCCCACTCACTTTGTAAGGGCAGTTTACTGTTTAGGTTCGGGAGAAAAAGCATTGTTTGATAGAGTACCAAAAAATAACAGTGGAACATGGCAGTTTTGGAGAATATTCAGTTCGTGCATATCAAGCAGCTGCAATGACTTAGGTTTTAGTAAAATAGTCAAGAAAGGCACGCCAAACACGTATAGACGGATACTAAACAAAGTCAACATCCTAAAAGAAATGCAGCGGAAAGGAATCTGGCTGATGGATGCAAGCATTATTGGCATTGCTGGAAATAAAAAGAGCTATGGATGGAAAATGAGCAGAGACGTTAAAGACAATATAATTAAAACTTGTTGGGACTCGTACATCCTAAACCAGATTCTTGAAGATAAACCAAAGCACATAATTGTCATCGGAATAGGTGTAGAGAAGACGCTTGCTTGGCGACTGCAACTATTGAACACTAAAACAGGAATAACGCATTCTGCATTACCTCAACCTCAAGGTGATAGGAGGAGCAGTGATGAACAACTTGAAACTTACAGAGATTATCAGAGAATATGTTCCAGGATACTTACACATCAGAAGTGATTTATATGAAGTCAATTTCATCCGAAAGAAAGCGGATAGCTAAGATTTTCAAAACTCACATTGACAGGGCAATTTTTGAGTTGGGCACGGGCTATACCGTTACGCTTCAAGGAAAATTTGACGCCACTCCTATTCGCATTGAAATACAAATCAATTCTCAAAGTGAAATCCCATAATCCGCTTCAAAGAAATGACATGACTGATCAGCGGAGAGTGAAGTTTGAGTGAAAGAGCTGGCACCTTAGACAAGGTGTGTCAAACATCTCATACGCTGTCTATCAAATAGCGTTTAAATACTGTGAGTTTGGCTAAGGGTAAGTGGTGCTGGAGGAACTAATTTGGATAAAAAACGGCTCCAAAATCTATGCGACCGTGCTTCACAGAGAATAAATGAAAGCAGATTTGGCGAAGCATTGGGTATAGTCAATCAGATGAAAAATCTTGGTCCTAACTACTTGGTTTCTTACATGGCAAGTGCCCTCTTAATTGACATCGGAACCGCTCTCAAGAACATAGACATTATTGAAGAAGGTAAACAACTACTTCTGAAAGATTTTGAAAAGATAACGAGTCATGCTAAGTACCGTTCGACAGTGCACTACAATCTTGCGAATGCCTACTTAGGAATTCATAACTTAGAAATGAGAAAGAATCTAAATCTTGCGTTTTTTAAAGCGAGTGGTCTTGATTCAGCTAAATTTCATTTTATGAAAGCATTGGAATATAAATCTACGGACAAAATTCTGATGGCGCAAATCTTTGTGAATCTTGGTAATTGCTATGATAATCTTGGCAGAGTAGTTGATGCTCTGGAATGTTACGACAAAGCGTTGAGTTTAGAACCAGATTTTGGTATGGCAATAGGGAACAAAGGAATTTCTCTCTTGACATATGCTGACCTTTGCGGAGAGCACCAAGGGACATACGTCCTAGAGGCATATTCTCTTTTAAAATCTGCACAGAATTTAGGAGCATATAGCGAAGCGACCTCGAGTTTTTCAAATTACATAAAGTACATCGAGCAGAGATTTTCGACAAAACTTCCATTACAAAAATCTCCGAAATATCCAGGGTATAAAATTAAAGCTAAATCGAAGATTGAAAGGTTTTTAATAGAATTCTGTTTGAAATACGGACTGTATCTCAATGTATGCAGTTTCTGTCAAAAATGTGATGCGACAATAGGTGACACGGTGACAATAAAAACGATGATTTTACCTGCCCGAGATACATCCTACCTTACCTTATCTGCATATTTGAATCAGATAAAGCAAGACTACATCACAGCTAGGTTCTTGCTTATCCTCTCCAGATATGAAAACTCAAACTTAGATTTTGTGGACAAACGGGTCACGATTATTAATACACTTGATTATAACATTCATAACATCTATATTCAACTGGTTAAAACATCTTTCAAAACGTTCTACGATATACTCGATAAAATTGCGTTCTTTATAAACGATTACTTGAGGCTTGGAATCCCTGAAAGGCACATAAATTTCACAAATCTCTGGTACACAAATAAACAAAAAATCATCCGAAACAAAATAGCTTATACCAAGAACCTAAGTCTTAATGCTTTGTTTGATATTCATAGAGACCTTGATTATGGTATGTACAAGCACCTGAAAGGCACGCGCAATGCTCTTACGCATAGATTTGTCAATGTGAAAAATGTTCCAAAATTTGAAGATGATAAAAATATGACCGAGGAGACATTAATCAATCGAACATTAGATTTGGCGAAAATTGTAAGAAACTCCATAATTTACCTACTTCATTTCGTTTATTTAGAAGAAAAAAAGAAAAATATTAAAACGCTAAAGCCGACTTTGCCAATTCCTGTGCATGCTATTCCTGATAAAATGAAAAGCACTCGTAAAAAAGTTAAAACCAAAAAGAAAGGAAAATCGGATTGAATAGGAAAACTCGGTCATTCATTGAAAGCATGAAACGGTACAGCGCCACCATCTTTTCAACGAATAGCTTGCCTCTATTAGTTAGTGAAAACATTATGCCATTAATTTCCACAAAACCAACCTTAGCTAGAAACCTGATGTACCTATTAACGCTGTATGAGTCAAGACAAAGTTCACTATGCAATAGCTCTGCTCCTGTTAAATCACCATCATCCAGCAATGCACATATACCGAAGAGATAATAGAAATCTGGTGTTTCATTGTTGATTTCCTTTGTTACTACAACCAAATGTTTCACCTCGCTGAAGCTAAATTAACAAAGTCGTTTAAAAGACTATGTATTGCAACTTTTTCCATGTTCAAGCAGTGATTTCAACGATGGGTCTTCCTTAACCCAAAAAGACCAAAGTTCCCTTTGCCTATTAGCCAAGATAGCTTCTTTCCTCGCTTTTATTCTGTACTCGTCTTTAAGGTTTTCAGTCCAATCGTAATGCCAGAGCGGTTTGTTTTCCCACCCCATGAACTTCCGCAAAGCTATTTCTGTTGGCTCTCCCCGAATATAATACCAATTCAAAAATCTACAAACTTCACCGTTTTCCTTATGGAAACAGTTGTAGTTTTCAAGCATGTGATAACTTAAATCCCTCAGCTTAAATCTACAGTACGGCAGAGTAGGGTTTTTGGGCAATATTTTCAACTGTTGCCGTACAATTCTAATCAGCTTTTCCTTTCGTCCAGAAAGGGGATGCACTTGTTTTGGGCATACATATTTAACGCGATACCCCAATCAAGTCATTCTCCGAATATTTCATCAAAAATGTTGGATGAATTTCTAAGTGACTGTTGTTCACTTTCAATCTCTTTTTTCAACTTTTCCAGTTTTTCCAAGTCTTCAAAGCAAAATATCCTAAAATACTTATTATTATGTAGATTCAAACGTTCATAACTACGTATTTCAATATGCCTTTCTTCTGCCTTTTCTAATAATTTTTCAAACTGTTCTTTTGTTACTCTTAAGATTTCTCTTCCTTCAGTTGTTGTCAAATACTCCATACCATCAATTTGGTAGTGTCCAAGTTTTCTTTTTGTTTTCTTAATTTCATCACAATATGAACAGGAACCATTTTCATCAAGCCTTCCTCCGCATATAAGACACATACCTGAATTCACCAATTCACTTCCTTTACAATCTCTCCCTCTTGCTGCCAATTCCATATCTTTCCGTGTATTATAGACGTTACATTCGCCACTTGAACGTCCTGGGCGTTCCACACAAATATCGCTGTTAGAATTGAAACTTTGGCATTGTAAGGCGTATTCACAGACCATTTATTATCACCCAACATTCTTAATTTCTTAATTTTCCTAATTCTTAAATTAATTAAGAATATAATATAACTGATAATATAATTATATCCTTAATACCATTAGTCCTTTTAAGAATTAAAAATTTAAGAATATTAATTATCATCAACCTCCTTCATCCTTTTACCCCAATAGTACAGCAAAGGCAGTCTCCTGAAGTTAGTGCTGATATCTTGGTCGCGGAACCAACCCCAATCCTTATCTGATTTCTTTTTCATGAGCATTAATTTAGCTTGTTCAGGAACCAACCTATGTAATTTACCTCTTTCAATAGCAGTATCAATGTTAGTTGTTAGGCGTTTATCACCGTCTTTCCATTGAGTGGCTTCAATAATCAACTTATGTGAAAAAATCCCGTATTTCTTACTTAGCGCTTCCATATGTTTATCAAAGTATTCAATTTCATTCGCATCAGTTTTCACCTCATTGCTCGAAGCAGCTTGCCCACGTTCCTCAAGCATCTTAAGCCAATATTGGTAATAAGTCTCTTGATTAGCAATAGCCTTTTCCATATTCTGTTTCCGTACAGCAATAATTTTTTCAACCCTATGAACTTCTAATCTATCAATATAATCTGATGTAGGGAACTTATTCAAATCATTAATTATTGAACTTATTTCGTAAAGTGCAGCCCTCTTCAGTGCCTTTTCCGCTTGCCTCTGCAAGTACCCACGTCTCAAATCCGTCTCCTTAAGTTTGATTGCTTCTAATTTACACTTTTGTTCATACGCAGTCCAAAGATCAGCAATTTCATCAACCAACATTATACGTATTTTATTATCTGAATTTAATATCGAAAGTTTTTCAGCCCAATGGTAAGGTATATCACCAAATTCTTTTGATGCCTCTTTATCTGGTAGAAAGAACTCTGGTGTGTATCTTTCAACCTCTTCGGGTCTAAGTGGATTTCCAACTATCATATCATATCTATTCCAACCACCTTGGATAAAAGCATCAATCTTCATTAAAGTGTAAACAGCTGGTGTCGTCGCAGCAATATTAGCCTTGAAACATTTTGGCACTTCCTCAAGCCCACGTCCAGCCGTGATTTTTCGATAAAGTTTGCCATCATACATCTTGGATTCAACAGCCACAATATCAGCCATATAATTCTTCTTAGTAGCAGCCTCAATAAACATTGTAGCCTCGTCTTTACAGAGAAGCCCATAAATGTAAATCATCTGTTTAGTTTTCTTTCCTTTCTTTCCCTTCCTTTTTGTTCTACCAGAAAAATGTCTAAGTATTCCTTCCTTAGTGTAGTCGGATATGTAAAGCTTGAAAATTTTATCATCAGTTTCAATCATCTTTTCAAGTTCATCAAGAGTTGGAATCAAAAAATAATCAATTGGCAGGCTCTTTCCGTCACCGCTGGGTGCTATCATCTGAACCCAGATGTTAGGCGCTAAAGCTCCATACTCATCTAGCACATAAACATTCCAACAAGCAGAGCTTAATGTTATTTCAGAAATAGCAAACAAATAGTCTTTATTCATTCTTGGGTATCTTTCACAAAGCATATCAAATGTTTCTTTTAAAAATCCTGACGGAATTTCCATCATTCTATTCTACCTCCAGTTAAGTTCTACTTTATCAGGTACAGCGAAGGGATTAAGGTCTATGAAGATGTGAACTTTTCCATCAACTGGACTTCTATTTTCCAAAAGCTTTGATTTCACATTCAACGGAAAAATTAGGTTTGTCAATTTAACAAATTGTTCAACAGCCGTTCTAGTACCTACAACCTTAACTGTTATTGTATCATTTTTGGTTGTTTCCATTTTCTTCACTCTTCTTTTCTTCTTCTCCTCTTTCTAAACAAAAAAAAGGTGTACTAGTCGTTTGTTGCATCTTAATCCTACCCTGGAGAGTTAAATCATAAAGAACAGCGCGAGCGGTGCCCCAGCCAAGCTCACATTGGTCTGCAATAAATTGAACAGTCACTGGGTTTTCTACGTTGCTTAGTGCTTCTAGTACTTTTGCCTCGTATTCAGGTGTACTGACTTTTCTACGCATGTTATCATCTTTAGTTTAATTTTAGTTATCCTTTAATGCCGTTTATAGTAAAAAAATAGCCTAATAAGCGTTTTGGTTACAATTTAGAATTGATGCGTTTTTTTTAACGCAAAATCATTATTAATTTCAATATTATTTATCCTTTTATTTGATTTATTATAAAAAATCCCTAAAGCTTTTATAGAACTTCCCATAGCTAAGGTAGTAGAACTAAGCGGAGGTTTAACCTATGGATCAACTAACAACTGTTTGGGGCATCCAAGTTCCCAAGAAACTTGACAAAGTGTTGGTTGATGCCCTTCCCGAAACAACCTTTGCGAATAAATCAGACTTCATCCGCGACGCTGTTAGACGTAGGCTTGAAGATATGGGCTTTCTGAAGGACGGCGAATGTGAGTAATGCAGGTCATAGATGTTGATAAAATCTCAATCCCTGAAGACATTTGCATCATTGAGATGTCAAGTGCTGAGTTCCAAAAGCTGTTAGACAAAAAAGACGTTGAAGTTTTCAGAACTCCTAAGGGCAACCTCTACTGGACTAAAAGTGACACAGTCATAATTGGTGTTGCCTAATGGATTGCATCTACACGAAAGAACGAAATAGGGAGGCAAAACAAGTTGGCGCGAATAGAGCTGATTAATTTTTCTCAAGTCAAGATAAGCTTTGAAAAAGCCTATCGTATTTGCATGTCAATTCTTCAGAAGCCATTGATAAAATCAAAAATCACTATGAAAAACCGTCTTTACGCTAAAGATGTGACTATTTTTCTGGATGAGCTTATTGAGTTAGGTTTGGTTGAAAAAGTCCTTTTACCAACATGTTCAACGTCGGGCAGAGGTCTAATCGTAATATCAACTGGCAACCGAAGGCTGTACAGCCGTGACTACTATCGCCTAACGTCGAAAGGCTTAGAATTTTTAAAAGAGGTTGACAGAAACGGAGGGATCGAAAATTGATTCAAGAAAACTCTGAGGAAAAAGACTATATCATCATCAATGGGGAGCGCTTCAGAAGGGAAGAAGTCAACATCAGCCAGTTAGTGATTGGCGAGTTGAAGGAAAAGCCGTTTCTCAACTACAAATATTTTCTCCGCAAGTACGGAATACCAAAGGGAAAAGTTGACAGTATTGCTCATCAAGCCCGTAGAAAAGGCATTGAATTACGACCTTGGCGCAAACCCTGGACACGGAAGCAAGAGGGAAACTTGACAAAAAAAGGCGAGGGGAGTCGTGCTAAAAACCCCTAGTCACGGATGTGAAAATGATAAAAACCGTTTCAGTTGGTGGCAGACCTATATCACGGGAGCTTACGATTCCCGAACTCATCACATTCTCCCAGAAAAGTGAAAGGCGAACCTCAAGCACCTATAAAAGCTACTGTAGAAATTTGGAGGCGTTTCTTGATGAACAGTGGATTTCACTCAGCGAGATGAACTGCCTTCACGCTAAAGCCTTTATCCAAAAAATGGGAAGATATGACCTTAAAACCTCTTACTACAAATCAATGAACAGCGCAGTTGCATACAAGCGATTTATGAGGGCATTATTCAACAGCCTCGGAAGGCGAGATGATTCTAAATGGCTCAGAGATAACATGAAAGAGGTTCAGCCTCAAAACAAGTTTAGGGTTGATATTCCAATTGAACAAATATTGAAGCTAATTGAAGTCACGCAAAATGATAAGAAAAATCCTTATTCACAAGAGTTTGCCCTTGGCTGGAGCCTAATGGCTTTTGATGGCTTGCGTCCAGGCGAGGTATTGGGTTTATATTTTGAAGACTTGGACTTAGAAAATAAAAAAATCAATCTGCAACGTCACAAGGGCGAAAGGTATTTTCCAAAATCAACCAAAGTTGGCGACCCAGCTGTATTGATTCCGCTTAACGATTTTAGCATTTATTTGTTGCATTCAGTGAGTAAGCGTGAACCCAACTCTCGTGTTATCCCCGTTTCCTACAAAACTTTGCTTAAATGGTTTTATCGCTATTGTGAAAAGACGGTGATTGAAGACCGCGAAGGAAATAAAGTCACTCTTCACAAAATGCGTCATGTCTTCGGACACTTATGGAGAAATAACAAAGGCGACCTTCAAGTCTTAAAAGAGGTGATGAGACATTCTGATATTAGAATTACAATGATATATTCAGCGCCATCGTCTGGCGAAATTAACAGCGAGTTTGAAAAAACTATCAACTTTAATATTCCAAATAGGTGATTGACAAATGTCCTATTCAATAGAAACCTTTACCAAATCATCGTTGCAGTGGTTTTCACTTATTCGCTCTTTTTGATATTTCATGGATAGGCGGAATACTTGGCACGTGCTATTTAGCGCTTTGATATGTTAATAAATCTTCAGAATCAGAAGATTTTAGCTTTTGTTTTCGATTTCTTGCTTCAATTTCAGAATGTATTCTCTCTTTTTTTCAAAATCAGCTTTAAAAGAATCAAACTCTGCCCATTTTTCATGTCTGTCTTTTCTAAACTGGTCTTCTCTCACTTCTTTCTCAGTTTCAGTTTCAAATGGTTTAGGTCTATTCTTTAATCTTGCATATTCCTCACTCAGTTTTGCAATCTCATCATTTAATTCCTTCCAAGGTCTATTATCAAACATTATCAAGTATACAACCATCTCCTTTCAGCTTTTGCAGTCCACATTATTATGACAACTGCCCTACCCTTAGATTCTTACATCATATTTAGCCTGTTTGAGTTCTTTCATTATTCTTACTCGAACTTCTTCAACAGAGTTGCGAAAAGGAATATACACAATTCCTTGCATATCCGATGGTAATTCTACGTCACCTTTGTATAAACAACAAACTCGAGAACGACCTAATTTATTGATAAAATAACCAAATTCTAGAACAACATTCTGTCTTGCTCTATTTCTAAACATGCTCAATATTTTTTCCATAGGATACTGAGCAATGATGGCTTTTCTTAATTCATTACCTGAACAACCCATATCATCAGGAGTCAGAATTACAAACGCATAACCAACATCTGAGTAGTGTTCGAGCTTCTCAACCACCGTCTTACTTCCACTTGGTTGTTCATGTAAAACTATGGGATTTAGACCTAAATCATAAAGCATCGTTTTTAGCTCTTTCAGTGGTTCATAGTCATTGCCGTGAACAATAAAAACATCTTTACTTTTTGCCTGTGTTACTATTTTAGCGGATTCACTAATAGGCTGAGGAGCAGCAGAGCCTTTTCTAGGTGGTGATTTTATGAAACGTCTTGTTACAACGTTTGCCGTTGAAGATTGAAAAACTGAACTTCCCCATAGCGTGTTTGATTTCGCTGTTGTTTCTCGAATTTCAATCTCTTCAATATTTGATACCTCAATCCACTTCCCTTTGAAAAGAATACATCCTTTAGAATATTGCTCGCCCAATTCAGTTGCATCCTCTTCTGACAAATCAAACTCTTGTTCAGTTTTTGGGTAAGAAGTAAGTGTTCCCATCCCTGTTTTTTGGGGTTCTGTATATTTCAATTGAACATGGTAATATCGCTTTTCTGATGACATTTCAGGTCAACAGCTAATAGTATTATGGGAAGAAAAACTTATCGATTCATTAATTAAACATATAAATTTATAAAACTAGATAACTAAGGCTTCTTTTAGTGGTTCCTATGCCCCAAGAATTTACTTTCGGGAAATACAAATTTTGTGATTTTGAAATGATGAGAGGAGAAACTGTTAGATGCAGAGTGCGAACGGGTTATTTCGATATCACCGAAGAAGATGAAAGAAACGTGACAAGTATTATCGAGAAAACGGGTAATTGGGAGAAGTTAGTCAAGTCAGGTTTAGACTTATTAGCTGAACTTGGAATTGCTAAGCCTATTCCAGTTACAGAGCACAACATTAACATTCCTTTTGGTTTTGAACTCTACGAATTTAGAGTTAGCCCAGATAATTCAAATGCTTGTTTATGGGTTTTCTTTAACCTTACAGCGGAAGAACGCCGAAGAAGATTAAACGCTGAGATAAAGCCAATTATTCAAATTGAAGAAATTACGAATCAAATAGCCAATATACCAAAGTGGCTAGACTTTGAAGAGACAATAAAAAGAATTAAAGACTTGAAATAAATTTGAAAATATTCATTGTTGTAAAAAGGAGGGAGAAACCAGACTTATCTTAGAGGGTAGGAAATGAAAAGATTAAGACCTCTATGATGGTCTGCTTATCTGTTTCTCCCCTACAAAAAGTTAGCAGCGATATTCACCAAGTCTGCTGTTTTCCCCAATGACCTGGAAGCTGGTATAAAAGGAAGGAAATTAAATTTTAGTCCAAGAATCCTAACTTATCGGTTTTTTAAGTTAAGGTTAAAAAACCCATTTTTAACATTGATTTTATTTGACTTGCCAAAATTTTTCTTATGGTAGTGGTAGTCGTTGTCCATCCTAAACAAACAAAAAGCCTTCATTCTAAGTAACCTTTTTTAGTTTTTCTAAGAAGCTTTTCACGATGTTTTATAGATTAAGGTTCACTTCTAGTTTATGATTTGTTTTTGACTATTTATTTGTGCCAAAAATAGTTATTTTAGTGGTTATACTGC
This sequence comes from uncultured Candidatus Bathyarchaeia archaeon, assembly GCA_964514055.1. Lineage (GTDB taxonomy): Archaea > Thermoproteota > Bathyarchaeia > Bathyarchaeales > Bathycorpusculaceae > SG8-32-3. The sequence goes on along the minus strand of CAZEPB010000002.1, from coordinate 85,080 downwards.
GTAAGATGCTAAGTTAACTTAGATGAAATTGGACTAATTTCGTTTCATGCAGGGTTTTATTGGTTAAATGTAAATAATGATTTTCCTCAAATTAGCATTCTTGCCAAAGTGTTTCTCTAGAAACAGAGCAAAATGCAGACTATCAACGGATGGAGCCAGAGCATGGGTCACATACCAATTATAAAGTCCTTTTAACCATATTAGTTTCTAGTTGGTTGTGAAGTTTGGGCAAGAATTACCTAAAGGAAATTGAACGCATGCCTTTGACATATAACTGGGGTCTAACTACTGATATTAGCAGCTTAACTGCCTTTCGTAGTTTGTCTGGTACTCTTCCATTGATTGCTGTAGGCTCGGGCGGTTCCTTTACTGCAGCGATATTTACGTCTCTGCTTCACCAAGAGCTAGGAATGCATGCACAATATTTAACGCCGTTAGAGTTCATTACGGCTGACATCAACATCCAAAATACTTCTGTAATACTCTTCACTGCAAAAGGAGGAAACTCTGACGTATTGCTGGCTGTAAAGAATGCAATAAGAAATGAAGCACGACAATTATTAGTTTTGTGTACGAAAAAAGGAAGCGCTATCGGAAAAATTGTGAATAAATTTAGATTTGCACATTTATGTGAATTCGAACCTCCATCTAAGAAAGACGGTTTTCTTGCAACTAATTCCCTTCTTACGTTTTTCCTTGTTTTACTCCGGACACAAGAAGAATTTTTCCCGGGTGATCGGCTTCCTATCTCGTTTAATACTTTAATCGAATATAGTTCTCAAGAGCTGTATTCATGTCTGAAGACACAATTAAATCCATTAGTGCGAAAAAGAACCTTAATTGTGTTGCACGGTAAATGGGGAAAACCTGCTGCTTTTGATTTAGAGTCTAAATTCACAGAGTCCGCATTATGCAATGTGCGGCTAGCCGATTATCGTAATTTTGCACATGGAAGACATTACTGGTTAGCGAAGTGGCCTAGCGAATCGGGTGTACTTGCATTAATCTCACCTGAAGATAAAAGGCTAGCAGAGAAACACTTGGAATTAATACCTAAGGACGTCCCAATCATTAGGTTAACGACCAAACTTAATGGGTCTGTTGGCGCTCTGTCCCTACTTGTTAAAGCTATGTATTTAGTGGGTGTTTTTGGTGAATATCATGATGTTGATCCTGGGCAACCACGTGTCCCTACCTTTGGTAGGAAACTGTACCACCTTACCGTTCCTTCTGATTTATTCAGAAATCGAATCCCCCTTGTAAAACGAAGTAATCCTTTTCTAATTAGAGCCATAAAAAGAAAAATTCCACCTAACTTTTTTATGGACAATGAAATTATTGATTTCTGGATTAAGGCATGTAACAAATTTGTAAAAAATCTGGAAACAAACACTTACCATTCGGTAGTCTTCGATTATGATGGCACGCTTTGCAACACAAAAAAGAGATATGAGGGAATATCAGGAACAATTGGAGGGCATTTGACTAGGTTATTAGACGGCGATATTTCTATTGGCATAGCTACCGGTCGTGGGAAGTCAGTCAGGAACGATCTACAAAAAATGATACCTAAGAGATATTGGTCAAAAATGCTAATTGGCTATTACAATGGTTCAGACATAGGACTATTAAATGATTTGACAAGACCTAACAAGAGCGAAGCAATAGAACCAAAGCTTAAATTGTTGATGGATCATTTAAGTAATAATGGATACTTCAATCTTATTTCAAAGTCAGAATGTCGTCCAAATCAAATTACTTTCACCCCGAAGAGAAATCATTCTATCAAGGAGCTAAGTCAGTACTTGCGAAATATAGTGGAAAATAAGGATGATTTAAGAACAATTCAGATTCTTGAATCTGATCATTCTATTGACGTTCTAGCTCCAAAAGTCAGTAAATTAAATGTTTTAATAGAGATTCAAAATCGCAACAATCAAAAAACTAATTCAATATTGTGTATAGGGGATAAAGGCAAGTGGCCTGGAAACGATTTTTACCTCCTAAGTGTTCAGAATTCACTAAGTGTAGATACTGTTTCTCCTAATCCCAACACTTGTTGGAACTTGGCTCCAGCTGGACATAGATGTACACAAGCTGCTGAAGATTATTTGAAGGCAATTCATAGTAGAAATGGGGAAGCAAAATTTGATATGAACATTCTTAGAGGGGGTTAGAGGTGAACGAAAATTTAGTTGGACAGATTCTAGCGAAAACGATGCAGTGGAACCCAGAAGACATAGCAAAAGAGCGACCTGATTTATTGTTTTTAGCTGCATTTAAGTATGATGAATATCAACCTTTTTTTCAAGGAATGCATTTTTTTGAAAGTTTAGCAATGTGGCTTTCTCAATTTAAGAATAAGGAAGAACGGGTTGAAGCATATCGATTCATAAAACATCGCCTCATATATATTTCGGATGATGAACTGGAACATTGTATAGATATGTCTTATCCTGATTGCATTAAGCAAATATTAATACATCATGTTTCAAAAGAACAAGATATCCCTGAATGGCATGTCAATAAAATTTTGGAAAGCCAAGAGTTCGAAGTCGCCGAGTACCGTAGTATATTTTTGGGTCTAAGTGACGGTGCTCACATTGGTCTTTTCAGACGAAGTAACCCAAATCTAAGTAACGAACAGATATTGCGAACTCATGAAATCCAAAAAGACCGGGCGCAGAAAACGATAGACAAATTAAAAGAACGACTTAATAAATTAAATATTGAGCTGGATAAGAAAAATTTCACATTCAATAATGTGTTTCTTTTAGATGATTTTTCGGCAAGTGGCATTAGTTATCTTAGACGAGAAAATTTGGAATTCAAAGGGAAACTCGCCAATTTTTTTAATATTGCATGTAATAAGAATGGTGATGCATATTCTCTTTTCGATCACTCCGATCTTAGGGTGCATCTGATTCTTTATATAGCAACAGAAGAAGCGTGTACATATTTACGTAAGATTGGAACTGAGCTGTTTGGTAAAATTCCATTTAAGGTCAAATCTGTTTGTTTGTTGCCTGATTCTGTAAAAGTAAATGGAGAAAGAGACAAAGAATTTCTTAAACTACTTGAAAAATATTTTGACGAATCAATAATCACTGATAGCTATAAAAAAGGTAAACACGACAGGCCGTATCTGGGATTTAATGAATGTGCTTTACCTTTGATCTTGAATCATAATACACCCAATAACTCAATTCCGCTCCTATGGTTTGAACCTAAAAGAGAATACAAGGGGATCTTTCCAAGAGTTAACCGACACAGTGTTTAATATGAGTGCTCCAAGAAACCCATTCATACTAAGAGATGCTGAAAGAATAAGGTACGACGAGACTTTTTTAAACCTGTTTGGTCCAGGAATTCTGGATATTCTATCCGATGATATTATTAACAGACCTCTTGTACATCCTTTTACGAGTTCTCCAGGAGGGGGAAAAACTTCTCTTTTCAGATTATTTGAGCCTCGGCTATTACTTCTACTTAATGAAAGAAGGGATTTGGAAGAGTATAAGGAGCTATACAACAGACTGAAAATGCTCAACGTCTTTTCAGATGAAGGTCCAAATATTCTAGGTCTTTTCTTATCCTTCAATCAAAACTATGATTTGTTAGAAGATCTTGATTTGACAACAGGTCAAAAAATTCGGTTTTTCTTATCACTTCTAAATAGCAGAATAATCATCGCAGGACTAAGAGGGCTATCAGAGTTATTTGAGCTGTCATATCCTGAAGACCTCAGTCGGCTTAAATTTGTCAACCCAAAGCCATCTTCGGTCCATCCTCAAATAAAATTACCCTGTAACGGCCAGTATCTATATGATTGGGCAACTGAAAATGAAATGTCAATTCTTCAAATTATCGATAGTTTCGTACCTCAGCAAGAGAGTAAAATAGAGGGAAATGACACACTTTTTAGCCTGAATTTATTCCAACCAAATGGAATATACATAAACAATAAATTATTTGATAAAAAGGTATTGTTACTGCTTGATGATTTGGAAAAACTGAGTTTAGATCAAAGGAAAAGGCTAGAAAAGGTTCTAACAGAAAGTAGGCAACCAATTAACATATGGACAGCAAAAAGGATGGAGGCGCTTTCCTCAGCAGAGTTGTTTTCCACAGGTACTAAACTCGGCAGAGAATATGGTGAAACTATTAACCTGGAGAACTTTTGGAGAAAGCGGAGTTTAGGGAAAAAAAAGCGTTTCGAATCATGGTTAAGAGAAATCGCGGATCGCCGGACTAGATTGGCCAAAGACTCTCAACGTATGCAATTCAACACTTTTGAGGCTTGCTTAACCCATACCAGCGATCGCAGATCTTTAGAAAAGAAATATTCTGAAGCGATTGAAATAATTTCCAAGAGATTAAGAGAAAAATTAGGGAAGGACAAAACCTTTGATCTTTGGATAGAAAAAATTGAAAATACTAGAGGAGGATGCAAAGAAAAGGCAGTGAGTTGGCGTGCTTTAGAAATACTAGTTGAGCGTAGATACCAAAGAAGGTTATTCAACGAACCCATACCTAGCGAAGAAGTACAGTTAGATGCTGGGATTAAATCAATTAGTGAATTCTTGCTTTCCCAAGAATTTCATATTCCATATTATTTTGGCTTTTCTCGTTTGGTACAAGCTGCTTCTTTTAATGTAGAACAGTTTATACATTTGGCTGGAGACCTTTTTGAAGAAGCAATTTCCTCTGTGTGGTTAAATAGAAGATATACTTTAAGTGCAAAACGACAAGAAGAAATCCTGCGACGAGTGGCAAAAGAAGTTTGGAGCACTATCCCTAATACCGTGTCTAGGAGCGGTGAGGTTATTTCATTGTTGACGGCTATTCGAGATATTTGCAAAAAGCAGACTTTCAGAAAAGCTGCGTCCTACGAGGGTGTTACAGGTATAGGTGTTCTGGAAACCGAAATCAATAGAATGGTAAACTCTGGAGAGAAATCAATCTACTCACCTTTAAAAGAAGTCTTGAAAATTTGTGTTTCTCAAAATTTTCTTGAAGAACATGCGGAATATAGGCAGGGAAAAAAAGGGCGGATATTAACTGTCTTCTATTTGAACAGGCTTTTGTGTGTACATTTTGGATTACCATTAAACTATGGAGGTTGGAGAAAAACTCGCATCTCTAGCCTTTTATCATTCATTAAAAGTCCAGAAAAAACTCTTTTTCAGGGTGGAAGCATATGAGTTTTGGCATGAAATTACGATGGAAGAATTATTTCATGGTACAAGGGAAACAGTTTCAATTATTTTGGAGAGAGTACTTGAGCCAAAAGGTTAGAGATATCCTTTACGTCTCTGGATTAGGCTTTGATTCGCGGTCATGTCTAGGGTACGAGAAAATTTTGTCGGCAGCAGGCAAAGGTCGTCGGGATTATTTAACTATAGAACTTGATGAGGGACCAAATTCTCCTTCATTAAACTACCACGATTTGGTCGAGAAAAACGAAGACAAATTAAAAAGTCTAATACCAGAAGGAAGTATAAGAATCAATAAGAGAGTTAGAATGATATCAGAGGATGGAAGTAGACGAATTGGCTCAAGCGAAGCTTTTAGTGTTATTTCAGATTCTGACGAGCTTAAAGGTTATTCTGATATAATAATTGATATAAGTGCTCTTCCACGTGGAATTTACTTTCCTTTAATTGGAAAAGTTCTAACAATCGTTGATTTAATGAGAAAAGAAAACAAACCTATTAATTTACATGTGATCGTATGCGAAAACGTAGATATTGATCGTGCGATAAGTGCGGATGGAATTGCTGAAGACGCTTCTTATGTTCGTGGATTTACTGGTGAACTTCAATCAGTAACGCATGCCAACAAAATTAAGATTTGGATTCCAATAATTGGAGAAAATCAAGAGAAGCAACTTGTTACAATTGCAGACAAAGTGAAAGCTGATGAGATTACCCCCCTAATCCCAATGCCGAGCAAAGACCCGCGTAGAGGTGACAATTTAATCTTGGAGTATCGTAGACTCTTATTTGATAGATTACTAATTGACCCAAAGAACGTCCTTTACGGGCATGAAAGGAACCCTTTTGAAGTTTACGCTCAGTTATGTAGAACAATAGACAATTATCAAAACGCATTTGCAGCTATTGGTGAGTGCCAAATAGTACTATCAGCATCATCTAGTAAGCTTATATCAATTGGAGCTTTGCTAACTGCGTATGAATTTAAAAAAAGAGGTGTAGCAATAATAAACGTTGAAAGTATGGGGTACAAAATAACCTCGGATGTTGAAAAGGATTTATTCAGAACAGAATTCTTTAGCTTGTGGATTGCGGGTGAGTGTTATGATTGATGAGAAATTATTTGAGATAAAAACGCCCAGACCCGTTTCCATGGGAACCGGACTCATAGTGTTGGATATAGTCATTAATGGAAAAAAGCAAAGTTGCCCAAGTTTTGGGATTGGCGGCTCTTGTGGCAATGTTTTGACTATACTTGCCTATCTAGGCTGGTCTTCGTATCCAGTTGCAAGTATAGGAAAGGACCTTGCATCAAAGATTATTCTAAAAGATATTAGAGAATGGGGAGTCAAAACAGATTTCATATATAGCGACGAAACAAAGCAAACACCTATAGTAGTTGAGAGAATTCAAGAAGAAAATAAGAATACCCATGTTTTTGAGTTCAAATGCCCCTATTGTGGCTCAGCTTTGCCAAGAAATAGGCCCGTCCCTCTACGTCTGATTTTTGAAATTTCCAAAAAAATGCCGGACGTACAAGTTTTCTATGTCGACCGAGTTTCAAAATCGGCTTTAACCCTTGCAAAATTGCAGAAACAACGTGGAGCTTTAATAGTATTCGAACCGCATAGGATATATAGGAATAAATTATTCCGTGAGTTTTTTGATGTCGCCCATATAGTAAAATATTCAGCGCAACAAATATGCGAAATACCATTCGAGAGAGACGTTTTATTAGAGATACAAACCTTAGGGAATAAAGGCCTAAGGTATAAGTTGAATAATCGAAAGGACAAAAATAACGATTGGAAGACGATTGAATCAATTGACGCGCCTGTTATTATCGATACTGCAGGCGCTGGTGATTGGTGCAGTGCGGGCATTATTCACTTTCTTGGTCGCTCTGGGATTGAGAGCTTCCAAGAGGCATCAATGGAAGAAGTTGAGTCGGTTTTGAAGTTTGGTCAACGTATGGCAGCCTTAAATTGTGCATATGAAGGAGCACGTGGACTGATGTATAATTTTAACAAAAGTTACCTTTGGTCTACAATCCACGATGTGCATATTTTCAAAACCGTAATTGAGGGATCCAAAGAAAAATCAAATATAGACTCTTCCTTGAAAGGCATATGTTCTTCCTGTAAGAAAATTTAAGAAAACCTCTATTAACCATCCATGAAATACAAATATCTTTCGAAGTTCTTGCATACTCTTGAGAGGTTAAAAAACTAAAAGGGCTAAAAGGTTTAATCATTTGAACAGTTAGGATATTGGAGGAAGAAGCGAAAGGACATGCTTCTAGTTAAGCCTCCCTTTGACAAATCCAAGTTTTGGGATAATGAAAGCTTAGGTATTATGTATACAGCAGCTGTTCTAAAAGAAAGCGCGCGCTATACTACACACTGTTGGTAACTGGTTACGTATGTTGTTTAGCGCGCTAGCATCATATTCAAATCCGTTTTCGATTCATCCAATTAATGTCAAAATCCTAAAAAAATTTAAGCTTATTACCTGTAACTTGTTATTGTGGCCTATATTGCTTCAGAAGACTCATATAGCAATAGCTAAGCAAATTGGAAAAGAACTGAAGCTAAAAGAAAAAGAAACAAAATTGTTGGAGATAGGCTCAACTACTCCAGACTCGTGGGGAGATTTTCCGCATCACACAAGAAAAGACAACGAGATTCTGAAAAGAATCGCCAATTCAAGAAACATGTTTCTAGCAGGTGACGATGAATGCTACTCTGAACTGGGAATAGGACTTCATTACCTTCAAGACAGATGGACTCTTCGCCCTAGAACAGCAGATACACATACAAGATGGGAAATAGCGATTGCGCAGTCACCTTTGCTAGATGATTTACATTTAATAGAAAATTTGAAGCAATCAGACTTGCCAATCAAGGCAATTGATGAGTATACTAAACTTTACAATTTATTAATTAGGATAAAAAACAACGGAATACAATCAGTTTATGATTTTTCCTATGCATATTGGAAAAAACTGGATGGTATATCTACTTCCTTGACCATGTTAAAGTTCGAGGCTGATAGTCGAAAACGCGAAGAAAGAGTAGACGCGCTTATCGAAGAAGAATATCTTAAGCCAGGTATAGAAGGGTGCCAAGCTGCCCTAATTCAGTTCATTCTAACTAATAGACCTTCGTCTTGGAGCAATCCTATACTTGACTTGAATATTGCCTACAGAATGAGCCTCGAAGTTGCTCGATACACTTTGATTGCAGTAAAACAGCTTGGTAAGGAAGACCCTTGGAACATAAAATCTCACTCTGAAAATGAAAAACATGTGGGACTGGTGGAAAAATTGGGGTTTCTTGCTCTTAGCCAATTTGAACTTATTCCAAGACCTACAGTAGCCGAGAAGAAAATGCGAAAAGAATACTTTGATAGAGCAAAAGCGGAAAGAGAGCAGCAGAAGCTTGAGGACGAGAAAAAAAGACTTCAATCTGAGAAAGAGCAACTGGAACGCAGGAGACAGGCAAGATTGGAGCAACTAGAATTTGAAGAAAAGCAACTAGAAATTAAAGAAATGCGCAAGAAAAAGCTTGCAGGTGAAATGGCTATCATTGCATTTTTTTTAGGTTGGATTTTATTCGGTTTGCCTATTGGCACGATATTCTTTATGGAGGGGAATTTAATACTGGGCGGGCTTATCTCTCTTGGAATAGGACTAATAGCAGCTATAATTGCCTATTTTATAGAAACTCGGCTAGAATTAGTCTTAAAAATCTGATAAGCCCAAATTATATTTGGTGTTTTAGTTTTCTGAAAGAAAAGGGGAGAATGTGCGGGTGACATCGCCATTTTAAACTGATTGTACAAGTTTCAAAAATCATCACACTTATTTCAGGTACATAAAATTCAATTATCATATCCCTCTATTCCTTATGTGGAAATGTTTGCGTATGGCTAAGCTTACCTTTTATGGCGGAGTCAACGAAATAGGCGGCAACAAAATTCTCCTTGAAGACAAAAAAACCAGAGTATTCCTAGATTTCGGGCAGTCCTTCACCTTCGGCTCTGACTACTTCACTGGATGGCTTTCAGCAAGAAAAATCACAGGATTAAAAGACTACTTCGAGTTTGGTCTGCTGCCCAAACTGAAGGGAGTATACAGCAAAGAGAATCTTGAGCCAACAAATTTGCCATACACTAAACCAAGTATCGATGCTGTTTTCTTGTCTCATGCGCACTTCGACCACATCGAACACATAAAGTTCCTCGACCCAGAAATTCCAGTTTATCTCGGAGAAGGAACCAAACTCTTCGTTGAAGCCCAAGAAGAAACCAGCAGTTACTGCAACTACTGCGAACACAACTACAAAACCTTCAGAACAGGAGACACAATCTCCATCGGGGACTTAACAGTTGAGCCTGTACACGTTGACCACTCTATCCCAGCAGCTTATGGTTATTTGATTCACACCTCAGAAGGGACTGTGGTTTACACTGGAGACATGAGAGTTCATGGACCGAGAAGCGAAATGACCGAAGAGTTTATCGAAAAAGCATGTGAATCTGAACCAGTTGCTATGATTTGTGAAGGAACCCGCATGGCATCCACTGAAAAACGAAAGAATCACTCTGAGCAGCAGGTTAAGCAAGGAAGCAACGACATCATTGCTAATACTGACAAAATCGTGTTTGTGACCCACTACAGTAGAGATATGGACAGGTTCCGAAGCCTCTACACCGTCGCGAAAGAAAATAACCGAAAATTCATCATATCGACAAAAAGCGCCTATCTTCTAGGTAAACTTGTTGATGACCCGCGCCTTGACCTGCCTGACCCCGCCAAAGACGAAACCATCCGGGTCTACTATAAACGAAAGAAATCTGGAGAACACGTTGAAAAGGACTACTACACTTGGGAACGCCCATTTTTAGAAAAGAAAGTAACATCCGAAAACATACACGAAAAACAAGGCGAGATGGTGATGGACTTGAACTTCTACCAGTTTGCAGAATTGATAGACATTAAACCTGACGCATACAGTCATTTTATTCATAGCATGAGCGAACCGTTCAGTGAAGAAGACATAGAAGACGAAGTAATGCATAACTGGCTAAATCATTTCGGTATTAATTTCCACCAGCTTCACGCTTCTGGTCACATGAACCGAGAAGAGATAGTAGAAAGAATTAAGAAAGTCAACCCAAAGAAGGTCTTTCCCATACACACAGAAAACCCACAGTTATTCGGAAAGACTTGTCGCAACATTCAAAAAATTAGACGCGGTAAAAACTACATTTTAAAATAGTCCTGATTAGGTCCGCGCTATCAAGTCGCAAAGCAGTTGATAGGATTAAAACATAATCCCCAAAAATACTAGCTTGGAAAGAATAATAAATACAAACCCACAGTTAACATAAAGTCAAGAACGCAAATAAGGTGACGTTTTTGGAACGAGGATTAGCTCCATTTAAGGAACTACTCGTTGGCGAACGAGTTTTCCAGATCCCAATTTATCAACGCAACTACTCATGGGAAGAAAGGCAATTAGAGGACCTTTGGAATGACCTCATATACTTGGATTCAAACAAGAAACACTATTTTGGAACAATCTTGCTAAAAAAGACTGGAATCAAACAATCTGGCCTAAGAACATTTGATGTTTACGATATAATAGATGGACAGCAGAGAATAACAACCATCCTAATTCTCCTTAAGGAAATGATTGTGCAGTTCAAGGATGTATGCACCGACACTGAATCAAAGAATGAATTAGAGGATTTGGAAAAGAGCTATCTCAAATATAAGGACATATATAAACTAGAATTACTGGGAGACGACGCAGAGTTCTTTAGAAGAGTAATCATAGATGACCAAAACTATCCTGATGAGACACTCACTCCATCACAACGAAGGCTCAAAATTGCTAAAATCTATTTTAGAGATAAATATGGTGAAATTAAAAGGCAAGGTATCGACTTCAAGAATTTTCTCACTCAGTTCAAACGGAAAGTAGATAATTTAGACATAATCCGATATCCTGTTAAGAACGATTCCGACGCTGTGCTGATCTTTGAGACAGTGAATGACAGAGGTAAACCTTTGAGTAGGTTAGAGAAAACAAAGAGCTTCATGATGCACATGGTTTATCTGTCTGAAGCTGAAGTACCCGAAGTGCTTCTACGCAAAATAGACGAAAGATTTGCAAACATATATAGATATGTTGAAAAAATCAAGACTATAAGCAAAGCGGATTTTCTTAATGAAGAAGCTATTCAAAGGTATCATTTTATTGTTTTTGAACCAAATGCCGAAGGAGATAGGGATACTTCCTACAATTATCTTGATTACTTAAAACGGGTAACCAGAGAACTTTATCGGACAAAAAAGGACGACTGCTTAGCTTATGTAATGAAGTATACCGAGGATTTGGAGAAAGCCTTCTTTGCCGCGTACGAATTAGTTTCTTTGAAAAAAAGCGATGCAATTGGTAATTTGTTGAATAAACTCTTTATTCTTGAGAGAGTCGCCAATTTTTTCCCTCTATTAATTGCGGTTTGGATGAGATTTAAGAATGAAAAGGAAAAGATTAAGGAAATTCTGAAACTAATAGAACTCTTCATATTAAGGGTTTATGTGGTTGGTCGTAGAAGAGCAGATACGGGTGAAACATCAGTTTGTAGACTTGCATACAAAGTCCACAACACTAAGCTGAATTTCGGGAAAATATTGAACAATCTCAAAGATACGGTCTTCTACTATGAGGATGATCAATCTTTCCAAAATGATTTGAGATTTGCACAGTTTTATAAAAGAATTGCCAGACGTGATTTGAAATATTTGCTTTTTGAATATGAAAAGTTTTTGAGAAAAGAAGCTGACGAACCTATTGATTTTGAATTAGAGACCATTCTTACGGATGATTTTGAGATCGAGCACATATGGGCAGACAATCCAGACGAAGTTCCATCTGAATTAGAGCAGATACATGAAGAGCATAAACATAAAATAGGAAACCTTACCCTTGCTTCTGCCCCTTGGAACCGGAGATGGGGAAATAAGTCTTTTGAAAAGAAAAGACCATATTACTCCAATTCAATTCTTCGAGTCCAAAAAGAACTATCTAGTCTTGAGCAATGGGGGCAGAAAGATATATTGGCTCGAGAAGAGAAGCTTATAAAATTCGCCTTGGAAAGATGGAAGAGCTGACCCTAATTTAAAGGAAGGATGTTAGTTTATAAGAAATCTATGTTAATGATCATCTTCTACGGTGTGCGTGCAAATATCGAAGTCTAAGGGTTGGATTGAAGTACCATTAATTAGTACCCTCTATCTACTCCACCAACAACGTGTAAACCGAAATCACTCGAAAAATATGTTTGTCCATGTTATATTACCCTTTATATGTTTTTAAAAAATGACGTGCGCTTTCAATCACAACAATTTATATTGAAGTTGGTTGATAGTATCTTTCCAGCCCTTACAAAAAAGCGTTTAAAACGCCACCCTATGTAGGTTGGTTGTTTAGAACCGCCTTATTATATATAAGGGGGGTATAGACAAAAAATCGCAACAGAGCCGCAACGTCAAACAACCAACCTGCGCAGCATCCACTCTGAAAAACTGTGCTGCTTGTTTCTCCAGTAAGCCAAAAACGTCTAACCTATTCCCTTATTTTTCGATAAATGGCTGAAAAACTTTATATTCTCTTGTTTTAATTTTTCCCCGAACAAGATTCATGGATTGAAAAGAAATGTCTGAAACTAATTTACCCTTCAACGAAAAATTCTGTCCAAATAACGCGCAACCATCTTCAGGAGAAAAACGTCGACAGGAATGGGAGAAATCAATAAACAACCCGCAGGAGTTCTGGGCTGAAAAAGCAAAAGCCATCGACTGGTTCAAACCATGGGACAAAGTGCTAGACGACTCAAACAAACCGTTCTACAAATGGTTCCAAGGCGGAATCCTCAACATAACACACAACGCATTAGACAGACACGTCAAAACCCCGAGAAAAAACAAGCTCGCCTACATCTGGGAAGGAGAAATGGGCGAAGTCAAAACCTACACCTACTACCAACTCTACAGAGAAGTCAACAAACTCGCCAAAGTCCTCAAAGATTCAGGTCTCAAAAAAGGTGACCGCGTAGCCGTTTACCTACCCGTAATCCCCGAACTGCCAATAACCCTGCTCGCAACAGCACGCATAGGCGGAATCCACACCGTAGTCTTCTCAGGCTTCAGCGCCGAAGCCCTCGCAGACCGCATCAACGACTGCGAAGCAAAAATCCTCGTAACCGCAGACGGATCATACAGACGCGGAAAAATAATCAAAATAAAAGACAACGCAGACCGCGCATTACAGACCACGCCAACCGTGGAAAAAGTCATAGTCGTAAAAAGAACATGCCAAGACATCCAAATGAAAGACGGCAGAGACATCTGGTACACCGACGCTCTCGCACAAGCAGGGGCAAACGCTTACGTCCCACCCGAACCCATGCAGGCGACAGATCCACTCTTTATCCTTTACACTTCTGGCACAACAGGCAAACCGAAAGGAGTCCAACACGGAACAGGAGGATACAACGTTTGGGCTTACTGGACCCTCAAGTGGGCTTTCAACCCAAATGACGAGGACATCTGGTGGTGCACCGCAGACATAGGCTGGATCACAGGGCACACCTACAACGTTTACGCGCCACTATCGCTCGGCGTGACCTCGTTGCTTTTTGAGGGCACACCCGACTACCCCGAAAAAGACCGCTGGTGGGACATCATCGAAAGACACGGCGTAACCATACTCTACTCCACGCCGACAGCAGTCAGAATGTTCATGAAGTTCGGCGAAGAACTGATAAACAAACACGACCTCAGCACCCTGCGCATACTCGGCACAGTCGGCGAACCCATAAACCCCGAAGCCTGGAAATGGTACTACCGCGTAATCGGAAAAGAAAAACTCGCCATAATCGACACTTGGTGGCAGACAGAAACAGGCGGCTTCATGATCGCACCGCTATCGGGAATAGACTTGGTTCCGCTTAAACCTGGCTCAGCAACGTATCCGCTGCCAAGCGTTCAAGCAGAAGTCTACGACGAGAAGGGGCAACCCGCGCAAGCAGGAAACAAAGGCTTCCTCATAGTTAAAACGCCATGGCCTGGAATGCTGCAAACCCTCTGGAAAGACCCTGAAAGATTCAAACAGACCTACTTCGGAAGATGGCCTAACGTCTACTACACAGGAGACTACGCAGTCCAAGACACAGAAGGCTACCTCTGGCTCCTTGGAAGGGCTGATGAAGTCCTCAAAGTGGCAGGACACCGCATAGGCACAGTGGAGCTTGAAAGCGCTTTGGTTTCGCACCCAGCAGTCTCGGAAGCAGCAGTCATGGGCAAAGAAGACCCCGTGAAAGGCGAAGTACCAGTAGCATTCATCGTTCTGCGAAGCGGCTTTTCCCCATCAGACGAACTGCGCAAGGAACTCATAAAACACATCCGAACAACCATAGGTCCAATAGCCACACCAGCCGCCATCGCTATGGTCAACAAACTGCCGAAAACACGCAGCGGAAAGATAATGCGCAGAATACTCAAAGCCGTAATAATGGGAGCACCAATAGGCGACACATCCACCATAGAAGACGAAGCCTCAGTTGAAGACATAAAAGCAACATACGAAGATTTGCGAAAACAGCTTTCGCAATAGCCTTCCTTTTTCTTATTTTCCAAGTTTTTAGCTTTCACTCAAAAGTTTTTCTTGAGTTTGCCAGCGCTGGTTCTGTAAAGCGTGTTTATGGCAAAGCTAAAAAGGGAAAAGCTTAGATTAGCACACTGAAGGTTTGGAGGAAAAGTGATGTTTGACGCTAAAAAGTTCGTTGAAAATTCCCTGCAAGACATCCAAAAAACTGTTGGTGAAAACCGTGTAATCTCCGCCTGTTCTGGCGGTGTGGACAGCACCGTTACGACCGCCTTAGTTCACAAGGCTGTAGGCGACAAGCTTGTGGCGGTTTTCATAGATGATGGTCTCAGGCGAGAAGGCGAACCCGAGTTTGTAGTGAAAACGCTCAAGAGCTTGGGTATCAAAACCAAGTTTGTTGACGCCAAAGAGGAGTTCTTTGCTGTTTTCAAGGGGAAGACAGACGCTGAAGAGAAGCGGAAGGCTTTCAGAGACAAATTCTACAAAACCTTAGGCAAAGCCGCACGGGAAGAGAAGATCGCTTTTATCGCGCAAGGAACGATTAAGGCTGACGTTATCGAAACCGTGAAGGGCATAAAATCCCAGCACAACGTTTTGGAGCAGATTGGCATTGACCCTGAGATTTACGGTTACAAGATTCTTGAGCCCTTAAAGGAATTGTTCAAGCCAGATGTCCGCAAGGTGGCTCGCGAATTAGGTTTGCCGAAGGAAATCTCTGAAAGGATGCCTTTTCCAGGTCCAGCTTTGTCGCTGAGAGTTCTTGGTGAAGTTACCGCTGAGAAGGTTGCGGTTGTGCGGAAAGCCACCGAAATCGTGGAAGAAGAAACCAAGGAACTGGGGACTTTTCAGAACTTCGCGGTGCTTCACAACGATAAGGCAACTGGAATCAAAAAGGGAGAAAGGATCTACGGGAACATTATCACTGTTAGAATCGTGGATTCAGAGGATGCGGTGACCGCCAAAGCTAGGCAAGTTCCCTATGAAGTGTTGATGCGCATTTCTGAGAGAATAACAGGTGAAATACCGCGCGTTGTCAGGTGCCTTTACGACATAACGGATAAGCCGCCTTCAA
The DNA here is from genome assembly GCA_964514055.1 of uncultured Candidatus Bathyarchaeia archaeon. Classification (GTDB taxonomy): domain Archaea; phylum Thermoproteota; class Bathyarchaeia; order Bathyarchaeales; family Bathycorpusculaceae; genus SG8-32-3. The sequence goes on along the minus strand of CAZEPB010000002.1, from coordinate 69,115 downwards.
CCATAGAATTTGAATAACGAATTCTGGAATCCTCTAAAATTTGCGCTACAGTATTCAAATAAAAGAAAAACAGAGGAGATTTTGGGTGTTTCGTACTAGGCTAATATTCCGCCGCCGATTATTGCTATTCCGACTATTATCCCGATTATCACAGCTATTACTATCCAGATTATTATGGCTACCACAGCTATTGCAAACGCCTTTAACCAGCCTGTGTCGAAAAAGTGTTTCACTAAAGCTAGCCAAATGAACAGCACTATAATAGCAGCAATAATACCCGCAAAGAAATATTGAAAAATACCGCCGATTACGGTTCCAAGAATGACTATCCAGAGTGCATCCATGAATTTCGCTTTATCTTTGCCTACCAAGAGTCTTCCTGAAATCCAAAGAACTGGTGCCAAAATGATGATGTTGACGATTATTTGTATTATCAGGTTTACTATCGCCGAATCTAGGTTGATCATTCATTCACTTCCTATGCTGTATTATATTCGCATGCTATTCCATTTAAAATCTTTTCCTAGCTGGATAACTTAACACGCTAACACGGGTTTGAATTTGCGGCTAGAAGCCGAATCTACTTTTCTTATGCTTAACGTCCTGATTGAACTCTTCCGCCAGCTGCTCCAAAAGCTCTCGCTGCTTTGAAGTCAACTTCTCAGGAACCGAAATTCCAACGCGCACCAAAAGGTCGCCTTTGCCGTAACCCCTGAAACGCGGCATGCCTTTCTCTTTCAACCGAATGGTCTCACCTGCCTGCGTTCCCGGCTTAATCTTCACGTTTGTTGACCCTTCCAAAGTGGGCACCGAGACTTCTGAGCCAAGGGCTGCCTGAGGATAACCAATTATCAGCACGTACCAAAGGTCGTCTCCTTCTCGCATGAACAACTCGTGCTGGGCTATGTGAACGAGAACGTAGAGGTCGCCGGGTTCGCCTCCGTTGGGCGCCATTCCGCCTTCGCCTCTGAGCCTAAGCTGGTATCCCTCATCTATGCCTGCGGGTATTTTCACGCTTATCTTTCGGCGTTTTTTGACAAGTCCTGTGCCGTGGCATTTCTTGCAAGGCGATTCTATCAGTGTGCCTCTTCCTTTGCAGTTAGAGCAAGGCGTAACTTGCACGTACATGGCAAAGCTGCTTCGTCTCATGTTCCTGACTCTGCCCTGACCGTTGCATTTTGGGCATGTTTTGGGCGAAGTGCCTGGGCTTGCGCCTGACCCGCCGCAGACTTCACACTTCTCGGTTCTCGGCACCAAGATTTCCTTCTCGGTTCCTTTCGCAGCTTCTTCAAGCGTCAATTCAAGGTCGTAGACTAGGTCTTGGCCTCTGTTGGTTCTTTCTCTGAAGCCTCCGCCGAATCCGCCGCCAAAAAGAGTGCGGAATAGGTCGCCAAAGCCGAAGCCTATGTCTCTGAATATTGATTCAAAATCAGCGCCGCGGAAAATGTCTTCCGAAGTGTAGCGCTGGTCGAATCCCGCATGTCCTAGCGTATCGTACTGTTGTCTTTTTTGGTCGTCGGATAAAACGGCGTATGCTTCGGAGATTTCCTTGAACTTCTCTTCTGCGTCGGCAGCCTTGTTCCTGTCTGGATGATACTGCATGGCTAGTTTTCTGTAGGCGTCTTTGATTTCGCCTTTAGAAGCGTTTTTAGATACGCCGAGAACTTCGTAGTAATCTCTTTTTTCAGCCATGCGCTTTACCGCTAAATTCGAAATGCAACTTCCTAATCAAAACTCTTTCGGATGCTCACTTCACTTCGTAATCTTTCGAGTCAACAACTTTTTCGCCGCCCGCTTCTCCAGAAGGTGGAGGTTGTTGGCTTTGTTGCCCAGGTTGGGCTTTCTGTTTTGCTTGTTCAGCCGCTGCCTGCTGATAAATCACCGTGCCGACTTCTTGTAAAACTTTCTGGAGCTCTTCCGTCTTTGTTTTTACCTGTGCCATGTCGTTGCTGGCTAATGCGTCTTTCAGAGCTGAAACCGCCGCGTCTATCTTGCCCGTTTGTTCTTGATTCAGCTTGTCCGCCAAGTCTTTCTTCGTTCTCTCCGCAGTGTAGAGTAAGCCATCAGCGTTGTTTCTCAGTTCGACTTCTTCGCGTTTCTTTTTGTCTTGCTCCGCGAATTGTTCAGCCTCTTTGGTTAGGCGTTCTTTCTCTTCTTGTGACAGTTTCGTGGATGCCGTGATTGTTATTTTTGCTTGTTTTCCCGTGCCTAAGTCCTTGGCGGTTACGTTAAGAATGCCGTTGGCGTCTATGTCGAAGGTGACTTCTATCTGTGGAACTCCTCTTGGCGCTGGCGGCAGGTCCACGAGGTTAAACGTTCCGAGGGACACGTTGTCTGTTGCCATTGTGCGTTCGCCTTGAAGCACATGGATTGTTACGGCTGTTTGAAAGTCTGCTGCGGTTGTGAACACTTGAGTTCTTTTTGTGGGAATTGTGGTGTTCTTTTCAATTATCTTTGTGAATACGCCGCCTAACGTTTCCACGCCAAGAGATAACGGCGTAACATCCAGCAGGAGCAGGTCTGTAACTTCGCCTGTTATAACTCCGCCCTGTATGGCAGCGCCTATAGCGACGCACTCCATGGGGTCAACACCGCGCTCTACAGTTTTGCCTAAAATCTTCTCCACAAACTTTTGCACAAGTGGCATCCGAGTCATGCCGCCGATGAGAATTATCTTGTCTACATCAGTTGGCGTCAACTTGGCATCTTCAAGCGCTTTGACTATGGTTTTCTCGGTTTTTTGAACGATAGGTTGCGCTAAACTTTCAAGTTTGGTTCTTGTCACCGTAAGATGTAAATGCTTGGGTCCTGAGCTGTCAGATGCTATAAAAGGCAAATCAATGTCTGTGCTCATCAGAGTGGACAGTTCTATCTTTGCTTTTTCCGATGCTTCTTTCAGTCTCGCCGTGGCCTTTTTGTCGTTGGTAAGGTCTATGCTCGTTTGTCTTTTGAATTCGTCCAATATGTAATCCATTAACGCCTTGTCCACGTCGGTTCCACCTATCTGCGTATCGCCGCTTGTGGAGAGCACCTGAAACACGCCTTTGCCGAAGTCCATAAGCGTAACGTCATGGGTTCCACCGCCGAAACTGAACACCAGTATCTTCATCTCTTTTTCCAGCTTATCTATGCCATAAGCGAGGCACGCAGCAGTGGGCTCATTGATTATGCGCATAACCTCGAAACCCGCGATTTCACCAGCGTCTTTCGTGGCTTGGCGTTGGTTGTCATCAAAGTGGGCTGGAACGGTTATGACAGCTTTGCGCATTGTGCCGCCCAAGTAGGTTTCCGTGTCTTTCTTGATTTTCTGCAGGATAAACGCTGAAATCTGCTGCGGCGTGTACTCTTTCCCAAAAACGTTTGCCTTGTAGTTCGTTCCCATTTTCCGTTTTATTTCAAAAATTGTTCCTTCAGGGTTGGCGGTTGCTTGGCGTTTTGCGGGTTCGCCTATTATGAGTTGCCCGTCTTTTGTGAAGGCTACGACTGAGGGGAACATTTTTCCCGCCATGGTTGGGCCTTCAGCGCTTGGGATTACCGTGGCGCGTCCGCCTTCATAGATGGCGGCTGCCGAGTTTGTGGTTCCCAAGTCTATTCCTAAAACTTTTTCACCTGTTTTTGTATTACTCATTTTTTTCTTTCACCTTTTGTGATTTTGATGACTTGACTGCGACTTTGACGATGCTGGGTCTAATCACTTTATCGTTCATGATATAGCCTTTTCTCACTTCTTCGGTCACAACGCATGCTTCAACATCGTCACGTTCTGCCGCAGAAACAGCGTGATGGCACGCAGGGTTAAAAACCTTGCCCACCTCGCACTCTATGGGAGACACGCCTTCTTGCTCAAGAACTTTTCTGAGTTTCTTAAGCGTCATTTTAACGCCCTCAATTAACGGTTGGGCAGAATCAGCTGATTGTGCGGTCTTGAGGGCCATTTCTAACTCGTCCTGAACATCCAACAACTGGATAACTAAGCGTTCAGTGCAGTACTTCTTGGCTTCTTCCATTTGGCGGTCAGAACGCTTCTTCAAATTCTCGAAGTCTGCTTGCACATACTTCAGACGCGTCAGGTATTCTTCTGAACGCTTTTTTTCCATTTCCAACTGTTGTTTAAGGTCAACCTGCTGCTCTTTTTGTTCCTCTGCCATCGAAGCGTGCCCCTGTTCAATTCCAAAAATTTAGCGTGCACAAACAGAAATATATGTTTCGCCCCTTTCCAACAAAAACAGTTTATCTCATGCCCCTGCATTTCTAACGAGAAGTTCAAGTATATAAAAGGGAGGGGGTAGTTCTCCGTGAGCACAAAAGTTCCTCGAAACAACATGCAATGAACTTTTCTTTTAAGCAGAATTTTCCTCGCATAAAAAGTGTTATTTAGCAGTTAAAGCTTCTTGTCTCTGGTGTCAAGCGTGGAGTTCAAAGGAAGAGACATAATATCAATCGGAGACTTCTCCCGCGAGGAAATCAACTACATCTTGAAACGTAGTCAAGCCATGGAACCCCTCGCCGCTAACGGCTCAGACATGCTGAAAGGAAAAATCTTGGCAAGCCTGTTTTTTGAACCAAGCACCCGCACACGCTTAAGTTTTGAAGCTGCAATGCTCAAACTAGGCGGCTCCACCATAGGCTTCGCCGAAGCTGAGATTGCCTCAGTCAAGAAAGGAGAAAACCTCGCGGACACCGTGCGCACCGTGGAGAACTACGCGGACATAATCGCCCTCAGGCACCCTCTCGAGGGAGCCGCGAAACTCGCCGCCGAATTTTCCAAAGTGCCCATACTGAACGCGGGCAGCGGCGCGGAAGAGCATCCCACGCAAGCGCTTATGGACTTATACACAATAAAAAAAGAGAAGGGAAAAATCGACGGACTAAAAATCGCGTTGGTAGGCGACCTGCGATATGGGCGAACCGTTCACTCGCTCGCATGCGCCCTTTCCCTATACAACATCGAATTGCACCTGATTTCACCCCAATCCCTCAGGATGCGACACGGAGTCATCCGTGCAATCCAGAACAAAATCACAATATTTGAAGACACAAATCTGGAAAAAGTAATCCCGCAAATAGACGTTTTATACGTGACACGAATACAGAAAGAACGTTTTCCAGACCCAGCAGAGTACGCCAAAGTCAAAGGCATCTACAAAATAGACCTGAAAACCCTGAAGAACGCCAAGAAAGACATGATAATTCTTCATCCGCTTCCGCGTGTGGATGAAATTGCCGCTGAAGTTGACAGCACGCCGCAGGCGCGTTACTTCCAGCAGGTGTGGAACGGAATCGTTGTTAGAATGGGGCTTTTGGCGTTGGTGCTAGGCGGCGTCAAATAAGCCAAGTCAAGTGGAGACGAATCTGTCAAACGTTGTCAGAGTGCTCATAGAGCCGCAAGAAGGACATTTGTGCAAGACGCCGAACCAGCTTTTCTTGCAGTTATCGCAGTACGTGGTTATGCGGTTATAGGTGAAAAATTCTAAAGACTTATTCTCAACCGTGCGCTCTGTGAATTTCATGAGGTCCTCTGGCTTGTAAGTCTCGTTTTTCAGTTCTATTATGCTTAAGCCTCCTCCGATGTTTAGACCCTTAAGTTTTTGTTCAATTTCCAGCGATTCAGATGGAATGTAGGGAAAATTGTCGACTTGGAGACTCAACCGCTTTGTAGTTGAATAGAAGGGTTTCTCTCTGGTTCCTGAAAACTTCACTTTTGCGACGCCGTACTTTTCAACGTCTAATTGTGCCAGTCGCACAGACGCTTCAAAGCTCCGCAACACCGTAGGAAACAATCGCTTTCCATATCTTCGGCTGAATTTACGTTTAAACGCTAACAGGTTCTGAACCAGTTCCTCCGCAAACTTCAGGCTTTCTTCATGGCTTATATTTTTCTCGCAGAAGGCTTCCACAGCCTCTCTGAATCCTGCAAGGTTTATTATGCGGGAACAGTTTTCAAGCCTGAAATACTTATCACCGTTCGAGCGTTGCGTTATGAACGGGAGCGCGCTTTTTCCGTGTTGTCTGAGTCCGCGGTATTTGATTTTTAAGGCTCGGGCTGCCAGCTCGCATCGTTCCTTTAAAATTTCGAAAAACTTGTTCTTGTCTTTCTTGCTTTCATGGACGATTCGAGGCAGATTAACCGTTACCACTCCAAGACACCCTGTTCGTAAGGTGTCCGTTTCCCAGTCCTCAGTTAAATCCGCCTCAAGCTTGCATCCTGAAGCAGAAAAAACCGCGTTTTTCTCTCCCTTTTGCAGCGCATTGGCAAAATATACTATTCCCCTCTCCGCCGCCAACTTGTGAGCCTTCAACAAAAGCGTTTTTGCGTTTCCATCCGCTAACGTTTCTTTGTTGACTTTAAGAACAAGTTTCGGGTTAAGCAACGGTTTTTGAAGGCTTTCTTCTGCGAATACATTGATGATAAGCGACGCTAACAATCGGCTTTCTTCTGCAAAGTCTCCGTATTTGCCGCATGTTTTTCCTCCAGGTCCAAAGGCTGCTTTTTCCGCCACGAATTTGGGGATTGAAGGCTCCAGCCCTAGAGCCGTGTCTGCGTGTTGATTTATGTTCAAGATGAATAGGCGTAGGTTTTCCTTTATTTCTGCGGTGTCAGCGTCTTTTATGAAGGGAGCAAGGAAAACGTTGAAGTACGGGCAAGTTTGCGTTTCGTCTGTTTCTCGGCTGGCGTGCAAGAGAACGTTAAAGACGATGGACAATGCGGATTCAAAGCTTTGAGGAGGCTCCGCCGAAAGTTTAAGGGGACTCGCCCGTTTGAGACCATGTTGAAAGAAAAATCGCAAATCATGTATTACTTCGTTTGGCTTAAGTATCCACGTTCCTAAGCCTTTCACGTGAATGGCGCCAGACACGTGTGCGTCGGCGATGTCTCTGGGAAAAACGTTCAGAAGCGTGTATTCTCCTAAAACTGTTTTTCCCGCTTTCGAAAGGATGGTGGTTGAATCTCGAACACGGTTTTTGGCGTCTACTAGGGCGGTTACTTCATGAACGGGCATGCCCAACCGCGTGAGCTTGTGACGATAATCCTCAAATCCTTTCTCAACCAGAATGGCATTTACAACTTCTCTGACCAGTGGAGCTGTCAGGTACTTCGTTTTCGAATTGCGCAGGCGTTTTTCCGCTTCTTTAGCTGCTTTCTTCGCGAGTTCAGGGGGCACTTTGGCTTCTTTTATAAGCGAGTTCGCTATTTTGTTGGCGTCAAACTCTTCCAGCGTGAAGTGTGAGGTGCGAACAAGCATGCCTCTTGGTTTGAAGGCTTTCTTTTCAACGCGGTCCGCAACGTCAAGCACCATTTTGCCCAAATCGGTCAAACCGTACTTTTTAGTATCAGCGTCGGCTTCAAGTAAGTCTGCTTTTAGCAAAAACTTGAGGTGGTAAGCGAAGCGTCCCGCGTCTCTGCTGGGGTTCATCTTTAACGAGTTCATCAACTCGGTGTAGGAGAGGGCGCCCTTGTCGAAAACCAAGTTCAGGATTTGCAGCCTGATAGGTGACGAAACGGCTTTTAACACTTTTGCGCCGCGTGCACGACGCGGACGATTCACCACGATGGCTTCCCCTCCCTCAAACAGCATACCTAATTACCAGAGCCAAAGTTTAAACTTTAGGTACAGATTCGCACATGCAATTATTTAGCGCGGGTTGAGGATTTTATATAATTTTTAACATAGTTTTGGGCGGTTTCAGCGCCAATAGCAGACCTATCCTCTACCTATTCTGGATAGACCCCTCTATAGCTTCTGCATCGTATTTCTATTAGAATCCAAATATGCTATTGCGGCAACAACTATTTATTAAGACGGCACCATGCAATAGTTAGCTTGTAACGAGGCTTATGCTATGAAGGCAACGATAATTCAATTTACTTTCGGAGTTGTGGCTTTTGGCGAGCAAAACAACTTGGTAGAGAAAGTGCTTTTTCCGAAAAAGCCGCAGGCAGTCGCCAAAAAAATAATGAACGCTGAGTCTGGGAAAATTTCTAACGAAGTCACCTCTTTGATTACCCTGCTTCAGAACGCAGGCTATGACGTATTTGCTTTCGAAAACGCAAACTTAGCCAACGAAGCACAAAAAAGGCTGAACGTCAAAGCGGAAGTTTCGAAGCCTGCCGACGCTGAGACACTCCGCACTCGCATGGAACAAATTGCGACTGAAACAGGTTTCGTTAAAGACGCAAAAGAACTCAGCATCTGGAATCGTAACGTCAGCATGGAACTCACCAAACTGAGAATAAAAGGCGCTTCCGAAAAGAGAGATTTGATAATTGCTCAGGCGATTCAGACTCTTGACGATTTGGACAGAACCGTGAACCTTTTCATGGGTCGCCTCAGAGAATGGTATGGCATCCACTTTCCCGAGCTTGACAGGTTAATCGAGAAGCACGAGACTTACGCGCGTCTTGTCATGAACTTAGGCTATAGAGATGTTTTTTCGTTTGAAGCCCTCGAGAAAGAGGCTATTCCGAAAGAGAAGGCTGAGAACACCGCGAAGATGGCTGAAAAGTCCATGGGCGCGGACATGGCAGAACAAGACTTGGCGGAAATTCAAGCCTTAAGCAAGAACGTGCTGGAACTTTACGAACTGCGAAAAAACATGGAAAACTACGTGGACAAAACCATGGAAGAAGTGGCGCCTAACACCCGAGCAGTAGCTGGCGCGCTTCTAGGCGCACGCTTAATCGCTGTGGCAGGAAGCTTGCAAAATTTGGCTATGAAACCCGCCAGCACGATTCAAGTTTTAGGTGCGGAGAAAGCCCTGTTTCGCTCGTTGAAAACGGGAGCGAGACCGCCTAAGCACGGGTTAATCTTTCAGCACGCGTTGTTGCATGACGCTAAACGGTGGCAGAGAGGCAAAATCGCCAGAGTCTTAGCTGGAAAATTAGCCATTGCCGCGCGGGCTGACGCTTTTGGAGGAGGCAGGTATATCGGGGACGCTTTGAAAGCAGATGTGGATAAGAGACTTGCGGAGATTCGCGAGAAGTACAAGGAGCCGCCACCACCGAAAGAGAAACCGTCGAGACCCGAAAGGAGAGAACAGAGACCAGGACGCAGGGACCAACGGCGGCGAGACAAGAAGCGGAGAAAGAACAGGCGTGCACGCAAAGGTTAAGCCTCACCCACAGTTCGCGGAAATCTACCAAGTCACATTGGAAGACGGTGCGCAGAGGTTAGCCACACGAAACTTGGCGCCAGGCAGAACGGTTTACGGCGAGAGGCTCATTCGTTTTAAGAAGGTTGAATACCGTGTTTGGGATGCTTTCAGGAGCAAGCTGGCAGCCTCCATCATTAAAGGCGTGAAGACAGTGCCCATAGCGCCAGGCTATCAGGTTCTTTACTTGGGTGCTGCGTCTGGAACCACGCCGAGCCACGTTTCAGATATCGTCGGCGAAAAAGGCCACGTTTACTGCGTCGAATTCGCCTCAAGATCAATCCGGGATTTAGTCAACAACGTGGCGGCGTACAGGTCTAACATGTCGCCGTTTCTTGAGGATGCACGATTTCCAGAAAAATACGCCCTGTTCATCCCTAGAAAAGTGGATTGCATCTACTGTGACATAGCTCAGCCTGAACAAGCCAAAGTCTTAGCGGACAACGCCGATGTCCTCCTTAAGCCATCAGGTTGGGTCATGCTGGCTGTGAAAGCGCAAAGCATCGACGTGACCAAAGACCCAGCCGCAGTTTACAAGCAAGAAGCCAAAGTCCTCAGGAAACGCGGCTTCAAAGTCAAAGAAATCATACGCTTAGAACCCTACGACAAAGCACACGCTATGATAGTGGCACAAAAATAAAAAACTAACACTGACCCTCAACATTTCAGCCTTTATATACAGGGGGCTATAGTCTTTTCCACGCATAACAGTCAACAGAAGACCAGACGTAAGGAGCTTAAAGTGAAATGCACTTGGAAGAGATGAAGAGGGAAATTGAAGCTCTCGTTATAGAGAAAGGTTTCTACAACAACCGTGAGGATGTTCCTAAAAAACTCCTTTTTGCCTTCATCGAGTTGGGCGAAGCGAGTGACGCTTGGAAAAAAGGCGAACCTGAAGAGAAAATAGCTGAAGAGCTTATTGACGTGATTTTTTACCTTTTAGATGCAAGCCGCTTGGCGTGTCCCACCGTGAATATGGACAGTGCATTTGAGAAAAAGTTAGACAAGAACCGCAGTAGACCCTATCAGTATGGCGAAGGACACAGGAGCAAGTAACTGCACATTATGTTCTTAAAGAGTAACTATTTTTTGCGGAAAAGTCTACTCCAACCACAAGTGTGGCACTGAGCCATCTTCAGCTTCAAATCAATATCTAACTTGCCGCTGCACACTGGACACTTCATGTTAATCGTCTTCTCCCATTCCTTCAAGAAAGACTGCGCTCTAATAACACGTTATTCCGAATTTTGAAATAGTCTAAGGGCTGGCACAGAGTTTATGCCACACTGCGTCAGTTCAAGTTTTTATGGCAGTTTAGCAATAGATTTTGTTGAGAACAAAAGTGAACTTTAACTACCCTACTGCAGTGCGTTTTCGCTGTATAAAATGTGGAACCTGTTGCGGCGACACCCAAGAAAAAACTAGGCACATTCTCCTTTTGAGAGCAGAAGCTGAACAAATCGCCAAGACAACCATGCAGCCAATCTTCAAGTTCGCGGTAAAAATCAAAGGCAAAGCGCCTTACATTTACGAGATGAAAAAAAGAGAAAACGGAAAATGCGTCTTTTTAGAAAACGCCCACTGCACCGTTTACCCTTTAAGACCACTAATCTGCAGGTTTTATCCATTTGAACTCAAAGTTTCGAACAGAGGAAACCCCGTGTTTCTTTACACCGAAGAGTGTCCAGGCATAAACAAGGGTAGACTGCTGAACAAGGACTATTTTAGAAAAATGTTCCGACTTGCACGCGCTAAATTTAGGCTGTCAGCAGTTTCAAATAGAGATAACTGATTTAGTAGGATGAAACTGGAAAGCCTGTTTGGCGTCTATGGTCGTGGTTGCCGTTTTTTGGGCTGCTGCATATCAGCGGTCTTTTCTGTGTGTATCTGTATCCGCATGCGCATTGGAAGCCAGAGATTTTTCCGCCTTTGCGTGAAATGGGGTTCCATTTGTGGCTGGAGCAGCTGGTGGTTTTCTTGTGGATGTGCCATAACGCTTTTGCGTCGTCAAAGGTGATGGATACGTTGCGTTTCGCTGACGTTACGAACCATAGGAGGCAACATGCGAAAGACGCCCAGATTGCGGGTAGAATGATTGTTAGTGTGTTATTCATGTTTTTCACTTTTTGTTTCTGTGTTCTACACGCATACAATAGGTCTTTTTCCAGACATATTTCTGAACTGAGAATATGACGTATTAAGATATAAACTTTACTATACAATCCGAACAAGAACAACACTAAAACTGCTGCAAAACATCAGCCTTCTCCAAAATATAACCGCAATAATGACACTTCAACAACAGGGGTTCTTCACTCTCGACGTAAAACCTAACAGCTGCAGGCTCATTACTGTTGCTTATGCACGCAGGATTCGCACACTTAATAATGGCTTCAATCACCTTCGGCAACTTGACCTCCAACTTTTCCACCACCTTATAATCACGGATAATGTTGATAGAAGCATGAGGTGCCACCAAGGCAATCCGGTTAACCTCCTGCGCGTTAAGTGCACGTCCCTCGATTTTCACAATATCCTTCACTTTGAAGCGTTTACTCGGAACGTTCATGGCAATGGTCATCACTCTCTTTTCGCGTCCTGTTATCCCCAAAATTTTAACAACGTCTAAGGCGTATCCGCCACTTATGTGGTCAATAACAGTGCCGTCTTTGATTTTTGACACCCGTAGTTCTTTGTCGCTCATTTGGAACTCTCCATTAAGGGGCTATGTGCTATTGGTAAATAAAAATTTTAGGAAAACGGTGTGAGGTGATTTGTAATGCTTATCTTTTGTTCGCTGCTTGTTATGCGCTTCCTACTACGGTTATGTCAAAGTTGAAGCTGTTTATTCCCGTGATGCTGGAGCTAACGGTCAAAGTTAAGGTCACCTGAATAAAGTCATCTACGTTAATTGTCTGACCATTATAGTTCCAAGTTAAAGTCAAGTAGTTAGAAGCAGATGATGGATTCCAGTTAGCTGTGGACAGGCTCAAAGTCAGAGGCAAGTTTCCCTCATTGCTGACGTAGATCGTGTAGGTTTTTGAGGTGCCTGGTTTTAATGTTCCCCACTTGATCGTGGTCGCTTCATCCGTTAACTCTTGATTCTCATACACTTCGATGCCAATTGCCTTCAAAGTTCCAACGCTGGAGATAGTGTTACTTGTCTGATAAAGTGACCTAACGTTAACAATAACGAATCCAGATATTATTCCAGACAAAAATATCACTGCGATTATCGCCAGTATGAGGGTGACTCCTTTTCTACGTTTTGCAATTATACAGCATCTTTCGTATAGCTGTTTCAGCATATGCTCAAATGTTCTCAGTTGGTCCTTCTCCCGTATCTATTCCTCTATAGTATAGAGACATAAATAAAAAACTTCCCTGAAGAGCTTTTGAGAAAGCAAAAAAGTGAAAAAATACGGTTAGAAACTTGTGATTACGTGATTGGAATAAGCACAGAGCGGTTGCGTTTAGGGTTTAGTTGCGTCTAATATTATGTAGAGAATGTTGTTTCCTCGGAGCAGAACGTTACCGTAGTTTGTAAGCAGCTGCTCCTGTCTGCATTCAGTTGCTCCTTCAAGAAGTATGTTCATGTGTCCGTCACACTTTATCATTTTTCCCTTGTATTCACAGCCATTTTTGAGAACGACTTCGATGTTTCCGTGTAATTGTTTGACAAGGACGTTCAACGGTTTTTTACTTGGTTCCATTACAGCACCGTGTTCCATTAGTTGATATATGCATATGCAAAACCCATCACATATAAAAGTTTTATGAAATACGAACTGAGAACGCAGCAGACGTTGTTTTCGGCAGTTGCATGTTCTCTAACGCTTGGAAAAGTCTATAGCCCCCTTATATAAAGAGTGAACTTTTTTGCATATCAACCTCTGTCTCTCTCTATTCCAATTTCAAGGGATAGCTTGCTTAGCTCTGACTCTTTTAATGCTTATCCATGCAAACACTAATCCACTTGCGACAATTAGCAGCCCTAGAATCATTGCACTAAGCCAAAAGGGATTGCGGATTTGACTATAAATAATGAACTCAACATTGACTGCAACGGAATAATCTTCAGGATTATTTATTCGAACGCCACCTAAACTGTTCCATGAGTTTGGGATATCAAAGGAATGTTTACCCCCACTAGGAGGAGCTTCTTCTGTAACTGTAAAAGACTCTCCTTTTCCGTTCAGCAAAGACATTTCAAAAGGATGATTTATCCAACCCTCCCCTGCCACATTATCAACGTGAACATCCACTTTTTTCTGGTCAATGCCTATGCTAATGTAGAAACTGCGTTCGTTGGAAGAATGGGCAGGTATTACAAGCGGGTTTGCACTCGAAGAGTCGAAAAGGTCACCTTCATTTAATGAGTACAGGTTCATATAAGATACAACCGTCAAAATTGTTCCGAATACAAGCAAGATTGAAGCAACATATTTGAATTTCAGTGTCTTCCCTTCTTTTACTAGTTCTTTCTGTTTTAGTTAAGTTTTTGCGTAATAGTTCAGGAAGGAAGGAAATAAAGAGTGAACTGTTTCATTTGTATTTTATTCTAACGCGCGGTTGGGACAGATAAAGCATAACGATGAGGTTGTATGCTATTTCGGCTGCTGCGGCTGACCGTGGAATGCTTGGAATGCTCGCTAAATTTAAGAGGGTTAGGGCATCTGCGACGACAACAAGTATGGAAACTGCGATGGTGCCGCACTGGTCAATGACTATGTTACCTTTACGTTAATTTTTTTCCGCAGTAGCGTTGGAAAAATAGAAAAGGGGATTGTGTTTTCACTGGAAGTTAAGTTCGAAGCTTATCGGCACATCTTCGCCCCATGACTGCCTAAGCGGACAAATCTTCTCCGCCATCTCGTACACCATGTTAGCTTTTTTGCGTTCTCGCTCGTTATCTGTTTCCAGTTTGATATTCATTTCGAAGTGGATGTGCGTGAAAATCAGCTTCTCCAGACTTTCAACGTTCATCGTGACCACCGCTTTTGTGTTAAGTTTCTTGAGGCCCAGCCTGGAGTTTCTCGCGATCAACAGGAACAGCGTGTTCATGCATGAGGCAAGAGCAGCCGCGAAAATTTCTTCGGGAACACAGTAGCCTTCTTTTCCGCCGAAGGATGTAGGAGGACTGACAGTGGCGATTTTCTTGCCTTTAACGGTCAGCTCGCATTCAGTCTCGCCTTTCCAAGTGGCGGTTCCTTCAAAATTCATTTCAGGCATAAAACAATCTCCCTAAATATTGCATTGTAAGCCAAATTTATTGTTTACGGGAACTTTGACTGGGATGGAATGGCATCGTGGAACTGATGCGTGAGAGAAAACTACCCCCTCCCTTATTTAAAGGATTTTTCGCAGATTTTCCCTCATCAACACAACACGAAAAAACGCTGCAAGTAACATGCTCCAACAACTTATTTAGTTACTTTCCCATCTTGAATATGTACGCGGATGGCTAAAGAAGTGGCTAAAAAACATAATAGCTCAACGACTAAAACGGTCAAGTTGCCTTGCGGTTGCGTGTATCAAGACAAAGGCTGGCTGCTGACCCGAGTTAACGAGTGCGACTATCACAAGCGAAAACGAACAGCAAAGCGGCCGTACAGACCCAAAGCTGAATGCGTCAGACCCTAAATAGAGTTTTCACACACGTTGTTATTTTATTATTGTAAAAGTAGTTTTGCACAATAACTACAACTTTTTTTGTGCAGAAAGTTGTTTTGTTATATCTCGTAGACGTTGTAACTGCCAACTGCGTTCTTTAATTAATCCATCATTTACGTTGCCAGAATATGCTGCGATAGCTCTGATACCATATACTGAACTGCCAAAAGCATGAGTAGGAACATGTGCAGTTGCTACTGCCTGGCCTGCCGCATGAGCCGCATATCTTGCGTAATCCTCTTTCGCATCTTTAGCTGCAGAATGTGCATCAAGTGAAGCCTTGCGTATAACAGACATCTTAAAAATTCCTGTATCTGTCCACTTCTTAAGTGTTTCAAGAGCTTTTCGTGGACGCTTATCATTAGGATATTTCTCCTCAAAATAAGGAAGAACGTGCTCAGCACAATTAATTGCCCAAAGGGCTAATGTTTTCTTATCTGGTTGGAATATTTGGTGGTCTATACGCTCTGAAAAAGGCTTGTTGAGAATTTCTGAAACAGATTTACGTATATCGTATAATAATGCGACAGGTTTTATTTTTTTCTGGGTTGCAGGTTCCATAAAAATCAATACCACTACTCATGGGTTCAGGCTTTTTGGATATTAATGTGGTCGGGAGAGCAGGATTTGAACCTGCGACGGCTCGGTGTCTGTGGCCTGTGCAGGCTAGAATGAAGCCCACCGTGGGTAGACCTCTACAGCGTCTCCGTCCGCTGGGTTGCCAACGGGCTCGAGAGCTCTGCCAGGCTGAGCTACCTCCCGACAAAAACCATAGGATACGACTAAAAGATTTATGTGTTTTGGAAGCTTAGATAGGTTTTAATTCCGTGAACGTGTTCAGGTAATCTTGCAAAGGAGTGTTGGATGTTGAAAACTATAGGTGTGGTCACCCCGGGCGGAGATGCACCGGGAATGAACGCTGCCATCCGAGCTGTTACACGAATTGCCCATTCACGAAACCTTGGTGTCATAGGTTTTTTAAGGGGATGGGATGGGTTGATTTCCCATAAGTTGAAGCTTTTGACTCCTCGAGCAGTGGGCGGCATAATCCAGTCGGGCGGCACTATGCTTCATACTCTAAGATGCCCTGCATTCGAGGAGCAGGAAGGCGTAGAAAAGGCTGCTGAAAACTTGGCGCTGAACAAAGTGGACGGCTTGGTTGTCATAGGCGGTGACGGCTCATTTAGAGGAGCCTTGGACCTGAGCAGGAAAAGCGACACCCTGATGGTGGGGATTCCAGCCACAATAGATAATGACGTTTTTGGAACCAAAGAAACGATAGGCTTCGACACGGCCGTGAACACTGCCGTAACAGAAATCGACAAGATAAGAGACACGGCGCTCTCCCATGAACGCCTCTTCATCGTTGAAGTCATGGGTCGGAAACGAGGGTTCATAGCTCTGGAAGTGGGAATCAGCGTCGGCGCCGAAGTTATTCTTGTCCCTGAAGAAGAATGCAAACCGGACCAAATCATCGAAGTGCTGAAAGAAAACAAGCGTAAAGGAAAAAGGGCGGGGATAATAGTCGCTGCTGAAGGTATCGGAGATACCTCAGCGCTTGCCAAGGAAATCCAAAAGCAGACAGGTGCAGAAGTTAGATTATCCATTCTGGGATATGCTCAACGAGGCGGAAGCCCAACAGCGCGCAGTCGCCTGCTGGCTGGTCTTTTTGCTGAAAAAGCCGTGGATCTTTTATGTCAAGAGCAGGGAAACAGGGTGGTCGGACTGCAGAATGGCGCAATCTCAAGCGTAGACTTAGAGAAGTCGTGTGAAACGCAGAAGCCTCTTGACTTGCGCTTACTGAAACTGGCTGAAATGTTAGCCATTTAAAAGTTACCTTTGCATCTTTACGTCTTCATGTCTCATTAATCTGAAATAGCGTATTTTCAGAGAGTCTGTAATGAAGAAGCTTAGCAGTGCATATCCCCAAACGAAAGCGGCTAATTCCCACCCGAGAGGATTCATGAATATGCCGAAGATCGCCAATAACGTACCCATAATTTGAGTAGACTCTGCAGTCACGAAAAGGATTTTGGCTGGGAGCGGGCGGTCCCAGAAATGATGCACGCCCGTGCGCGCAAGGTAAATAGTCATGTGTCCGCCAACGGTCAACTTGAGGAAAATAAGCGTCTGCAGAGTAGCCATGTCCAAATTCAACACTTGCATACCTATCAGGAACAGGAAGAAACTTGCGAACACACCTGTTATACCGAGCAAGGTAGCTACGACCAACACCTCGCGCATGTTCCAACGGACAGGTTTCTCTCTGATTTTCACGTTGTCGTAGGCAATCATCATGATGGGTATGTCGTTAAGCAACGCCAAAATTACAATCATCGCAGCAGTCACGGGGTAAAAGTTGAAGATAATAATCGACAGCGTCAAGAAAATCAGCACACGAATGGTCTCGGCAATTCGGTAAATGGAGTAGTTGTTCATGCGCTGGAAAATTTTCCGGCTTTCTTTTATGGTATCGATTATAACCGAAAGACCAGGCTTGGTAAGCACAACATCCGCGGCTGACTTAGCCGCATCCGTGGCTCCAGAAACAGCTATTCCCGCATCTGCCTTTTTCAAAGCAGGAGCGTCATTAACACCGTCACCTGTCATGCCAACAATGTGCCCTTTTTCCTGAAGCAAATGCACGATGCGGTACTTGTGTTCAGGAAAAACTTGGGCGAAACCATCAGCGTTTTCAATAAGACCGCCTGATTCGCTGTCCGTTTTATCAACGAAAGAAGACGCTGGCAGGATGTTTGCGCCGAGGTTCACCTCTTTGCCAATCTCTTTGGCTATGGCAACGTGGTCGCCTGTAACCATTTTAACGTTGATGCCCATCTTCTGGGCTGTCTTTATCGTTTCCGCTGAGTCTTCCCTCGGCGGGTCATAAATTCCGAGCAACCCAACGTACTCCCACTTGCCTTTCTTATCAGTTTTGGCTACACCTAAAGCTCGGTATCCTTTACCCGCGAAGGTGTCTACGATTTCATTAATTCGACTTTCTATTTCATCTTTGTTTGGCACAAGAGAGAGAACGACTTGCGGCGCACCCTTCGAAACTTTGAACTGATTGCCCTCTGCGCTCTTCACAGTGGCTTCCGTTCTTTTCGAAACCGGGTCAAACGGTTTGAAGTCAACCACATCATATTTGCCAAGGGCGTCAGCAACTGCTCCGATGGTCTTGGCTTTGGCTATAACTGCATCATCAATGGGATCTTGATTTTCCTCTCTAGAGGCTAACGTCCCATACAATAGGGCATCGTCAATTTCGAATTCTCCAAACGTCTTAGCTTCCGCAATGGCAAGTTCGTTTTGGGTTATGGTGCCCGTTTTATCTGAGCATAACACGTCTACGCCAGCCATTTCCTCAATTGCTACCAGCTTGCTGACGATGGCTTCCTTCTTGGCGAGCGCAACGGCTCCGATAGCCATGGTGACGGTCAACACGGCGGGCAACGCCACGGGTATTGCCGCCACTATCAAGACCAACGCGAACTGTAGGATTTCAAGTATAGGAGCCGCTCGGAAGAGGGCTACGATGAATATTGTGGAAACCATTATCACGGCGAGAGCAATCAGGTAGTCGCCTATTTTTACAACGGCTTTTTGGAAGTGGCTACCAGTTTTAGCTTCTTCCACAAGCTTCGTGGTTTTGCCGAAGTAACTGCTGATTCCAGTGGCTACAACATAGGCGTCCATTTCGCCTTGTCGAACTATTGACCCTGAATAGGCCAGGTCGGAAACATGCTTTTCCGCGGGCAGTGATTCGCCAGTCAACGCAGACTCGTCCAAGAGCATGTAATCGCCTTTCATGAGTTTGATGTCTGCTGGAACGATGTCTCCTAAACGGACTCGCACTACATCGCCTGGTACAAGTTCTCTCGAGGGTATTTCATGCCAAGCACTATCTCTGAGTACACGGGCTTTGGGCGCCAGCCTCTTTTTCAGCAATTCTATGGCGTTATCGGCTTTGTGCTCCTGCCAGAAGCCAACCACAGCGTTTACTATTAACAAAGTGAAGATTATGCCGAAGTCTTCCCAGTGCTGTATCACTATAGAAAGCGCGGCAGCTGCTTCTATCATCCAAGGAATAGGTCCCCAGAAATATCCCAGAAACTTGCGGATAGGATTAACTTTCTTTTCGGGAATCTCGTTAAAACCATATTGTTGAAGTTTCTTTTCTACTTCTTCTGAGGATAGCCCTGTTTTGGCGTACTTTTCGTATGGTGCTTTACCTGAAGAAGCAGTTTTAGAATCCATAGGAAAAGCCTTCTGTCCTAATAGGCGATTCTTAGCCGTAATCTATCTTTTTAAGTTTTCCTTTTGGGGCGCGCTTGAAGAATTCGCTTTTTTAAATAAGTGCCTCGTAGATTTTGAGGGTTTCTTCAGCGACTTTTCTCCATGTGAAGTATTCTAGTACTCTTTTGCGTCCGTTCTCGCCCCAGTTTCTCGCTTTTTCCGGGTTCTTCAGTGTTTCTTTTATTCCCCAAGCTATGTCCGCAGGGTCTTCGCCGTTAACGTGCATGCCGTTCTGGTCTGCACCTGAGCTTATCACTTGCTCTTTGAAGCCTACTACGCCACGTGCGCCTACAACCACTGGTTTTTCCAGTGCCATAGCTTCTAAACTTACTATACCGAAGGGCTCGTAAACTGACGGGAAGACGCATACATCCGAGGCAGCGTAATGCAAGATTCTTTCGTTTTCATTAACAAAATCAAAGCGGTAAACAACTTTGTCTTTGATGCCTAACCTGTCCGCTGTTTCCACAATATCCGTTTGCTCTTCGCCTTTGCCTAGGATAACGAGTTTAGTGTTGGGATATTCTTTTAGGACCATGGGCATCGCCTGCAACAAGTTTCTTACGCTTTTCACCCACGTTAGTCTTCCAACGAAAAGAAGCATATTCCAACCGTTCGGGATGCCGTATTTTTCTCGAATTTTCTTTACATCTTCTTGTTGAATTTTGCGCGGGTCGTAACGTTCAGGGTCCACGCCGTTCCAAACCACGCTAATTTTTGACTGTGGCCAGCCATGTCGTATCAGGTCTTGCTGCATGGCGTAACTAACGGTTATTATCCTGTTCGCGTTTTGAGCCATGGCGCCTTCTAAGTGTGACACTACTTCTGATCCGTGACCTCCGCTTCTGCCCCATTCCGTGCTGTGGGTGTGGAAGACCACGGGAATCTTTGATTCGTTCTTAACGACGAGACCTGCAACGCCGCTTAGCCAGTCGTGAACGCAGACCACGTCAAAACGGTAATTTTCTTTTTTTATTAGGCCGTTGAGAAATTTTGTTGCGCTTAGAATGTTGTAGATGAAAATGTCATTGAAAAGTTTGATGTTTGTGCCCCATTTCTTCAGGTCGTCAACTACGAAGAACGGAAAAACGTTGCTTGCGTCTGCAATTAGAGGTCGATGAACCTCTACGCCCCGTAGAATTTCTCTGGTTTTAAGGTTGCCGTCGTTAAGTGTGAAAACCGAAACGTCGTGTCCTATATCAACGAATTCATGTGCCAAATATTCGGCGTAAGTGCCTAAGCCACCGACAAGCCTAGGTGGATATTCCCAAACGAAAAAACCAACTCTCAAAACTTTCACCTTTTAAGTTTGCGGTTTTAACTATTTCTGAAAGCTTATTTATAGCTTCTCTCATGGGTCAGGAAGGTGACTGGCAAGCTGTTGCCTTCTCCCCTTCGTACTCGTAGAGTTATAAAAGGCGAGTTTGAGCATTAGATTAGTTAAATATACATCTAACATTCTTGTGATAGCTGCCCATTCCGATTTTTTGAATTCAGCAAAATAAAAAAGAAAAAAGGTAGATGTTATTTGTTGTGCGGTACCATTATAGTTACCGATGCTTCTGCAGAGTTTCCGGATGCGTCAGTAGCTCTATATGTTATCGTGTAAGTTCGTCCTTGACCTGTTCCAGACCTTTCAGCTCTGAATCGAAACATGTTGTTACCTAGAATTACAATATCGTTGGTTGTATTACCGTCGCCTTTCCAGTTATCTGGTTCGTTGCTTGTAACTGAAACCAAAGTTATTGTTGGGGAAGGGTCTACTGCATCATGAACGGTGACCACTGTTTCTACGTCAACATATTTGTGGTTTGGAGGCCACATCATGTCCGGAGCTACGGTTACATTAATTTCTGGAGGCGTAGTATCCACAGCTTCTATTGTTACGTTGTCAGTTCCCACATTTCCAGAGTCATCAGTCGCACTTAACGTCAGCACATGTGTTCCTAAAGTGAACATGTAAGTCAGGTTCGCTTCAGTTCCTAGAATCGTTTGACCCTCTTTCCACACGTAATCAAGGTCCATGTCAACGAGGTCCGTTGCACTACCATGAATTGTTGTTTCATATCCCGCCTCTACAGTAATGTCTTCGCCCGCGTTCACTTCTGGTGGCGTTGTGTCAACAACATCGATTGTTACGTTGTCAGTTCCCATGTTCCCTGAATCATCAGTTGCGTTCAACGTAAGGATGTGTGATCCCAAGCTTAGCGTGATGGTCAAGTTTGCTTCAGTTCCTAGAACTGTTTCTTCTTCGCTCCAAACGTAGTCAAGGTCCATGTCTACGTCATCTGTTGCCTCACCGTGAAGCATTACCTCCGCTCCATCAGGAGCCCCTGCTTCAACTATCATATCCTCACCGGCATCAACGTTCGGTGGTGTTGTGTCGCCTATAGTTATGCTTACAGTGTCTGTTGAGTTGAATTCTCCGTCGCTTACCGTTAGAGTGATGTTTGTCATTCCTGGCGGGAGCATTACTGTTGGACTAATCCCTGACGCGGAGCCTCCAGTCCAGTTCCAGAAATAAGTCAGCGTATCATTATTAGGGTCACTAGAGCCTGCGCCGTTAAGCGTTACGTTTGCACCTTGCGGGCTTGTTTGCTCTACAGATTGGTCAGGTCCTGCATCGGCGATAGGCGGCTGGTTTTCATTTACGGTTATTGTGGCAGTTGCGATTTCGGTTTGGTTGAGTGTGGAGTCGAACTTGACGGTGAGTGTAGCGTTGTAAACGCCTGCTGTGGTGTAAATGTGGGTTGCGTTAAGCAGGTCTGGGCTGGTGCCGTTTACTGCTGTGGTGTTGTCGCCGAAATCCCAAGTGACTTGTATTATTGAGGTGACGTTTTCGGTAGTTGTTCCGTTGAAAAAGACTTTGTCGCCCGTGTTCACTTGCTGGTCTGGACCGGCGCTTAAAACTGCCTGTGCATTGATTACTATTAGGGGCACGATTACGGCTGCTGTCAGCAAAGCTATTATAAAAAAGGCTTTTCTTTTAATCTTTGTTCACCACGAACATCAAAAACTGAATCCTAATAAAGATTATTAATTAGTAGTTTAACACAAATACAAATGGGTTGTAGCTAATAGTTTGACCGAACAAAAAGTGATAGCTTTTGATATGCCATTTCGCTCGATACCCCAGAATGCACATCGTAACCTTTTGTTCATGATAAAACCTTTATAAAAAAGAAGTTTATTGAATTGCACATAAGCGAAGTTGAGATTTGAGGCAGAATGGCCCAAGCTGTTTCTTACACCATAGCTACAGAGATACCAGCCAGTTACATGGAAAAACTATTTAATTTCATGTACACGCAGTACCTGCTTCCTCAGAAACAGCGATTTTCCAATTTTTACAGAGAGACAACAGACGGTTTTCCTTTCCTCTCTTACGTGGTTCTTGACGCTCAGGGGAAACAATCTCTTAAAGCGGAAGTCAAAGGCACCACGCCCATAGAAGTCAAAGTAATTCCCATTGATGGCGCAGTGTCGAGCACAGCCATCGAAGAGGCAAAACAAGACGTTGTTATTGCAGTGCAGATTTTCGAGGAACACGCTAGAAAAGCAACAATGTACTTTGCTTGGAGAGAAGGCGAAGATATAGTGCCAGAGGAGCTTAAGAAAAAGGAAAAATCCTTCCGCCGCCTGTTTCTTGAAACTCAGATTCTCTTTTTCGTAGTGTTCATAGCTTTCGGCATGGTAATTTTCATAGTCTTAGCTTCGCTTTACCCGCAGGCTTTCTGGATTGCACCGTTAGTTCTTATCGCAGTGCAGTTTGTTTTTGTTTTTTACTCCAGCAACTTCATTTCCAGAACGGCTGATTGGCATATCACCAAAGCCAACCCCATAATTCATCTTCTGAAATACAATTTGCCCATCAAAACAAACGGCGAACTTCAGCAAACACTCCCGCGAGAACAATTATTAGCGATAAAAAAGGAAATCTACGACGAAATTTTGGCTGAGCGAGGCGAAATCGACTGTGAAGAAGCACAAAAAGTCTTCGGGAAACATGGCATAGCATGCCAGCCTGAGAACCTTTCGGTTAAGAAAGTGAACGTTTACGCGCTCGTAAAAAAGGTCGCCGATAAATTCGGTTTTTCAGTGCCTAAAATCGTGGTGTCAAACACTATGGTTCCGAACGCGGCGGCGTCTGGTCCCAGCCCAAGTCGTGGTGTGGTTTTGATAACTACGGGTCTTCTGGTTCAGCTTGAGGAGGAGGAAGTTATCAGCGTGTTAGGTCATGAGTTCGGGCATCTTAAAGGGCGGGACCCGCTTCTTCTTTACGGGTTGACTGCTGGCGAGTTTCTCTTCAGATTCTACGTGCTGTTTCCATTATTCCCGTTAATTTTCTCTTCTTTCCTGTTCTTCGCCTACTTCTGGGCTGTGATGGTAGTAATCTTCTTCATCGCCAAATTCTTCGAAGCACGCGCAGACCTTACATCAGCCATTACGATGGGCAAACCCGAAGTCTTAGCTGGCGCACTTGAAAAAATAGGTTTCCAACGGCTGCTGTACGAACGGGTGCCGTCTTTCCGCCTTCAAGAATGGTTGGGTTTAGACCCTCATCCCCCCATATACTTTAGAGTGAATCGCTTGGAGAAACTTGAGGCTCCCGCGGAAATAAAGCACCCATTAATCCAATCAATCAAAGATGTGGTGTCAGGGTTCAGGGACAGTTTCTGAGCAAGGCTGGCGCGTGAACGTGTTTTTTGCTTTTTCACCCTTTGCTCGTTTGCGAGAAAACAGCAAATTCTTTATATGCCCATTAAGACTTTCCAATAAAAAAGGTGGCAGACTTTACCTTTAAACATCAATGCTTCAAGACTCTTGGCGATAATCGCTATAACGACTTTCATCATGGGCGCTTTTGCAGTTTTTTATTCGATAAACCTGTTTTTGGCAAATCCAAACCAGCCTGATGGACCAGCGTCTCTGCGCGTTTCGCAGTGGTCAGGCTATATTGCTGCTTCAGACATGCAAAACCGTACGCCAGCGATAAGCAGCGTTAGCGCTTCTTGGACGGTGCCTGAGGTTAAGCCTTCGGAAAACAACACGTTTGCAGGAGTATGGGTTGGAATAGGGGGCTATGGAGAAGAAACCTTGATTCAGACAGGCACTGAGCAGGAGTACATAGACGGTCGTTCTGCATACTATGCTTGGTATGAACTGCTGCCTGACTATTTGGTCCGCATCCCGAACTTTCGCATTCGACCAGGTGACACGATCACAGCATCTATAAACCTTGTAAACGAGAACGCAAGCACTTGGTCAATAAAAATGAGGGATATCACTCAAGGCGGACATTTCGAGAAAGTTGTTGTTTACAATTCTTCGCGTTTGACGGCGGAATGGATAGTTGAACGACCAAACGTTAACGACACCACCAGCACTTTAGCAAACTTCGGAAACGTAAACTTCACTGAGTGCAAAGCAACCGTAGACGGTATCACTGGAACAATCGGCAATTTTTCCCACGCCCAACTCGTCATGCACGATGATGAGGACAATCCCTTGGTCTCAGTTTCACCTCTTGATGACGAGGAGTCAGGTTTCACCGTGAGCTACTTAGAATCGCCAAGCGCAACCAAGATGACCAACAATTTAAAAATTCAGTATTTCGAACAGACCGATGTTTATTTTGTGAACACCACTGGAACGCCGCAAGCGAAGCAAACAGAAATCAGAGCAATTCTATCCGTGAAAAAGTAGCGGCTTATACGCAAAAAAGAAATATCGCCTCAAAATAGAGTAAACTCTCTGCTTAAGAGGGGAGGAAATCTCCGAAGTTGAAGCTGATATACGTTGCTATTGATGGTATGGGCGACTTGCCAATTGCCGAGTTGGGGAATAAAACGCCTTTGGAAGCGGCTAAAACGCCTAACTTGGACTTTCTCGCCAAGAATGGCAAAACAGGATTGATGTACACGGTTAGAAAAGGTGTTGCCCCAGAGAGTGATGTGGCTGTCATTTCGCTTTTAGGCTACGACCCGTTTGAGTACAGCACTGGACGCGGCATAATCGAAGCCGTCGGCGCAGGTATTGACGTGAAGGATGGTGACTTGGCTTTGAGATGCAACTTTGCTACTTTGGGGGAGGGGAAAACCATAATCGATCGCAGAGTGAAAAGAACCCTAACCACCGAAGAAGCCACAGAGCTAAGTGAAGCCGTCAACGAAAACGTGAAGTTGGAATCGTGCCCTGCAACATTTGAATTTAGGAACATGTTAGGTCACCGCGCCGTTCTTGTTTTTAGAAGCAGCAACGGAAAGTGTCTCTCCAGCAAGATAACGAACAGCGACCCTGCTTATACCATGATAAACGGCATAGGCGTAGCGACGCCGAATGTAGATATGGTTCTCAAAAAAAGCGAGCCTTTGGATGACACCGAAGAAGCGCGAAACTCTGCAGGTCTCGTGAACGAGTTTATAGAGAAAACGCATGCGCTCTGGGAAAACCACCCAGTAAATGAGAAACGCGCCGCGGAAGGCAAACTGAAAGCTAACTGCGTCCTCACACGAGATGCAGGAAACCAACTGCCGAAATTCTTCAACATCAACAAGCGGTATAACGTGAACTTTGCAGCTCTCGCCGACATGCAGGCGGAAAAAGGCATAGCCCATCTGGCTGGGATGCAGGCAACTCTTCTCCCTTCCCCAACAGGTGACCTCAAAGGCGACTGCGAAATCAGAGTAAAGAAACTGCTGGCGACACTGCCGAATCATGACTGTTTCTACATTCACCTCAAAGGTCCAGACGAGCCAGGTCACGACGGCAACTGCCACCGAAAAACCGCAATAATCTCCGCCATTGACAAATACTTCTTCGGAGAACTGTTGCCGAAGATTTCGTTGAAAGACCATATAATTTGCGTAACATCTGATCATGCAACTCCCTGCGCCCTGAAGGTGCACAGCGACACGCCAGTTCCAGTGCTTATTTCGGGGGGCAAAGTCAAGGATGGAAATGTTGCTAAATTTTCTGAGCGCGAATGTGAAAAGGGGAGTTTAGGCGTTTTAGCCCGAGGTTGCGAGTTAATGCCGAAACTCATGGAACTGTTGAAGAAATGATTTCGCGGAAGTGATGCCGTCAGGCGAAAAGTACTTTGAGAAAACCAGCTTATACGGTAATGTATATTACTGAAAACAAAGAAGCTATTGACTGGTGAACACGTTGATTGATTGGACTCGGAAAGAAGTTTTAATTTTAGCCTTTGACCATCGGTCCTCATTCACAAAAAAACTGTTCGGCATTGAAAACCGTCAGCCAACAGCTGAAGAGAAGAAACACATCGAGGAATATAAGAAGCTGATTTTCATGGGCTTTCGTCAGGCTTTGGAAAAGAGTGTTCCCCGAGAAATAGCTGGACTGTTGGTGGATGAGGAGTATGGCGCGAACATACTTCGAGAAGCCAAAAAAAACGGCTTCACGTTCGCTATGCCTGTGGAAAAATCAGGTCAAGCAGAATTTGATTTCGAGTATGGAGAAGAATACGCTAAACATATCGAGAAGTTCGACCCTACTTTTGTTAAAGTTCTGGTACGGTATAATCCGGCAGGCGACGCGATGCTGAATCAACGTCAACTTCGCAGATTAAAGACGCTTAGCGACTACTTGCGACAAATTGGCAAGCCTTTCCTTTTTGAGCTGATAGTTCCTGCAACCTCTGAGCAGTTGGCGGAAGCTGAAGGGTCTAAGGAAACATACGACCAGAAGATACGCCCCAAATTGATGGTTGAAAGCATAAAGGCGATTCAAGCAGCTGGAGTTGAACCTGCAGTCTGGAAGCTGGAAGGAGTAGACAACCCCGATGACGCAGAAACCATTGTAAATCAAGCTCAGAGCGGCGGCAGAAAAGCAGGAGTAATAACTCTTGGGCGAGGAGAATCCAAAGAGATGGTGCAAAAATGGCTCGCTGTGGGCGCCAAAATACCCGGTATAATAGGGTTCGCCGTGGGAAGAACCATTTTCTGGCAGCCGCTTGTTGAACACAAGGCTGGAACAATCGGTCGGGAGGAGGCAGTGGAAAAGATCGCTCTAAACTACGCTGATTTCGTTAGGCTTTGGCAGAACGAAAAGAAGAAACGGCAATGAACATGCTAAGGTTTTCGGCTTAACCCTATGAAAACTGCAACCCCGACCATGCTGACGACTGCAATTACTACGACCATGAAGAGCATCTGGGGCATTCCAAAAATGTAATGGTCAATCTCATAATTCAACGTTACAAGCTTGCTTTCTGTTTGGTCAGTGTTCGTAAAGTTCAAAGTATACTCGCCTTCAGCGTCGCAAACAAAGCTGTAACTGAAATCACCTGATTCCCCAAATTCTTTTACCGTGCCGCTTGGAAAGTTTATGGAGAATTGCACGGTGTTAGAGGTGTCTGCAATGGCGCTGATAACTTTGTATTGTATCAAAACGCGATCATCTGCGATGAGATTTATGGGATGAGTTACTTCCCCTCCAGCTTTCAGCGTAAATTGGGTGGTTGTTGCGTGACCAAGCCCTATGAAGATGACAGCAAGCAACGCTAAAATAATGAAGACGCATGCGAATGAACGTCTAAGATTTTTCATTGCAATTTTATTTCTCGCGTTTCAACCCATATTTCTTATGATTTCATCATACAGAGACAAAATTACGATTAAAGATGTTAATCGAAACATAAGATTTAGAAAGCCTGTGACAGATTGAGTTATAGGAGGCCCTATCATGACATGCTACTTCAGACATCTTGACCAAGTTTTCAAAAAAGCAGGCATAGAAGTCACTTCCAAAAACAGACAGGAAATCGACAGGATACTCCATGACATCGTAGGTGTAGCCTACAAGAATTGCCCAGCTGCTTGGAGACAGGTGAAAACGCGTATCTTGGAAGACGAAGCTGGCTTCGTTTCAACGTTGAAAGAAAAGTGGAATAACCGAAAATAAATCAGTTTTTGAGCATGGCATTAAGTTGAGCGAATATTTCGAGAAAACGGCGACCTTTCTGAGTTGTAAAATACTTGTTCGTATTGGCTGCCAGCAAACCTTTAGACGTTAAAGACTTTAGATGCTTCTTCAACTGCGCGTAGTTTAGGTTGGTCTTGTACATTATTTTTGTCTTGCCTTTTTGTTGGTCACAATAAAACAGAATTTCCGCCATAATCTCCAGCCGTCCTCTTTTAGCGCGTTTAGGAAAGTTCCAACTGCTGTTTTGCCTTAGTTTTATCAGGTTAGTTTCGCAAGCGTACTCTATCGGCGCCGTCTGGAGTTGTGATTTAAACTTGGTTGTTTCTAAAGTACTACCTGCCATGCTCTTTCCTCATATTTAAAATAATTTATGGGTAATCAACGTTCATAAATAAATGTGATTGTATCATCACAACAACAAGAGCCGCGCCCGCACTCTTTAATAATCCCGCAAAGAACAGAAAAGCGAGGGAACAGGTGTACCTAAAAAAATAGTGACTTTTTCTGACGGCGGCGCCAGAGGCAACCCAGGACCAGCCGCTATCGCTTTCGTAGTCCTGTCGGACAAGGGTCAAGTTTTGATGTCAAACTCGCGGTTTATCGGTTCGCGCACAAACAATCAAGCCGAATACGAAGCGTTGATAGCGGCACTAGAAGCTGTGGTATCGCTTCACGCTGATGAAATCGTGTGCCACCTTGACAGCGAACTAGTAGTCAAGCACCTCACAGGAGAATACGCCGTGAAAAACTCTGCACTGAAGAAATTGTGGAACAAAGTCCAAGAATTAAACACGCACTTCAAGAAGGTCAGCTTCAGAAGCGTACCCCGAACCAACAGGCAAATTCAGAAAGCAGACGCGCTTGTCAATGAAGCATTAGACAGAGAACTCGTCAGCTTCAAACCCTGATTCGTTTCTTTTTGGTGCTTAATCACTTTCTTTATAATGAACCATGCACAACTAAAACGATAAGGTGAAGAAGGTTTATGTTCGTTCAAACTATCCCGAAGTGGTCATGTCACCCGCAAATTATCTCCTTTTTTTCTTCTTAGATCAGCCAAAATATTTTAAATACCGAGAGTCGGGGCTTTTCAAAATCACTGCTCGAGGTCCCTAAACCATTTTAGAAATCCAATATCATCCAAAACCAACATGAATGTGTCCACCCCGTTCCAAAATTTGGCAATCACCGTGTTTATATCAATAGGACTTCCATCCCTTCTAATAATTCTACCATCATTTTGAATTGAAAATTTCAAGTGGGCAACATGATTTCTTACATCCTCGTCAATGAACTCTCTAAGGTCAAGCCCTTCATCTTCCAGAAAATTAAGCTTGTAAGCTAAATCGATTTTATCAAGTTGTCGTGCTTTTGTAACATGTTTAGTCATTGGGCCCCTTGTATGGACTTCTTTCCCGTTGGCTATAAGTAAGATAAGAATCATGTCAGCGATTGCAACACCTAAACTCTCCACGAGCCCCAAATAGCAAAGCATTTTACTTAATGATTCATATTCACGTGACTTGTAATCCGCTGTCTTCAAGCCCCTTAAAATTTTTGATATTTTTTGAGAATCTTCCCATTTATCAATGAACTCTTTGCAGTTTTGCTTAAAATCAATTAAGCTAGGGTGCCAATAAATATGAGTGCCGCTTCCGTATCCTTCAAGAACTGATACTAAATCATTGTCTCTTTCAAGTTTTGGATGTGCAATTGTACGGAATAACGGATTTAATATGTTTTTTGCAGTTTTATAATTCTCTGACTGTCTCATCTCATTCTTTCTATCGTCTGCGATTACACTCACTTTTTATTCTCTCTCTTGGCACATTGTTTTTTCTATAGGTCTAGGGAGTTTATTTGCTTTCATTTTTTGCTTTTTGGTTTCTTGAATGTGCGTGTTGAGTTCTTTCTTGATTGCCTGAACACCTTCCAGCGCATCAGTAAGTTGTTTTTCTGCATTACTTATCAAATTTAGCACATAATCTAGAAAACCCGGGATTTGATAGAGTTTGGTCAAATTCTTTCTTTCAAATCTTTCGCGTATTTCAGGAGTTTCGACCATTGCTGGGACTAAATATGCGATATACTTCTCCTGCTCGATTGACTCGACGTCCCTGGGTATGGCTCTGAGAAAACCTTCCAGCAGAGCATTCACAATAGCTTCAATTTCTCTTGGAGAGAATAGTTCATCCAGAGCGCGGACTACTAATTTTTTTGGAAAAGGTATTTTCAGAAGTGGATTGTTTTGCAGAACTGTTGGCGCTTTTCTGGCTACTGTTTCTATAGAAAGAGTCGCGACGAACCCCCTCCAGGTTAATGAATAAGTTGGAGACTTGTCAACTCTTCTGCCCACGTTGATAACTCTCTTTCCTGATGCGCCGATGTAACCTTTCTTTTTCAGGTCATCGACTCTGCGGCTTATCGTCGGATAATGTTTTACTCCTTCTGGTTTCAGTAGCTTGAAAATGTCGTATTTTATTAATGGTCCGTGAAGGGCAAGTGTTTCCAACACAAATCTGTTGTTTGATTCATGTCTACCTCGAAGTGCCGGTATTCTTATTCGGGTAAGTTCTTCGATTCCTATGTGCGTTACAGCATCCTCACTGGGTACAGTATGTGCTTGCATGAGTAGTATGTGCATGCCAAAGTATATATGACTTCTGTTTGCATATGATGCCCAAGGGAATGAAATGATAGCAAAGCAACCACTAAATAACGTTTTTGGAGGTGAGAAGGATGAATGAGTTTGGCGACGAGTTCGGCAAAGCCTTCTTAAGATTCTTGGCGCAAATCGCCGGGCGAGAAAAGACAAAAGCCGTAGAACGCGACGACTATGGCGGCGCCTTAGCTGCCACTTTTCTTGAATGCTTTTTTAGAGAAGCTGAGCACAGTTTCAAGTGAAGGATGATTCCGGTTCCATTTAGAAAGGAACTACTCGATCATTGAAGAGGACACACCGAGCGCTTCTTGAGTCGACAAGTTCGAGAAGGCAGGAAAGGCCAATCCAAGGATTATGAGAGCCATTATAATGAGGCTTATAGCCACCCACAAAGCCACTTCGGCCTGCCATCTGATCTTTTTAAAATATAGAACATTTTCCTGGTCTGAGGCAGTTTCTTTGTAAAGCCACGATATAACTACCACTGTAAATAAGATTGCAGATCCAGCGAATGTCAAAATAGGTATCAGAGGAAGAAACTCAAATTGACCAATTAGATTAACAAGATAGATAAAGAGGAGAACGCCCCAAAAATCCCAACAGAAAAAGGTCAGACTTATAGACCATCGAAAGCTTCCGCGTATCTTTAGTAATTCTCTTATCATCCAAGATGGAATTAAGACCAAGAAGGGAAAAGTGGCTAGCCCAAGATTAAGAAGCCATATGATATCTTGTATCGCTTGCAATCCTGTGGGAAAGGGTTTTGCGGTGATGAATTGGAGCTCAGCTGCTGCAAGAACGCCTATCAACACCAAGGCCACTTCAAAAAGTCTATCAAGCCTTTCTCGTGCAGCTCTTTTCTCTTCACCGATGGGATTCGGCTTGGTCATGACGACCTTTTTATTCCTCTTAATATTTAATTCTTTTTTCTGTTCAACATGCAACGGGGAAAGAGAGTATAGACCCATTTTATGAAGAGTCAAAGGCTACTACGTACATTCCAGAGTCTCTGATTTCCCACACGTTAACGTCTGAGTTAAGCTAATAAAGAAACTGACAGATTCTTTAGAAAGTTAGCGAATAAAGGAATAAGTACGACCACAGCAATTCCTACTGTAAAACCAACCATTACCCAAGAAAGTATCTCCAAGATAACAAAAACAGGGTGCATTGTTAGGTAGAATTTATTGTTTTTTTCCATCATTGCGTCTATATATTTTTCGGTAGTTGGGTAATTATCATCGCATTCGGGAAAATCTAATAGTGTTTTCTCTTTAGGGAAATGGTTTGTGGGTTTCAAGTTAGTTCGCTTTGGCAGATTTTCTTCAATTTTCATTAATGTAGCTATTGACCTGTACATTCTATTGCATTCTCTTTGAAAATTTTTCTTTAAAGTTCGAATTGTGCTTATCATGAGAAATGGAAGTGGAAGAACTGATAAAATTAAAATTGCTTTCACAATAACATCGAGAACCAAGAAATTAATCACTCCAAGCAATCCAATGCTTGCTGTAATAAGAGTTGAACAAAAGGTTAGACAAAATTTTACTGTTTCCCACGCCTTATCAGCATTAAATTTTTTGTCCTCTTGCGTTTTCTTATAGAAACTATTTATGTCCAAACTTGACATCGCGATACGATTCCTCTAACGGGTAAGACGTAATATATTGGAACTATAGGGTTTTCAGTTTAAGCTTTTTGTCTTTTGAGTCACACCCCTCAAAAGTTTACATGGAGAACAATCCCTCAGAGATTTTACAGAACCCCCGAAAGGATACCACGTACATTCCAAGGAATGATGCACGACGTAATCTTTCGCGGAGAAAAAAGGCCTGTGACCCTTATAATCGGGGTCTGTGAGCTCACCATGCACCCAATTTTAACAAAGAACGTGGGGCATTTACCGCTAACAGTTTCTGCGAAAATAAAACCTCAAAACAAGCCTTTTTCAACAAAAGAACCACCTAGAACGCCGTAAAAAATGACCATCGTTTTTCACGGTCAAACAACTACCCCTCATCGGGGGAAGACCCAAAAACTCGTAGTAACGAAAAGCTGCTGTCCGAAAGTTTCTTATTCGCACAACGCCAAGCACCTAGGCGATGTCGACATGCAAAAAAACGAAGTGAAGCGCTGTCCCTCCTGCGGCAGTGAAATGAAATTTGCGTTTGCAGCGGATTTCAGATTTGGAGCCAGCGAGCTGGATATGCCGGGTCTCGAGTTACCCCAAAATAATGAGGGACTTCTCCCTTTAGACGTGTTTGTCTGCTCCAGCTGCGGAAAAATCGACTTCTACGCAGGGCCCGAAATCAAGCAGAGCCTTTTGAACATAGCAGACAAGCAAAGAAGCCGCTAAATTCTTTTATACACAAACACACCTACTCTGGAACTATCAATTGTTTCAGGGTGGTGAGTTGTTTGGTTAATGAAGGAAGAGGACGACTGTTCAGGCGTAAAGACGGCAAATACCTGATCTACCTGCCGAAGGACCTGGCGGAAGACAGCATGTTCCCGTTCAAAGGAGCAGACTCAATATTCGTAAAAGTGAGTTTTAAACTGAAGGACGATAAGCTGCTCGTTGAGAAATGGGTAGAGCCACAACCAGAAGAATAAAAAGTTCCAAAAGAAAAGGGGAAGCTACTTGAGAATGCTTAGGTTTTTCTTGGACTTGCCGGCGCAGCTGCAAACTGCCGCAGCGAATTTCTTTTGAAAATCAGTATCGTAACGGCCAAGCTCAGGACCTGATTCACCCTTCTATTTCTCCCTCTTAAAAGAGCCATGTCCGCCCGCCTTGGTAATGTTAGTAACCACACTTTCGCATACCTTTTCGAAAAGCTCTTCCGCACGTTTCCAATTATCAGCTGAAACTTCTACACTGTATCTTGGAGCAGCGATCACGTAGAATTCTATTTTGGCGTCTTTGGCTCTATGTGATTTCCCGGCGCTAATAAATGCGTCTTGGATACATTTAACACCGTTGGGCTTCATGCAGCGAACTTCAATCACGCCCCTGACTTTTACCCTCTTGACTTTTATGCGCTCTTCTGCAACTTGAGCAATGACTTTAGCGAGGTCTTCAGGTATGCCGAGCTTAGTTAGGAATTCTATGCCTTCTTTCACTACTTTTTCGAACCCTTCGTATAAACCGTATTCTTCTTCGAGAAGTGCTCCAGCTTTCTGGTAGACTTCTTGTGTGGGTAAGCCGACTTTTTCTGCTACTTCTTTCAGGAGCGCTTTGGCTTTGCGGTTTTGTTTCCAGCTTTTGTTTTTTTCAATTCTTTCGCGTCTTGTGACGCGTCTAAGCGACAAGTTAATTTGGCCTTTTTCAACGTTTACACGGATAACTTTGAGGACCATTTTTTGGTTTTCTTTAACATAGTCACGGATTCTTCTTACCCGACCTCTGGAGATTTCGGAGATATGAAGTAAACCTTGTCTGTTGTACTCTTCAAGGTTAGCATAGGCTCCGTAATCCACCACCTTTTCTATGGTAGCGATTACAAGGTCGCCATATTCAGGCCACTCAGGTTTATGTTCAGACATTATTTATATCCTGCTCAATGAAAGGCTTCTTTTCTTAGTTCCGGCCGGATTCGCTTGTCTAAGACAAAATATACATCCTTTAACTGACCGAAACTCCTGCAATAAACCCCTTATTGAAGATAAAGTTTTCTACCGAAGGATATTGTTAAGTTATTTGACCCGACAGATTTCATCTAGTTTTTTTAGCAAATCTTTCGATAAGTAAAATCTGCAATTCCTAATTGTAGTGCGGATTGATTTCAAATCTTCAGAATCTAGTATTCCCACAAGTTTCATTTCATTTATTATCCCTATCGTCCCGACTACTTTTGCATTCATGAGATTACAGATATTTCTAGCGAACAGTTCATCAATCACACAGGTGTACTCAGGATTTTGGAGTGCATGGGATATAACCCATATTTCACCAGAGCTTGAGTCATAATTAAAGTATGGCAGTAACTCATTATCTAGGGTCACTGATACAAGAGAAAAAACTTCACGGAAAACAGCTAAGTTTGGTTTAGGATTCTCCCCGTCCCCTATTTCGTACTCTTCAAGCACACGCTGAGGAGCACATAATGTGTTAGCCTCTGCAAACTTCAGCAATTGCGATTTTAACTGGCATTTTTCAAGCAACATTATGGACGGCGAAGTATCCAAAACATATTTCGCCTTAGTCGCACTTGGAAAGAGAGTCAAGGAAATCTTTCTCGGTCATTTCAAGCCATTTAGCAGCAGTATTAGCATTTACACGCCCTTTCAAGAATAAGTTACGTACAAGACGGCTTTTCTTTTTTTCCAAACGTGCAAACTCTGTAGAATGTTCTTGAGATTCTGGAATAAGGCGATACATAAAGTACATTGTTTCATCTGATGTTAAATCATTAAGCTGTTGCTTAGCAAAAAATAGTTTTTGCAAATCTTTTTTATCAAGAATCTTTTCCAGTTCTTTAGCTAATTCTATTCCCTCATCAGTAAGAACATACTTCCTATCTTCCTTCTCAACTAATCCAGACTCTACAAGAGTTTGAAGATTTTCCTCTAGCTCATACGACACGACACCTAACTTGAAGTTAGAATACTGAATCTCCTGAGTATCACGTAAATACTCAAAATATCGTATGACTTTCTGTAAGTGAAGAATATCCATATCTTTACGGTTACATTTATCCTCTAGCATAAGTGCTACAAGCGGCCATTTCCGTGGAGGTGACCCCAAACCATAATCATCTAAGCATGACATAGTTTTAAATTGTTAAATTCAATATTAAATAATTATGGGTCAAATATTTAAAATCCGCGAACTCAAGCGAGACGATGATTTAGGCATTGTTCAAAAAGGAGTCTCGTCACATAATGTAGCTTTTTCATTCGAAAGCCCAATTGTTTCTCAAAGAACAAACAGATTTGACCCCTTAAGTCGTATTGTCAAAGTCAATGAAGTCATTCGTCAAATCGACGATAAGGTTGTTGAGTCAATAGCAACAAGAGGAACAAAACCATTTTCTGATGCAGTTAAATATGAATTCCTGGAAAACAAATTCAATGCCACAATCTTCAACCTAAGGTATAACAATATTCCAGATGAAGAAACCATAAAGATAATTGCTCATGCTCTGCATAGCTCAAGTCAACATACAATTATCCTTCCAGCCGTTAAGACTGGATTGTTAAAAGGACAGAAATTAGGTCGGAAAACGCCAGTTTTTCTGCCACAGAAGATACGAGCTTATGTTGAAATGATGCGACTGATTATCGATGAAACAGAGAAGTTTGGAAATGGGAAAGAAATTATCGGCACAATTCCATTAATCCCCTTTGGATTTGTACGTCCAATTTTAAATTTATATTTGTCTCGGAACATACGAGCTTTTGCCATTGATGCTAATTATAAGGACATTATGGGAAACATTGGCGACTTCACACTGATACTCTCTAAAATAAATGACCAAACACCACTTAACAAAACAGTAATTATGGCTTGCAACGCAGGTATCCCACATTTTGAGAAAAACGAGTCTGTATCAGATGATTTCCTTAGTCTTTTTGCTTACGTTGACATCTTCGGTTGTACATTTAAGCCTAGACATGGTCGAGGTGGTGAACCTAGAGCAAAAGTTTTTTCAAGAGATAAATACGCCTACAACCGCTTCAAATATCCTGAAGTTAGTAGACAATTTGGAAGAAAGATGAATTACCTTAAGTTACGTACATACAATAGGACGGAGCAATTGAAGGAATCGCAGAAAGTGCAAAACTTGATAGGTGTGGAGAAAATGAAAAAATATTTGCAGACAAAATCAGCAGTAGACCGCACATTGATGAAACGTTTAGAGTCTGTTACAAAAAACGTTAAGGTCACATAACTAGCGAACTTGTATATTTTCTTTGATTATCTTTTCCCATTCTTCCCGCGTGAGTATCCCTTTGTCTTCTAACAAGTTAATAAGACTCGATAGCATTGTGTCTGCCAGGCTGATCCCCCACAGAAGGGGGAAGTGATTATCACCACGTACATATACCACTTCAAAAGCATTTTAAGGAAAACAACGCATTTCTTTTTAGAACTTTCATGCCTCCCATTAAGTTAAAGAAGCCTCTGGAATACGCCGATTGGTTAACGCTGAACAAAAGCAAAGTGCCGCATGCAGATAGATTAATCACTATTTTGCAGCGAGATCCAAAGCTAGGTCATCGCTATCATGCAGAATCAATTAAGAGGTTTGTCGAAGGAGGAAAGTTCGCTGTCACGGACATCGAAGTGAAAGGTAAAGGGTTTGATGTTGACATCCAACTGAACTGTTACATTAACCTTCAAATTTGGCATGGAGCAAGCGTTTCCACACATAATATTGAAAAAGGGAAAGTCTCAAACCTTGGTGGTGTAGAAACCGACTGGGATAAAGATTTGCAGAAGATTAAAGTTAAGTTGAATCAACTCCCTGAGACTGGAGTTGGACTTTTGATTTGTTATGACTATAAGTTTGGGATAGTGCTCCTGCCTGAATGGGTTGATGAGATACCTCCAAACAAAGCATTAGCTGAGTTACAAGCCGTAGACTACGGTTTTGGCCCGCAGGGTGAGTCCACTCTCTATTACTCAGACAGATTCGACAAGCTACCGTTAGCTAAGAAGATTTTGCTTGCTTTAGGATACCCAGTCAAAGCCTGAACAGCCAGAAGAATAAAAGCTCAACACCACCTACATTTCGAACCCACGCCTAGAAAAGGGGACCTGCAGCTCCGTTGAGGAAACTTGAATGTACGTAGTAGACTCGACCCATGCCTGCTTTCTTTTCGACGGCGCCTTTCGCCTCAGCAGGCTTGACCATGCCGTCGCAGCGCCTACATATAACGTAGTCATTATGCGTATCCAATTTTAATTTAAATATGACAAATGTAAATCACACATAGTGACTATGACAAAGATTTTAAACTGTCCGTCTTGGTTAGGTTCATTTCCGTTAAACCCGTTCTTAAAGAAACTTGATGAGCTAAAATCTGCAGAAGGAAAAAGAAGAATTTTGATTTTAACCAAATTCAGGATTTCACTAAACACGATTTTGATTACTTACACGATGATTAAATATATAATCCAAAGAATAGATATTGACTTGTCTAATGACTTGGATTTTTTAAAAAAATTAGACCTTGTAGGTCAAGGAGTCGAAGTAACCGCTGATGAGTTGCCACCATCGAACTCTCACCTAACTCATATCGATATAACCTCATTTATTATATTCCTCAACATTTTGATGGATGATGTAACACATTTTCTGCAATTCTTATTAAGGCCGATTGATGAACAAACTCCACAAACTAAAGATTTCCATAAACTAAAGAAAACCGTAAGTAATTTTGAGGGGCAAAAGTTAGAAGAATTAAGTCGCATCATTCAGAATACCGAATGGTATGAAGAATTGAAAGAGTTAAGAGACAAACACATTATCCATAAAGGAGAAAAAAACTCAGGAATAGGAAGAAACGGTAATAACATTGGGATATATCTCAGATACAGGCAAAAACGGAAGATAACAGAGAAATACATATCAAATCTGGAAATCGACAAATACTGTGAAAACACCAACAATTTCCTTAAGGATTTGAATGAGTTTCTATGTAAAAACTTTGATTATCTACCAATAGAAGTTACAAGGAAAAATCCTTAAACAACTACACTTGCATTTTGGGCAGTGTTTTCCACTTGTTCTTTTTTTCTATCGCTATTCAGTTTGCTCGGAGAGGTTCCGAACAGTGAGAAACCTATTGAAGGTTCGGCTCTTCTTCCCAAAGGCTTGGTTTTCATTAAGCCATTAGGTAAGCGGTTCCAAAGAATGCGCCATCTTGATAGGCGGCATCTTTGCTGATTTTGCTTGAGGCAAAACACGATCAACATCGCTCCGCAAATCGCGACGCAATCCAGCGATCCGCGCATTGTACTCAGCTGTGGCTCGCCTTGCAAAGCCACTGGTTAACCCTATTCCGTTATGCTGCTCACCGAAACCGTCGCCTGGACCAGAGTAACTCTTGATTGGTGCTGTAATCTCGGCTGCGTGCTGCTCGCGCATTTTTTCGAGTTCCGCCATTGCTTCTTTGACTTCGGCTTTCGTCAGGCTACGCGCACCGTAATCTTCCATTCTCTTAATACCAACGGTTTTTGGACGGAACATTCCTGCCTGAGGCGTCCTTGGGGGCGGCACGGGCGTCTTGATTTCGCGTCGCCGAGAAGGAGGAGGATCAAAAATCTTAAGGAAGGGCGTTCTGTTCCTCGCCCTGTATATCAGCCTGTCTAAAACGGTTGACATGTCTTTTCACCAGTGATACTACTTGGCGCTTTTAGAAGTTAAGGTTTTCGATTTTCTGACCCCCTTTTGCTAAATGCACGAAAACCAAATGCCCTATTGCGTAATGGGTTTGTCTGTTATGCTGTATTAACAGAAAAAGCCCTTTACGCGCTCCGATAATCTAAAATATTAACCCTGTACATAATAACCTTGGAGATAATCTTGCCCGAAATTAAAATTCACAGAAAACAAGTATTTGACTGGCGACGCAAAGAATACGTAGACGAGATTTTGCCAACGCTGACTCATAAGAACGCCGGCAAATTTCGCGGTGCAGGCGCAGACCTCGTTGTTGGCAGCCACCATGTGGGCGCCGGCAGCGTTTACTTGCTGACGAAACTTCGCCTCAGTTCAGGTTCAGCTGACGCTTGGTGGGACATCACCACAAGTGGTTCGCCGTTACCTGGAGAAGTCAAAGGCACGCTCGACGCGGGATACTTTGAATCTAAAGGTGCAGAGTTGAATCTGATGGATCCGAAGGCTCCGTTGGCGATTCAGCCTGGCACGTTCTTCGTAACCATACGTGACGCGGGAACAGCAAACGACTTTGGATGCACGATTGAGGGAATTGAGAGGTCGGGAGTGGCCGAGTAAGGAGGCTGAGAAATGCCGCAGATATCTCGCCACACTCAAGTAACCGCTGACAAACTCAGGTCGAAGACGATTTCGGCTGCCGAGGCGAACAGGATCATTGCTGCTAAGGCTCTTGATAGGGGGCTTACAAGCTATCTGACGGAGGTCGGCAGCACTCGTATCGGAACTACCAGGTACAAATCGTTTCCAACGGCTTTCAGTGATACGCCCAGCGTGACAATCAGCCGATTAGGCTCTTATGATTACACGGCGCCAATATCCGGAAGTGCTCCTACCGACGAAGTAGTGACCATTGTTTCAGGAAGCTTCAGTGCTCACGCAACACCAACGTCGTACTTCATGTACATCGCACAAGGATCAGCATAAACACTTTCTTTCTTGGTCGTTAGCTACCTCCGTTCAGTCCTTTTAAATGACTTACACCATCTAAAGCAGTTAATCTGAATGAACTAGCACGTTTTAAAACGAGTTCGTGTAATAGAAAAACTATTCTATGGTTTCGCCTAGTTAAAAATAGACAATTTACAATTTGGAGAGTCGCTGCTTGGAGCCGATTGAAGAACGATTCCTTTTTGCAGTTTTAATCATTATAGGGGTTTTTGTGTTTTTGATTGTGTTCAGTCGGTACAAGCGAGACCCTAAATCGTCAAAAAACGCTCCGGTTTCAACGTTAATTCTCGTTTTGTTATTTATGCTTGCTCTTCTTTCCGCGCAATACTCGCAGTTCAGAACTTATACTATCCTTTCAATTGTGACAATGGTAGTTATTTCCATAGCACCTCCTCTTCTAATCTCATTAATGCTATGGAAGTTTAGGGAAACGAGACTATTCACCGCTAATGATAAAATTACTCGCACAGGCAAAGCGTTCAAGTTAGCCCTAGTGTTCATCTCGTATATTCTCCTTTTGGCTCTGATTAACACTGGTTTCAGTTTCCTTTTCAACGGAATAATAAATCCACAAGCAGTTGCTTTAACCCCAGAGTTTGAACTGTACGCGATACCAGTCATGAGCGGATTGGTTTTAGTGGTTTACAGATTTACTGGAATATTTGGCTCTAAGCCAACCGAGATATTAGGAAAAATCTCTGAGGATATCGTTATTTTCTCGGTGTCTATGTCCTGGCTAGGCATAGTTGCCTCATTGCTTGGAATAAGAATTGGAGGAGCGCCATTGGACACATCGTCCGCACTTTCGATATATGTTGTCGGTGTCGCGCTCGCTGCCTTGGCCATTGAAGGCTTCATCGTAAAACTCAAGAGCGACCTTACGAAAATTCGTGGGAAATTCTCACTTAATGAGATGGTCCAATCCATGTTTTCTGAGATTCTTGCGAAGAAACGAATACGTCAGCCAACATTGGAAGATTTCTGGAAAGTTGCACCAAGCAAACCTCCAAGCGCCCTACGAAGATTGGCAGCTATAATCGACAAAAACTTCAGTTTTCAATACAGAGGGCGCGTTTTGCAGATGAGCAAGTTGCTGACAGTCCTAGGATTAATGGTTATGTTACTTGCCTCTTTCGAAAGTATCGTGCTGATAGCGCCTCATGAAGAGTTAGTAGCTGCCTCAGGTTACTTAATCGAACTTTCTGTAACCGCTCAAACACAGCTTCCGCCTAACTCAATCCGCATAGCCTCCGAGGAAGTTGAGTCTTTGAAACCAGAACAGCTGTATGCAATTCCTATCGTTTTAGTGGAATTTTCTAACGGCTCTTTCACAGGCCCATTAAGTAGAAGGCTTGTGTCTCTTAACTCGACAGACTTCGTCGTTTCTGAAACAAACAATTGTTTAACCATTGAATTGCGAAGAATATCAGTAGAAACAACTGTCTCGGCTTCAGGATTGGGTGAAACAGCTTACAACCAGACAGGAAATACGAGTTTTGATTATCTTGGATTTTTTCGCGATGCAGAAATTTACTACGCTCTCATAAAACATGGTTTCAACCAAACTTTTACCTTGTCTATATCATCTTTCCGTGGCGAAACGTCTATAGCCCAGAAAATCCTGTTTGCGTCTAACAACATTGGTGAGTCTGCGCTTGTGATCGTCGATATACACAGTGATATTTTCGCAATTGACACAACAACATTAACATCTGCAAATGAGGACTTCCTTAATGAGGTAACGTTCTTGTTACAACAGACAAAATTAAACACAAACATAATAAAAAACGTAGCTAACGCAACTGAGCCTTTCCATGTTCTCGATTTGCCCTAGAAAGGAGGTTTACCCCCTGAGAAGACTTATGCGCGAATCAAGTTATAGTCACCTTAGAAAGGGTTTATGTTTTGAGCTTTTTTGGTGGGGACAGGAGCCAAAAAAAAGCTTATTACGTACATACATGTTTTGAGTCAGCCCCTCCAGTGAGAGCATAGCGGTGCCATGTGTAAAACTGACCGACAAAACACAGTTCAGGCGACCCCCTGCTCAACTCGGTTTATTTCTCCGCCTTTCCTATGCATACGACAAATAATTATTATTGGGCTTCTTTTGCCGTCTCAGACACAAAATAACCGAAAACCCCCGTTTTGTGCCAGCTCAACCCCCTTAAACGAAAAATAGGCGCTTCAACGTCGGCGTTTCTCTGCAACAGACGTTTTAAGCCGTTTTTGCGCCTCACACGTTACTCGTGAGGTCTCCATGTTTGCTTATCGTCTTGCT
Source organism: uncultured Candidatus Bathyarchaeia archaeon (assembly GCA_964514055.1). Taxonomy (GTDB): domain Archaea; phylum Thermoproteota; class Bathyarchaeia; order Bathyarchaeales; family Bathycorpusculaceae; genus SG8-32-3. The sequence goes on along the minus strand of CAZEPB010000002.1, from coordinate 26,754 downwards.
GTTTCATTGTCATTTTTCGTCGATTTTTGCAAATCCCGAATTTTTTGAACCGGTTTTCGTTTTTCGGGCGTTGTTTTTCACCTGAATAAAAAATCCAGATGACCGCGATGAAATGGGCTGAGAAAATATTTATGTTTTGTCTGTTAATTACACTTAACAGAAACGCACAACAAACGGTTTGTTGTATATACACTGGTTGCATTGAGTGAATTGAATGGATTTATACCCTTCCCATAAATTCTCTAAAATTTGCCCAAGTTTTCTGAAATTTTTAGACAGATACAGGTGTGAAGGGGGTTGGAGTGTGAACGGAGGGGTTCAGGGGGTGGTTACCACGCTTTACCCCTTGCCGAACGGGGGGTGGGTTGCGAAGGGGTAGGGTGGGTTCCCACGGTGGGTAATGGGGGGTCTGTACCGTTCTATAGGGTACCTCGTACGGTTCGATCGCGTCAACGGGGGGGTTACTACCCGTTCGGACGGTAGTTCCTTGGCTTATGTAGCCTTGACGTGGGGTTGAACCCCCGTAACGGTTCTGGAAGGGTTCTTCGTGGACGGTGGTTAATAGGGTGATAGAAGGGTGGTTACGGGGGTGGGTACCCCCCGTTCCTAATGGATAACTACCGTTCTCAGGGGGTAGGGACGGGGGGGTACGAACGGGTGTTCAGAAAAAGGTTTTATTCAAGGGCGAGTCTATTAATTCTAAGCGGAACGGGCGGGGCTCGGTCGACCTGAGGAAGCCGCGCCCGCTGAGGGCCAAAAGGGGTAATATACGAAAAGCTGACCCTCAAGGAAGATAATAGCATTCTATGATTTAGTTTTTTCGATGTTGGGAAAGTTCTTTAAGTCCTTGCGGGCTAGTTAGGTAACATGGAACAACAAACGGTTAGCGAAAACAAACGTCCCAGCACCAGCCAATTCATTCGTGCGCACCTGGAGAGCGTCGGCGAAGACTACGTGAACGGCACGTACAAGGCTTTCTGCCAATTGCTGAAATCACTGGGGCAGCGGTGCCCCACGTACAACAGCTTTCGCTCCTACTGGAACGTTCTCTCAAAGCTGGATCTAATCGAGTTCACAAGAGAAGAAGCCACCGCCAAAAAATACCTTTTTCCTCGACACTATTATCGGTTGAACCCAAAAAAAATTAGGAGCAAGGATTGGAAGAATCCCCGTGCTGCGCTTGACATGCGCCTTGGTCACACGGTCCCGGATCCTGTAAACGGCGAGCCTAAAGCGAAATCGCAGCTTGGCAGGCGCCGCTATAATCGATGGGTTAAAAAAATACCGCCTAAGCGAGCTAGAAAAGCCGTTTAACATTGATTTACTTCGTTCAAGATGCCCATGTACGTAGTAAAAGACGTCAAGTTTCAACGAAACTTATATCATAGCTGATAGGGCTTCCCATCAAATTTATTTTTGCTTCGGTGTCGTGAATGGAAAGAGTTTGAAACCAGCTTCCGATCAATTTCATTGCGTCCAAATCGGTGGCTTTTCGTCCAAAGCAGAAACGGGCATTTGAGACAATACCGTTGTTTTCAAATTGAAAAATCGTGGGGGTCCGATTGTTTCTGGAAAAAACGACGTCGACGCCTATGCGGCGAAAGTCGTCGGCACAGTCTTTTGGGACGTAGCTGATCAGGACCCTTTTTACTTTGCTGTTGTTTTGCGCGTGTGGCTTGCTCGAGTTTTTGGGACAAAAACGTCTAATCAGGGTGAAGCCTTCGCGACGAATAGTTACGGACGGTCTTTTTCGAGCTCTCTTCTTCTTGATCTTTTTTCGTCCGTGCTTTTTTTGAACCAGCACGCTGGGATTGAAAACTTCTTTCGGCTTTACAAGAGCCTTTTCGTCTTTTGAAAGTTCAGGTTTGGTCGGCTTAGTCGGCGTTCCAGCTGACGCAGGTTTGGCGAAGATCCCCACGAAGAATTTGTTGGGACACGTTTTCGGGCTGCAGGATTGGCCTGTTTTTCGGCAGTTCCACGTGTACTTTTGTCGGTCCAAGTGCGAGCAGCCAGGGGCGTGAATAGTGTAAAAGTCCTGAAGTTGCTGGCGATCGCATGGAAGCATATCGGTCACACTTTTTAGTTCATGGTCCATATATTAATATGTTAATATGGTTTACGTGAGCGTAAGAAGTGGCCTTGGCAACCTCCCGCAAAAGAGAAAGAGGTCTCAGCCAAGGGGCACACGATTTAGCCATTTGATTTTTTATCGTTTCTTTTCTTTTGGTCAAACAATTTGACAAAATCATCAATGTCGGTAGTTTCGATTTTATTGTAGAGATCACTGTATGTTTGAGTGTTTCCTACCATAATATAATTCTCTTTTTTGAATTTCTTGTGAAGGCTCATCATTTCGTCAATGTACTCTCTTCTTTGTGGACTAGGAGAATCTTGTAAGTAGATTTTTTCAAAATTTGCTAACAACGTAGCTGCTTTTTCTGCAACAAGGCTCTCATTCTTGCTTAATGCAATAGCTCCAACTACGCCAATTCGCGAAGCAAGCCTTGCAACGTCGTAGCCCCCTTTGTCACGTTTGATCATGTTAAGACACATTTTATCAAGCGCTTGCAAGCATTCTTCAGTTACTTCTTTTTGAGATTCAATGGCAAATGCTGCTATCGAAGTTATTGCATCTCCAATTTCAGAAGGAGCTGACAAAAACCATTCCTCATCAAAACTATAGCCTGCTATAGCCAAGTAAGATCTCTCCATTGTTTTGATAACACGAAGAATTTCGGTTTTGAAACCTTCTTGTATTGTTTTGAATTCTTCTTTTATCATTAAAAGAGTGATATCCAACAAGCAATCAACGGCCGACCTTAATGTGTGTGTCGAATGTGCTTCAGATGAAACTATGGCAATGCCGCCTATTGTTCGAACCAATTTGCTCATGATATCTTTACTGTATTCTTCCCTTGAATGTGTTTCAATTTGTGGATATTCCTCATTTTTCAGCTTTAGTGCTGCCCATGCAGCTTTCCGAATCGAATATTCTGGCAATATTGTAAACAAACTAGTTTGAAGTGCATAACGATCAAGTTTTTTTTGGATGCCTAAAACGGCTAATTTGGTTATATGTTTAAGAAGTCTTGTGGGAGCTCCGTGAACATCGAGTTTGAAGAACACTGCTCCATAAAACAACTCTTTCAGTTGATTAAGAGCAACGGCCAAAACATACCAACTGTTCTTTTGTACTCCCATTCTTCCAATTTCAAAAATGTAATCTGAAGCTAACCCCTCGTCACCATTTCGCTGAATAGATGAGATGCTTACTGTCTTCAATGAGTCAATCCCCAAAGTAGATACGTCAACGAAGTCTCTTTCAAAAGACATGATGCTAAGGTCACGAATATGTGTCATTGCCAGGTTAGTTACATGAGGAGTACTTCCATCTGCAACCTTGAGACTGGTAGTTGAACATCCTATTCTCTCGAAAACGTGCAAAACTTCTTGCATTAACGCAGCATCTTTGTTGTCTAACCCAATTGTGAAGACTGACAAAAGTTGAGCATATATATACTGGAGAAATTTATCCTCGCTGCCAAAGTCTTTTTCCCTAATGTTGATGTAGTTCTCAGCAATTCTTGAAAGCCCTTCAAAACCTCTAATGCTAGTTTCAATCTCTCTCCTTGAAACTGCTTTATTTATTACGTCGTTGATTAGAAGAACTTGCTTCCTAATTGGCTCTTGTAGAGTAGTTTCACTTTGAAAAACAAATTGCTGATATAGAGGCGTTTCTAAAAGAATTTCGTCGAATTTGTTGCGCGGTTTCTTATTCTTAATTATGGATTGGATTTTGTGAGGAATGGAGTTAATGTATTTTATACACTGGTTTTCTGCTTTCTCGATGATGCGTCTTGGGTCAATTAAATCAATGATGTGGATGAAATGCATAAAAAGAAAGAAAAACGAAAAAAGGAAAGTAATTAACGCCATATTTACTAAATAGAGGTCTGATTGAAGCTGAAGGGCAATTATTGTTAGAACTAAGCTACCAACGTAGTAGCCAAAAAACACTATTGTCAAATAATCTCGTTTATAAGACTCCAAAATACTTGCTGTATAACTCGCCGCGGCATGTTGAATCACGAGAATTGCAATGGAGAATGATATGGCGAGAATTGTTGCTAGGATTCCTCCCATAGTTGTTAATAGCGGCTGAATTGCGGAAGTATTTGAAACTAACCTTAAAGTATACACATCAAGATTAGGACTTATTGAAACAAGAAGTCTCGAACTCCATAATAAGCAAAGCGTGTAAAAAAACCCCATTATCCCAAAATAATTTACTTTGTTAATTTCTTTTACCTCGCTATATTTGAGTAATAAAGATGAGAGAACTTTTTTGTTTTTTCATTCCCACGCATGAATTAGCTTGAAAATAAGTAAAATTATAACCCAAGTCCAATTTTGTCAGGTCTCTTCACAGCTATCCATAAATGCAATTTTCTCGGAAATTCCTCAAGGAATGAAACGAAGATAATTAATGCACCATAGGTTTCAACAAAAGTGGGTTTGTATTTGTGGTGAGCGATTCTATTTCGTACTTTATCCCAGAGGTCATCAATGCTCAGTTGTTCGCTCTTTCTGCCAATCTTGTGACTATGGACGTGATTGAGATTTTTTAGTTGCAATGGATATCTTAAAGGACCGCCTTTCTCGGTTTTAAAAAGCCTAGTCTTCTTCTGATCGTTTTGAATTATCCCGTTGGTCACAGCATCAATAATTTCTTCCATGATGTTGCAGGACCAAAGGATAGCCAGATTAAAAGACCCTCTATCAAATAAAACCGCCACGAATTTACCATCATCTATTGTGCTTATGATTTTTTCCACATTGGGGAAACCTTCAAGTTCTTTTTTCCAAGCCTTCTTTTGTTTATCGAGAAAATCGTCAGTCAACTGAATTTTGGAACGAAGAGAGACTCTTTGACCAAAGATTGTCATGTCAACAAAGGCAACAGTAAGCGCGAGAGTGGAGACGCCAAAGAGCAATAAGAATTGAAATAACCCAATTAAGTCATTTGGGAACTTCATAAGGAAAGGTGTCGCTACTGCAAGATAACTGGCAATTAGGAGAAGAAGACCGCGAAAATGACCTATATTAGGCACTTCTCGCTTTAGTGCATAATTCTTTGAACCTAAGCCTGAAATCAAAACTAGAATGAAGAAAAGCGGCGCGTAAAGCAAAAACATCAGAGGATTTAGCGCGTTGTAGATTATGCCCATGATTAGTAAACTCATTGCTAAAGGAGGACCGCTCAATAAGAAGAAGGAAAATCCATAAAGTCTTCTGTCAAATATCGCATTACGTATCTCTTGGAAAAAGGACCGTTTCATAGGCTCGCCTCATACCAGTTGTATATTGAATTATTGATTTATCGGTTTTCACTTCATTTAAGATGTCTCTTGCTAATGGGCTAAAGCGGCAAACAGCACTATGATAACGTATGGTACTGGATACGTTGTAATTTGTTGATTAAAACCAATGGTTTTTGAATCATTTATGTAAATTTTGACGATGTCTGTTAATACACGTTAACAGAAAAAAAATTTTCAAGAAAGACGATATTTTTTGGGAAAAAATTGGTAGGCAAGGTATTTTGCGAAAAAATTACAGAAAAACTGCTCTCTTAAGGTAATTCTTGTGAGGGTTTCTGTTAATTTGTTCCGTTTAAAATGCCATTAATAACTTACGCAAAAAATCAGTAAAGTGTGAATAAAAAATGAGCAATTCGGAAAAAACCAAATGGAGCATCCCCGTAACGAGAACACTTGACGACGCTGTTGAAAAAGCAGTTACGCGCGATAGTCACTCATCAAAATCTGAGTTTGTGAGAGATGCCGTCCGAAGAAGGCTTGAAGGAATGGGCTACAGTCCCCAGGTTTTTGAAAAGCCGCTGCAGGGGACGGAAAATGGGAAGTGAAAAGGCGTGGGCCGCGCCCGCAGCCCAAGCATCCAGAAAGATTAAGCCAAACCCAAGTCTCTGGACAGCTAGATATTCGCTTTTTGCAGATATAAAGTCTTCCTTATGCTCTGTCTGCGGTTTTGAAACGCAGAATGCAGCCACTACGGAGATAACAATTGGAATCCAAGATGTTCCGTTGAGAGTGTGTCGTCATTGTTATCGAGATTTCGAGTTGCTGGAAGTGCGGATCAATCAGGTCATTGCGCTAAAAACAAAGTTGATGCCTCTTGAGCCCTCGGATAGCATGGAGCATTTGGTAATGGAGGCACTGAGTCGGTGAACCAAGAAACCCTAAACGAGAAAAGCCTGACTGGGGCGCCTGCCATGGTCAATGACGCCGCATTAGAAAAGTTGGAGTGTCACGTTGAAAGGCTAATCCAAGGAGTTGAGAACGGAGAAAATTTGGGTAGACTTGCCGAAGTTGTTTTTCAAGATTTTGAAGCTCTGACATCGACTAAAAACAAACACGGAGAATATTCCCATGGGCAAGCGGATTGCTAAAACTTTCACATTTCAACGACCAGACGAAAAAAATGAGCAGCTTGAGACAGTAACAGTCGACGTCGTCCTTGAGAAGATACGGGGCGGTTATGAGTTTTCTGCTGATGGCAAAAGCTTGAAGGTAAAAAGCATTGAACTTGACGAGCTGGATGCCGAAGCTGTGGTTAATCAGCTTGGGCTTAAAAAGAACGAGGATGCTGTCGCGTTCGTCCATAAACTCGCCCTTTACTTCCGTCTAAGCCCAAAATCCAAACTAAATGTTCCAGAAATCGAAATTTCGAGCATTGACAATCGAAAAGGCATCTCAATCGATTTAGGCGATACCTTCCTTTTCGTCGAAAAAGAGAAGTCATGGGCTTTGCAGGTCTACGACACAGTAGAACAGAGATCGTTAACGCCTTATTTCCACGTCGGAACGTTAAAAGAGCTTGAAAAACACGCTGTTTTTAAAGAAGCGTTGAAACTGAAATTTGCAGCACGTTTAGTGCCTCTTATCACAGCCAAAATCATTGAAACTATCGAAAGCTTGCCCGAGGAAGAATGGCAAATCGAAACAGAAAAGGAAGCTGCCGAAGCGAGGACACCTAGAATCCCTGTTGATTTGCCGACGTCGGAGGATGTCTCAGACGTTTTTGCTTACCAAGGAGATAGAAGGTTTAACAGTAGGATCCAAATTAAGAGCACTGGCTTCCCCCAATCGCGGTTTATGAAGCTTGAGTTTTCGTGCAACCGTTCGCGAGAAGATTTATGCAGTATCTGTAATTTTGAAGGCTACACGCTGAGCCTGAGCGAAAACTTCGATGCTTCTGCTTTTGCAATTTACTTTGACTCGGACAACCCCAAGGATGCGCTTAAGGTGTTGCAGCAGAATGGAAAGGTCTCTTGCTGCAGCAAGGTGTCCGTCCTAGGCGAACAAGAAAATGCAGTCACCCAAGCGATCGTCTCGGATAGACACGGAAACGAGGCGAAGGCATGGTTTGTTTACAACCCCGAAAAATGCGACTTACGGACGTCTCCAAATTGGATTTTTTGCAAAGGTTATCTCTGCAGAGGAAAAAAAGGCAGAATCGGCGTTTTCGTAACGGAATTCAAGGCTGAAAGTGAGGTAATCAAGCCTGCTCCAGAGACGGTTAAAGCAGCACAAGAATATCTACGTTCCATCACTACCGAGGACGAACCGACGATCTGGAAGATAGCTCGTGCCCTACACAAAAAGTCGAACCTAAAGGGAACAGAAACCACACGTGGATTCGCGGCGGACCTGCTGTTTGTAGGATCTCCAGTATGGGTGAAAACCCCCGAGGGACCATCAATGTTAGCTATGACGTGCGTAGAAATCGGTGAGACGACTTCCGCAAAAAGCCAGCGTCTCCGCTTGTTTATCGAATGGATCGAAGCGGGCAAATACGAATCGGGTCGCAAAACCACTGCCGGACTCGCTGCAGGCGCCGAAAAAATAGAAGGCATCGGCTGGGTGATGCGAAAAGGGCTTCTGCCCTCTGCAGACTTGTCGTTCTTGGTCTTGGATAATATGTCGCCTCACTCCCTCGATGAGCACATAGAATCTCGACGAAATGGCATCATCGAGTTATCAACCATCAAGTCTAGCGAGTTGTGGGCGAGAACGAGATTGAAGCTGCTGTCTAACCCGGAGGTCCCTTTCGACCAACACCTCTATAAGTGCTCAGCTTTGAAAGTGTACGACAGCAAATTCATCGCACGTTTTACTTTCGTCACGTTTGTTTACGGAGAAAAACCAGATGTAAGATATGACCCTGTGATTTTCTCTTTATCCGAGGACGATAAGAGGCTCCTAAATGCGGCGTGGGTTGTTCTCCGTTGGAATCTTGCGCAAGAAATCACCTACAAGGTCCCTTCGAAACTTTGGTCAATAATTATGGAGTACAGCAAGCAGCTCGAACTAGATTTTGGAAATGAAGAGGTGCCTGTCTTTTTACGGTCGAACCCTGTTAAGGTAGCTACGTTAGCCGCCTGTTTTGCTTTATTTGAAGGCTGCGAACCAACCGAAACGAATGAAAAACACGTGTTAAACGCTTACGAATGGTTGGTCCACTGCGGAAAAGCAGCAGAGTTTGACTCGTTTACTAAAGAGTGGAAGAAGGAACATCGACTTTCGCAGGACGAATACCTGGAACTTAAGCAAACGATCGAAGCGCAGATCGCATCATACATGGCGGAGCAAGGAGGCGAGCTTAGCGATAGCGATTTGTTCAAGTTTCTGGAGCACGTAGCGAGGCGGGGACAAGCGCCCATGGAGGAAATCGCAGCAGCGCTAAGCGTCTCGGATAAGACCGTGAAACGGCGAGCTAAAGAGATGAAGGGCTGGGGCTTGCTGCAAAGTAGCATTAAGGGGTATTTCTTCACGCCAAAAGGCGTGCGCTTCTATAAACGGTGGCTAAAGGAACTTAGGGATGGTGACCCCGATGACCCTAAAGACCCCGCTTTTAATGGTCATACGTCTGTTTTTCCAGAAAAAAACGCTTTAACCCAAAAAACCGAGGTCAATAAGGTCATTGGGGTCACCATAAATGGCAATGTAATGTCAGCGGTGAAGGATTGGTGTCGTGCGAACAGGAACGAGCGAAGCGAAGCTAGCTTGGAAGCTTTGACGGCATTCATTGTAAAAGAGCTGAAAATCGTCAGCAATCCTCAGAGAGTTGTGGAAAAAGCGTTCAAAGATGGCATCCTGGCGCCTAGTACCAAGCCTGGATTGGCGGTGGTTGTTTGAGGGCGATTATTAAAGGGGGGGTTCACAATGAAGGCTGCGCAGGCGCCGCGCCTTTCGATATTGCTTGATCGCGTTCGCCAGGAAGAGGCGCAGCTGCACGGCGCCAAAAAAGACACATTGCTGGACATGGCCGAGTATGTACTCGGTAAGCGCGATTATTCGAAAGAAGAATACAACCAAGCCGTGGCGATGCTCGCCAAATATCGACTCTGGCGTTTGATAGACAAACGCAGGCCAATCCACTGTCGACAGCTGATCCAGGTTGAAAGGGCAAAGTCTTACAATTATCGTTGTGGCCGTTGCGGGCTACCTATAAGCAGTGAAAAGAGCTTAACTACAGGGCTAGGGCGTGTGTGCCGTGGAAAGGTAAAGGATTCAACTCTGAACAAAGGCGGTGAAAATCGTGGTTGAGAGGAGCAAGGTCTTCCCCGCCTCTGGAAGAGGCATACTTGGCGAAACGCGGCATAATGGGAAGTCGGGCATTCAAGGCCGGCCGCAACCCTCTAAATCTCAGCCATCACAAAAAAACACTACAAGCGTTCAAGGGCTTATACAACCTCGTAATAAAGGCGCCCCCGAGTGCCCACAATGCGGGTCACGAAAAATCTATAAAAACGGCTCTCGAAACACGACTCAGGGACCAATTCAGCGCTTCCTCTGCAACGAATGTGGCCATCGGTTTTCTGAGAAATCAGCTTCAGAACATAGAAAGCTGTTAAATACAAAGAGCAACATACCTTCCGATCGCCAAGTATGCGTCATAGGGGCGAAAAACTTGGATCTCGCAGCAGAAACAAAGACTACTGTTGCGGATGGCATACGACTACTCTCGGATCGGCAGGCACTGAAAGGCAAACTTCTGGAATTCGAGTTTTGGATGCAAAAACAAGGCTACAAACCCCAAACAATCAAGGCCCGTGTCGCGCGAGTACGCGCGTTAGCAACGAGAGGCGCCAACTTGTATGATCCCGAAACGGTCAAGGCAGTCATTGCATTGCAGAAAACGTGGTGCGACGGCACAAAAGCCAACGTTGTGGACACCTACACATGCTTTCTGCAAAAAGAAGGCTTAACATGGGACCCACCACGATACAAGCGAGAAGAAAAGATACCGTTCATTCCAAGCGAAGCAGAACTGAACCTACTCATAGGAGCAGCAGGCCGAAAACTCGGCATATTCCTTCAAGGCCTGAAAGAAACGGGCGCAGATCCAGGCGAACTAGCAGCAATAATGCCCAAGGACATCAACAAAGAAGCAAGGACCATAACGTTGAATCATCCTGTTAAAGGGCATAGACCGCGCATTCTTACGGTATCGCAGGATCTGATCAACCGTCTGGGCACTGTGATGAAAGAACACGGAAGGACCTTTAAAGCTGAACAACTGAGACGGGCGTTTCTGCTCAAGAAGAAAGCAGTTGCACGAAAGCTCTCCAATCCAAGGCTGAAAGAAGTGAAGTTCATAACGTTTCGGCACTGGGTAGGCACCATGGAATACCACAGAACCAAAGACATTCTGCACGTGCAGAGACTATTAGGCCACAAGAGCATTCAAAACACTCTAATCTACATAGACCTTGAAGCAAAAATATTCAATTCGCCAAATGATGGCTTCACTTCTCGGATAGCTCACAATGTAGGTGAAGCCGCATCGCTGGTAGAAGCTGGATTCGATTATGTGACTGGGGAATACTCTGACGGCGGCAAAATCTTCAGAAAACGAAAATAAAAAAAGCAACAGTGTTCATTAAAATTCATGGAGAATTCAGGCATGTTCGTTCACACAAGCATCCGAACAAGCAACATGGACAGGTCCATTGACTTTTACACCAAACTTCTCAGTCTTACGCTCGTGAGCCGAAGAGAGATACCGCAGAACAACGCCGAGATCGTTTTTCTCAGAGACCAACAGGCAAAAGGCGCCATGCTTGAGTTGACTTTTTATCGTAATCAACGGAAGTTTGTTCAAGCCGAATATGAAGATCGCGTGTTTGACCATCTTGCCTTCGAAGTGAAAGACATGGAGAAAACGCTCGCCACAATGCGGAACGAAAAGGTCACGATAACCGACGAGCCTTTCAAGCTCAGCCCGAAAGGTCCTGTGATAGCTTTCGTGGAAGACCCTGATGGAACGCTTATTGAGTTGATTGAGCGAAAGTGAAGCGGAACCCTGTTACACGTTGCTTAGAATCTGGTCACCGCTGATTTGGAGTTCTTATTGCATGCTGCACTTGAGGCAGAAGGCAAATCTGCCAGTCTCACATGAAAAGGCAGCTAAATTACCGCGTTTGCTCCACACATCGCTCGTTCAAAGGGGCAATTTGAATTTCAATCTCTTCATCTACCAGATGCACTGTGCCGTCTGGACAGTAAACTTTTCCGCCCTTACCAACCTTACGATAGCGTCTGCTGCACTCTTTCATTTGAGAGCAACCATCACAATCTCGCGACAACATCTTTTTGTCACCTCATACTTCTTTTCCGATAGCAACTTAGTTCAGGGTCACTTTTATGTGTAGTTTTCTCACAATCTATACCGCGTATATTGAGACCTAATAATATTCAAGCTTGCAGCCTGCTTTTATACACAAGGCTGAAGGCTTCAGACGCAACAGATCTAGGCACACTGCAGTAAAACAGGAGTTCCGCCGTATAATTCAATTCTATTTCAGAATTTAAAGGGGAGATGTAGTCTTTTCCGAGCACTAGAGCATACAGTAGTTTTTCATGTTTACCAAAAGGCTTAAGAGTAGCAGATATTCTAAACTGTGTTAGTTTAAGGAACAAGGTGTTGAATAAAGTTTGGCTGTTGAAGGTTTTTTCGAAAACAAAAGGCAACCTGTAGAAGCTAAAGTCGGCGAGTTAACCCCGCAATCAAGAGCGGTTAACGTCACGGCGAAAGTGGTTTCGAAAAGCGAAGTCCGCGACATTCCAATGGGAAGAGACGGAAACCCACACAAGGTCTGCGACGCCCTAGTAGGCGACGAAACAGGCAGCATCTACCTGACTCTCTGGGACGACAACATCGAAAAAGTAAACGAAGAAGACACACTGCGCATAGAAAACGGCTACGTAACACTGTTCAAAGGCAACATGCGTCTCAACATAGGCAAATACGGAAAAATGGCGACCGCAGAAGAACCATTCGAAGGCGAAGTAAACACTGAAAACAACGTATCCAGCAAAACATACGAGCAGCAACGAAGACCGTTCAGACGTGGCGGATACGGCGGAAGACGTGGCGGATACGGCGGAAGAGACCGACGTGGCGGCGGGTACAGACCCAGATATTAGCTTCAAAGCATAGAAAAAAACCTTTTTTTCGCTTTTTTATTTTTTTTCAGTTACGCTAGTTATGGAAACACTTTGGTTGCGGCTGGTTACTTGATGTGCTTCTATGCAACATATGACGATGCTGGGTTTGGGAAAAATTAAGGCGCTACTAGCGGTGAGAAACAGGTTATACCCCTTAATATCGATTAAAACAAGGGTTGAACTGATGCGTGAAGCTTGCTTTTCTGCTGGTGCGTTTCAGTTTTGAAGGATGGCTTTTACGGCGGTTTGGATTTCCCCGATTATGCTCGCGGCGTTGTTCATTATTTCTTGTCCATGCTGGGTTGGACTGTAGACTTTGCCGTGTCTGTTCCTGACGCATTTTGTTTGTCAAGAATTCTTGACTAACGCAAAGGGCGTGTTTGGTCAAGAAACCTTGACAAAAACGTTTTTATCGCTAAGTAGGAATAACTATAAGCAGGGGATTGCGGGTGAAAAGTAAAACCTCCTTACCAGCAGCTATCATCTTGGCACTTTTGTTTTCAACGGCAGCTGGAACACGGATAATCTTTTTTGCAAGTGCGGACAATGTTACGGACATTGTCGCATCTTCATATCATGCGATCTTGATAGAAAACCCCAACAATCACACGATTTACGAAAATGAAACATCCTTGAACCTTACTGTAGATTACTTGTATCAAGACGGGTTGATTGCGTGGCAAAACTTAAACAAGCTCAGCTACACCGTTGACGATAGGCCACCTGTGATCCTTAAAACAATTCAAGGTCCCAGTTCGATTCCATATAAATTCAGTACTGTGTTAAATGTTTCTGAATTATCGAATGGACAGCACAAAATTGAAGTAACGGCAAGTTTTACTGCTAACATAAATAACCTCTTTGTCCCAACGTACAATTTTTCCTCTGATCCCATTTACTTTACCGTTTATAACACTCCTCCTCCAGTTGTCTCCATTATATCGCTTGAAAACAAGACCTACAACGAGATGGACCTATCATTAATTTTTACAGTTGATAAATCAACTTCTTGGATAGCTTACAGCTTAGACAATCAAGCAAACGTAACTGTATCGGGAAATTTGACTCTCCCAGAATTATCGTATGGGGCACATATGATAACGGTTTACGCAAACGATTCCTTAAGCAACATGGGCGCTTCCGAAACTATATACTTTAGCATTTCAGAGCCTTTCCCGACAACGCTTGTGGCAACCGCTTCTGGCGTGTCAGTAGCCATAATCGGCATAGGATTGCTGGTGTACTTCAAAAAGCGCAACCATTAACTGAAAATCAGCTCTCTCCTTCTTTTTGTGCAAAAAGTTAAAACACAGCGTCCAGCCAATCTTTTGTTTGGAAGGAGATGAACGGTTTGGTCGCCGAAAAGGAAGAAAAAAAACCCACCGTGGAAGAACTGCTCGCCAAAGCCAAAAAACCCTCGTTAATAGCTTCGTCCATGCACAGGTTCTACGAGGGAAAAGTCCAAGTCATGCCCAAATGCGCCATACGGAACACTGATGACTTCGCAGTATGGTACACTCCAGGCGTCGCAGCACCCTGCAGAGAGATACAGGCGAATCCCGAAAAGTCTTTCGAGCTTACAAACCGCTGGAACTACGTTGCCGTGGTCACCGACGGCACACGTGTCCTGGGCTTAGGCGACATCGGACCCGAAGCAGCCATGCCCGTTATGGAAGGAAAAGCCCTCCTGTTCAAGTACCTCGGCGGCGTTGACGCCTTTCCGATATGCCTGAAAACCAAGAACCCCGATGAAATCGTGCGTGTATGCGAGCTACTGGAGCCTTCATTCGGCGGGATTAACTTGGAAGACATCGAGAAACCCAAATGCTTCGGTGTTCTCGAAAAGGCTAGGGCAAAACTGCAAATCCCAGTTTGGCATGACGACCAGCAGGGAACCGCCACCGTCATCTTGGCAGGCTTGATTAACTCGTTCAAAATCGTGGGCAAGAAACCACGCGAAAGCCTCATAACACTGATAGGAGCGGGAGCAGCAAACATACGCACGGCGTACGTATTAATCAAGTGGGGCGTCAAACCCGGCAACATAATAATGGTGGACACCAAAGGCGTAATTCACGCCAACAGGAAGGACATAACCAAAGAAGACAACCCGTGGAAACACGATTTAACAATGAAAACTAACGCTGAAGAACGAACAGGCGACGTAACAGAAGCCTTCAAAGGCGTAGACGCCGTGGTTGCTGCGTCAAAACCAGGACCAGACACCATAAAAAAAGCGTGGGTTAAGACAATGGCAGACAACGCGGTGCTTTTCGCCTGCGCCAACCCCATACCTGAAATCTGGCCTTGGGATGCAGAAGCTGCAGGAGCGCGAATCGTGGCAACAGGCAGAAGCGACTTCCCAAATCAAGTTAACAACAGCTTGGGGTTTCCAGCGATCTTCCGCGGCGTGTTAGATGTGAAGGCGAAAACCGTTACAGATGACATGTGCATCGCAGCGGCTCAAGAATTGGCAAAGTTCGCCGAGGAAAGAGGTGTGCACGAACGGGATATTCTGCCGAGAATGGATGAATGGGAGGTTTTTCCGAGAGAAGCGGTTGCTTGCGCTCTCAAGTCCATCGAGCAAGGAGTGGCACGGGTGAAGCCTAGCCGACAAGAGTTGTATCAGCGTGCTTCCGCCATAATTCAGAACGCTCGGCAGTCAACGGAGCTTCTTATGAAACACGATTTAATAAAGCAGCCTCCGTCTGAAGATAAACTTGTAAAATAAACCGCGACCAGCCGCATTTTTCTCGAAGCTTCCCAAAAAGGAGAAAATTATTTAAGCGTTCCCAAAGAGTATGAGAGGCAGGGATAAACATGCGTTTAGACTATACCTTATACGTACTAGCAGCGATAATCTTAATCGTAACAGTAGTGCCTTTTGTCGCACCAATAGGCGTAGAAACAACAGAAGCAAGAAGCGTCTGGGTCGTCGCATCCGTTGTGCTAGGGCTCTTATCTATCGGCTTGGGCTACTCTCAGAGACCAAAAACTGAAGCGCAAGCGTGCCAGCCAGCAGTGGCAATGCCTCAAACAACCATGGAAGCTCCCAAAGAAGAAAAAACTGAAGCACCAATGGAAAAACCCAGCATGAAAGAGGCGCCAGCAGTCGCAACTCCCACGGCTACAACTGTAGACCTCACGCAGGTGAAAGGCATAGGCGAAAAAAGAGCCATGCAACTGAAGGCTTTAGGCATAAACAGCGCTGATGAACTAGCCACTGCCTCAGCAAAAAACATCGCGAAGAAACTGAAAATGTCCCCGAAAATTGTTAAGAAATGGATTGACAGCGCGAAAGAAATCGTTAAGTAAACACTTGAAGCACGGTTACAAGGGCAGTATTTTCACTATATTTCTTTTTTCCAAACGTTTGAGCGCGTCTATGCACTCGTCTTTTTTCTCACCGACAAGGTTCAGGTGTTGCATGATGTCTCGGATTGACACTCCGGGCTTACCAAAATTTCTGTGCCGCTTGTAAAGGTGTCGGACAATAGACTTTTCGACTTTGCCGCATCGCCAAGTAGTGTTGCGTATTAAAACAACGATGGTTCGGACGAGAGTTTGCTCTCGGGATTTTCGCCGTTGTGAATCTCCCACTTCTCCCCACCACTCTAGTCTATTTACCTCAACATTTTTAAACGTTATTTCCTGAAACGTAAGTCGAGCCTTTAAAACTGGTTTTTAGCTGTAATTTTCCATGCCTTGGCGACCCGCAGTGAAGCTGTTATTGCAACGTTTTTCTTAGATGCAAACCGTGGGCGTTGCCGTAATAATGTTCGAGTTTGCCCACTTTTTTGTATCCGAGTTTTTGGTAGAGGTTCAATGCGGCAACGTTATCTTCTCGAACTTCTAGCTTGATTTCTTCGACGCCTCTCTCTTTGAATATAGCTTCCATTTCGTGAAGTATTTTTTGTGCTATTCCTTTACGGCGATATGCAGGTATTATGTCGACTGTAAGTATGTGCCCGAATGCCGCGTTTCTTTCGATGTCTACTCGTGCTATCGCGAAGCCAGCTATCTCTCCGTTTACTCGTGCTGCTAATCCGATGGCGTTGTAATCGTCTAGCAAGTAAGCTAATTGCTGTTTTGAAAACGCTTCTTGGTCAAAGCACTGTTTTTCTATTTCGTGAAGCTTATCTAGAAGCCTGATGGACAAGTTTTCAAGCTTTACATTCATGACTATTCGGGAAAGAGAGAAGTTGAACGGGTGATTTTAGGCTTTTTCCACAGGTATATCTTTCGTTGGAGCTAAAACGGGTTTCAGTTCGAGCCATTGCTGGGCTACGAACCCAACGAAAAATCTGAACCAGAGCGTTATGACCCTCGTCAGTATCGTTGCTGTGGCGCTTATTCCTGCTGGGACGCCGAGCGAAGTGTAGAGTGTTGTCATAGTTATCTCTGGTAGCCCCACTTCAAAGGGGATACCTAGAGGTATGGATTTGACTGCCAGAACTATGGCTGAAGTTATGAGAATCAAGCTCCACGATACGGGGAAATCTAGTGACATGAACACTAGGTACGGTATACTTAAACTGAAAACCCAAGTTATAGAAAGATAGAAAAGCGAAGAAACAAGCGCTTTGGGGTTATTTTTGAATTCTTTCATTGAATCGTGAAAGCTTATTGCTATTTTGCTTGCGTCTTCCTTTATCTTGTTCAGTTGCCTGCGCCATCTTCCTCGAGTGATAGCTTTACCCACCCGTACGAGCCAATTAATCACTTTCAAGCTCCATTGTTCTTTAAAAGAGAAAAATATCATCAAAAGAAGCGTGACGGTGATGCCGACTGCTAGAAAAAGGATAAGGTTGAAAATTAAGGGGTTAATTTGTGTTTCAGTGAAGAGTAAACCCATGCCTATGATTAGGACTGCTACATTCATGGTCATGCCTAAGAGTCTATGTGTGACGAGTGACGCTACAACTCTTCCGCAGGTTTCGTTGCCCTGTTCTTTGGTGATTAAGTATACTCGAGTAGCTTCTCCGCTTACGGATTCTGCTGGGACGATGGTGTCCACGAATATGCCGTACCAGACGAAAAGGTATGATTTTACTAAAGACAGTTTTACTAGGAGGAAATTGACGAGGACACGCCACGATACTGAGAAAAAGAATACTTCAACTAAGCTTAATGCGGCGGCTAGGGCGTAGAGAAGGGGATTGGCGCGTTGGGCTGTGGCGATTATTGATGGGATGTCTACTTGAAAAAGGTAGATGTATAAGAAGAACGCAGCTAAGCCTATTAGGGGAAATATCACGGTTTTCCGCGTTATTTTAGGCTTCGGTGATTCCGTTGGACATTCCATTGGCTTCTGCACCTAACGATAGACGCAAAGAGAATATTCACCTGCAATTATATGTTTTTGTCTAAATCCCCCAATTTGCCTCCGATTAGACTGTTAAAGGTACGAGTTAGCTGGTGAAAAATGCGAGTGTCGAATCGAAACTTGTTTTTTGTCTCTTGGATGCTGTAAGAACAAGAGTTATTAGTTACCCTTTGGTTAGAAACCATACCGAATTAAGGAGAAGAAAGAAGACTTATGAGAATTTTAAACAAAACTACTGCTGTTTCCGTCATTCTTATGTTGACAATCGCTATACCTCTCGTTACTGTATCACTTGCTAACGCGCAACATGACCCAGGATGGGATATTGTCACCTTCGCCTACATCAACGTGGCTCCTAACCCTGTTGGTGTTGGTCAGAAAGTGGATATTCTTATTTGGGTTGACAAGCCTCGAGCTTCGGCATCTTTATTCAATGATTATCGAATGCACAACTTCCGTCTTACAATTACAGACTCTGATGATAACGAAGTGGTTAATGAGTTTTGGGAGACTGTTGTAGACACAACATCATCACAGTATTATGCATGGACGCCTGATACAGCTGGCACTTATACGTTGACCTTTGATTTCGAGGGCTTCTACGCTGGTGATTTTCCAAGTGCCACCTCAGAAAGTAACGACACTTATGTGCCAAGCAGTGCATCAACAACGCTTACCGTGCAGGAAGAACAATTACCTGCGCCGATAAGTAGCTATCCGCTTCCCGCTGAGTACTGGACACGCCCAATATACGGCGAAAACACTGACTGGTGGAAGATTTCTTCAAACTGGCTAGGAACAGGCGCACCAAGAGTCACTGGCTGGGGCTTCTCGGCAGCGGGTATCGACAGAGATCCTGGCGATGGCGTAGGACCTGAAACAGCCCATATTATGTGGGCAAAGTCAGTTCAGGACGGCGGTGTTGTCGGAGGAGACATGTTCCCTATTCAGGGAAACACATGGTTCGAGGGTTCTGCATACAGTCAAAGATACCAAAATCCAATAATATTGGCTGGGAGACTCTACTATAATCCACCAGTGTCCTTCACTGGCAGCCAAAGTGGACCTACCACCTGCGTTGACTTGCGTACAGGAGAAGTTATTTGGGTTAGAGATGACGTACCGGCGCCAACTTTCGCTTACATCTATGACGTTGAAGACCCGCAACAGCACGGAGTTTATCCGCCAATGCTAGTTTCAGCCCCAGGATTTGGTGGTCCTGGATCTACTTGGAATATATATGATGCATACACAGGAGATTGGCTGGTCGAAATAAGGAATGTTCCCTCAGGCACGACAGTTCTTGGCCCGCTAGGCGAACACATAAGATATGTCATGACCAACGTAGGCACATTTGGTAATCCTGACTATCGCTTGCGCCAGTGGAACTCAAGCCTATTATGGGTAGGAGCCGGATTTGCTAGGAACTATACCGGTTCTGGATTGTCACCAAATTGGAACACTGAAACCCATGAAACAACCAGTTGGGCTTGGGTCAACAAGACGGTCTATGAAGACAACGTTGCAAAGGTAATAAGTGAAAACATCACAACAACCACAACCGAGACGTACGTTGATGCAGGCGTCTTTGGTGGAACTGACGGTCGCAATCGCTACAACTGGGAAGTTCCGATACCATGGCGCAACTCTATGCCTAGCTTCGGATCCTCAGCGCCAACCGTTGTTGCAGCCTTCTACAATGACATAATGATTCTCAGAAACGGCTCTCTGCCCGGATTAACCCCTGCAGGATTCGGCCCAACAAGCCAAACTCCTTACACATACTTTGCTGTAAGTCTCAAAGATGACGGCACTCGAGGAAATGTACTCTGGTGGAAGACGTTTGATCCACCAGAAGGCAACATTACTGTCGTACAGGGTGTAGCTGACCCAGTAAGCCGTGTATTCACTGAAACCTACAAAGAAACAACGCAGCACGTTGGATACAGCATGCAGGACGGCAGCAGAATATGGACAACAGATGGTCAAGCCGCACTCGACTACTATGGAAATCCCTCGATTCCATGGATTTCCAGTTTAACAGCTTACGGCAATCTCTACAGCAGTGGTTACGGAGGAATAATCTACTGTTACGACATGGAAACTGGAGACCTAGAATGGACTTATGGTAACGGCGGTGAAGGAAACAGCACTAACAGCGGCTTCTACCTAGCTTACGGTCATTACCCGACTTTCATAGGAGCTTTTGGCAGCGGAATGGTATACGCGTTCACAGCTGAACACACTGTTAACACGCCGATCTACAAGGGTGCAGTGGCACGCGGAATTAACGCTACTACTGGCGAGGAAGTATGGACTCTCTCAAATTACGACGGCTCATTCTTCGCTATCAGCTATGCAATTGCAGACGGCTTTGCAACGTTCTTCAACGGTTATGACAACAGAATCTACAGTGTGGGCAGAGGACCCAGCGCCACCACAGTTACCGCACCAGATGCTGGTATGGCATTTGGACAACCAGTGGTGATAAAGGGTACAGTGATGGACATATCCCCCGGACTAAATCTAAACGACGAGATAGTGTCACGCTTCCCCAATGGTGTTCCAGCAGTTTCTGACGAAGGCATGACCGACTGGATGGGCTACGTTTGGCAGCAAAGACCATTCCCGAGCGATTGCACTGGAGTTCCAGTTACAATTGATGTCATGGATTCCAACGGCAACTACAGGACCATAGGCACCGCCATGAGTGATGCGAGCGGCGTGTTCAGCTTAACATGGGTTCCTGACATTCCAGGCAACTACACAGTCATCGCATCCTTCGAGGGTACTAAAGCTTACTGGCCTTCCTTTGCAGAGACCGCGTTTACCGTGATGGAGCCTCCTGAGGCTACTCCACCGCCGACACCGCCACCAGCAGGTATGACTGACGCGTACGTCACAGGCTTCGGAATCGGCATCATCATCGCCATAGTCGTAGTTGGTCTCGTCATCATCCTGATGCTTAGAAGACGCTAAGCAACCAGCAAAAACCACACAAATCTTCCCCCTTTCTTTTTCGGGGTTATAATCTCATGAGCACATCCCAGCGGCTTTCGCCAGAGTTTAGACTATGTATTTTCCTGTTTTTTCAAAATCTTTGACGATTTTCATGACCCGTTTTGGCGCGTTTATAGCTTGGAGCGGTATGTTCTGAAGCAGAACCCATGGAGTTTTTCGAGCGATTACCGTTGCATCGTGCTTCTCCCCAAAGCATGTTCGCGCAACCTCAACGACCCTACGTCTGACCTCAGTTTCTGACAACTCGCCCAGCGCATGCAAATACTCATGCAACAGAAGATTGTACACTAAAGCGTTCACCGTATTCTTCGAAGTTTTTGAAGCCTCAACGATTTCAACCAAAGTTCTGTTCAAAACTATGTTGTTCGTTCCAAGGGGGTAATATGCGCCCAACTGAAGGGGTAAATCGTCCAGAAAGAGCATTATGCTGCCCCTACGTTTCCCCAAGGAAAACTCCACCGTGTCCTTGACGACCTGCCAGATTTCAGCGTAGTTCCCCGCGGTTTCAAGGCTTTTACGGAACTTTTCCACAGAAGCTTTGTCCTCACTCACAGGTTTCAACCTCGCGTGCTCACGAGAGGCTACCCCCTCCCTTATATATAGCTTACAGTGCTGAGAGGTTTAGGGCGTTGAGGCTTGAAGACGATATTTGGAACTATATAGTCTATGCATTTTACTGAGATAAACACTAAGTATTTCCATGCTTGTTTTGTTTTTTGAAGCTGATGAGGAACGTATGAACAGAATCCCTGATAATCTCCCTAAAATTATAGCCATCAAAGCAGACGTTAATGCCCCTCGTTTTTCCCTCATCAGCTCCCAAAATTTGCAAACGATGATAGCATGTTGGAAACTGCTTAACTTTTCTCAGCAGATCCGTTCAGCTCATGCAGTTGCTTCAGTGAGCGTTGCTAATCATCTATTATCTCAATCATGGGCTTACCGCAGCATTCAGGAGGTTTCTCCACGTTGCACTTCACCGAACCTGTGCAGCAAATCTCATATTCCGCCCGTATCTTGCGACCGCACTTCGTACATTCAAACGTTGGCAACACTGCGCCACCTTCAGAAGAACAAACAAAAACTAAGGTAAATAGCTTATCCCGCTTTAAACGTGATGGAAAACAATGACCTGAGAAACAAAAAATAGATAAATGCCTAATACATCTGTCATAGCCGTTAGGAGAAATTTCAATGGCAAGTAAAGTCTTAGTAAAAGACCTGATGTCTACGAACGTTAATGTCTTCGAAAACGAGTCAACAGTCGATAAAATAGTGCAAACAATGTCTGACTGCGACGTAGACTACGTAATCGTAGTGCAGAGCAAAAAACCAACAGGCATCATAACCGAGCGAGACGTCATAGTGCGCATGCTCACGCAGGGATTAGACCCCAAAGTAGTGATAGCGAGAGCCATATACACTAACCCGTTGGTGACCATAGAAGAGACCGCAACCGTAGATGAAGCCGCAAACCTCATGAAGGAATGGAAAATCAAGCATCTGCCAGTAACCCGAGAGGGCAGAATCACAGGCATGCTAAACTATCTTGACATCGCATTCAACATTCCAGAACTGCTACCTGCAATGAAAGAACTGTACCGCCCCTCAAAATAAGGCAAGCCGATAGCTGGAAAACCGCTGCACTTCAGAATAGCAAAATTTCAGGAAAAGACGGGCTTCGCTTTGCCCATTTTTTTGTCTAAGCATGCTCGGATGAAACCGTAGTATTCAGGTGAAGGTCTGCCGAGGCGACTTTTGAATTCGCCGTGGAACTGCGAAGCAAAGAAAAAGTAGCGGCTATGCAACTCCAATATCTCCATTCTCCGACCGTCTGTGCTCTTACCAGAAAAACACAAGCCATGTTCCTCCAGATTTTTCAGGTAGTCAAGGTTGACTTCGAACCTGTGGCGGTGCCGCTCGTAAGCTTCATCACATTTATACAAACTATGCGCAATCGTTTTCGGTTCAATTATCACCTTGTGAGCACCCAACCGCATCGTAGCGCCCTTGTATTCCACACCACGCTGCTCCGGCATAAGGTCAATCACCGGATGCGGCGAATTCGGGTTAATCTCACTGCTGTTTGCATCTTTCAAGCCGCAGACGTTTCGAGCGAACTCGATAACCGCCAACTGAAAACCGTAGCATACACCCAAAAAAGGAACATTGTTTTCTCTGGCAAACTTTATGGCTGAAATCTTTCCCTCTGTGCCTCGAGGACCAAAACCATAGGGGACAAAAACACCATCAAAGTTTCCAAGGTCTTTGATGCATTGGGGCTCCTGCTCAAACTTCTCTGCCTCCAAGTACGTGATGCATACTCGTGTCTTGCAGGCTGCTCCGCCGTGACGCATCGCCTCACTCATGCTCACGTAGCTGTCTGCCAACCCAGCGTACTTGCCTATCAACGCTATTCTCACTTCATTTTCAGGTTTCACCACGGCATTCACAAACTCTTGCCACTCATGAAAATCTGAAACGACGCAACTGTAGCCAAGTCTTTGGCAGATGAAGTCGCCCATGCCTTGCTTGTCGAGCATAAGCGGCACCTGATACACGGACTCGGCGTTGTATGAGCAGAACACCGCGTTTTCTGGAATCGTTCCGAACAGCGCTATCTTCCGTAGGGCTTCGGCGTCAATCATCTTGGGACTTCGGGCGACGATGATGTCGGGTTGAATCCCAATGCGCCGCAGCTCGTTAACGCTGTGTTGCAAGGGCTTAGTTTTCATCTCGTTGGTAACGTCCAAAACTGGAACCAAAGCAACGTGAACGTAAAGGGTGTTTTCAAATCCTTCCTCCAACCGCATTTGCCGTATAGCTTCCAAGAAGGGCAGTCCTTCTATGTCGCCCACTGTACCGCCTACCTCAGTTAAAATAACGTCGGCGCCAGAAGTTTTCGCCACGTTTTTTATGCGATTTTTGATTTCGTTGGTTATGTGCGGCACGATTTGGACGCATCGTCCCAGAAAGTCGCCGCGCCTTTCTCTTTCGATGACCGATTGATAAACAAGACCAGTGGTTACGTTGTTTTCTCGTTTTAAACTTAAATCCAAAAATCGTTCGTACCAGCCTAAATCCAAGTCTGTTTCGCCGCCGTCGTCGGTCACGTAAACCTCGCCGTGCATGTAGGGATTCATGGTCCCTGCGTCAACATTCACGTAAGGGTCGATTTTCACGACGTTTGGCTTCAACCCTCGCGTTTGCAGCATTTTACCTATGGACGAAGTTAAAATTCCTTTACCAACTGAACTTAACACGCCGCCTGTCACAAAAATATACTTAACCATGCCGACTCTCCCGTAATAACCTACACCTTTCCGCGGGATTTAATATAACTCTTTTGTGCAGCAAAATGATTAAGCATAAACGGTGAGAAAGAAAAAATTGATAGCGCTATTTTCGGCGTTTCCAAACGCGAAACCAGCGCCAAACTAGGTAAATGCCGAGCACAATTATGATGATTTCCCACCAAGGTACTGGAATGCCGTATTCTCGCAGTAGAAAACTTAAGCCGATGAAAATCACTACTATGCCAATTATCAAGCCTGCGAAGAGGCTGCCTCTTCCGTGAGAGCCATAGCCCCTTTCATACCTCACGTGCCCCATGTAAACCCTGCCTTCGCCGCTTGCACCGTAAAGAGGCGCACCGCAGTTAACACAAACCGTGGCGGCTTCCGCGTTGTTGGTTCCACATTTAGTACAGTAAACCATTGTTATTTCTCCTTCAAGGGCGCTTTCTTTTTAGGTTGCGTAGTGCACATAAGACTTGTGGTAGACGGCGCTTCTACATGATCAGAAACATGAATACGCCCGCTTCCATTCCTATGAGTGCCAGCAGCAAACGAAAAACTTTTCAAAGAGCGGGGCGACAACTTCATAACACGCTTTGTACACAAAGTCCAAAAAGCAAGAAAATGTGGCCGAGGTGAGGTACACTCGACTATTGGTGGAGATGCCTCCCACACAATTCACTTTTTTGTTATATTTCAAATTTTTGAAAGATGAATGACACCAAACCTCAGTTAATCTTAAAAAGTCTATTCAATAACAATTCTAAAACCAGCAATTTGACGGCGGTAGTCGCCCTTGGCGAGTTTGTTAAAGAAAGCGCTTGATGCTAGAAGTTTAAACGTTAAGATAGGAAAAGAATTGGATAAAGGCAATGATTTTTATGAAACCATTCGGAAATATGATGTAACGCCTGTTAGTTCTTCTTTCAATGTTAAATTTCCAGACAAATGGTGGCTTAAGAATTTTTTTGAGAAAAGAAACATTTCTTACACTCAAGGATCAATCCTTGTCTACGCATTAATGGTATTACCCGCAATCATCTCATTGCCGCATGTTTTATTTGTTGCAACTCAGGTTGACTTAATGACCTATTTTGCTGTTTACATAGGAGCGTTAGTAATAGTAATTGAGTTAAATTTATTGCATTTTGTTTGGGGGGGATTAAAAAGGCTTGTAGCAAACATAAACGAAAACATAGCAAAAAAATCTGTTGCTCCTCTATGCATAATTAGAGATGAACAGTTGATCTCGAACAAAAAGCTTAAGCAACTTGACAAGGACTATCAGGACTATTATGTTAAGCCTATTGTCCTCAAAACTTCACAACTCGGTTTAGATCTTGCTTACAACAAACGCTACCAGCTAGGATCTGGAGCCATTGCAGCTGGTCTTTTTTCTTTCATATTCCTGCTGAGATATGTTTTTGATGTAATTCCCCACACTGCCTTTTCGTTTTGGGCTCCTACAGCCGAAATTGTCACGTTTTGGTTCGTTTTTGCTTATATTATAGTTACTTTTCTCTGGTTTTTAACTGGAATGTTAGCCTGGTCTTTTTTTATTGTATTTCTCGTGGTAATACAAACTGGGTATAATACATTGAAAATTCGACCTTATGAATCTTTAAAAGAATACTTTCAACCAATCACTTCACTAGTTCTAAAAACCTCATTCTCAGTGGCTCTTGTTTTCGGCTGGTTTAGTCCTTATATGTTAGTTTTCTCAATACTTCCAGCAGAATCTGTGGAAAGACAAGCTTCACAGTATTTTGTGATTGCTGCATTGGTGATAATGATTCCAGTGTTAATTATGTCTATAGCATTTCCGATTCTAGCGATTCATAAAGGAATGAACAATTCACGTGATCGAGCATTACGCTTGAAGCAAATTTCGCTTGAAAAGTTAGCTGAGAACCCTCTCAATAATTTTGATAAAAATTTGAGAATACAAAATCACTTGATTGATGACTACTGTCATATAGTGCAACAACCTGAGTGGGCATTAGATTCAACTCAAGTCATGGAGGTGTTGGGGACAATTTTTCTACCAATATTAACTTTCATTTTGAGTCAAATACCTTAAAGATTGAATTAGTCTGACTAGTAATAGCGGATCAATTCGAAATTACAAAGCAACATACACGAAAATGAGAAAACGAATCGCCTTCAAACTGCAAAACACAAGGCTTAACAGAATCACCCTTCACACCTTCAGACATTGGAAGGCTACACAGCTATACCATGAAACCAAAGATCCCATGTATGTCAAACAGTTCCTCGGCCATAAATGCCTGAAAAGCACAGAAGTCTACATAAACATTGAACGCAGCACCTTTGAAACCGGAAACAACAACTTCACCGTCAAAGTAGCAAAAAATCCAGACGAAATCAAAGAACTTCTGGAAACAGGATTCGAGTACGTCTGCCAAAAAGACAACTTAACATTCCTAAAAAAACGCAAATGAATAAAAACTACCAAGCAAAAAGTATACCAAATCATCCAAAAGTGGCCGAGGTGAGGTAGCCTGGTAGCCTAGAGGCCTGTGGAGCCTTTTGCCTGGGTTCAAATCCCAGCTTCGGC
>CAZEPB010000001.1:0-193436 GCA_964514055.1 uncultured Candidatus Bathyarchaeia archaeon | reverse complement strand
GAACTTTAAACGGTCTTTTCAGGTGAGGCGCGATTTTCCTAAGTTTAATCACCGAGAGATTCACGATGGAGAAGCCGATTATGAAGCCGAGGTTAACTGCGTAAACAACAAAGTTCACAAGTCCAGTTGCAGCGAAAATCACGGTGAAAATCGCGCCGACCATAATTGCAACATGAGGGGTGCAATAGCGTTTATGAACCTTGCAAAGGCTTTTAGGCATATAGCCGTCTCTGCTCATAGCATAAAGAACCCGTGACTGAGCCAGAATAGCTTCGTTGGTTGCCGCTAAACCCGCAATAGCCAAGCCTATTGTGATCAAAATGGCTCCAGCATGTCCTAACGTTTGTTCCGCGACAAACGCGATAGGTGACGATTGTTCACTGAGAACTTGTGGGGGAACTATGCCGACAGCGACGACCACAACACTCGTGTATAGGGCAATTAGAACCACAGCGGACAGCACTATCGCAAGAGGGATGTTTCGCCCAGGGTTTTTCACTTCAGCTTGAGCTGCCGCCACAGCCTCAGCGCCTAGATACAGTTCGAAAAGGTAAGCGGTGGCGGCAAAGATGCCGAGTATGCCTATAGGGGAAGCCGATTGGGGAGTTGCTGGTGTTCCTTGAACGAAAGACCAGCCGCTGATGACGAATACGCCTAGTATGGCGAGGACTATTATGGTTATGATGGTTTCTGCTGTCGCTGTTTCTTTTGTCCCTCTGAGGTTGATGATGGCGAATATTATAACTACTATTACTGCGGTTAACGGTATGTTGATCTGTGGAAAGAGGTAAGAAATCACATATGCGAAGCCTATGGCGGATAATGCCGTGTAAAACATGTTGCTGAGCCATTCGAACCAGCCTGTGAGGAAGCTGGGGAATCCACCGTAAGCCACTTTTGAGAACGTGTACTCGCCTCCAGCCAGCGGAATCGCGGTGCCTAGCTCGGCGTAGCTGAACATTGTTAAGAGACTTAGGAAGCCGCAGATGACGACTATGGGAACGATTGCGTAGCCAGCCATGCCTGCAGCCTCGCCGAGTATCACAAAGTTAGCTGCGCTGAGTGTGCCGCCTATGCCCAACATCGTTGTCCGGATAAGCCCGAGGTCCCTTTTCAAATGAGGTTCATCCATGGCGGTCAACTCCTGCGTTTATCGCTCATAAAAAAGAAAAAGTCCGCTTATGATTGATAAAAGGCCGAAAATGATGAAGATCCATAGGTAAAGTCCGATTGACGCCATGGAAATGCCCAGCATGGTCTGTATGCCGAAAACGTTGTAGAAAGAGAGGAAAGCGAAGACCGTGGCTATCCCGCCTATTGTAGTCTGTATCAGGCCAACTGTTTTTGAGAGGATTTTTCTGGCACTCATTGATTTTCATCTCTTAAGGAGGAGGATTATTCCTGCTGCGAAGTCTAATATTCCAATGGCGAGGAACATCAACGTTAACAGCGACGTGCTTGTTTGATCTGAGAAAACGGATATGTCTATTAGGTTTAATAAGATTAGAAAAACTGTCCCCGTTAAAATTAGGCTGGTCACTATCAGAAAGCCGCCTATGGCAACGCTCAGTCTGACGAGTTTACGCATACATTCCACTCAACTGACCGCAAGAGACGTGAGGTTAAATTGGTAATAATTGTGGGGAGCTAATTTAATACATTCGCTAGTTTCCCGAAGGTTGCATTGTCGGAGTCGGTGGGTGAGATGAGAAAATGTAGCCACTTGTGCTGCGTTGGGTTTTAAGGCGTTGCTGCCGTTAAAACTAGCCTCGTTGAGTTTACGTCAACTTCGGTGATTTTGCAGTTTTTGAATTCCTTTGCTTCCCCTAATACGTTTTTTACTGTAACGGTAGCACCTGCGGCTTTGGCGTAGACAACATCTTTGAACACGGTCTCTCCGTTTAGGATAACATTGAATTCGCACATTTTACATCCACAACTTTGAAAGGGTATCTCTCGGTTATAAGGGCTTTGTTCTGGGCTTTTGCCCGTTAGTTTTTATCGTTTAGCTTAGCTCTGAATGAGGTTTCAGGTGATTGCACTCAAAATGATTGGAATCAAGATGGCTACTACTATAAGGTATATCGCCAACAGCGCTATGGTTATTAGAAGATTTTTGAGCCAGTTCTTACTCCATACCAAGCCGAAGGGAATCCCAATAGCGAACCCTATTATGTGAGCGATGTAAGCCACATTTCCTTCAGTACCAGAATAAACGGCAATTGCGTTGTACACAAAATAGAGAATCGCCACTAGTCCTTGAGGCATAAAGAAGAGAATTGAGAATTTCAATGGTTTAATCAGCATGACTATTGCGGATAGCGTGAATATGGCTGCTGAAGCACCGATTAACGGCGTTGCTGTGCCGTAGAATGGCAGGCTTAGAAGAAAAGAGGCGATGCCGCCAAAGAAGAAGGTGCCTAAAGTCTTGGTGGCGCCCAAATCCTCTTCCATAGTGTTGCCGAATACGTAGAGAAAAAGCATGTTACCAGCTAAGTGCAGAAGGTCGGCGTGGAGAAACAGCGATGTAATCAAAGTCCACGCTCTGCCCTTGAGGAGGTTCTCGCCGCTGAAAGCCAGATACTCAAGGACTACGTCAGGGTTTGAAAGCCAAGAAAGCAGCGAAACGAGAATGCAGGCGATGATTACAAGATTGATTTTCCTCAATTGCAGCACCCACCCAAAAAAATCAATGACGTTCTAGGTAATGAAAATTACTGAATAATTGAAAACGCGCTAAACGGTAAATGCATACATACTTAAGAGGTATAGGAGCATAATTTTGGTAACCTTCAATTGGTGTGAATATCTTGCCCGTTTTCGTAACAAAAGCAGATGGCTCTAGACAATTGTTTGACAGAGAGAAGGTTGTGAAAACCTGCTTGAGGATGGGTGCAAACAGGCGTATTGCCTTTGAAGTTGCTGACAAAGTGGAGGCACGGCTTTACGATGGCATACCAACCAGAAAAGTTCTTCAGATGATTTTCAGGTTGCTGCGAAAACATAAGCCTACCATTCGACATTTTCTTGATCTGAGAAAAGGTTTAAGCCTGATGGGTTCAAAGCCAGAATTCGAAAAGTTTGTTCAAATTTTATTAGCGCATAATGGGTTTGAGGTTAGTCCAAACCAAATTATAAGAGGAAAATGTGTAGGACACGAAGTTGACGCGGTCGCAAGGAAAGATGGCATCACATATTTTGTTGAAGCGAAACATCATTCAAACTATCACACTCCAACGGGGTTGGATGAAAGCCGTATAGCTAGAGCTGTGCTGGAGGATGTTACCGAGGGTTTTGCGCTTGGAAAGAGTAGCTTGAAAATTGATAGAGCGATGATAGTTACTAACACTAGGTACTCAGAACATGCAAGACGTTATGGTAAGTGCAGGAATATACTGCAAATTGGATGGAGTTCACCGAAAACGCTTGCTTTACAAAGTATGATTGAGGAAAAGAAGTTGTATCCATTAAGCTGTATCAAAGGGTTAAAAAGCGAAGTCAGAATGAAACTCGTTAACTCTGGAATTGTGCTAATGAAGCAGTTAGTTGAAGAAAAAACATCAAAACTTGCTAGAGAAACGGCAATATCACGGGAAATTCTTAAGAATACAATTGAAAAAGCGAGGACTAGCACATATTTGCTTAAGAACGCAGATTGAAGATGGCTGAACGGAATTGGGTATTGCAGTAGTGAGGTCGCATGAAAGTTCTGTTTGTTTGCTCTGGAAATGCATATCGTAGCCCGTTAGCTGAAGCGCTTCTCAAGAAATTGAGACCCGACTTAGAAATTGATTCTGCAGGGCTGCATGTCATTGTTCCCATTTCGAGACAGGTACGAGAGTACTTGGCAAAACAAAACGCTACTCAATATCTCAAGAAGACCCCGCAGAGTATTGACGAAAAGGACCTAAAATGCTACGACCTAATTGTTGCCATGGAACAGATACATACGAAGGCAGTTTTGCGTGTGTGTCCAGAATGCGAGACTAGAATTGTTGAATGGAATATCAAAGACCCATACTTTCTGAAGAATGAAGATGCGAGAAAAATCTACGCACAGATCGAAAATAAAGTCGAAGAATTAGCTAAATCATTGTAGCTATTTCCAATTTTGTGACAACGCAAAAAGAAGGGGAAGCTTGACCAACATAGCAAAACAATTACGTTCAAATGAAAAAATTCTGTGGCGAGGGAAAACTGTTAACGCCATTGATTTTGACTCATAACCTTTATCCTTTCTTGATTGGATTATTATTTACGGTTTCTTTTCTCTTTTTTCGCCAAGCAAAAGCGATGGTAGAAAAAGCAGCTATTATTACGAGTACTCCGGCTGCAAGCGCATAGGGCAAGTAATTTGGGGTTGCGCGTACGTTTGCAATTGACCAAATCCGCATGTCTGGGTCGCATAAGCTCCCCAATGCTGTACAGCCAACGGTAATAATTTCTAAAACGCCATCCTTGTCAACGTCACCATTGCCCACGTTCCAAGCGCACGCACCATCATCAAAAGTCCACTCTCCACTTTGCTGTAAAATTAGAGCTGTTCCGTTGAAACCCCAGACTGTGAGTTGCCCTCGGTCGTGAAGGGCTTCACTGTTTTTAAAGCTGTCTTCAGCCGCTGTTATGCCGCTTGTTACAACTTCTGTTTTCCCATCGTTATCAACATCATCAAGCGATACGGATTTCACTTCGGTTAGATAATCGGTTGCCCATTCTTGGCTCTCCAGACTTGTTAAAGCGTTGCCATCCCAGCGCCAAACTGTAAGTTGAGCATTTACTTTTTCCCCGTCAAAAGCAAACCCTCCAGAAACTATTTCTTTGAATCCATCCCCATCTAAATCGGCTGCTTTGACGCTGTTTACAATTGTGTTTCCTTGAACGCCACCTGCTATAGTTTCAGCGTAAATTTCAGGAATAAGCTGCCAGTTTTCGTTTGCTTTTAGTGAGAATTCTTGACCGTTCCATTGCCAAATGCTAATTTGCCCCTTACTATTGTTGAGGTTGTCGGAGTACCCTCCTACAATAATTTCGATGTTTCCATTACTGTCCAAGTCACCGGCGTATACGGAATTAGCGTTTGTTACATTAGCTATATCCAGTTCCAGCCTTCCAGCCAAACCTAAAGCGTTATCTTTGAAGTGCCATAAACAAAGCTGCCCAGTATTCAAAGAATTATTGCCTAGTCTACCAACCGTAACAATTTCTGACACGCCGTCTTTGTCTACGTCACTGACGAAGATGGAACTAACAGATATTCCTTCATAATGTGCTTTTAGGCTCAACTCTTGATTGTTTAAACGCCAAATTCTCAGGCATGAAGATGTGTAATTGCCGGTTTCATTCCGGTACGACCCAGCCGTAATAATCTCAACAGTTTTGTCGCCATCGACGTCTGCAGCATAAAGACACAAAATACTTCCTATCCAATTAACACTTGCCTTGAGCATAACGTTTTGTCCGTTCCAACTCCATATCTTGAGCGGAGCTTCAATGGTAGTTCTAGAACCGTTGAGAGTGTTATACGCGAAGCCGCCTGTTAATATTTCCATAGCACCGTCGCCGTCAACATCTCCCACAAAAATGTTATGGCTTCCATAGACGCAGGTGCCACCTACACCGTAAGTATCCCAGTTTTGTTCAGCTTCTAAGTTGAAGTCTCCAGTTTGCGCATTAACCCCCAACCCGACAGATGAACAAAGAAGGGATATGAAAAGAATGGTTGAGATTAGGCATCGATATTGGTTGTTCATACTTAACCCGACGCACAGAGAGTTAGAAATTAGTTAGAAGTTATGCAGTTTTAAATCTTTACATTATTTGGTTTCAATAGAAAACTTGTTTATAATTTCCTTAAGTGCAGCGTTGCTTTCCTTATTTTAGGCTAAAGATGGTCTTTATCCCATGTTTGTTTTCGTGTTTTTCCTGAGATAAGTGATATAATGCCTATATCAAAGAGCATTGGCCAAATTTGTAGTGGATAGTAAAAGAGAGTAAGAGGTAGGAAGGCAGAAGGGGAAAAGATTAAATTTAATACCTAAACTTACCGATAATTTGAAGAACTAGAAGAAACAGTTTTCATTGGGGGATATTCAGTGTCTCTTTCCCAGTTACAGCAAGTGCCTAATGCAAAGACTGTTATGTTGGTTGGTCCTCCTGGAGTGGGAAAGTCAACTTTTTGCCATGAGACTGTTCTCTATAACTTGGCGGTAGATAGACCCGTCATCTTTGTAACAACTGAATACGGAACTCACGAAGCAGAAGGATTCCTGAAAGAAAGAGGACTGGCAACAACTACTAGTTTGCTGAAATTTGTTGATGGGTATAATCAGACTGTAGGGTTACCAGTTACAGATCGCCCTGATACTCTTAATGCCAGCTGTGGAAATCTAACTAGTATAGGTATTGCCATAGCGAAGCATCAAAGAATGATAGGCAAAAAAGGAGTTTTATTGGTATTTGACTCTTTGACTTCGCCTTATCTTTTGTGCGGTTCCGATGTTGTTCGGTTTCTTAGGCTTAATCTATCCAGATTTGCTGGGGACGGAAATGCCGTTTTAGCTTGTTTTGATGAGGGAAGTGGCAAAGAAGAAGATCTTGTGGGTATGATGAGCATCTCCAACGGCGTAGTAAAGATGAGTATTGAGGAAGGTAGGAGAGTTTTCAATGTTATTAGGCATCCTATATTGAAGCCGAGAAGAATCGATGTCTCTTTAACTCCAAGTCCAACTGAACAGATACGCCCCATTAATGTCGATTACGTTAAGCAGAACGTAAGATTAACTTTTGGGGCTTCTGGAATAGTTTTAAGGAAAGAAATTGGTGACTTTGTTAACATTGCTTGGCGAGACCTATTCCTGTGGAGTGGGATGCTTTGGGATCCTAAAAGATTTTCGACTATAATGTATGACTGGATCAAAATTCAATATAACCCAAGGAATTGGGGTAATGACATTCTATCGTTTCTTCCTTGGCAAAAAAGACTTGCTTTTAAACTTTTTATGCCAAAAAGTTTCAGTAAAGTAAAAGACATGAAAAAATTGGCAACAAGATTTCTGAAAAATCAGGAAATAATTTTTGGAGTGGGCAAATCAGAATACCTTGAAAAAAAATCCAAAACAGATGAACACTACTATAGAGTCCACGAGAATTATGAATGCTGGGGATTTGGAAATGTTGGTGCCCCTTTGGCATTGGTGAGACTTGCAATGAATGGAGTTTCATTAAATGCAACTGAAAGAGAGGGAAAAGACTGGAATATTGTTGAAACCAAATGTATAGGATTGGGTCATCCCTATTGTGAATACAAAATGGTTCCTAGAGAAATTGATGAGCTGAAGTTTTCTCTGGAGAAAGACGGTTCTGTTATAGAAGAGGTCAACGATCGCTTGCTGAATTATATTTTGGGCTTTTTGCTACATGGGAAACCTCTGATGGAAAGACCTACTATGGGTAGTCTTATACACATACATGAATTGCAACGGATTACACGTGCTCCTCTTGCGCTAGAAAAAATGAAATTAATCTTTAGGATGGGGGGTGCCAAAGCTGGCAAGATGTTGGGTGAACGTCTGATGGACTCAGGTCTGAAAGAACAAGAGGCTGTGAAAGACCTTATCAGACTAATTGACCATTGCAAAGCTGGAAAGATTGTGTTGGATGAGACATTAAGAATAAGTGAGAACTGTGAAAGATTCGGACACAATACTAGAGAACCTTCTTGTTATTTCACTACAGGTTTTCTCAACGGTTTCTTTTACGCAGTTAATAATCAGCATGTAAGGGAGACTAAATGTATCGCAACAGGAGATCCTTATTGCGAATGGGAATTCAGATGACTTCATTTAGGTTCTTGAGCTTTTAATTTTGCTAGTTCTTGTTCAGTCATTCGCTCTTCCAGATCTTCCATTGATTTTCCATAAAAAGTAGCAACTGCATGAGCTATCAAACCTATTCCCCAACCAATTAGGGGAAAGATAAACCATGGAAACCCGCTTGGACCAAGAGTGATGTACCAAATGGAAAAAAGCAGAATATTAATAATAACGTATACTGTAAGATGAATGTAGAAACTAATTTTGGCTCTTGCTTTCTCTCTCGCCTTCTGTCTTAGCTTTTCTTCTGTCATAAAACCCCTCGTTTTCGAAATGTATATTACGTATATATAACATTTTTCACTTGAAAACAAAACGTAGTTATTTTTTTATAATCCTCGATGATTAATAATTTGAAACCCCCCCTCTGCACACCTATTTTTCCCCTAAAAACGCTTTTTTCCACCCTTCACTCACCTGAAATCTCCCGCTTGCCTTCTCATTTTCAAAATTCACATGCCTTTCAACGCACCTGAACGCCTGCTCTTACCTCAACGCACCTCATTCCCGACAGGCACCGCATCGTCGTCGTCGGGATTAAAATTCAATCCAAAAATGTTTTCTGCAAAACTATCTTGATAATCTTTAAGGATATTTATCCCATGTTCATTTTTGTGTTTTCACTGAGATAAGTAATTATAATTCATGAGTCTTATACGCTTTAAGTTACAAATGGTTCAGTGATGATTCGAGATGCCTGAAAAAAGCTCTTCGAACTTTGACATATTCAATCTCTTATCCGAAGACAAGGATAAGGCGAAAAAGAAGCGAAGAGAAGAGCTACTGGCACCTTCGGGCGTGAAAGATTTCTTTCCTGAAGGAAAAATCAGCATTGACAAGCGGACTTGCTGGGGTGTGGAATGCAAGCTGTGCATTGAAAAATGTCCAACCAACGCGTTGTACTGGAAGGCTGGTGAAGTTGGAATTGTCGATGACTTATGCGTTCACTGCGGGGCTTGCGTGTTGTGCTGCATGGTGGATGACTGCATAAAAGTGGAGAGAAAACGGGAAGACGGCAAGATAGAACGCTTCAGCAAGCCGAAGGAAGTGCTGAAGCTTCAGGATAAAATTAACGCGAAGAAACGCTTTACCCGTGTGAAAGAAGTTTTTCCCACGTGCGAAGCGTACTGTGAAAAGTACAAGTATCAACCGTGAGTTTATCCTGTTTTTAGAGAGCTAACCCATCCTTTATAGATAGAGGGACAAAAATCACACAGCAGGAATGCTGAGTAGAAAATAACTTAAATCTCGCCAAGCAAATAATTCTGTAATATTCACTTAAGGCGAACAAGTATGAGAAGCGATGAAATGAAAAGTGGAATAGAAAGAGCGCCTCATAGAGCGCTGTTGAAAGCGTTAGGATTAACAGATAAGGACATAGCTAAGCCTTTCATAGGCGTGGCGAACAGCTTCACCACAATCGTTCCTGGCCACATACACTTGAAGAACATCGGTGAAGCGGTGAAGGCTGGCATTTTGGAGGCTGGTGGAACACCCTTCGAGTTTAACACGATTGCGGTTTGCGACGGCTTAGCCATGGGACACCAAGGAATGCGGTATTCGCTGCCTTCGCGCGAGTTGATAGCTGATTCCGTTGAAGTCATGGTGCAAGCGCACCGTTTAGATGGTGTGGTTTTGGTTTCAGACTGTGACAAGATTACGCCTGGCATGCTCATGGCTGCTGCGCGCTTAGATGTGCCTGCTATCTCGGTTACTGGCGGTGCAATGGAATCTGGCACTTTTAAAGGCGAAAAAGTCGGTGTGACCAACGTTTTTGAGGGCATGGGCAAAGTTATCGCTGAAAAGATGACGGCTGAAGAGCTTGCGCGGTTGGAGAACGTGGCGTGTCCAGGCTGCGGCTCATGTAACGGCATGTTTACAGCCAACACCATGGCGTGTTTGACCGAAGCGTTAGGCATGTCTCTGCCGTACTGTGCTACTGCGCTGGCTACAAGCGCTTCGAAGTTGAGAATCGCCAAGGAAACAGGAGAGAAAATCGTCGCGTTAATCCGTAAAAACCTGAAGCCCTCGCAAATCTTGACGCGAAAGGCTTTTGAGAACGCTGTGGCAGTGGACATGGCGCTTGGAGGCTCCACGAACTCGGTGTTGCACCTTTCCGCCATAGCTCGAGAAGCGGGAACCTCTTTGCCACTGAACGTTTTTGACGAGATAAGCAGGCGCGTTCCACACCTGTGCAACATGGTGCCTAGTGGACCCTACGACATGGAAGACTTGGACAACGCTGGAGGTTTGCCAGCTCTGATGAAGACGCTTTCACCGTTGCTTCACTCAGATGCGCTTACTGTGACGGGTAGCACTGTCGGCGAGAACGTGCATGACGCTGAGGTCTTGAACGACGAGGTTATTCGTCCGTTGGCTAATCCTGTTCATAAAGGCGGTGGAATAGCCGTGTTGATGGGTAATCTGGCTCCGAAAGGTGCTGTGATAAAGACGGTGGCGGTTTCGCCTAAGATGATGAGGCACAGTGGTCCTGCAAGAGTGTTTGATTCGGAGAAGGACTCTGTGGAAGCCATGAAGAAACGTGAAATTCAGCCAGGCGACGTTATCGTCATCCGTTATGAGGGACCTAAAGGTGGACCTGGTATGCCTGAGATGCTGGTGCCTACGGCGACGATAACGGGTATGGGCTTAAGTGAGTCGGTTGCTTTGATAACGGACGGACGGTTTTCAGGCGCCACGAGAGGGCCTTGCATTGGGCATGTTGCGCCAGAAGCCGCTGAGGGTGGTCCGATTGCGGTTGTCGAGAACGGTGACATGATCAGTATAGATATCTCGAATCGTGCGTTGAATGTTGATTTGTCTGAGCAGGAGATTAAGAAGCGGTTGGAGGCGTGGAAGCCTAGGAAGCCGAGGGTTACTAAGGGCTATCTTGCGCGGTATGTGCCAACTCCTATGGAATGAGTGGTTTTGCGGCGATAGTTTTATATCTGAGGAAAATAAGTCTTTTGTAGATATAAAATGCGTAAGACCAACGTGTTTTTAACCATCCTAATAATCTCGTTAGCATCTCTCATAGCCTTGACGATAATAGGCTTCACGGTTTTTGCTTCCGGCGCACAAGCGTCAAGCTGGATGAGCGACATGTGGAGCCACATGGGAGGTGGCATGATGGGCGGAACAACGTCAACCACGGTTCAGAATCCAGCGCTGCCTTATTTTGGAGTGGCGTTTGTGGTTCTAATCGGCGTCACCATAGTTGGCGTTGCGGGTTTGGCTTATTATCTGGCGTTTCCCGAATTCAGAACTGGCGCAGCACCCGTGATTTGTGAAAAGCCCTTGCAGGGTAATCCTGTTAAGCAAGCAGAGCAGAATCAGTGTACGCCTTTGGAGTCGATTGTGAAAACGTTGACCGATGAGGAACGCAGAGTCATCGAAGTGCTGAAAGTTCATGATGGAAAATACCTGCAGAAGTACATCCGCAAAGAAGCAGGGCTAAGCAGGCTCAAAACCCACAGGATACTTGCCCGATTCGCGGAAAGAGGAATGGTGACGCTGGAAAAAACAGGAAACACCAACCAAGTGTCTCTGGCAAGCTGGCTAAAACAGTAGCCTAACACTAGCGCTCACACAAAACTATAGCCCCCTTATATATACTAAACTGCATGGAATCCTGCAGAATGGTGGTGCTGATAGACCCCTCTGTCATTTCTGCAATGAATTTCGATTAGGCTCCAAATATGCGGTGCGGGGTTCAACCGCTTTGGCTACCGATATTACGGGCGCCGCCGAATATATAGTCTCACGCGCAGTATTGCACGTAAGCGCCAATTTGGGAGCGCTACAATTTGGACAAATAACTTATGATAGATTCATGCGCAATTCGCTCGAAATAATAAAATGAAGGGGTTTCTCTTTGCCATTTAATCTTGTTGTTTGCAGTGAATTTTGGTCTAATTGGCGCCGTTTCATAGCGGTCAACTGTGCTTTGAGATGGAGTTTTTCCGCCATGGAAGAATGCGGACCTTACATCTTGATAAATCTGTTTCAGCACGCCCGGAAGTTCTTCTCGCGTCAATTTGGAGTCTAAACGGTAAAGGTACCAATGGCTTAGAACGTGGTCATACGCCCGTTTCTCTTCACCCGGAATCTCGTTCTTTGCCCTGAAAGCGTCTCTTATTTTTTCAATCACTTTAACATTCAATATGCCTTTGAGTGATTCTAACGCTTTTTCGCCATCTTTTTCATACCGCTCCCGGTAAGAATCAATAATAGAATGCTTCCATGGCGTTATGCTTTCCATCCATCTGTCTTCTTCCCACGCTCTTGAATCAAAGCTTGTCAGAGTGTGAGCCGGAAGGTTCTCCATTATGAATTTAACAAATCTTTCCGTGTAGGTTTTTGTCTCTGAAAGGTATAGTCTGCAACTCAAGTTATCAACAGAAGCGACCAAAAGCGAGTAAGCTAACCCTATGTCCATTGAATAAGTGAGTAATGATAACTGATATAGCCGGAAACTCCTCAGTATCCTTTTAAAATCTTTTTTGTTGATTCTCTTGAGTTCGTTTGTTAGCCAATCGAGAAGCCCGATTCCTTCGCCAATAGCATCTGGCGATAACGGGTGGACTGCTAAGGGACCCGCAAACACAGAACTCATTCTATAAAATGCATCCATTGGCGTGCTTATGGGTCTCCCTTCTTTATGACGGCTCCAGTGCCTTGAACCTGTGAATCTCGACCTAAATGAAAATGAAAGAAGACAAGCTACAGCTTCAGAAAAATTTGGAACATTGAAGATATCCAAGCTGTCGGGTATTTTAGTGGTCAAAATTTGCACTTGTATGTTATCAGCTCTCAAGGTGCCCTCGTATTTGACGATAATGTCATCAAAAACTGTGATTTCCTTATTGAGCGGGACGTCTCCATAAATTATTCCACGTTCAGACTCTTTGATTTTATAGTCTGAAGAATGAAGTATGTTAAAGAGTGTTGCAGAACATTCTTCGAATCGAACTGTTTCCCATTCAGACAAAGTCTCACTTCGTTATCTTATATTTGTTGAGTTACTTTAGCGTTATTTTCAAGTTCAATACAGGGAAGATAGAAAGTCTTGCTATTTTATGTATGCCATCGAGAATGTTGAAGCTACAATACTCCTATATTGGACAAACGTCCGCAAACGGAAAAATTTTGATGAACCGGAGAGGTTAATGGCGCGTCAGTTCTGTTCCTATTCCGCAAGCACAATGTTTTCCAGGCGAAAAATGCGGACAGTTGTCTGGCACTTCCCACCTTGAGTACTTGCAGAAATTGCTGGAAAGCAGAAAAATGGAGATTGCTACGTTTAGGCGCTTATTTTTGGTGGTGGTCGGATGCGTCTCCCTAGCTTAATGCGCAGCGCAATGCGGTACAGTTTCCTCAGGGACTTCACCAGT
The DNA here is from genome assembly GCA_964514055.1 of uncultured Candidatus Bathyarchaeia archaeon. Taxonomy (GTDB): domain Archaea; phylum Thermoproteota; class Bathyarchaeia; order Bathyarchaeales; family Bathycorpusculaceae; genus SG8-32-3. Next base: position 180,172 of record CAZEPB010000001.1, on the reverse strand, counting down.
TGCTCCACGCTTGGCACCGCTGAGTAGATGAGCGGCACCTGCTCGTACTCCGCCAGTTTTATGGCGTAGTCGTCTGGTTTCACGCGGTGGAAAATCACAACTCTTGGTTTCAAGCTGCTTACGCGCACAATCATCATGGGCAAAGCGCCGTTATCCACGTTCGTGAACACCAAAGCTCGCTCCGTTGTCGCTCCGAACAGCTGCGCGTACTCCAAACCAGAAAGAGCTTCAACCGCTTTTCTGCTGTCTATCACGGTGTACCCGCTGACTTCTTTGACGTACTTGCCTTTGCAGGCTACCACTTCGCCGTTTATGGCTTTGCACAAGTATTCCACACGGACGGGGATTGGAAACTCTCTGAGGTCCAAGATAGCCATGGACGGCGAACTCGTCAGCTTCGCAAATTCCCTTATGAAGCGGCTGCCCTTCTCCTCATCAATCTTCAGCAACGCCAGCACGAAACGCCTGATGAACTTGGCGCCTGGACTTTTTCTTCTGCCGCTCTCGTAATCGCTTATAACCGAGGATGACAGCGTCATTCTCTCTGAGAGGCTCATCTGCGACACGGCAAAAAGTTCGCGCCACTTCCGCATCGTCGCCCCAGGCTTGCTTGAAAGAATTATCTCTCCCGCAATTCTTCTCGCCAAAACCTCTCGGATACTAGGCGACACAGACATATACAGGCACTCCAGCGCGCACATCTCCCTTTAATGACTAGGTATAAAACTGTATCTGAAACAAAAGGCGAGGGGGAACTACGGACTATAAAGCGATTTTCCCTTCATCATCGCCCAAATAGTTGTACCTCGGCTTCATGAAAGATGTCACCCGCCTTTCCTTCTTTTTTATTTTCCGTCTTAAAAATTAGTAACCGATTGCATTTTAAACAGGTCAAGTTATAAAAACAACGCATCCACCGCCATAACTGCAAAATTTTATATACACTCGCCTAGAAATAGGCGGTCTGTACACAGTGATGTGTACTAAAATTAAGGAGAAAAGACGAATGAGAAAAGATAAAACGATTGCAGCGACCGCTCTGTTTCTGATATTAACTTTCGCAGTATCCTTAGCTGCCACACCAGCTGCTAACGCGCATGACCCCCCATGGACTATCGTTTCCTTCGCCTATCTAGTTCCCGCGCCTAACCCTGTAGGCGTCGGTCAAACAACGGCTATTGTGATGTGGATTGATACCCCCTTAGTAGGATCAGCAGTGACCAACGACATTAGACGCCATGACTACACCCTTACTATCACCGACTCCGACGGCGTCGTAGTAGAAACGAAACATTGGGATGTCGTGGATGACACGACGAGCATACAGTATTATCAGTTTACGCCCACTACGGCTGGCAACTACACTCTCAAGTTTGAGTATGAAGAACAAACATACACATGGAATCAAGCGAACACTCCAGGGCTATCTTCATCAAACGCAGCTTATGAAAACGATACGTTTACAGCTGCTAGCAGAACAGCCACATTAGTCGTGCAGGAAGAACCATTGCCTGCAGCCACAAATAGCTATCCGCTTCCTGCTGAGTACTGGACGCGACCCATCGAAGGACAGAACACCGACTGGTGGAAAATCTCATCAAACTGGCTAGGCAGACCTTACGTTTTCGGAGCAGGCGCAGCCTTCGGATTGCCAGGGAACATACAACTGGACGGCACAGCACCTAACAGCGCTCACGTTATGTGGACGAAGCCGATTCAGTACGGAGGAGTTGTCGGAGGAAGCGGCGTCGGCGTACCAGGCAACACGTTTTACACAGGTGGCTCATACAACGTAAGGTTCAGCAATCCACTGGTCATGTACGGAACCCTCTACTATCAAGAACCATACGGTAACTCAGGCGGCGGCGGAGATTACGTTGCGGTTGACTTGAGAACTGGAGAAGAACTTTGGCGCATCACCAACCCAGCATACATGCCAACATTCGGGTACCTCTATGATTACGAGAGCCCGAACCAGCACGGAATCCTACCAAACGGCGCGTTGATAGCACAATATAGTATAGGCGGAATCGTGACTCCCTTCGGCACTTTCGGCGGAACACCTGCTTGGACGGCATATGACCCACGCACAGGAGAACTTACATCGATGAATATCACTAACATTCCTTCAGGCTTAGGCGTAGCAGGACCGCACGGCGAGTACCTAAAATACGTTCTTACCAACCTTGGAAACAGCACACATCCTGCATGGCAACTAATGCAGTGGAATTCGTCTAACGTATTCGGTTACTATGGTGGTTTTGGTCCAGCCAATTGGTATTCAGGAACTGTAGATGCTAGCTTGCCATCTGCCTACGACTGGAACGTATCATTAAACTTGGGTCCAGGATCATGGAGCGTTGGAGCAGATTTCTATTCAATATTCCCTCTAGCTAGCTTAGATAACATAGTGCTTTTGACTCAGGGAGGTTTCGGAGGACATCCTGGCGATTATCTGGGGACAGTAAGCACCGAAGGAGCGAACATAACGGCAGTGAACCTTAACACAACGAAAGGAACAAGAGGCAACATCCTGTGGACCGAACACTATGACCCAGCACCAAACAACAACACCAGAGGTCTTATGTGCTGGGATACAGACGCTGGATACTTTGTCTTCTGGGACAAAGAAGATTTGATGCTACGAGGCGTCAGCCTTGCAGACGGGAAAGAGAAGTGGGTAACTGAAGCATTTGACCCCGCAAACGACTGGATGTTCTTACCAAACCAAGTTATGACCGCTTACGGCAAAGTTTACTGGTCTGGCTACGGTGGTGTAACTTACACCTACGATATTACGGACGGAGACTTACTGTGGACTTACGGTAACGGCGGTCCTGGCAACAGTACAGATAGCGGTCTTGAAACACCTTGGGGTCGCTATCCTGCATTTATTGACGTTATTGCAGACGACAAGGTCTACTTATGCACCACAGAACACTCGCCAAATACACCGCTCTACAAGGATTCAAAGTTCCGCGCTATCAACGCCACCGACGGAACGGAACTATGGACTCTGATGGGATACGCCACACAGATGTATGGAGGAACCGACCTCGTGGCAGACGGCTTCTTTGTGTTCCTCAACTGCTACGACATGCAGATATACAGTGTTGGCAAAGGACCCAGCGACACAACAGTTACGGCGTCACCAAAGGTTTCAGTACAAGGCAGCAGCGTACTAATAGAAGGCACCGTAATCGATATTGCTGCGGGCACGCAACAGAACGAGCAAGCTGCACGCTTTCCAAAGGGTGTTCCAGCAGTTTCTGACGAGAGCATGAGCGCATGGATGGAGTACGTGTACATGCAGAAGCCACGCCCAACCGACGCTGTTGGCGTTACCGTCACACTAAGTGTGCTTGACTCTAACGGCAACTACCGAAACATCGGCACAACAACCAGCGACGCCGACGGCTTCTTCCATTACACTTGGACCCCGGACATCCCAGGCGATTTCAAAGTTATCGCTTCTTTCGCTGGCTCTGAATCCTACTGGCCTTCACACGCTGAAACCGCTTTCACAGTTGACGAAGCACCTGAGGCTACTCCTCCACCGACTCCGCCGCCGGCACCAATGACTGACACGTACGTCACAGGCTTCGGCATCGCCATAATCATTGCAATCGCTATAGTCGGCGTGCTGCTACTCAGAAAACACTAGGCAACTATCATAAAGCCAAACAATCTTCCCCCATTTTTTCGGGGTTAATTTTTAGTCAATCTGCAGAATTGAAACTATGCTGGTTTCTCTGAAAACGCTCGATGTGAAGCCCTTTATTGAATTGAGTTTATAAGTAAGGTCGTGCATATGAGCAGTACCGTTCAATGTCGAAGGAGAGATGACATGAACGCTACCAACACCACAAGAACAAGAAAAAAGGAGTGATGTAAAAAATGGCAGATAAATCAGACGTTGTCTTCGTTGGAAACAAACCTCCCATGAGCTATGTCTTGGCAATCATAACCGCTTTCTCTCAGGGCAACCCTAAAGAGATAACGCTGAAAGCCCGTGGCCAAGCGATAACCACAGCTGTTGACACTGCAGAAATAACTCGTAGCCGCTTCCTTAAAGACGTAAAAGTGACAAAGATAGCCATCGGAACAGTAGAGATGCCGCCAAGAGAAGGCGAAAACAGGTCTAAAATGGTTTCAACGATAGAGATAACGCTTACAAAAGCATAACCATGACCGTGCAACAAGCAACCTGAATTTACCTCTCCACTAGCTTTCCACTATTTTATTAGCAACGCATTTGAAAAAACGCCGCAATCTTCCTGTTTCCGTCAAGTTTTCGGGTTCTCTTTTTCGTTCAGGTAAGCTTCAACTTTCTTGACGATTTCAACAAACGCTTTAGCTCCAAGAGAGTCTGCATGCTCCATCACAAACGGTAAACCTTTGTCGGAATCCACACCTATTTTCGGGTCTATCGGAATGCTCCCCAGAAACGGGACGCCTGTTTCTTCCGCCATCTTTTTTCCGCCGCCAGACCGGAATATGTCGATTTTGTCTCCGCAGGTTGGACAGATATAGCCGCTCATGTTTTCAACAACGCCTATTATCGGCATTCCCAGCCTTTGTGCAAACTCGATTGCTTTCTTAACGACGGCTCGAGAGAGTTCCGAAGGCATCGTGACGATTATAACCCCGTCGATGTCAGGTAAAAGCTGCGCCACGCTCAAAGGTTCATCACCTGTTCCAGGCGGCAAATCAATAAAGAGAACGTCTAATTCTCCCCAGACGACATCTGACAGAAACTGCCTTATAGCCGTCATTTTAAGAGGACCCCGCCAAATGGTAGGGGTTTTCTCTTCGGGCAAGAAGAAATCTATCGAAACAACTTTCATCCCCAGAGGACCCATGACTGGAAAAGCGCCTGGCGGTCCCACCTTCACTTGCTGCCCAGTCAAGCCTAATAATCTTGGGACGCTGGGACCATGTATGTCCGCGTCTAAAATACCCACATGCTTTCCGTGCAGAGCAAAAGCCGCGGCGAGGTTCACGGTTACAGTGCTTTTGCCTACGCCTCCTTTTCCGCTTATAACGGCGACCTTATGCTTAACTTGTTTCATTCTGTATCTGAGAAGTTCTTGTTGTTCCCGCATTCGCGTCCTGAATGTGGCAGTTGGGTTCGATTTTTCTGTTGTGCCCATAAAAACACCAAGTTTAATGCTTTTTTGATGTTTAAAGGACACTAAATAGTTTATGGTAAAATGTTTGGGACGTTAATGATGAAATAAGCTGTTCTGATAGGACTGGTGAGCGTTAAAAGTGCCACATTTTTAACTTACGCTGTTTTCTATCTATCAGCAGCATTAGAGTTTGCAGTCGCGAACTTAGGTGATGCTTAGATGGTTAACCTCAAAAACATACAAGATGCCAGAAAAGCTATAGCGCCTTTTATCAAGTGCACACCTCTCGTGCAATCACAGTTTCTGACCAGTTCTTGTGGTTGCAACGTGTTCCTGAAACTTGAAAACATGCAGATTACAAGTTCCTTCAAACCCCGAGGCGTGTTTAACAAGCTCTTGCATTTGAGCACTGAGGAAAAAAGTAAGGGCATCATCACTGCTTCCGCGGGCAATCACGGTCAAGCAGTAGCCTACGCCGCGCAAAAACTGAATTACTACGCAAGAGTGGTTGTGCCCAGAACCACGCCGAAAATCAAGATCGACGGCATAAGGAAATACGGCGCCGACTTGGTCTTGTTCGGTGAGAACTATGATGAAGCTGAACATGAAGCTAAAGAGTTGGCGCGTAAAGATGGATGCGCTTATATTTCTCCTTATAACGACGAGTTAATCATCGCAGGGCACGGCACCGTCGGGTTAGAAATTCTCGAGGCGCTTCCTGAAGTTGAAACGGTTTTGGTGCCGCTAGGCGGCGGAGGCTTAATCTCTGGTGTAAGCATTGCCATAAAAAGCAGCAGACCAAACGTGCAGGTTATCGGTGTCCAGTCAAAATCGTCGCCAATTATGTACGAATCTTTGAAAGCCGGAAAAATAGTTGATGTCCAAAAAGCAAAGACGAAATCCATAGCTGAAGGTCTTTCCGGCAACGTAGGACCAATAACATTTGCGATTGCCCAAAAATACGTTGACAGCGTCGTGTTGGTGAAGGAAGAAACGCTGAGGCACGCGGTTTATCTGCTTTGGAAGTATGATAAACAGGTTGTTGAAGGTTCTGGTGCCGCTTCTGTTGCACCCGTAATGGAGAACAACCCGCTGTTCAAAGATAAAATCGTTGCCTCCGTTGTGACTGGTGGAAACATCGACAATGATGTGTTCCAGAGTATATTGAAGTCAGAGAAGTAGCGAATTTCACGGCTTTACCGTGCAGAGAGGCTTATCCCTGATAAGTATTTTGAATTCATAAGTGTTTTAATGTTTCAGAGTGGAGTATTTGCTTGCAAGGTGAAGTTACATGAGTGAACAAATCTTTAAAGCCTGCAAGGAATTAATTGATGACGCAAAGTTAGGTTGCGCTGACCTCGTTTTTAAAGACATATGTCTAGAAGTTTTGTCCAGAGCACGCAATGTTCTTCCAGAAAAACAGTTTAACCAGCTTGTCGCATATGCCGCGGAGAAGATGAAAGATAAAATTCCGTTTGACGTTCAGCCAGTGCCAGTTCAGGGATAAACCCTGAAAACCGCATCACTTTTTACACAACGCGATGCTTTGCGGGGCTCGGAAGTCAACGCTGACTTCACCTTGCCTTAGTTTTTCCCGAGTTTAAGAATTAGCCGGTAACTTTTCGAAGCTTTTTCGCCGTTTCTATACCTACTCTTTAGCCGTCAGACAAGTACATATTTCCATTGGTGGTTCCCATGTTTTAGAATGGCAAATTTTATATGCTTCTCTGTAGTGCATAGGTGCATCGTGTAAGAAGCGATTTTTACACGCTAAACAGTAAGAGGAGTTGAAAATAGTTAATGTCCGATAGAGAGATGCACAAGGCAGTCTGCTCTGAGTGCGGTCAGGAATGTGAAGTTCCGTTCAAGCCTGATCCGAACAGGCCCGTTTACTGCCGAGAATGCTGGTCAAAGAAACGACCGCCAAGAAGAAGATATTAAGATTCTAACGTTAAACGTTAATTATCTCTCATTTATTCTTTATTTTTTCCATAAATTTCACGTTTTGCTTTTAAAGAGCGCCAAGCTTGGTCTCGCAGACAAAACCTAAATATCAAAGAACCGTTCTAACATTCAGAAACCCTTTGGGCCGGTAGTTCAGCTGGTATGAACGCCTGACTTGCACTCAGGAGGTCGGGGGTTCAAGTCCCCCCCGGTCCACTTCAACATCAATTACGCTGATTTCAGGTCATTTTTGAGCTAATCATGGAATACTTCGTGACCAACGTTTAATTTGCTTCATCAAAAATCTGGCTATCTGCATTTTTTCCTTTAATTCTTCTCCGTGTCCTTCCCACACGTGTTCCACGCCAAGGTAACACTTCCATCTTTTGCATTTCAAACTTCCCATAAGCTCATGAGCCACCCGAGCCAAAACATCAAGGTCTTTGCTCCCCACCGTGAAGGCGGCAAAATGCGAAAAACCTTCAGGGTGATCTATTTCCCCTACCAGAAATGGAGTGCCTTTTTTCTTGGTTATTAAATTTTTCATGCGTTGCAGAGAGATGGATTTAGCTTTTTTTCTGAAAAAAAGGTAGCCTACTGGAAGCTGTTCCTTTATGATTGTATCAATTGTTATCAAGTCGAGGGGTAATGAATTTTCCAGCGATGCGGCATAGGCGACAAATGGCTCTTTCACCAAGCGTTCAAACTTGACCGTCTCTTCCAGCGACGTTATTGCCCACACTTCGTCTTCGCCAAAGACTTTTATGTAAAGGTAAATCTTGAACCCGCACTTCTCCAATACTTCCTTGATCTTTGGTATAGGACGGTCCCAGCCAAATATTCCAATGTTCGAAAACTTGAAGCTAACCAAAACAATTTTTTGAGCAACGGTGGCTTGTTTGGATGTGGTAGCCATTTGTTTCTCTCCCTTTGCACATGTTTAGGGAAAACACAGCATAAACGTTTCGCCCGAAGACACACGTTCACCCTTGGATATACAATAAATGTTCGAGTACTATCAGCGGCGCCACAACACAATCCACGAACAAAATTGCAAACACTGACCTGAATTGAGGACGACATCAATGTGTTGGTAGAAAGAGAAATCGAATAGGCAAAACTTATATGACAGGAACATATTTTGCCTCAAAAAATAAGTTTGAATGTGGAAAAACCAATTTGAACGTCAATAGCAAGAACAAGGAAAGTTTGAAAACGCCAAAAGAAGCCAATGAACCTTTCGCAATTGTACGCGCCGAGAACGCATTTGAATTATGCAAAGAAAAGCTTGTTCCCATCTACGAAGAATATGATAAACGCAATGTTCTTGGAGAAGAAAAAACTTTTCAAATGCTCCCCAGAAGATTTGCGACCAGTCTTCTCAAGATTGAAGGAAATGCCATGTTCCCCGAGGACAATTTCACCGAGTCAGAGAAGGAGGCTCTCGATGCTTTCGTTAAGAAAGGATATGTTAAGTCTGCGAAAGTTGCTGGCAAGACAGTTTACTTTGATCTTGACTCAGAAATCAGAAAATACTTGATAAACGTCTTGAAACAACGAAATTAGCTTCTACGGCACAGTCACATCTAACCTTGTATTCCATCAATCAAGAGACCTTCAAGAAAGTCCAGAAAAAACCAGCAATAAATGTGAGAAGGCGTACGCTACTATTACATTGAATAAGAAAAAGGGAAGGTTTTGCTGGGTATCGCCACTGTGCTGGTTTCAAATTTATAGTCCGCTACTAAGTCTATTTTGATTATCGCCAAAAAAAGAGCATGGACGGGTGGCATTTTTTAAGAAAAAAAGAAAATGGGATTGTTAGGAGATAACTTAAGCCTCTACGTTGGCTGCGACTGTTGTGAGGTCAGCTATGTCTATTTTGTAGTTGCAGTTGAAGTCCATGTTGCTGTCGTAACTTCCCCAGCCTGGTCTTGCTCCGTAAATTCCGGATAAGACTGTGAGGTCGGTACGGCTTACTTTGTCGGTTCCGTCTTCGCTTACCTTGAACTTGTTGAAAATCATCTGACTCATTCGTGCTCGGGTGACCAAGCCGTTCAACTCGTCGACGCCGTCTATTGAGAGCACAAACGTAGTCCAGTTGTCAGTTACGTTAAGTTCACCATAGGCGCTATTTGCGATTGGGTCAATGGCCGTCTTCGTTTGGCGATCAACGGTGTAGCCGCTTTCCAAGTCTCCGCTTTTAATTATCGTCTGGTTTATGGACACGTGGAAAACGTTCCATGTGCCATTCATGAAGAAGTCTACGTCTTCATAGTTGAGCGCGGAAACATTAGCGTCCATCAGCCTCGCAACATAAAAGCTGTAGGAAAAGTTGCCTCTCTGCCTGAAATTTGTGGTGTTGCTCCAAATAGCAGTTGCGAAGGCAGCCTTACGAACCTGTTCGCCGTAACCAACGGTCCTAGCATTCACCCATAGAGAGCCGTTGACTTCCTGAGAACCCCACGTTTCCACAATGCCGTTCACGCGTATCCAACTTCGCTGAAAGGGGACGATAACACCGCGTCTCATCCAAGAACCAACTTTCCATCCCCATCCTCGACTGCCTTGGCCAATAGCACTCGCGGAAGCCACTGCAAAGCTTAAGCTGCTAACTACGATAATAGCCAACAACGCTACTGCAAGAGTTTTCTTCATTTCCATTCTTCCTCTCCGAGATTCTTCCATAAACCCTCATGTAAAGCCGAATAAAAGCATTTCTGAGGCTATTTTTAAATAATAAGCACATTAAAAGTTTATTTTAGTTCATAACAATTCATAAAGGTTTATTTACTGTTTTAACGCCAAAAAACGGCATATTTTCAACAGATAAGCCTGTGACAACACCAATCTGCAAACTATCCTCGTAAGCGGCACCTCTAATTTCAACTGAATGTGGCGCAACAACTCGGCAAGCGCAATGATTAAACATTAAATAAGGCAGATGCTCTTTTTCTAAGTCGGGTTTCAATGAAATCTCGCCGTTTGCTCGCTGTGCTTGCAGTGCTGCTTTTACTTGTCGCTGTTAATGAGGCGCACTGCCAAGATTACATACAATACCAAATCTATGTTAACAGTGACAACTCGGCAACATGGACTATTACTCAAGTTTCAGACGTCAACGCCACAATCGACACTTGGGAAGGTTTCCAACAGAAAATCTCCAACCTAGTTGACGGGACAATAAACGCAACAGACAGAGAAATGTCCATAGAGCCTGAATCGATACAAATGGAAACAGTCATTTCGTGGGAAACCCAAGCAAAAACAACAGAGTACCGATTCAAATGGCTAAACTTCAGTTCAACAGAAAATGATAAACTGTCCTTCGGTGACGTCTTCCAAGCGCCAGAATTCTTCAGCCAACTGTACGGCGACGGAGCACTCCAAATCAGCTATCCACTTAACTACACCGTTATATCAGTCTCTCCAACACCTAACAACCAAGACGACGATCTGCAAACGCTGGAATGGTACAGAACTCAAGACTTCATGAACGGCAACCCCAGCATAACCTTAAACTTGAAAGGACAAGGTGGCAACGAGGTTAGCTGGTCACAAGGCACCCTAATCGCTGCAGTTTCAGCCATCGTTATAGGCGTTTCTCTATTAGGCTTCTACTTGGTTAGACGGAACAAACAAAAAGCAAAAGACGCTCCTTCAGCCGCAACACTTGCAGGTACGACACTGACCGAAAGCGACGAGGAAAAAATTCTAAAAATCATCCAATCTTCCAGAGGAAGCTTAAACCAGACTTCCATAGCTGAGCAGTGCAGGTTTTCCAAGGCAAAAACAAGTCAGCTCTTAACGGCGCTGGAGCGAAAAGGCGTTATTAAAAGATTTAAGAAGGGGCGAGATAAAATAGTGACGCTTACTGAGAATCAGAACAAAAGGTGAAAACAAATGGCGCCACGAAAGACCGCAAAAACGCTGCTGTTCATTCTGATTGCCGCACTGCTGACCCTTAGCCTTATCCAACTTGCGTTCCCGCAAAGTTCCTCCGATACAACAGTGGCAGTAAATCCCGCGGAGACCAATGCTCTCCTTGGCGAAACCATAACCGTAAACATAACTCTGTCCAACGTACAGAACCTCTACGGCGTAGATGTTTCCCTCCTGTGGAATCCCTCCGCTTTATCAATCCAAAACGTAGACGTTCGCTTGGGAGTGGAATCTCATCCTGACGGCATCCTCCACACGGCATCAGGCGCCGACATATTCGTGCAAGAGAACACCACGGACCAAGAAAATGGCGAATACGACCTTGTAGCCACCTCCGTTGCCCCCGCGCCAGCTTTCAGCGGTTCCGGCAACATAGTCATTCTCACTTTCAACGTAACTGACATCGGACACTCCGAACTCATCTTGCTAACTGAGCTCGCGGACTACAATCCGTCCGGAAGCAACCTAATCGATCACACAGACGTGGACGGTTCCGTTGACAGCGTAATCCCCGAGTTTCCAAGTGTGGCTGTCATAGGCATAGTGCTAGTTTTAGTAACAGCCGCTGCCGTTGCCTACAAGAGAATAGGCAAGCCACATTCAAAGCCGAAAGCAACATGAAAATCTTTTTCTAAGGGTTCACAATTTCACTCGTGAAGTGAAAACAATGATTAAGAATCACTTGGCTTTGTTCCTTGCAGCACTGTTTTTTGTGATAGGCTTTCTCATAATGTTAGACCAATATATCCAGATTGGAATCTTGTTTCAGTTAAAGGATATTCACCATGAAACCTTCACTTTGTCATCGTTCGCCCTAGCCATCGGCATACTCATCGGTTCATATTTCACAAGAAAAAGCAAATGATAGCTTTTATTTCAATAAAACTGGGGATTTTCATGAAGTAAAATTGGGCATCGTGTAGAAACAAATAATACCTGTACTTTTAATGAATGGAAGCGAGCTTGGTCGATAATGGTCCCGCACATCGAGTTTAAAACCACTTTGATTAACACCGAGTTGGGCGAGGCTTACACTTGGATAGAATTACGAAACCAGGTTGAGCAGAATCTAACAACTAAGAAGCTGTTCGATGAGTGGGATAAAGAGACTGTTCTGAGCCTCATCTCCCCCTACCTCGGCGGGGCTGGAAAACATGAATCGTGCAGTTATTTAGAGACTCTTGAAACAGTTTTTGAAGAAATAAGAGACAACGACACTGTTATCGTAGTTGAAGATGAGTGTATGCAAAAAGTGGTTCTTGCCCTAATAGAATATCTGTATCAAGAGAGTTACGGCATCAAGAAGAAGTAGGCTCAGGGTTCGTTTTCAGTTAAAATTGGGAAGCTGCAAGAACCCTGCCCAGCAGAGCGAGGGTTAGCAGCAGTTAAGCATTCTACTCCAACGAATCAAGCAGCTTGAAGCCAGCGAGGCGAATCAAACTTTCGCATCTGTGGCACTGTATCACTATTTCTTCTAGCCTGTCTCGTCTGGTCTTTATCTCTTTGATCGAGTACGTGTTTTCTGCCTGGTCTTCTGGAGACAATTTGACCCCGCATTTTGGACAAGGGAAATCTCCGCTTCCCTCAATTTTAGTTAAATCCACCTTGTACTCAAGGAGTAGCTTCGTTCTCATTTTCTTTTTCTTCTTCGTTTTCATTTTCTTTTCACCTAAAGTTTTAGGGGTTAACATGCAATCCTGCAGCATCTGCGCGCTAAGCAGTCTTCACAGAAGAGACGCTTCGCCTTAGTTTGGCAATCCAGGGTTATGCTGCTGTACACGTTAATTCCAACTCCTTATTTTTGATAATTATCATATCCAACTCTAAATATAAAGGTGTTTGTGATTTGTTCATAATTTATCCTAAATATTAAGCAAACGTCAAGTAAAATGTGTTATGAACTCACTTATAAACAACAATTTAGCTGTATGCAGCATATTTATTCAAAAGAAGCCGTAACACTTCTACGGAAGCCAAATGTACGTACGGGTCTGAGACAGCATCCGCAAAGCCAAGCGGAAGATGCCCTAAAACAGAAGAAAGACGTGTTGGATTGTGGTTTTAGTGGATGTATGTTAGGTTTTTGCTCTGGTCTTCTCTGATTTCCTTCATCGATTTGGACTGTGCTTCCACGAGAACCTTCAAAGCGTTAATGTTCTTCTTTATGTCCTCCAGCTCCGCGCTTTTCTGCAGCACTCCCGACTGTGCCAGCTGTTCGCTGATGTTGCCGACTGATATTTCCAGCACTTTAACTTTGAAAGCAAATATCTGAAGCGTATAAAGCAAGCTCAGTTGAGACGACAGCCTTTCCAACCTGTCCAGCTCAAGGGTTTTTCCCATGAACGCTTTGATTTTCTGTTCTTCGGAAGCGTCTTTTGACTGAAGTAGCTGTTCATGAGCTGCTATGTGCTTTGAAGCGGTCTCTTTGGTTTCGTCAAAAACTTTCTGGATTCTTTTTGCGGTTTTGTCCAGCATCTCTAAGACTTCATCCAACGCAATTTCTCCTTCGTTATTGCTCCCCTTAATAGGGGAAGGGTTATATGTTATTTTTCCTTCGCCTTTGCGAGCTATACAATCTTCTTGCCACAGTAAGCGGAATCTGCACTTATTTTTTGAACAAAAATAAAAAGGCAGCGTGGTGGTTTGTTTCACCCACTCTCGCCTATTGTTTTAGGTGTCTTGCCGAAGGGCTTACTCTACGATTTTTTCCCAGCTTTTGAAGAAGTCTAGAACTTCTTGGCATCCGTAGGTCTTCAGTCTTTCCCTGAGTTCGACCCTGTCAACTACTGCTTTCTGGAAATCCCAGATTTGGCTAGCTTTGTCCGTAAGATACAGAATGCCGTCAGCGCCTGCTCTTCCAGCACGAACTGAAAGTGTGACCAGCTCGCTTGGAGCGGGTACTTCCGCTGGATTGTCTCCAGGGCCGAAAACGTACAGCGCTATGTTCAGTGGTACGTCTTTGAGGAGTTTTTTGAAGTTGCGAGTGAGCATTTCCCAGTACCATGGGGTAGCGTAGTTTTTGCTGAACATGACGACAAGGAACTCGTCAGTTAGTGGGGCTAGGTCGTCGAAGTTTATGCCGAAGCGCTCGTAGCTTGTGACTGGGTCTGGGAGGAGGCCAATGACGAATTTTTTCTTTGCGCGGTCGCGTACTCGTTCGCTTACTTCTCGCATGTAGTCGGTGACTTCTTTTCTGCGCCATTCAAGCCAACTTAAGCCGCTTTTCTTCCAGCGTTCTTTGCAGCGTGGGCAGGTGCAGTGACCGTGGTCTGCGAAGTGGATGCTGTTAAGCCAGACTCCTGGGCTATGCCTCGCGACGTCTTCTATGTAGTCTAGTTGTTCTGCTCTGTGGTCTGGTTGTGTCTGGCAGAGGATGTCCCAGCGCACGTTGAAGTTGTCGTTTGTTCTCCACGCTGGGCCAAGAGGTGACTGTGAAATCCAGTCTGGATGATTGCGAGCGGTAACGTTGTCTCCGAAAATGGCGACGTTGCTGTACATGTCTGACACTGGCGGTAACCGCCTGCCTACCTCTGGTTTAACGCGGAAGAGATGAAAGTCGAAGCCTTCAGCCTTTTTTGGCTCAAATACGTATGTGCCGAATTTCATGTTTTTCTACCTTTTTACGAATGCTGAATGCTGGGCGCTGTTATAAAGTTTTGCATAATCAACCGAAATTAGCAACGAAGAATAAATTTCCAACGCTCTGAATCAAAACTCTAAAAAACCAATCTTCTCCTAGAGAGTTTCAGGGTAGCCTATCAATGAGCCAGTGGCATTCGCGAGAACTGCAGGAACTAATTCAATCTTCAGGCGTGAATCCTGAAACTGGTCTAACGGATCGAGAAGCAGGGCAGCGACTAGCCACTTATGGAAGGAACAGGCTTGTGGAAGAAACGGAAATTCGTTTCTTGGCAATACTTAAGGAAGAGATTACCGAGCCTATGATTCTTCTGCTCATCGCTGTGGGAGTGCTCTACAGCATTTTGGGCAACCTTACTGACGCCTTAACCATAATCGCCATAATCACAATCCTTGTTCTCGTTGAGGTTTGGAATGAATACCGCGCTAAACGCTCGATAGCAGCCTTGAAGAAACTGGCACCGCCCACCACGCTGGTGCTTAGGAACGGACAGCCCCGCGAAGTGCAAACCGCCCTTTTGGTACCTGGTGATGTTATCCTGATGAAAACTGGACAGCGCGTGCCCGCAGACGCTCGGCTCCTAAGCGCTTTCGGTCTTGAGGTTGATGAGGCTTCGCTTACAGGCGAATCATTTCCAGTAGCCAAAGACGCCAATGCAATTCTGCCCAGTGAAACCAGAATCACGGAGCAGGTGAACATGGTTTTCGCTGGAACCGTTGTCAACAGAGGACAGGCAAAAGCCCTGATTACGGCAACAGGAGTCAACACCGAAGTGGGCAGAGTCGCAGGCTTAACCAAAGCATCAAAGGAGCCGAAGACCCCGCTTCAGCTGTCCATGAAACAACTTTCGAAAAGTTTGGTTTGGATAGCGCTTTTCTTCTGCGTACTTGTTCCCGTTCTCGGTTTTCTTCGAGGCTTGCAGCTGGATCAGATGATTTTAACAGGTCTTGCATTGGCTTTTGCGGTGATTCCCGAGGAGCTGCCGATAATAATCACCATGGTTCTAGGCGTTGGTGCCTATTCCCTGTCAAGAAAAAACGCTTTGGTGAAACGTTTGCGGGCGGCGGAGACTCTTGGAAACGTCACCATGATTGCCACCGACAAGACTGGAACCATAACCGAGAACAAAATGAGAATCGAACACCTCTATTTTGACGGCAAAACCGTGGAAACCCCAAGCTTCAAAGAAAACGAGAGAGAAGCTTTGAAAACCGCTCTGCTTGCAAGCGACGCGATAAGAGACTTGACTGGCGACACGGTTTTGACCAATCCGATGGCTCAGGCGATTCTGGAACAGATAAGGCAAGGCAAAATTGACGTTGAAAAACTGAGGAATGACTGGGTTCTAAAAGATGAGTTAAGCTTTGATAGTAAACGGAAACTCGCCTCGTACGTGTATCAATACGGCGGTTCGCTGGTTGTCTTGTCAAGCGGTGCGCCTGAAAACGTTTTAGCTAAATCAACAAAAACACTGCTCAAAGGAAAAGAAGTCGAAATTACAGACGCCACAAGACAAGAAGTGGCGGACAACACAGTTAAACTGGCTCAGTCTGGTGAACGCCTTTTAGCTTTTGGCTATCGCAGGTTGCCAGCCACATCGAAGATGGATAAAACCGATTTGGAACAAAACTTGGTTTTCGTTGGCATCGTGGGCTTCATAGACCCGCCGAGAAAGGAAGTGAAAGGTGCCATCCGCACGTGCCAAGAAGCGGGAATAAAAGTAGTCATGATCACGGGTGACCATCCAGAAACCGCAAAAGCCATCGCTGCTCAAGTAGGAATCAACAGTACCCGCGTGCTCACTGGAAGCGAAATTTCCAAAGTTAACGACAAAGAATTGAAACGGGCGCTAGAAGAAACTTTTGTCTTCGCTCGAGTAACGCCTGAGGACAAGCTGCGTTTGGTTCGGCTTTTCAGGGAAAGTGGAGAGGTGGTTGCCGTTACTGGTGACGGAATAAACGATGCTCCAGCCCTCAAAGAGGCGCATATCGGCGTCTCCATGGGCATTCGAGGAACCGACGTTGCCAAAGAAACAGCGGACATGGTGCTAACCGACGACAACTTCGCCACCATAAAAACCGCAGTCAAGGAGGGACGCAAGCTGTTCGGTAACTTGAGAAAAGGTGTCCGCTACTACTTGGCTTGCAAAGTCGCGCTCGTAGCCAGCTTTCTCCTTCCCATAGCCATTGGTGTGCCCCTTCCCTTCGCTCCCATCCAAATAATAGTGCTGGAACTCTTCATGGACCTCGCTGCGTCCGCCACCTTCGTCGCGGAACCCGAGGAAAGCGGCACCATGACGAAACCACCTGTTGATCCCAAAGAGAAATTCATGAACCGAAGCATGCTGAGCGGCATAGCTATGGGTGCCCTGAGCTTATTCGCCGCAGTCAGCGTAAACTTCCTATCCATTTGGCTTCTAAACTCGAACCTCCCAGCCGATCAAAGATTGATGCTTGCGCAGACGGTGGCTTTCGCCACATGGATGTTGGGTCACATCTTGCTGGCGCTTAACTTCAGGTCTGAGAAGGAACCGCTTGTAAAACTGGGGTTCTTCTCCAACAAAGTCATGGTTCTGTGGGCGCTGCTTGCTACGGTCACGTTGATCGTTGGAACCAGCCTTCCATTCGTGCACGAGTCCCTGAAAATCACGAACCTCAACCTGCAGGATTGGGCTTTGGTGATAATCGTCTCTTTCGCAGCTACTTTCTGGATGGAACTGAAAAAAATACTGCAACAGAAGTAGCGGTTCACTCAAACTTCGCTACGCCTATAAAGTTTCTATATAAAGGGGAGGGGGTAGTCTTTTCCAAGCACTATCGTCAAGGCGTTGTTTGAAAATATTGGGTGAAGAAAGGAAGAAATTCTCGAATAGTTTTTTGAGAGACACGTGTATGCAACGGTTAGCCGGAGTTTGTGACGCGGAAACTACTCGATTACCTGAATCGCGCCTTCAGGGCACTGGGCTTCGCATGCTCTGCAGACTAAGCATTCGTCAACGTAAACTGGAACGGACTTGCCATCTTTGATCTCGTAGACACCAACTGGACAAGTGTTCGCACAGGTTTCGCATCCAGTACACTTGTTATTATCAACTATTATTTTCACCATTGTTTTATACCTCTCGTAAGTTTGACTCAAACCCCCTCAGTAAGATAAAAGTGTTTAGGTCTGTCAACGAATTTCTTCACGTAGCCGCAAGAGAATTCCGTTAATTGTCGCCTCAGCCTTCTCTTTCCGCCGCTGGTAATCCGCAAGCGCCTTCTTATACGCCTCCAACGGAAGTTCACCTCTTCTGTGGCGAACCTCGCTGGTCCTAGTGTTCGTTTCAACCTCAACCAACTCGACCTCTGCCGCATCAAGCTGCCTAACCAAATCCGCGTAAACACCCCCTGCACTACGGAAAGTCCTCTTCAACTCAGCAATGTTCCTAGAAATCGTGTCCAAACGAACCTCAAAATTCCTCCTCTGCACCTTATATCTACGCCTCGGAATCTTGCCTTTCTGCGCTCTCTCCTCAAGAGCCTTCAACTCCGAGGACAGCCTGTTCTTTTCGCTGTACCCATCGGTGAAATCCTTAACGTGATCTGGACTGAGAATTACAGAGGCTTTTGGCGCCGCAATTCGCCGTGGCGTAGCAGTTTTAGGTCTTCTCCAGACAACCACAACCACGGTTCCAATCACTGCCAGAGTCCACACCCACACGGTGGGTCGGAAAGACAGCCAGAGAGGATTATAATCGTATGTGACTTGCAAAACATCTTCGGAAACTACAGCGAAGTCTACTTTGCTTACGCCTTCTTTTTTAATAGACAGAGATTCTTGAAAGACCTCTCTGATCAAACTTTGGGAAGAATCAACCGAAGAGAGCTGCGGTGCTAGCAACCTGGCTCCTTCAGGAGGAACGAACGTAACGGTTGCCGTGTCAACGTAGTAGTTAAAGTCTGGGAAAAGGTCAAAATTCAACGTAAACTGAGGGGTTTGTTCAGAAGAGACGTTGGGTAACGTGTATTCAGCCGTCAGCAGAGTGGATTGATCGCTTGCTAAAGACGCTATGAATGTAACGTTGACTAAGAGCGTGTTGTCGTTGTCGTTTAGGATGTTGGTTGTTAAGATTTTGCCAAATTCGTTTCTTACAACAATGTTTGAAGCTTCAAGAGGCAATGTTACTTGAAGAGAATTGATGCTGGACGGTGCGTTGTTTGTGATACGGTAGTTGTCGGAGGCTGTGACAGCGCCTACAGGGTTTATAGTGATTTGACGATTTAGTTCTTTCATGGTGATTATTCGAAGACTGCCAGCACTTAACGTGAAACTTGCCGTCGCTGGGGAATAAGAGAACGCAGGCAAGTTCCCTTTGACGAAGCTGGTTGTGGTAACTTCTCCGTCATCCTTTGTAACAGTTATGCCCGATGGGGTTTCGGGAAGGGTGATTGTGACACTGCATTGGGCGACGTTTTTCGTTAAGCTGGGGTAGGCTGGGAAATCGAGGGTGAATGCGCCTGCATTCAAGCCTTGACTTAGAAGGCTGTTCGAAAGAACAAAGGCAACGGTGAAAACTTGGGGTGCTCCTTCTGGAAAACTTATTTTTGCACCGTAGAAACCGCTTCGGTCGGCTAACTGTACGCCAAGGCTTACTTGAAACGTGTTGTCAGCGTCATACGCTAAGCCTTTGAGGATGTAGGAACCGTAGCGATACGGGAATCCGATTAAGAAGTCACCTGTTAATTGTCCGCTTATGTGTATTGTATCGCGTATGACCACGTGTCCAGAGTACATTACCTCAACTTCGTGTTCAACGCTTTGTATGCTGTAAGTGTCGTCTTGAGCCGAAACTGGCTGGGTGTTGAAGGAAAGTTGTGAGATGATGGCCACTGAAAAAACCATAAGCACGATGACAAGTGTGGCTCTCTTCACTCAAACTCACCAAGTTCAGGTTTCTCTATGTTATTGACAGCTTATTTATTTACTTTTAGAATAGAACCATGCGCTTCCACATATTCAATTGGGCAACGCTGTTTGCTGTGACCACCGTGTTCTCTAGTGCTCTTGGAGAGCTACCCCCTCCCTTACATAAAGGTCAAGTGCAACCTGAGCTTACAAAGCTTTGTCAAGAAAATTTGACTAACGCGAACGCGTGCTTGGTCAAGAAACCTTGACAAAAACGCTTTTTACCACGGAAACCGTCCAGCATTAAGCAGGGATTGCCAATGAAAAAGAAAGCATTATCTGTTATTGCGCTCATGGCTGTTATTGCTTTGTTGGTTGCAGCTTGGTTTGTTAATAACCAAATCAGCGAAGTGCAAAATCAGATTAGCGACCTTCAAGCTCAAAACAGCGAATTACAAGACCAAAACAGCGATTTGCAAGAACAAATCGGTGAGCTTCAGCTTCAAAACCGTGAAAAACAAGACCGCCTCGCCGACTTCACGCATGAACTCGCTAAGGCGCGACACCTTCGTGTAGAAATTACAGATTATTCAAAGGGGGGTGGTGGACCCATTGGGGGTTTAACCTTCATCAGCAATATTTACGTTCTAATCCAGAATAATGATGTTATACCTGTAAGTGGGTTAACCATAACGGTTGCGCTATTGAATAAGGATAATGGCGCCCAGATTGGTGATACGGGTGTAATAACCATGGGCAGGCTTAATGCAGGAGAAAGCGCAAACGTTACAGTTCCAGTTTTGTATAACATAAATAGCTTATCATTGATTAGCTCCGCTGAATGTGTGATTGTGCTTACAGCGGGTAATATCGTTTTAGACCAGTTGGATACAAGGGAATTAACGTGAACTTGCCGAGATTTCAATAACAGCTGGTCTACTTCAAGAAGCATCACAGAAACAGAATAACCGACGACGATAAACAGACCTTTCAGAAAAACTAGCAGAGTCCGCTTTGTTTGAAATAGTAGTTATCTTCCTTCTTAGAACCGAAACTTCTTACACCTTTCCTTTTCAGTTGCTCTCTAAGCTCCTCGGCGTATTCTTTAGTTAATTCGCCCCTCTTTTCCAAATACGCAATTATCGCCTCTGCCTGCGCCTCAGTATCGCAGCGCCGTATGAAATCCACAACCGTGGGATTATAATTGCGAAATTTGTCTGACAGCGACTTTTCAGCGTTCTCGGAATCTGTTCTCACAGAATCTATGGTCACTTTGCTTTCGCCGCCTTCAAGTTCCTCAGATAGTTTCGGAAACATTTTCTTGAACGATTTTTTGTCGATTTCCACGATTGCAACCTTCAAGCGTAGCTGTGCTAAATACGTATTGAAGTGCACACTTAAGTGCCTTTTTCCAAATAAAACAATGAAATGACATTCGTAGCCTACGCAGAACCAGTTGACAACGTTAGAAAGTTATACGGGGATAAATTTTTGCGCTGGGTTTTCTTTAAGCAGTCTTTTTAACTCTTTAATGTTGAGTCCTTTGATTTCATCTCCGAAAATCTCGCATTTTCTCCTGTGCCTTGCTTCCTCTGAGTTTCTAACGGCAAGTTCAGCCATTTGTTTGCTTGCAGTCTGAACGTATATGTGAAAAGAGGCTTCAGGTTTTCCTCTTTTAGTTGCAGAAGTCCACTCGGTTTTAGAAATTTTGATGCCGCTCTCCTTGAGAATGTTTAGGATTTCGTTGGGCACATCATGGTACACTGCTATGTCGATGTCGCTTCCTTGGCGGATAGTCCCACGCCAAACGCTCCCGATTAAGATGGGACCGTATTTCTTGAGGATTACCATTAGTTTCAAGGCTTCTTTTCGCATTTGGATTAACCGTTCTTTTCTGGCTGGTCCCTCGTTTTCTTCGGAGATTTTGTCGAGTTCTAAGGCAACCTCAAGGTTTGAGGGTAGAAAATAAGCGCCTAGAGTTTTTGCCGCCTTCAATTTGGCTTGTTTGTATTCTTTTTCGGCTCCAAAATACAGTAGGGTTGCTGCTTCTCTTGCGATTTTACGCCTTACGTCAGAATTAACGTTCAATTCTTCACCATATAATGGCTGAGTTAGCGTTTAAGTGCCTTTTCGTATAATTCCACTGTTTTTTCAGCGATTTTGTTCCATGTGAATTCGTTTAAAACCCTTTTCCGACCGTTCTTTCCAAGCCATTTTCGTCTTTCAGGGTTCTCCAGTGAACTTATAATGCCCCATGCGATGTCGGAAGGGTTGTTTGGGTCAACGTGGTAGCCGCATTGCTCGTCACTGCAGCAAACTACTATTTCTCGCATTCCACTCACGCCTGAAGCGCCCACAACAACAGGTTTTTCCATGCTCATTGCCTCAAGAGCAACTATGCCGAAGGGTTCATAGTGGCTTGGAAAAACTGCGACATCGCACGCTGCATAGTGTAATATGCGCTCTTCTTCGGGAATGAAGTCGAAACGGAATTTCACGTATTCGTCAAGCCTCATGGTCCTAGTCAAGTTTGTCAGATATTCCTGTAGGTCGCCTACGCCAACTATGACCAACTTTGCCTTTGGAATTTTGGATAGAACATGAGGCATCGACATAATCAACTTGTCAACGCCCTTGACGCCTATGAGTCTTCCAAGAAAGAGAATCATGAATTCGTCTTCTTTGATACCGTAAAATTCCTTGATTTTCCGCACTTGTTCCGCAGAAACGTCTTCTGGGTCGTATTTTTGCGGGTCGACTCCATTATAGCTTACGTGGATTTTTTCCCGTGGGAAGCCTAGTTGTATCAACTCGTCTTTCATGGCGTACGACACGGTGATAATCATGTCAGCCATGTTGGCGCCGCGCAATTCTATGTTGCTTACCACGCTGGAGCCGTTTCCCAAAGTTCGTCCCTTCTCTGTTGAGTGGACATGGAAGGCGAGCGGTAGTCCGCTTTCTTTTTTGACGGTAATTCCGCCTATCACTGAAAGCCAGTCGTGAGCAGCCACGACATCGTAGTTTACGCCTTCTTTTCTGATGAGTTCGTTGATGAGTTTGGACGCAGTGAGGTAATTGTAAACAAGGAGTTTTCCGAATAAATGCAAGCCTCTGCCCCATTTTTTGATGTCTTCCGCGATTACGTCGGGCAGCGAGTCGGAAACATCGATGTGTAATGGACGATGGATTTCAATGCCGCGCCAAATCTCTCTCCTTGGAAGAGTACCTCCATCATCATTCATCGTGAAAACGGTAACATCGTTATCCATTAGAACAAATTTGCGCGTTATTTCAGCAGCGTATGTTCCTAAACCACCGACGATTTTAGGCGGATACTCATAAACAAGCACAGCAATCTTCATTGTTGGCGCTCACCAGTTTCCAATGTAGCATTGCGTCTCTACTTACTAAAGCTTTGCTTATTACAGTTAAGTAAACCGCTGAGAAACGTTGATTAGCTTGTGTGCACATATAGCCAGTAGGTGTTGTAGCCAATGAGTTTATCACCTACCAAATATGAGATACTGAAAACCATGTTGCTGCTTGACAAGCCTGAAAAAGCAACATACATAGCGAAGGAAGTAGGAAAAGAATTTCCTTCCGTTATGATGCACATCATCGGGCTTACTCGCATGGGATGCACAAAATCACCTGAAAAAGGACTGTATGTCATAACGGAAAAAGGCAAAAAAGCCCTTGGCTTAGGCGAAGTTGACCCTGAAAAAGCAAAAACAATATTGGAGTACATGTCTCCTGATAAGTCATTTCACTTTTACGCAAAAATAGGAAAACCCTTAGACCTCCATGCACATGGGCTCCAAGACCTACGTGACAAAATTCTAAGAGTTGATGTGGAATCCATAGAATTTCACATTAACCACGGAGACTTCGAAGCATGGTTTGCAGGACTAGGCGATGTGGAACTTGCTAAAAAAGCGGCGCTTTTAAAAGAAAAGAAGATGACTGGAGAGGAACTGCGGAGCAGACTGCACGACCTTGTTGAAAACCGATTCATAGTATTAACTAAGGTGGTTGAGCACCCAGTTTCGCCTCAGTGATTCGGCTGTTAACTCAAGGGTTTGAAGCGGTCACCAAGCTTTCGCAGAACTTTCTGTATCGTTGTGTACTCCATATCTTCAGCGCTTAAACGCGCTGGCTCGAACTCGCCCATGTTACGCATCGTGCAGGCATTTTGCATGGCTTCACGTCTCGCCAAAGCAAAGGCTGGATCATCGAACATGTCTGCGATAATCGGGTTTCCTTCATCATCGCATGAAATTTGTCCGTTTGCCACTTGAAAGCCTATGGCAACCATTCGTGGCGGACCGTCGAAAACCGTGCACTTTGACGATTTCAGTCCAACAGGCATAATTGGACCCCAATGGCTTCCCCGCATCCACCCTTGTACGAAATAGCTGTGCATGAAAGGCGCTAGGATTTCGCCTACGGCTGGAAGACCGTGTTGAGCTCGCGCAATCATGACGGGGTCATCTTTTCCCACGTATTTTCCAGCTATCAACGAGAGCTTACTTACGCTGCTTGCGGCGCAGATCAAGTTGTCACTCGCTCTCCAGACGCGAGAGACGACGTAACGTCCAACAGTTCCGATCAGAGCCAGCAACTCGTACATTTCTTCGGGGCATTTGAGCACTATAGATTTGTCTTCTTTGGTGTCTATTACTTCGAATTTGAAGCCGCAAATCATGCTTGGGTCAATAACAAGACCAGCGGTGTTCATTGGATCGGCGAAAATGCGGAAGAGAGGGTAGTTAAATGAGCCGGCAGAGGTTTTGTCAGCCGCGAAAACTACGATTGGATCAGAGGCGCGTTCCTCTATCTCTATTTCTGCAACGCCAGGACCCATTCCGCGGACGTTTCCGCTGAACGCCGTTTTCAAAAGGTCTTGACCTGCAGCGTAGAGCTTCAACTGTGAAGCCTTGTTTGAACACTCTTTGAATGTGTCCCACGCAACCTTGTGAATCTCGTGGTTTTGCTCTCCTTTTTCATGCACCATGAGCAGTTCAAGATCATCGCCAGCATTGAAAACATAGAAATTGTTTATAACGCCTTTTTCTACAGCTTTTTTGAGGTTTTTCTCCGCGACATCAAACAGAGGTTTAGGAACAATGTAGTGCCCAGCTAAAGAGCCGACATCACACTTAATTATGGAGATCGTGACTTTATTCGGCAACACACAACCCCTAGTTAAAGCTCAACTGAAGTGAATTTAAGTTTTTCATATATTTCGGGAAAAAGGTTTGGAGAAAATAAATAACAAGAGTTACATAATCAAGTGCAGGAGTGTGATGACTCTGAGCGAGGTCAGAGTGGTTTCAGCTAAAATTCCTGAAGAAGTTTACAAAGAAATGGTCTTACGTATTCCAGAAGGTGACAGAAGCAACTTCATCCGAGAAGCCATAATCGAAAAACTCGAAAAAACACCTAAGGCAGACAAGCTTCTTGAGCTTGAAGAGAGAATGAGCAAAATCGAACAGAGTGTAGGAGAAGTTAGACGGTACCTTGCCGACTTGGAACTGCTCACTTACCAGCATGGAAAGATAAATCCGCACACGTTCTGCATCGACGAAATAGACCACAAGATAGTGGATTACCTCTTGCATTACAAGGGCGCGACCACACCGGAACTAGCAGAATACGTTAAGACAAACAGGTGGCTGGTGCTGAACAGACTGAGGAAGATGCAGCGAAGCTCGAAGAAACAGTTCGGCAAAGCCATAATAGAGTATTATGCGGGAGAAAAGTCTGGAAAGAAAAAGGCTTGGTGGATAAACGAAGAACTAATTCAAGAATAGCACAGGGCGATTAGTTTTAAATCTGACAACACCTTTGTTTTGGAAAAGGGCCCGTAGCCCAGCACGGATTAAGGCGTCGGCCTCCGGACGCTTCTGCGAGGGAAAGCCGAAGACCCTGGGTTCAAATCCCAGCGGGCCCGCTCCCATTTTAAGTATTGGGAGTTTTAATTATAGCTGGGTCATTACTGCAACGTTTATTTGAGTTATCTGCTCGTTTGCTCTGAGGTCATCTATGAACTTTCTTATTGTTCGAGCTTGTCCTTTCAATATTATCACTTCTAGACAGAACCCTTCATGAACGTGAGCATGAAGAAAAGTTGAGACGAGTCCGCTGTAAACGTGTTGAGCATCCAATAACCGTTTTCTGTCAGCTTTTTCTCTGTAAATTATGGTTATTGTTGCCGTTATCTCACCTTCAAGGTTCTCAATTTGAACGTCCTCTTTTAAGAACAAGCGTAAAGCTTGCCGTATTATTTCAGAGCGACTGGCGAATCCTCTCTGTGCTATAGTTGAATCTACTTGTTCAAGAAGCACTTCAGGTACAGATAGGCTGATAATAGTCAAATTAAACGCCGTTGCTAATTATGTTAGCGGTTGTTAATAAATTTTATTAGTTTTTTATCTTAATAACACTAAAATTATTAATATCAGCGCAAAGTTTAATAGAAACAAGAACGCATCTTCGGTAGTTATGAATCAAAAACAGAAATTGTTCATTGCAAGTGCTGTCCTTACAGCTGTTATCCTAATCGTTGCGGCATCTGCCTTTTTCAAGGCAACACCATCGACAAACAAGTTACAAGTAGTTGCTACTTTTTACCCCTTAGCATTTTTCAGCCAAGAAATCGGAGGAGAACACGCACAAGTAACCCAATTAGTGCCTAGCAACACCGAGATCCATGCGTGGGAACCCTCAGCTTCAGACATAACCGCAGCAGAAGAAGCAGACATAATAGTTTACAATGGCGCGGGCTTGGACCACTGGATGGAAGACGAAATATTGCCCGCACTATCCCAGACAAAAGTCCGTATCAAAGTAGACACAACTGAGGGATTGCCACTTCTGCTAGGAGAGGCAGAAGCCAATGAACACGAAAATGAGCATGAACATGGACTTTATGACCCCCACACATGGGTAAGCCCATACATGGGCAAACTACAGGCAGAAAAGATTTACGACGCGTTAGTACAACGAGACCCAGCTCACGAAAACTACTACACTGAGAGATTGTCGAATCTCAAGAGTAAATTAGAACAAATTGATGCCAACTACACAGCAACGCTTTCTACAAAACAGAAGAGCATGATATTCGTTTCTCATGAAGCATTCGGATACCTTGCCCACCGATATGAGTTCGAACAGCATGGTGTAATAGGCTTATCCGCTGACGAACAACCCAGCGCAGCCACAATCGCCAATATATTGGGCTTGATGGTAGAACATGAAACATACGTTATTTATGTTGACCCTGTTTATTCGGAAGAATACGCTCAGACTCTCAGGAACGAATTGGAGACCCAAACAGGGCATTCTGTATCAATTCTGGAGCTGCATTTGATTTTAGGACCAATTAATGGCAAAGACTACCTTGACCAGCAGACATCAAACTTGGAAAGTTTAAGAGTCGGATTGGAAGCTTCTTGAATAACTACAGTTACTTGAATTAAACAGTTGAAACGGTATGGATAAGGAAAAACGACTATCAGCAGTAAAAGAAAGACCCATTTTGGAACTGCAGAATGTTGATGTAATACGATCTGGCGCCACAGTTATTCAGAACGCCAACTTCACAATCCATACTGGAGACTATGTAGGGTTAGTAGGACCCAACGGAGGCGGAAAAACCACCCTTATTCTTTCAATTCTTAATTTCCTTCCGCATGTAAAAGGAAACATTAAACTGTTCGGCACTGACAAATTTACATCTTGGGAAAAAGTCGCTTACATATCACAGAACGCCACAAGCTTTGACAATAAATTTCCTTTGACTGTGAGAGAACTTGTGTCGCTGGGCCGAATCAAGAAAGGAAACATTGCTAGAAGATTCACCAGTGAAGATTGGGAAACCGTAGATGACAGCATAGCGTTTATGGGTCTAACAGACTTTGCACACAAGCGGATTGGAGAGTTGTCTGGAGGGCAAAAGCAAAGGGTTTTTGTAGCTAAAGCGTTAGCAAGAAGCCCTGAAATTATCTTTTTGGATGAGCCTGTTGTTGGTGTTGACGCAGCGACCCAAGAAAAGTTCTACAAAAAACTCAGCGACCTTAACACGAAAAGAAGAACAACCATATTGATAGTGACCCATGATTTAACTTCTGTTTTCTGCAGGATGTCCAAGGTATTATGTATCAACAAGCAGGTTGAGATAGCTCAAATAACTGATGACCTTGATCCCAATGTGCTTCTTAAGCGAGCTTATGGTGAGCATTTTCACTTCGTGTTTCATAGACATGAGTGCCACGGGGTTTTTGGGAATGAGCGTCTTTAGCATTTTAGACCTGCTTGGTTACCGGTTCTTTCAGAACGCGCTTTTAGGCGGCGTCATAGCTGCAGCGGCATGCGCAGCAGTTGGTCTATTCCTAATTTTGAAAAAAGAAGCCATGATAGGAGATGGAATCGCTCATACAGCATTTGGTGGAATCGCTTTAGGACTTTTGTTGGGGGTCAATCCTTTACTGACAGCACTTGGGGTTTCGGTTTTGTCGGTTTTTGGAATATCTTACATGAGACGGAAGAGTGTGGCTCCCTCTGATTCTGCCATAGCCGTTATGTTGGCGTTGGGTTTCTCATTTGGCTTGATCGTGATAAGTGTGGTTCACGGTTTTAATGTCGAGCTGTTTAGTTATCTTTTTGGTTCGATATTGACGATAGATGAGGTGGATTTACTGGTTGTGTCTTTGCTTGGGTTTTTTGTTTTGTTGTTTTTAGGATTTTTCCGCAGAGAGCTTTTGTCCATGATCTTTGATGAAGAAGACTCTCGTGTGATGGGCATACCAACTAACACTTTGTCTCTGGCTTTTGACTTATTGGTTGCAGCAACAATCGTGCTCTCTATCAAGGTTATTGGAACAGTTCTCGTTGTTGCGCTTCTGGTGCTTCCAGGTCTTTCAGCTTTGCACCTTAGTTTGTCGTTTAGAAAAACAA
The DNA here is from genome assembly GCA_964514055.1 of uncultured Candidatus Bathyarchaeia archaeon. Classification (GTDB taxonomy): domain Archaea; phylum Thermoproteota; class Bathyarchaeia; order Bathyarchaeales; family Bathycorpusculaceae; genus SG8-32-3. Next base: position 151,669 of record CAZEPB010000001.1, on the reverse strand, counting down.
TCTTGGTTGCTGTTGGCTTCAGCATATTAAGTACTGTGACGGGTATTTTGTTTTCAGCATTATTTGATGTGGCAACCAGCGGCTTGATAGTTTTCGCTTCTGTTTTACTTTTTTTGCTTATCATAGCATACAAGAAACTGCAATAAGCACACATTCAAGATTGAACTTTTTGGGCGACTTCTTTTGCCCAGTTACATATGGCGTTCAGGTCTCTTGTGTCGTAGAGCCCAGGTTCTGTTTGTGGTACACCAGCTTCTTCTAGTTGCGGCTTAATAGACTCCATAAATTTTCCAAACAACCAAGACACCTCATTGAAGTTGTAGACACCTCCAAAAAAGCCCAAAGCTACCGGTTGCAGATTATATTTGGCGGCTTTTTCTTCCAGATATTTTCTTCTAGCCTTTTCCATTTCTTCAGGTTTTCTTTCTTCCTCCTTTAATGGCTGTGCGCTACCACAGCAGACGAAGAGCGCCACTTTCTTTTTTGCCAGTTCTTTCTGGAACTTTTTGAGGAACTTTTCGGGTTCCTTAGTCCACCTGTTGATTTGGATTCCGCTGCCGACGATGACAAGCTCGTACTCAGTTATGTCACGCACTTTGTCTTTTTTGGCATTGACTACTTTAACGTCAAATCCTTCTTGGCGAAGCACTCCCGCAATATCCTCTGAAGTGCTGCCTGTTGCACCATACCGAGTGCCATAAACAATCAAAGCGCTAACCATTCGTCAAGACCTCCCTGCTTTTTTGTTTCGCTGTTAGGCTTAATACGTGTTCCGATAATTCCCGTTGCCAAAGTAACGACAGCCAACTAGGCAGACTGTAGGTTCTGGATAAATTTCAAGACTATCTTTGGCTGGTTCAACGCCGTCTTCAGCGTTTTCGACGGGTTCTTAAAGTAGTTAATTAGGGACAGCCTCTTGTATCTCTTGACAGCCATCGAAGCTATTTCTCTTACCTCGGACGGCGCAAAGTCTTCAGTTCTTATCAGTGGCATCCCCCAAGTTTGTCTCACCTCGGCGAAAGCTCGGGACGTCAAATCCCCTTGAATATACCCCTTCTCCTTGCATTCTTCGTAAAGGCGGGTTCCCAACGACGGCGTTGCAAAATGGAGGAGCATTCCAACGTCAAAATCCCTTTTAAGCCTAAGGGCGAGCTCAACGGTCTTCAGCATGTTTTCCTTCGTTTCACCTGGAAAACCGATAATGTAAAATGCCGCTGTGCTCAGCCCTATGTCCTTGCACATTTTCGCAACTTTCACTACTTTCTTTAAGTTAAGGCTCTTGCCGATGACGTTGTCTAAGACGCATTGGTCCCCGGATTCGATGCCGAAGAACACGCTTTGACACCCTGATTTTTTCATTTTCTTTAAAAGGCTCAGGGTCAAATAGTCTGCTCTTATTCCATTCGGTGTTTCCCAATTAAACCTGATGCCCCTTTCAATTATTCTGTCGCAGATAGCTTCGAACCGTTTTAGGTCAAATGTGAGATTGTCATCCTCAAAGAATATGGTCTTAACTCTGAACTTGTTTACCACGTATTCTATGTGATTTATAACATAGTTTACGGAGTTCGCTCGAAACTTTTTTCCCATGTGCAGGTGAACCGAGCAGAAGTTGCAGTTAAAAGGACAACCTCGGCTGGTTATCATGGATATTGCCCTGTCCTTAAAGCTGCGATACTCTATCTTTTTTGGGTTAAGATATTGCTCCATGTCCACTAAATGGTAAGCAGGATAGGGAAGTTCGTCCAAATCTTTAATGAAGGGTCTCAGCGCGTTTTGCTTTATAACTCCATGTTGGCGGTAGGCGATTCCTTGCACATCGCTTATCTTTTTAGTTCCCTCGAAGAACCTGACGATGTCAAGTATCGTGTGTTCTCCTTCACCAATCACCGCAACATCAATGTTCTTAGCCTCTTCCAAAAATTCCACGGGAACCGCGGTGACATGCGGACCACCAACAACCGTCAAAATGTTCGGGTCTACCTCTTTAACGATGTTGCCAACTCTGATTGCGTTCTCCGCTTGACACGTGAAAGGACTCGCAATACCCACAATGTCAGGCTTTCTCCGTCGTATTTCCTCCCTTATCTTTCCATAAGGCATACCCACCTCAAGCGTATCTCCAACTTTCAAGAACGAAGAATCCTTCATGAACGCATCCAAAATCTCAGCTTTGTAACCTGCCCTGTCCAGCACAGCAGCTATGTACATCAAACCGAGAGGAAGATTACCCGCAGGAGGATCCGAACCAGGATAAAAAAGCTGTGGCGGATTGATGAGGAGCACTTTCATCGTCTATACCATTAAGTATAAGTGGCAATTTTGAAATATTTAAACTAGTTTATGAAACTGGAGTATCATTCAAGTCTCAATAATTTAGCAGAAGGCTGATAGCTTATGAGGGAAAAAGTGATCGTTGCGTGGAGCGGAGGCAAAGACAGTGCTCTCGCGCTTTACGAAACTCTGAAATCAGGCAGATACGAGGTTCAGGAACTGCTGACAACAGTTACCCGAGATTATGACAGAATCAGCATTCACGGCGTGCGGCGTGTTTTGCTTGAGCAACAAGCGAACGCTCTGGGTTTTCCTCTCAAAAAAACGTTTATCTCAAAAGGCGCTTCTAACGAGGAATACGAAAACGAACTGCTGAAAACGCTCAAAAAGCAACGAGATAACGGCGTTTCCTCTGTGGTGTTTGGCGACATTTTTCTAGAAGACATAAGGAGATACCGCGAGCAGATCTTGGCGAAAGTAGGCATGAACGGGATTTATCCATTATGGAAAAAAGATACGCAGGCGCTCGCCCGCAAGTTCATCAACCTCGGCTTCAAGGCTATTATTACGTCAATCGACTCAAACGTTCTTACAAAAGATTTTGTCGGAAGAGAGTACGATGAGCAGTTTTTGTCAGACCTTCCTGAGAACGTGGACCGATGCGGCGAAAACGGGGAATTTCACTCGTTCGTTTATAACGGTCCGATATTTCATGAAAGAGTATCTTTCAAAAAGGGAGAGAAGGTGCTGAGGGAAAACCGTTTTTGCTATTGTGATTTGCTGCCTGTTTAGTTAAAAAAATTAGCGGAAAAAATAAAAGTGGGATGGCGCGCTTGCTGGAAATGTCTGCTGAGTCTTTCAAGTTATGCGGTGCTTTAGCTGCGTTTTCTCAGGACTAGCACTGCCACTGTGACAATCACTATTATCACGATAACGGCGAGTATTATCCCTACAGAAGTGGCGTCGATACCTTCTTCGCTGCTGGTGTTCATTTCATCCAATGTAACTTTGATTTCACCTATGTCAGTCTTGATTGTGGCAATGTCATCTTGAATTTCGAGTATTGTTCCGTTCAGGTCGCCCAGCGTGGTGCTTATGGTCGCGGTGTCTCCTTGAATAGCCGTTACTTTCGCCTTAATGTTGTTGATGCTTGTTTTTATCGTGCCTATATCTGTTTGGATGGTTGCTATATCTCCGTCTAACGAAACAAGCTTGGCGTTTATTTGGGTCAAGCTAGTTTGCATTTGTCCGATGTTTGTGTTAATTGTTATAATTCCTTCCTGGATTGCAAGTATTGATCCTTCCAAGTCGCCCAGTATAGTGGTTATCTCCGTGGTGTTTCCTTGAATGTTGGTTATGTTCAGCAGAATGTTGTTCACGTTTGTTGTGATGTTGCCAATGCTTGTTTGAATTGTAGCGATGGTGCTGTTTAGCTCAACTAGCACGCTGTTTATCTGGTTCAGGTTAACCTGTATTTGGCCTATGTTAGTTGTGATTGTGACAATATCGCCTTGAATCTGGGTGATGTCTCCCATAATTGTCTCTATGTCGGTCTTGATGATTCCTATGTCGGTCTCAATCGTAACCACGTTTTCTTCAATGTTGACTATCTTTGCGTTCATGTTGTCCAGAGAAACCTGAATCGTGCCAACATCAGTTTTTATCGTCGCTACGTTTTCCCGAATTTCAGTCAACCATGCGTTCCAGCCTGTCAAAGTAGGGCTCAATAGGAAGGATTTTAGGGCTCTGCCTTCAACCGTGGAATAGTTTGCGCTGGCAACCAACGCGTACGTGCCAGCTGCAGCATTATTGGGGATTGTGTAAGGTATTCTGAAAAGTCCATCAGCAACATATTTAACTAAACTGGTTAAATTAGCATACATGGCTCCGTTGTAATACAGGTAGGCTTCGATTTTCGCGTTTAAAGGAGCACCAGACAGCGAAACTAGGACGTAGAAGTCAGCTATTTCACCTGCAAAATGTGTTGACCCAACATCTACCTCGACGTCAATTATTACTTCTGGCTCCGGAGGAACTACGCACGCTTGAGTAGCGGAAACGAAAGTTGCTACTTGAATCAGTATCACCGCACAGAGCAGAATAACGATGAATCCTCGGGTTTTTTTCACTTTTAGTATTTGCATTGAGTCTTCCCCTTTCTAACTTGAAGTTTTTTTTAAAGCATTTAACCTATGTTTCGATTTCAAGAATAATCTAATTTACAACATTGCATCGAGTGTAAGCGTATAAATGAAGCAAATTAGCGGAAGTTTGAGAGAAAAAGCTGGCGCGCATTTTCAGATCTGAACCTCATCTTTAACGCTAGAAGGTTTGTTTGCAAAAAGTTCATATTATCTGCTTTTAACATTCTAGTGAAAGGTGATTTGTTGTCGAAAATACTTGTACTCTATTATAGTCAGAGCGGAAACACTGAGAAAATGGCTAAAGCCGTAGCTGAAGGAGCTCAAAACGCTGGCAATCCGAATGTGGAGCTAAGCTATCATGTTGAAGCCGAAGAACTAGCCGCCTTCGATGCCATACTTATGGGAGCGCCGACGTATCATCACGACATGCCGATTGACATGAAGAAACTCTTTGAAGAAGCAGCAGTAAAGAACATAAACCTGAAAGGAAAAGTAGGTGCAGCCTTCGGTTCTTACGGTTGGAGCGGCGAAGCGCCAAATTTTCTTCTCGAAATCATGAAAAACAAGTTTGAAATGCAAGTTATTGAACCACCGTTGCTGGCGAAATATGTACCCGACGAAAACATGCTTAACAAGTGTCGAGATTTAGGGAAGCGCGTTTCCGAAACCCTTATGCAGCAAGCTTAACATGTTTTAAGAAAGAGGAGAAGGAAAACTTGAGCTCAAAAAGTGAACTAGTTGATTTTATTAAACGGCAGATAATCATCGAAAAGGAAATCGTGGAGTCGCTGAACAAAGGCATAACCAACATTAAAAACCCGCCTGTCAGAGGTGTTTTGAAAGGAATATCCTTAGACTCCGTGAAGCACGCTGAACTCTACGCGGCAGCCGTTTCGCTCTTGACGGACGTTTCTCAAGCGTTGAAACAGGAAAATCTTGATGAACAACGAGCCCTAGTTGAGAAGCACATTAAGCTAGAGGCAGAACTAATCAAAAAACTGGAAAAGATTATGCCTACCATCGAAAACACCAAGGTTCAGTTTCTTTTGAAATCGATTTTAACTGATGAGCGAAGACATCACGCGTTGCTGAAGACGGTTTTGGAAATAATTGTTCATGGAGAAACCATAACAGAAGCAGACTGGTGGGAAATATTGTGGGAAAACGTGCCGTTTCACGGCGCCCCAGGCGGATAACCAACTAAACACCCTTTTTCACTACAAAAAATAATACTAAAAACTATTGTTTTGTTTGGAATTCAATGCTGAAGGTATGACCCCATGGTCCCCTATGTTGTCGTTGAACTTGATCCTGTTGGCAACGTTTCATTGGTTCTCCAGATTGTTATCTTGTTCCTGTTGGTATTGGGGTTACCGTTTGTCAAGGGAATTAACAGCAAAAAGAACCTGGCTAGGCACGGTTATCTAACAATTGTTGCACTAGTTTTACATACAATCCTCATCCTGATAGTTATGGTTCCCTCTTTTACGGGCAACTTCGGAGAGATTGGAGAACTTTCCGCTATCGCGTTATTCACGGTTTGGTCTCACGCAGTTTTGGGGACCACCGCCGAAGTCTTAGGCATCATATTGGTCGGCGTTTGGCTTTCTAAGCCGTTATCAAAGATGAACTGCGCAAAAATGAAGAGGTGGATGGCACCTACATTCATCATTTGGGCGGTGTCAATAGTTAATGGCGCGTTAGTACATATCCTCGGATTGCTATAGGTTTTTCAAGTAATTTCATTCATCAGTGCATATGTGTATGTCCCATCTCATTATGGGTAGCAGGTGCCTTCTCCATTGTCATTTCCGTTTTAGGCTCATATCTCCGAAGAGTCTGACTGTTTATCGCAACCAAAACAGTACTCAGTGACATCAGAATAGCCCCCACCGCTGGGTCTATAACCACTCCGAAATTGGCGAGGATGCCTGCAGCCAACGGAATTGCAAATATGTTGTAGCCGGCAGCCCACCATAGATTCTGCACCATCTTGGAATACGTTTTCTTTGAAAGCCCAGTAACTTTCGGCACATCTCGGGGGTCGTTTTTTACGAGAATTATGTCCGCGCTCTCTATTGCTACGTCTGTTCCAGCGCCGATGGCGATGCCCACGTCAGCGGTAACCAAGGCTGGAGCATCGTTAATGCCGTCTCCTACCATGGCAACTCGGTAACCTTTCTCCTTTAACGATTTGATCTTATCCGCCTTCTGATCGGGTAAAACTTGAGCAAAATAGTCATCGATGTCGAGTTCCTTCGAAACACCGCGTGCGACCGCCTCAGCGTCACCAGTAAGCATGTAGACCTTTACGCCTGCTGCCTTCAAATTTTGAATGGCTTGGCGAGATTCTTCTCGTATCTTGTCAGCAAGAGCAAAAGCGCCAGCAAGTTTTCCGTCCACTACCGTGAAAACAACAGTTTTGCCCTCTTCTTGTAGAGTGGTTATTTTTTCGTCGTTTACTTCAACGTTCATTTCCTTCAGAAGATTTGGGCTTCCCACATAAACTTCTTTACCTTCAACTTTCCCTTGTGCGCCCTTGCCTGGAATCGCCTTAAAATCACCAGCTTTAGGAATCTTGGCGCTCTTCTTGCGGGCGTAGTCCACGATTGCTTTCGCTATTATGTGTTCGGAATTCTTCTCAACAGAACCGGTCAGCCGTAATAGCTCATCTTCCGAGATGTACGAGACAACATCACTTACGCCGAATTGACCCGTTGTCAGGGTTCCAGTCTTGTCGAAGACTACGGCATTTACGTCCTTAACCATCTCAAAGGCTTTTCTGTCTCTGATGAGAATCCCGCTCTTAGCCGTTATAGACGTGGAAAGGGCGACTACAAGAGGTATGGCCAACCCAAGCGCGTGCGGGCAAGCTATCACGAGGACAGTGACCGTACGTGTCAGTGCAAACTGGGCACTTCCAGCCACAGCCCACACGACATAAGTTATTACACCAGCGGAAACAGCGACATAAAACAGAAGTGCGGCGGCTCTGTTGGCAAGGTCTTGGGTTCTGGACCTGCTTTGCTGAGCTTGCCTCACAAGCGTTATTACCTGCGCTAGGTAGGTTTCCTCACCTGTTCTTTCAATCTTGGTTCTGAGCGCACCGTCTCCGTTTATGGCGCCTCCTATGACCTTGTTTTCTTTAGCCTTGTGAACAGGCTTCGACTCTCCTGTGAGAAGCGCCTCGTTAACGTAGGATTCGCCCTCGGTAACGACGCCATCCGACGGTATCTTTTCGCCTGGACGAACCAAAACTACGTCGCCTGCCTGCAACTCGGAAACTGGCACATCTTTGATGTCGCCGTTCTTCACCAAGTGCGCCATCGTGGGCATTATCTTGACGAGTTCTTCCAGCGCTCTTGAAGCGCCCAGAACGCTTCGCGCTTCTATCCAGTGCCCGAGAAGCATCACGTCTATCAAGGTGGCGAGTTCCCAGAAGAAGTCCTTTCCAACAGGGAAGAAGACAGTAGCGGCTGAAAAGAAGAAGGCTACAGAGATTGCGGTGCCGATGAGCGTCATCATCCCGGGCTGCGTCCTTCTCAGCTCTTGTGTTAATCCTTTCAGGAATGGCCATCCGCCGTAAACGTAGATTATTACAGCTAAAAACAGGAGAATGTACGATTGATACGGTATTGCAAGTGTATAGCCAAACCAAGTCTGTATGGCTTCCGAGAGAACCAAAACGGGGATTGTGAGGGCGAGGCAAACGAAAAATCTTCTCTTAAACATCCCAGTGTGCATCATATGCCCAGAAGCTCCATGCTTCATTCCAGATTGCATGCCGTGTTGAGCCCCTTCGTGTTTCATCCCACTGTGCATACTATGATTTTCTTCCTTCATGTTCTTCACCATCACCCTACATGTCCAAAGACCGAATCAATTTCTTCATTATGCTGGCGGACTTCTGGAACATCTTGATTTCACCATCTTCGAGCGGCAACTTGATGGTTTGCACGATGCCATCTTTATTCAATATCGAAGGAACGCTTAGGCAAACGTCGCTGACACCGTAATAGTTCTGCAGTAGGCTGGAGACTGTGAGAATTGCGTTTTCGTCTCGAATTATGCTTTCGACGATTCTGGTCAAGCCCAAACCAATAGCGTAGTATGTGCTTCCTTTGAGTTCTATTATTTTGTACGCCGCGTTTTTCACTTGCTCAAAAATAGTGTCTAAGTACTGCTCGTCGTATCTCATGCCGCAGATTGGGCAATATTCTTTTAAAGTTACTCCTGCGATGCTCGCTGAACTCCAAACTGGCACTTCGCTGTCGCCGTGTTCGCCGATAATATAGGCGTGAACGTTTCTTGGGTCAATCTTAAAGTGTTCCCCTATCAGGGAGCGCAAGCGTGAAGTATCCAGTGTAGTGCCTGAACCGATTACTCTGTTGGGCGGGAATCCTGACAGTTTTAAAGAAACGTAAGTCATTATGTCAACGGGATTTGTGGCAACTAAAATAATGCACCGATCATTATGCTTTTTTATCTTCGGAATGACCTGCTTAAAGACCGCTACGTTTCGTTCCACCAAACTTAATCGTGATTCTCCTGGCTTCTGCGCTACCCCTGCAGTGACAACCACGATGTCGGCGTCCGCGCATTCTCCGTAGTCTCCAGCCTTTACTCTTACAGGCTGCACAAAAGGCAAGCCGTGTTCAAGATCCATGGCTTCACCCATGGCTTTTTCCGCGTTGGCATCGATTAGGCTTATCTCGGATACCACGCCGTGAATCATTAAAGAATAGGCAAAGGAAGCTCCGACGGACCCTACGCCAACTACCGTAACTTTTGCAGGGTGAGCGCAAAATTTGTTCTCCATAAATCGCGCCTCAAAACAACTTCCAATGTAATATTTGCAGAATGCTATATAACTGTGTTGAGTGCAGCATTTGAAGCTGATAGTTTTAATCGACAACTCTTAAGTGAACTATTCAGGCTACTTAAGCTTCACTCTATATATAAGGGAGGGGGTAGTCTGCCGTGAGCACAACAGTTTCTTTACACCCCAAGTTTTATCTGAAAAATCGCTTGCTGCTCTGATTTAGGATTTCTCGCTGCTGACTACCTGTTCTGACGAGTTCCAGGTTTCCTCGACTAGGTTTTGCAGCTCTTGCACTAAGGATGCTAGCTTTTCGCCTTTCGCGGTTAAGCCATACGTCTTCGGCGTTTTCCTTGTGAACACAAGTTTTTTCCCTTTCAGACCTCTCAGGTACTTGTAGATTCTTCTAATCGAAAGCTCTGCTTCATCCGCAAGTTTCTTAGCGGAAATTCCTTCTTCAGGGATATTATCGTAAACTTTTCTCTCGGTTAAGGAAAAAGTTTCCTTGTTTGGGTCTCGCTTAGACTTGAAGAAAAACACGTAGTCTCTTTCTTCAGGGGTTTCTATCAAACCCCCTGTTTTTAGGCGTTTCAGAACTCGCGAGGCAATTTTTGAAGGGATAAGCTCCTCCACCTCTTGAAAGGTCTTGGGTCCAGACAGCAACGCACTGAGAAGAGTTTCCTCGTAACATTCAGAATGAGCTGGCAAAACGTTAACGAATTCGGGAAAATTCTCGAGCAACTCTGTTAGTCTGCCCCCGAACATTGTTGCGTAGTATTCGTCTCGAGCTTCGGTAGCGAGCCCAACTTCCATTAATGGACGTAAGTATTCCTCGCTGATGGTTTCTTGGCTGTGTGTGTAGCCTGCTTTTTTGAGTTCCTGCTGGAGTTGGCTCACGGAATAGCGTCCTTTGACGATTGCGTTTAGAATGTGTAGCCGTGTTTCATTTTTTAAGACGTTGAACAGGTCTTTTATGAAGTTCGGGTTATCCATAGCTTCGCGTAATCTTCTAAGCTCGTTTTTCAGCTTCCAAACATTACAGCGCGTTACGCATTCAAGAGGAGTCAACGGAGCACAATCTCTGCATTCTGCATCCAACGTCCTCAGCATTTCTGCCAAATCATGATTCTTCTCTGCGCTTTTAGACACTGACAGAGCCGCTCTCATTTATTATTCCCCTATTTGACGTGTGTCCTGACGGGTAAAGGAGTGAGAGATTGGGCGAAAAAGATTGTTTAGGAGATATCTTCCCGTCATGACATACGTCATATGATTATGACATGCGTCATATTTATATACATTTCTAGCAGAAATAGAATAATTGGTGTAAGATTTTGCTCATGCCATGCGAAGTAGGAGTTAAAGCTGTTTTGCCTGCAATAAGAGCCCTCATGGCACGAACCATCGTAGAAAAACACGGAATGAAAGAAACACAAGTCGCAGAAATTCTTGGTTTATCTCAATCCGCCATAAGCCGGTACACATCAAAAGACCGGGGAAACATCATAACAATCGAAAACGTGCCAGAGGTGCAAACACTTATAGATCAAATGATAAACTTGCTCTTGTACAACGCGCACCAAAAGACAGAACTTCTGGAACTTTTCTGTAAAACGTGCAAAATAATCCGAGAAAAAGGGTTGATATGCCAGCTCTGTCAGGAAAAAATAGATAGCGCAGATTTGGAAAAGTGTGATTTTTGCAGTTCAAACCGATCTAAAAAAGACTGGAAAACTATTTAAAACAAAATCCAAAATGTTTTTCGAGGCAAAAAGAAGTGTCGCCATCCGACGAGAAAAACGTTTTAGACATAATAGAAAAGGTAAGCAAAAGCGTGGTCAACATAAGCACCACAAAACTCGTTCACAATATATTCTATCAGGCAGTGCCAGTTTCAGGTATGGGTTCAGGAACCATAATTGACCCAAAAGGGCTCATACTCACCAACAACCATGTGGTCGGGGGAGCAGAAAAAATCAGCGTAACCCTCTGGAACAACGAAGTTCTAGAAGGCACGATAGTTGGCTCATGCGCCGTACACGACATAGCAGTTGTAAAAGTTAACCGCGAAAACCTTCAAGCCGCGGAACTTGGAGACTCAGACAAGCTCAGAGTAGGACAAAGCGTCTACGCCATAGGCAATCCCTTCGGCTTGGCTGGAGGACCATCCGTGACTTCAGGCGTAATCAGCGCAATCAACAGAACCATAGAGTCGCAAAGAGGCATTCTAGAAAATCTTGTTCAAACAGACGCGGCTATAAACCCGGGAAACAGCGGTGGTCCATTAGTGGACCTGGAAGGCAGAGTCGTAGCCATAAGCACGGCGATTATACCTTTTGCGCAGGGCATAGGCTTCGCAATACCCATTAACTCGGCGAAGGCGTGCACCAACGGAATAGTGACCGATGGAATAGCCATAAGACCTTGGCTCGGCATAATAGGCTTAAGCATAACTGAAGAGATAGCGCGCTATTACGGTTTACCAGTAAGTCGAGGGGTTCTCGTGACAAAAGTTGCTGAAGGAAGCCCTGCAGAAGAAGCGGGGATGGCTGACGGCGATATTATTTTAGAACTAGACAACGTAGAAACCAGACGAATCGAAGACTTGGTTAAGGAAATACACAAAAGAAAAGTCGGCGATGTGGTTAGGATTTTCGCGTTGCGCAACGGCAGAGAACACTTCTTTGAACTGAAACTAAGCGAAACACCCTAAATTTTTGGTCTCGAATCCAGAGGAGTGTCACACTTGAGCCAAAATGAGATAAAAGAAATCCTGACAAAATACAAAACCATTGCCGTAGTAGGATTATCCAGAGAACTTGGCAAGGACAGCCACAGAGTCAGCGCATACCTGAAAAACCATGGCTTCCGCATAATACCCGTAAACCCCTTTGCAGATGAAGTTCTAGGCGAAAAAAGCTACAAGAGCCTTCTTGATATTCCACCTGAAATTCAGAAAACAATAGAGGTTGTTGACATTTTTAGACCCTCAAAGGATGTGCCGCTGATAGTGGAACAAGCGATTAAGCTGAAAACGATGTATGGAAAGCCATATGTTGTCTGGATGCAGTTGGGCATAGTTAATGAACAAGCGGCTGAAGCAGCGGAAAAAGCTGGCTTAATCGTTGTTATGGACAGGTGTATGATGATTGAACACAAACGCCTTTAACAGGTTGCCACGCAACACTTTTTCTATGCTACTCCGCCTAAGACAAGTGAAGCAATAGTTGCTACAATTATGATGGTCATGGTTTCGATGAGAGTTATTTTCCAGCTCACTCGAGTCTTCCTTGAACGGTAACGGACCAGAAAGATGCCTACAACAGCGGCGACCACAGATAATGACAATATTATGTTTAACGGATAAAAGTCTGTTAAGGCGAGATAGGTTGCTATAGGTATGCTGCCCGCTAGAAAAGTTGTGGTGCCGCAGATTATCGCCGCATAGACGTTGGACCTATGTATCTCTCGGTCCAATATGACAAATAGTTTCTTTACAAGCAGCAGAGATTTATCTCGCTCTTTCTTGTCTGGAATGTCGCTTAAGCTGAAATTCATCAGGTTCTGCAGCGTGATAATATCGGCCATATCTTCCGTTATGCCACCTAAGAGAAAACTGGAAAAATTGGTAATGGCAACCGCGCTCAACGTCAAGAGAGCAGCAAAAATTGCTATGCTAGGTTGCAACGCAGCGATTAAGGCAGAAATAATTACGACTAATCCAGTTATTGAGCCGTCAACTAGTCCAGCCACAATCTCCATAATAGGTTCTTTCTTTAAAAGGAGACTTTCCCACTCTTTGCCCATTCTTTTTCCTTGCGGAGTTAGCTTAACAGTACTGTTATGTTCTACAATTAGTCCTTCAGAAGCCATTTCCTTCAAGGCATTCTCAAGTTCGCTCATTTCCACGCACGCATACCCGACACAGACTTTGTCGAGGCGACGCTTAAGCGCAGATTTTGACATCCGCTTGCCTTTACTCAGGTTCAGCAGGACAATTACTCTTATAACGTCAGGCAATTCTTGGATTTCAAAGGACACGCAACAAGTCACCGTTGCACACGCAAAAAGCTTCATTCACACTAATAACTCTTATGCGCTTGATTGAAACCAAACTACCTCTGGATAGGCAACATTAATGAGATTAAACATGTTTCTTCCGTTGAAGACGACAGTGTCAAGCGTTATTTCTACGTGGTCTGGATGAAAAAGAAAGAGTGAGCGGGTCTGTTCTATTCTATGTTTTCTAAGGCGTTTTCTATTTCCCTGTAGTCTGGCTCTATTGTCGGGTCTTCTGTTGTCCACACGTAACGGACCACACCGTTTTTGTCCACGATGAAAATTGAACGTTTGGCAACCGTGTAGCCTTTAAGCCCACCGAAATCAGGGGTCTCAACGCCGTAAGCCTTTATGACTTGGCGGTTGTAGTCGCTCAGTATCGGAAAGGTCAATCTGTTTTTTTCAGCGAAAGCCTTGTTCGAAAAGGGGTCGTTCACGCTTATCCCGATAACCTGAGCTTTCAGGTCGATTAGCCTTGCCATGGAATCTCTGAAAGCGCACATCTCTTTCGTGCAGACGGAGGTGAAAGCGCCGACAAAGAAGGCTAAAACTACTTTTTTGCCGAGAAACTCTTTCAGTTTTCGCGGTTTCATGTTGGTGTCGGGCAAAGTGAAGTCTGGTGCTTTGTCTCCAACCTTGATTTGGTTTGCCATTTCAAAACAATCCTCAATTGAGTGACCTCAGTGTCTTATAAATTGGTACCGTTTCAGTTGAAAGTGAAAGCAGATGGGCAAATCTTGTTCAGCACGCACTCAGCGCATTTAGGTTTCTTGGCGGTGCATACGCGTCTGCCGTGGAAAATCAGGAGGTCCGTGATGCGCATCCACTTGTCTTTTGGCACGATGCTCATAAGGTCTTTTTCTATCTTGTTTGGGTCATTGTTCTCGGAGAGCCCGAGCCTTTGGGCGAGTCTGCGCACGTGAGTGTCCACGGCTACGCCGGCTATGACGCCGTACGCGTTGGTTAGGACGATGTTGGCGGTTTTTCTCGCTACGCCTGGAAGCTTGACTAGTTCCTCCATAGTCTTGGGAACTTTCGAGTTGTACTTTTCCACCAGTATTTTGGCTGAGTTTTGCAGGTTTTTGGCTTTGTTATGGTAGAAGCCTGTGGAACGTATGTCCTGTTCAAGTTCTTTCAGGTCTGCGTTGGTGTAGTCTTCTGGCTTCGTGTATTTTTTGAACAGGGTCTTGGTTACCTTGTTTATTGTTTCGTCGGTGCTCTGGGCGGAGAGGATAGTCGCCACGAGCAACTCAAGCGGGTTCGAGTAGTGCAAGGCAACTTTTGCGTCCGGGTGCTCCTGTTCAAGCAGCTCCATCACTTTTGACGCTCGTGTTTTGGGTTCCAAATGAACTTCAGGTTTCTTCATAATCGCCGCCTCTGTGTATAGGTTCTTTTCTTTCTACAAAAACTTTTACTGTTAAGGATGTAAACATACTTTGAGGTGACGTTTATGGTTATGAAGCTTCGGGTAGACGGCAAGGAAATACCGCTTAACGAGTTTGTTGAGAGAATCTTGACTGGAATGGTGGTTGGCGGCGTGAACGCTCTGAAGGGCATAAAAGAGGACTGGGAAAAAATCGAAATAGAAGTTCTGAAATAGAGATTGGTTCGGGAGGGTATTCCAGAGGTAAAGAATTTTTTTGAGTGCTATATAACCCCTTTTTTATTTTCAAGTGAAACAGATTTTGAATAGCATTTTAAGCAACTTGGTCAAATATTGGTTCATAACGGGAGAGTTTGTAATTGTGGAATAGTAGAGATTTAGCTCTTGTTGTTCTTATTGCAGTAGTAAACGTTGTTTCTGTATATTTAGTTGGTCAAATGGCTTGGTTGTTTAGTGGAATACCAGGATCTAACATGATTTTTGTTATCAACGGTGCGATCTATAATTCTGTTGCTTTGCTCATGTATGAAGGAAGAAGATGGCGATTTTTATTACAACAACTGATATTTGTTATTTTAATTATTCCAACTTATCTTGTTGGAACACCATTTGATATAATACCCAGAATTCCGATAATAGTCAATGCTATTCATGCGGATATTTTATTTATGAGTCTCTATGGAATTTTTAAAAAACGTAGTCAATTAAAATTGTGGATTATTATCTGCATAGTAGAATTCTTTTTAGTGAATCCGCTTCTTGTTGGAATTGCTTTCACCTATAGGTTTCCTCCAGAGTTTGTAGCGACGTTCATTAAAGTTGTTTTATTGTTACTTCCAGTATCTATAACTGAAAGCGTCATTGGAGCACTAATAGGGTATAAAATCTATCAAAGAACAAGAAAAATTGGAAAACATCAGAACATAAATTCTCAATGAATCATAGAAATTGAATTAAAGAAAAGGACCGTATAATCTATTCATTAAAATCCATTAATTTTTAACCTTAACCTCGTCACTATTCAGGTATAAATGACTTACCAACATAATCTCTAAAAAATATGCCATCAGTACCAGGGCCCTCATACTGCGATGAAGGATGAAAGAATGTTACGAGTGCCTCAAAAGCATTAAACTCAATTTTATTTCTAAAACCATTTCGATATAGAATTGATAATCTTCCAGTTTTTACTTTTCCAACACCTTCAAGTAGAAGACAACAAGGAGGCAGAATATAATGTGGCGGTTGCAATACCAAGGGAACAGTCCAACCGGCAAAAAGCGTATTGCCATGTACTCGAACATGAAATTCATCCTTACCCAGAAACTGAACATTATTTTCAGCTGGTGTACAAGCAAAAATTCTTTTTAAAACCGTTTCTCTACTTGTCGCGTTACTTATTATTGCGGTAGGTATGAAACCAGAATCAGAAGGAGTGTCAGTCCACAAATGGATAACCAAGCTTTCGCCACCACCGTGTGTAGAGTGTTCATCAACATGCCAAGCATGAAGCAGCATATCAGGTAGATTAAAGTATTTAGGTGGATGAATAATTGCTTGTCCAGTACTTGCGAAAAGCAACGAAACATCTTTCGAAAGATTTGATTTAGGGTGTTTATTTGCTTTAAGTATCTTATTTAAAACGCCCCTTTCTGTTAGTTTTCCAGAAACATCATCATTTTCAATTGAAAAGGCAAGTATTTTTCTAAAGTTCTTTATTGCTGAGCTGGAAGAATCAGCCTTTTCGTTTCCTTTTTCATTTGGAATAATTATAGATTCTATTGTAACAGCGGACGGTACACAAGCTTTTTTCCATATACCATGTAGCATGTTTTTCGTTTTTTCAATATATTCAAAATCGTTTGTATAGAAGGTATTTCTAAAAAACGGCAAAGAATATGAGGTTTCCATTTTTAATGGAGGATGTTTAAATTGAAATAGGTGTTTTCCATCAATTATTGTTGTTCCTATCAAACTAGTAGGAACGTGTTTTATTTCACAGAATTCTAAAAGCTTTTGTGTAACTTCAAAGTTTTTCTCAATAATTGGAGCCATTATCCTAATGGCTATGCCTCTCTTAGTCCATTCTTTTAACTGATTCATCCTGTTATTAAACTCAATGAGACCCTCAGAAGAGGTTACAATAAGAATTTCATTTTGAGCATCTTTCAAAAACGTCTCATATTTTCTTTTAGCAGTCTCAGCATCTTTAATAAGAGCCATTTTGGGAATTGGTTTTCCAGTTTCAAGTTCTACCATTTTCCGGTCAATATCTGTTGAATTGCACCAAAGATTATTGAAAACACTCGAAAAAGCTTGGATTATAGACTTGCAGTTTGTACAAAAACACACTTCTTGATCGGTTCTTGTGATGAAGAACATAATTTCTTCGTTGTCCCTTATGACCAATCGAGGAAACGCGGTCAGGCCTAAGTCAGGATTTCTCCCCTTGAAATCTAGTCCATTTTTCAATTTTGCTCTAAGGAGTTGCATAGCTTTCAAATTCTGCTTGGATAACTCTGTAAGAAAACGGAATTGAACCTTGGTCTTTAAATTATTATACGCAGAATCAAAGACTCCAAATTGTTCAGCGCGTACTAAATCTGAAATCGTGGATATTGCTGATAATTGACTCTTTGTCTCTCTTATCATCTGAGCCATTTTATGATAGATCTTTTTAGTTCCTTCGATCACCGCAAACTTTTCTATTGGCTGCTCAAGTTCAATTTGGCTGATGTTTTTCCAGTCGTCTAGCAAATCCTTTTTTGTTTTTTCTACGAGGGCAACTTCCTCTCGTTTAGATTTAATAAATGAGTCTATTAGCGTCTCTAATGATATAGCAGTAAAGCGTGTGGGAAATTCGAGTGTTGACTCAACTAACCCCTTTCTTTGTAATCTCTTTAGAATGCGGTATATTTGACCTTTGTTTCTTTTCAGATGTTTAGCTATCTCTCCACCTTTTTGGGCACCGCGTTTTGCGATAAATATGTAGACTTCTGCCTCTTTTTCTGTTAACCCAAATTTCCTGAGAGCATTTTTTATTGTTTCTTGGCTCAATCTGGTCACGTCTGGCAATACTGGTGACTGACCATTGCAACCAGTCCAATTTTAAATATTGTGAGCATGCTTAACTGTTTTTCGATGACCAAAAATGATTTCCCAGTTTGTTAAAAAAGGAGGTGATATTTTGAATAAGAAAGCTCTGATTGCAATCTTTGCGCTGCTAGCAGTAGCTATGGTAGCAACTCCGCTAGTGGGAACAGCCCAAGCGTGTAGATGCAGAAGGTCACAAGCTTTTGAGGCAACATTTGAATTGAGAAATCCGGAATCAACACCGTATTCTGGTGGTTATACTCCTTCCACGTCAACAGTATATTGGGGACCACAAGATGATGCGTGGATAAATCCTAGCCTAAACCCTGACGGATATAGATACAGCTTGGCGAAGGGTCTTACTGCTTGGGGAACAATTGACTGCGGTCCACTAGGCATAGGAAGAATGACACTTACCCAGAAATACTCGTTTACCAACCATGAAACTTCAATAGGATTTGTGATAGCTACTTACTACATTGAATTCGATGGTATGCACGGAGACTATGTAGGCACTCTTGCAGGCACTTTCTTCAAGAAAACTTGGGTTGAGTTTCCATTGTTTTACTCTGAAGGCAAGGGTATATTCCTTAAAGGAACAGGAGACCTTGATGGCATAAAGATAACTGCCAACGTCGACATTGAAATTAACATTACTGTTCAACCATTAATAGTGTATGGCGAATTGACTGGCAGAATATGGGGTTTATAATAACCACTGATTGGCCAGATGCTAAAAAATCCAATTTCTTTATTTTTAAATGAAGGGTGTGGTCTATTGAGTCTGGAACGCATATTTAGAGCACTTGTGAGTCTCGGGCTTTCAGAACTTGAGGCCCGAGTGTACGTCTTCCTTGCAAAGAAAGGACCCTGCAAAGAAAGGGACATCGCAGAATCACTAAAACTTTACAAAAAACAACTTTACCGTAGTCTAAAAACTCTCCAAGACAAAGATGTGGTGAGAGCCACCGGCGCACATCCACATGAGTTCTCAGCAACCTCATTTGAAGAAGTACTTGAATTGCTCTTAGAACTAAAAAAAGAACAGACGAAGTCCTTGGAAGCAAGCAAAGCTGAACTTATCTCGGATTTACGAACAGAAAAGAAAAAATCCAATGCCAGCAATTGATTGTAACTGAAGAATAGCAAAATTGAAACTGACCCCTTAACTGAGCAGTTAACTAAATAGAAGTTTCAAAGTGAAAAGAAAAAGGGGCTATCAGAGAAAGTCGATTTGCGTTTTTATTTCCGCGAACATCTCTTTTTTTGCTTTGCATATCGGGCAGACGTAGGGTGGGTCGTCTCTGAAAACCACGTAGCCGCACTGTTTGCAGTACCACAATTTCGGTTTGGTTTCAAGTATTACCTTCACCTTCTCCGCAGGTTTTTCTTCCGCTTTCGCCACCTCTGTTTCTTTTGGGGCAGAGGCAGCTGTGTAGGCTCTGGACTGTTTCTCCAGTGGTCTGCGTTCGGGGACAGTTGGCAACTCTTGTTTGCCTTCGTAAACGTCTTTGTTCACGTAGAGTCTGCAGTAGCACGCGCCGAATTCTGCGACGTCTGGGTCTCGGTAGTCGCACGGGCAGATTATGTCTCTGTCAAGCTCGAACTTGCCTGACGCTAGCCTACAAGGACAAGAGGGATACCCGTAGCGTTCCTCGTTCGTTTTCAGCCCTTCGAGAAAGGCTTGGAGGAGGTCAGGGTCAGGAACCAGATGATATCCGTAGGTTTTTGCGTCGGCTTCAGCTCTTTTCCGCACCATATCGATAGTTATTTCGGTCAAATTCCAAGCGCCTCCTTCAGCAGGTCCTTGCGAAAACCGGTAATCACGAGGTTGTCGTCTACGATTGTGGTGGGGTAGCTTAAGGGTCCGCCTTTGCTTTGAATGTGTTCGCGAATTTTTTGTTTGTCTTCTTCCTGGCACAGGTCCACATCGATGTAATCGTATTCGATGCCGTTGTCTTTCAAGAATTGTTTGGTCATTTTGCACCAGACGCATGTGCTGAGGGCGTATAAAACAACCTTGTGTTTGTTTTGTTTACCTTGAACTTTGGAGAATTGCATGGTCTCACTCGCTAACCTTTGCGTTAACGCGAATATAACTGTTTAGCTGACCAGTTTGGTTTCGCTGGGTATAGGCAGAACGCCTTGGAAAATCTTTAATTGGCGGTTCTGAAGATAGTTATCTTGGGATTTGTTATGTCAGAAGCGAAGAAGGCAGAAGAGGAGAAGAAGAAAAAATACTATTATTACGGAAAGAAAGAGAAAAAAGCCGAGGAAGTCAAGAAGTAACGCTGCTGCCCAGAAACTTTGGAAGGCACCTTTTGTCGTGGGCAGGGTCAAAACTTTCAAGCTCGCCTTTCTCCACGGGAACCACAACGCGCGACACTAAACCATGCAGGCTGTAAGGAAGTCGAATCAAACGCATGTCGCCCGCGGTCACCCACTCGTCAATCTTGAAACCTTTTTCTTTCACCTTTCGGGCAATCTGAAGCCTTTTCTTCGGACTAAAAGCGTATGCCTCAGCATCAAAAACGTGGATGTGGAAGCCTCTGCCTGAATAAACAATTTTCATGTTGGAAAACTGCGGTTCAAGATGTTCGTAGAGGCTGACTGCCTGTTCCTTAACCATGTCCAACTCTAGCTTGCAGAAACTCAAGCCTTGGTTCCGCCGCATTTTGTCCGCGAGCGTGCCGTGGATGGGGCAGGTTATGTTTTCGGGGTCAAGGTCAAACGCGAGTTCTTGACCTAATTTGTGGTCGTTTTCGTCGTAGACGTTTCGGTCGTAATACGCGGCTTCAGGCAGAAACTCGGTCAAATAATCTTGCACTTCGTCTAAGCCCTTGTACTCGTCTATGATTATGGTGGTACCAGCGTCTTCCCTGTACTTTTCTGGGAAAATCCTGGTGTGCCTGCCGATAACAACAGCGAACTTCACTTTGCCTCTGACCTGTTCAAGCCACTCATGCACTTTTGGGAGGCTGAACTCTTCGGTGTAAAACCTTTTTCGCTCCTCAAGAGTGGAATAGCGCATGCCCTGAGGCAAGTAGTACCTAGCCATGTAAACCAGCATAGAATAATCCCTAATCACCGAAATAGGTTTTGGAGAAAACAGAATTTACAAGCCGCTGTAGGTAGAAAAGCTAATATTTGGCTGTCGTCACGAATTAAAGAAGGTGAAAAGTTTTTGCCGATAGACCCTGATTTTCAGAAGAACAGAAAGGTTGTAGGCGAACACAACGGACACAAAGTCTGGGGACCCGTAGAACCACCGACGAAACTGGGCATCCACGGAACCAACGTTGCTGTCGACTGGGACGTGTGCACTGGAGACGGCGTGTGCGTGGACGTTTGCCCCGTGTCGCTGTATGACATGATAGACGCGCCTGGGCATCCGACTTCTGAGAAGAAATCCGACCCTGCCCGAGAACCAGACTGCATACAATGCTTAGCCTGCGAGATGCAATGCCCAACCGCAGCCATAAAAATAACACCTCCATGAAGCGAACGAAGCGCTGACTACTGCGGCGCTTTCCATTTTTTCTCTAGTTCCACCTTATTTTTTTAACGAGTCAAAAGCTAAATTGCTTGTATCGATATCGTTCAAAAGTCGTGAAATTTTTCTTTGAAAAGTTATCATTAGAACAGCAATTCCGATAAGAAAACCGAAGAGGATTATTCCAGATGCAGAACCTACAACATCAGCTATGTTGAAATTAAAGTGAAAATAACCAAATCCGGTTCCAACGAGCAAAACCATAAGAGCGGCGACTGAAACCAGAAAAAGCGCGAAGACAGTCAGTGTTATTATTCTAAATGTGTTCATGGTTTTTAGAATTTTGAGTAAATTCTCTCTGGTTGAAGGGTCAATTTCTTGTTTTTCGAGCTTGTCCCTGAAGGCGTTAGTGTATCCTATGTAACCCAAAGAAGAGCCTATTAGCCCCCAGAATTGGGAAGAGTCCTTTCTTGCCACATCCCTTAGGAAATGGTGAAATCGTTCGGTGACATCAGGATTTGGCTGCTTCCAGTATTTGAAACCGTAATAAAACATGAAGACGTCCACTTTGTTCTCTTTCTCAAACTTGTTGAAATACCAGCCGCTTGCGGCACCTGAAGCTGCCATGAAGGGGAAAAACGCGTAGACTCCAAATGGTAAATACTCTGAAACTCCGAAAAACGCGATAACCAGCAGCAGGGGTACTCCAAACAAAGCAGTGCCAATTGGGACTACTTGCCAAACAAACGCTTCCGTGTCCTTAACTAACTTTGGGATTACAATTCTGGTTTCAACTATTCCTAAGAGCACCCCTGTGGTAACGCCGGACAAGAAGTAAATCACACGCGTTAGTGTAAACAACCCGAAGTTTGTTGACCCGAAATAAATGAAGAAGCCACTAACGACAGCCATAAATATGGAAATGTAGAGCCGCGTTTTGCCTATAGGCATCGGGAAATGTCTAGCCTGCAGCATTGGAGACACATCGGCAAGTCAGTATTTTTCAAAAACTTTAAAACAATTTCGTTTTCTTCATCAAACAAAGAGGCAGATTTCCGCTATTCTCATTAAGCCCAGCACGGGCAACCCATCATGACCTCGAACCATTCATTGCAAAAACCAGCAGAGCCCGCTCGACGGCGCTTCTCACAGAATTCTATGCAGTTTGGTATATATAAGGGGGCTATAGTCTTTTCCACGCGCTAGAGAGCAAACGAAAATAGCGCTTTATCGCCAGTATAGCTTATAACTGACCATGAGATTACTATGCTGGGAGAATTTTGTTATGACCAAAACTGACGAGAATTTGAAAGGTGCTTTTGCGGGTGAATCGCAGGCTAACAGGCGTTACTTGGCTTTCGCCAGAAAAGCGGAAGAAGAAGGCTTCACGCAAGTCGCCAAACTCTTCAAAGCCGCTGCGGAAGCGGAAACGGTGCACGCCTTAAACCATCTGAGAATAACTGGACAGATAAAAACAACCTTGGAGAACTTGGACACCGCGGTTTCTGGGGAAACTTTCGAGTTCAAAGAGATGTATCCTGGATACATAGACACGGCGAAACAGGAAGACAACAAGCAGGCTGCATGGAGCTTTGACGTGGCAAACAAGGTAGAACAGATACACGCCAAACTTTACAACAAGGCGATTGACGCGTTGAAGAACAAGAAGCCCATGGAGAAAGTAGACTACTACGTTTGCAGCGTCTGCGGAAACACGGTTGAAGGCACACCACCAGACAAATGTCCAATCTGCGGCTCTCCGAAAGAAAAATTCTTTAAGCCAGCCTAAACGCACAGGCAACCACACCCGTTTTTTCACTCTTTTCTTTTCCTTTCAAAAAACGTTATATGGCGCTACCACTAGATTTCAGGATGGTGAACTTTTTGGGTTGCTGGAAATGGTTTAACGGAGTCTTAAAAGACGCTGAAGTGGAAGTCACAGACGAAAACAAAGGCAAAATCGACCAAGTCATACACAAATACATCGGCGAACAGTCCAGTTACGGACGTTGCTCCGCAGACTGGAAGAAAGCCCGCAAACAAATCAAAGAAAGCCCAGAAATGAAACAAGAACTCATCACACAGCTCAAAACGTTAGTCTAACCACAACAAACTTCCCTCCCTTTCTTGTTTTTGAATAAACCTAACCTTGAAAACGCTGATTTCGGCAGCAGACGCTTATAAGATTGAACACCGCTCTATCTGGACATCAAGAGGATTAAGAAATGGACAAGTGGGAATGCAGCGTCTGCGGCTACATATACGACCCAGAACTCGGAGACCCAGAGCACAACATACCAGCGGGAACACCCTTTGAGCAGCTGCCCGAAGACTGGGGTTGTCCTGTGTGTGGAGCATCAAAAGACAAGTTTGTAAAACGGCAATAAACTGCGATAATCCGCCAAACACGGCAGTTGCACAGCCAGTTTTGAAAACTTTATATCATCTTAAAAGCAACAACTATTTGGATATGATATGTTTTTAAGCAAAATCAAAAAGAGAGATGGAAGAACCGCTGATTTTGACCCAGATAGAATCAAAAACGCCGTTCACAAAGCCTTTCTCGCGGTTGAACTGGGCGATGGCGAAAAAGCCGAAAACGTCACAACCGAGGTTGTTAAGCGTTTAGAAGCGAAATTCAAGGAGAAAACACCGTCAGTTGAAGACGTGCAGGACTTAGTAGTGAAAGTTTTAGAGGAAAAAGGCTACGGCAAAGTCGCACAAGAATATCAGGACTACAGAAACAAAAAGGAAGAACTCAGAACCCTCAGAGAAAAGCTGGGAATAGAACCCAAATTAACCGTGAACTCCCTTGAAGTTTTAAAAGCAAGATACCTGCTGCGCGACGAAAAAGAAAACATCACAGAAACCCCAACACAACTTTTCGAAAGAGTCGCCAAAGCCATAGCCAAAGTTGACAAGCGCTTCGGAGAAAACCCAGAAAAAACCCAGAAAACCTTCTACCAGATGATGGCGAAACTCGAATTCCTCCCCAACACGCCAACCCTGTTCAACGCCGGAACAGACATAGGTCAACTTTCCGCCTGCTTCGTCCTTCCAGTTCACGACTCGCTTGACGGCATATTCACCACCGTAAAAAACATGGCGCTTATCGAGCAGACTGGTGGAGGAGTAGGCTTCAACTTTTCCGCGCTGAGACCGAAAGGCGACCTTGTACGGTCAACGAAAGGTGTGGCTTCTGGTCCGGTGAGTTTCATGCGCATTTTTGACACGTCCACAGAGGTGATTAAGGCTGGTGGAAAACGCAGAGGCGCCATGATGGGTATTCTCCGCGTGGATCACCCTGACGTTTTAGAATTTATTACAGCCAAGCAGAATCCGACGTTGCTGTCGAACTTTAACGTTTCAGTTGCGGTTACGGATGAGTTTATGCAGGCGGTTGAGGAAGACGGCGAATACTGGCTGATTAACCCTCGCAGCAAAGAGAAAGTGAAGCAGCTTAAAGCTCGGGAAGTGTGGGGTTTGATGGCGAGGTCTGCTTGGGCAAGCGGAGATCCAGGAGTTGTGTTCATTGACGAAATAAACAGGCATAATCCCACGCCGAAAGTTGGGCGAATCGAGTCTACGAATCCTTGCGGTGAACAGCCGCTTTTGCCTTATGAGTCTTGCAATTTGGGTTCGATTAATCTTTCGAGGATGGTTGAGGAGGGCAAGATTAGCTGGGAGAAGCTGCGGGAGACTGTTCGGAACGCGGTGCATTTCCTTGACAACGTTGTGGACGCGAACGTTTATCCGCTTGAGGAGATTGCTGAGATAACGAGGGCTAACCGTAAGATAGGTTTAGGTGTCATGGGCTTCGCGGACATGCTGATTATGTTGGGTGTGCCGTATGATTCTGAGGAAGCGTTGAAGCTGGGTGAGCAGGTGATGCGTTTCATTGAAGAAGAAGCGCACAAGAAATCCATGGAGATTGCGGAAGCGCGTGGTTCTTTTCCGAATTTCGAACGGAGCATCTGGAAGGACAGGTACAGCGCTTTTAGGAATGCGACTGTGACTACTGTGGCGCCTACTGGAACCATAAGCATCATAGCTGGCTGTTCTTCGGGGATTGAGCCGTTGTTTGCGGTTTCGTTTATGCGGAACGTGCTGGGTGGCGCGAGATTGTTTGAGACTAACTCGTTGTTTGAGGAAACCGCCAAGGCAAGGGGTTTTTACGGTGCCAAGCTTCTTGAGGAAGTAGCACGGACAGGTTCGGTTCAGAAAATCGCTGGGGTGCCAGATGATGTGAAGCGGTTGTTTGTGACGGCGTTGGATATTGATCCTGTTTGGCATGTTAAGATGCAGGCAGCGTTCCAGAAAAGCACGGATAATGCGGTTTCGAAGACGGTTAACTTGCCGTTTGAGGCGAAGGTTGAGGATGTGCGGAGGATTTATGATTTGGCTTGGCAGCTTAAGTGCAAGGGCGTAACGGTTTTCAGGTACGGAAGCAAGCCAGAACAGGTTCTGTACATTGGCGAGGTCAAGGGTAAAGAGGGAAAGTTTGTTTCAGCGCAGTCTGAGTATGCGGGTGGTTGCCCAACCATGAATTGTCCGTTTCCAGGGTGATGAAAAAGATGGGGTATGTGTATTTGTATTATGGAACTGGCGGTGGCAAAACAGCCAACGCGCTGGGATTAGCCTTGCGCTCAGTGGGTCACAACAAAAAAGTGGTGATAATCCAGTTCTTCAAGTGGCGAAACGACATCGGCGAATACCTGATTAAGGACAGGCTTGCGCCTTTCTACGAGATTTACCAGTTTGGGAGGGAAGCGTGGCTTGGCGAAGAGGATAAAACCGCAGAGTTCGCGGGGGAAAAATTCAGTGTTGAATGCGTGAAGAGTCATGACAAGGAGCTTGCCCAGAAGGCTCTTGATTTCGCTGGAAAAATTATGCGGGAGAAGAAACCGCATTTGCTTGTGCTGGACGAGATTGCCTTAGCGGCTCAGTGGAAACTGCTAGACGCCAAAGACGTGCTGGCGCTGCTTGACAAAGTGCCTGAAGAAACCACTGTGGTCATGACTGGACGGTTGGCTCCGAAAGAACTTGTGGACAGGGCTGATTTCGTGAACGTGGTTGAGCTGGTTAAGATGCCTGAAGACTTTAAGCTGACTGAAGGAATCCAATACTGAGCCAGCTGAAACTCTAGTGCGTGGAAAAACTATAGCCCCCCTTATTTAAAGTATAAATAGAGTTTAGAGCTAGTTGTTCACGACAGAAATAGCCTTTCTTTTCCAACATCGTAATAGGAAATAACCGTTTTGCACTTCTCCTCATGGGGAGATGCTTATTCAGAACAACAACCCCACCTTTAGGGAAAAACAGCATTAAAGAGGTCAAAACAAGCACTCTTCTATTTAGTGGGGTATTTTGTGTGGATGTTGAGGAGGGGCAAAAAAGCTTTAGCCGTGAGGTTACGATGGTATGATGCTGATGGTTAACTAAAAGCAGAAGGGTTAGTTGATAATCACAAGAAATAGAGCGCTTGAAATTGCGGAATGGTTTTTCTTATTCACTTCTGCTATCGGCGGTTCAATGGGCATTGAACTTGTGAGAATTGAGAACCCCGACTTTACTTTACCTTCGATTATTATGGGAATAGGTTTTGCTGGGTTTCTCATAATCGAGTTTCATAAGTACCGAACCACGCCTAAAGCAGTTCGTGAAGAGGGAAAGAAAGCTGAAAGACCTTGGATTGACACCTGGCAAGTCATTGAAACAAATATTCTATGGGTTGTATTTTTTACTGGAATTATCGCAGAATTCACGTCTTTTATGCAATCAGAGTACAGTATTTTTGTTGTCACTGTGTATCTAAGCGTATCGTTGGCATTATTTTTTAAATATCGAAAGAAAATAGCCACTTTCAGATGGGTTTTCCTGTTTCATTTGGCTATTGCTCTGGTTGCGCCAATAGTCACATTCACTTGGATTTATCCAGAGCTTCTAAGTCAAACGGGTATGTTCGATGTCTATGGAAGTCGGGAGTATTCTTATCTCATTTTTCTGTATTTGCAGTCGGGATTGTTCATTTCAACACTATTTTCGGCGATTTACAGTTGGAGAACTGGGGTGCTGATTAAAATGAAACTTGGCGTAAAAGAGCTAATCAAGGTGCAACGTGACTTTTTGGTTTCAGTAAAAGACGAGGATTTGAGGAATGACCTTCGCGAGATAGTGTTAGATGTGGCTACCCTTAGGGAAACAATACTTAACGGGCAGTTTGCAACTACATGCGGTTGGGGATGGAGCATAATAGACAGACTTTTGGGCAAACTCGATTCTGGGGAAAATCTGAAAGAGAAAGCGGAAAACATGAATCTGTTGACAGAGAGATTCAGAAAAAGCTACAAAATTAGAAACAGGACTGTCCACGGTGGACATAAGCCCACCTTCGATGAAGCTGTTAGCGTTTTGGAATTGATTCGAGAAACATTAACAAAACTAACTTCCAGAAATCAGCAAGCGAATGAAGAAAGCTTGAACGCGGAGAAACTACCATGAGTTGCCGCCATAAAAATGTGACTTGCTTGAATCATTATGATACTTTTCGAAAGTACCTGTGTCATGACTGTGGCGAAGTGTGGATGTGTGAATGCGAGAGAGAATTGGCTCTTCAGTTTCTCCCTCACCAAACACGGGATGGTAGAGAATATTGTACGGGTTTATACTATCCAGTCAGCGGATTTGCAAAAAATATTTGTCTCTCATGTCGGGGTCAAAGGGAAGAAGAACATCCCCGCGCGGCGATATATGGGCAGAAAGGAAAAGTTGAACGATTTTACTGGAGAGAAATTTACAAGACCTATCTAGAAAGTGTTCGTTTTTTCCTTGAAGAGCAAGAAATCACAGTAGAAGATATTATTGACTTTGAACGGAAATTTCCAAAAACGGCAAAACTGATGAAAAAAGAGGCAAAAAAAGTTTGGCAGGTTCGACACAAGACTAATCCTTTGTATGACCTTAAGGAGCTTACTGAAGCCGCTTTTCTGTCAAAAGTCAAGGTTCCTGAGAGGTTTGTTGATTTTGAGTATGTTCTACTTCTGAGGCGAAATCGAAAGATTGGCAGGTGGGTCGGTCAGAAAGGTAACCTGCTAGCCGTAGAGGATGTGGTCGCTGAGTGGTATGAAAAACAGGGGTTTTCTGTGATGAAATGTGAGAGAAAACTCATTAATGTTCTGGTTAGCACCTTCTGCGCACCTGTTATTCTAGACCCAACAGACCCTAGAAGAATAGTCAGAGTTAGTCACCCAACAAAATGGCTAACCCCAACCAAGAGAGCTACGGCAATACTCAGAGGGTCATGGGGTA
This sequence comes from uncultured Candidatus Bathyarchaeia archaeon, assembly GCA_964514055.1. Classification (GTDB taxonomy): domain Archaea; phylum Thermoproteota; class Bathyarchaeia; order Bathyarchaeales; family Bathycorpusculaceae; genus SG8-32-3. Next base: position 123,095 of record CAZEPB010000001.1, on the reverse strand, counting down.
CGGATTTTGGGTCCAAAGAGTATTTTATCCGTAGGTCAAAAGATTTTACCACTCTATTGGAAAGTCTTGAAAAAACAGATATGAAAGAATTGTTTGAAAAATTGCTGGAACCAAGCAAACCTTTGCGAATATACTTAGGGGCAGACAATAACGAAGCCTTGGAACTGGGAAGAACAGCTTTAAGAGTAATGCCTCAGTCAATGATTTTGAAATGCATAGACTGGGCTATTCGGTATTTTTGGGGTAGACAATCGGGATGGGCTGACCTCTTCATTTTCAGGGATGAAGAATACAAGTTTGTCGAGGTAAAAAGCCCATATGACGAATTGTCCCTAGACCAGATGCAATGGTTTAAGTGGGCAGTAGAGGAAGCGCACATTCCATGCGAAATATTGCGGGTGAAAAAGGCAACAACCAACAACAAAAGTTCAGCTACGTGAGAACTAACATCCAGCTCAAATTCTTTCCGTTTTGACATAAGTTTCTATGTGCTTCTTTAGTCGGTTCAGAAGGTCATCGCATACTGGAATTAGTTCTTGTCGCATCTCATTGAACTTGTTGATGTCGGGGTTGTTACTTAGCTCATCAGTTAATTGCTTCCAGAAGTCTCTGAAAAGCGATTGATGTTCAATAACGTCAATTTTAGAATATTCGGTGCGGTAGTTACCCCCAAAGTGATAGTTTACCGAAATCAAAAGAAGCATTTTATCCATTTTAAAAGTTCTATGGTTTGTTTCTAGGTAAATTATTGGGTCTCGATTTAACAAAGCGCATGTAACCAAGGGAGCATCTGCCGCCCAATATGCACGTCTGAGTCTGAGGGAAAGACCGATACTGTCCGCGCCCTTTTCAACGCGCAAGCCATTGGCTTCTTTCGGAATTTCTATGAGACCTTTTTCTTTAAGGACTGGAACCAATAGATTTTCAACATTCTTGAAGATAATATCAACGGCGGTTCCTTTTATACCGCGAAACTTTTCCTCTAATTTATCCGCCTCATTGTAGAAATCCAATATTTGTTCTTTAAAGTCATGCTCCAATGTAAACATCTGCGGTTTGTCGAATAGGGGATTCCAAGAACCTACATTGGCTTCCTCAAGATTCAAAAGGAGCTTTTCCTTGATTTCTTCAAACTTTAAATAGAGTGGGATGTGCAGTTCTTCGATTGCTTTTACTCTGAGTTTTCGTTTTTCGGAGCGGTTTTGCAGTTTGCTTTGAACCAGAAACGTTACAAATGCGCCCACCAAGAACGTGAAGAGACTGCTAACAAGGGGGATACTGAGCACTGCGAAAATCGTCGCGCCTATTGCGGATAGCGTTGTCCCCACGCTTGCCCAGAAATCCTCGCCGTTCATGCTATTGAATAGCGGGTTGAAGCTATTAATTTTTTCAAAGGGCAAGTAATACATAGCGAACTACGCTTAACGCATATTACATTTTCTCTTATTCTCTTGCACTCTATCTTAGGCTTGCTTTATATCATGAGTGTTCGGGCTTTTGGGGTTGGAATAAAGAAACTATAAGTAGTTCGGAAAAAATAGCGCGGCTAGTCATCTCTAACTTTTTCTAAAATTAAGCCAAAAAAGAGAAAGGTTAGGCTTTGATTTTCGCGGCGATTTGCTGCCCGAACTTAAAGCATTTCTTCAGGTCCTCTTGGTCTGGAACAAACCTCACTTCCACGCTTGGCTCGTAGACTTCGAAGCCCGCTTTCTTCGCCATCTCAATCATGCCTCTGACGGCGCCGCCTCCCCAGCCGTAAGAACCGAAGAACCCCCACAGCTTGCCTTTAGGCTTCAAACCCGTTATGTGCGTGAGGAAACCTCCCAGCGTGGGAAAAATGCCGTTGTGAAGCGTTGGCGAACCCACAATCACGGCTTTGGCGTCTAGAATCTCGGTTATGATGTCCGTGTTGACTGCCGCTCTCAGCTTCATAAGCTTCGCGTCCACGCCTTGGCTGGCTACGCCTTCAGTTATTGCGCGTGCCATCTTGTCGGTGCTGCCCCACATGGTGTCATAAACGATAACCACCTTGTTCACAGAAGTTCCTGCGCTCCAATCCAAGTAAGCTTTAATTATCTTAGATGGGTCTGAACGCCAGATTAAACCGTGACTCGGCGCAATCATCTCAATTGGGATGCCCATCTGCACCACTTCTTGAATCTTGCGCGTTATAAGCGGCGCGAGAGGCATCAGAATATTCGCATAATACGTTTTGGCTTCTTCCATCAGAACGTGCTCGTCAACCTCGTCGTTGAACCGCTCAGAGGTGGCAAAGTGCTGACCAAAAGCGTCGTTAGGCATCAGAATCTTGTCTTCAACCACATAAGTGAACATGCTATCAGGCCAGTGTATCATGGGCGCTTCAATGAAACGCAGCGTCCGTTTTCCAAGCTTCAACTCGTCGCCTGTTTTCACGGTTTCTATGCAAAAGTCTGCGCCGTAATGCTCGATTAAGGCGTCTTTTCCCCGTGGAGAGGCAATCACCGTCGCGTTTTTCGCGTACTTAGCGATTATGGGCAGACTGCTTGAATGGTCCATCTCCAAATGGTTGATTATTATGTAATCTATTTTCGCAGGATCTACGATTTCACAGATGTTTCGGAGAAGCTCGCTGGAAAACGTGTGCTTCACCGTATCGACCAGAGCCGTTTTCTCGTCTTGGATTAGATAAGCGTTGTAAGTGGCTCCTCTCTTGGTGGTGTAGCCGTGAAAATCTCTCAGGTTCCAGTCGACGACTCCAACCCAGTTTATGCCTTCTGCCAAAGATACCTTGTTCATTTTCCTTCACTCTTTTCTGTTTTCACGTTATAGTTTATTTTCACGCTGGCTTTTTCTAAGAGTATACCAACAGGGCAGTTTTTCACCGTCAACTCGTGAAGCCTTTGAATTCTGTCCACAGGCGCGTCAGCCTTAATGGTGATGTCAAAGTTTTCTTTGGTTATCGTTCCTGCCTCGTCGGTTTCCACGGCTTCCACTTTAACCGTTAAACCTTTCAAGGGAATTCGCATTCTTTTAGCGGTGTATACGCAGATGGTTGCGTAGCAGCCCGCGTGGCTCATTACGCAGAGTTGAAGCGCCGTAGGTCCAAGCCCTGTCCCCAGTTCTGGAGGCAAATCAACTACCACACGGTGGGAGTATGCGTCGTAAAGGGCGATTTGGAAACCTTGAATCAACTGTGCTTTTGCGTTAATCTTCACCGAGTTTTCATCTTCACCTTTTTTTGGTTCAGATTTGTTTTCCATGCTTTATCAACTCGTTGTTTTCGTCAAAACCAGCAAAACTTCCATACTCACAACCGCTTATATGCGTTTCGTCCAAAGCACTGTGAGAATGGGCAAAACAAGCGAAAGCACTCGCAAAGATAATATGTGAGGAAAACTCAGTATTGGTAAAGCAAGATTCGTCTTGCCCTTAAAAATAGAAGCGTGTTTTGGAGGTTAGAAGAAAATGAGTTTGATACCTGACGACAAAAAGGAACTGCTCAAAAACGAGTTCAAAGAGAAACTGGAAAAACCAGTGAAAATCTTGATGTTCACCCAAGAAATCGAGTGCAGATTCTGCTCTGACACGCGGCAACTAGCCCAAGAGTTGGCAGCTTTGAATGATAAAATCACGGCTGAAGTTTACGATTTTGTGGCTGACGCCGCTAAAGCCAAAGAATACGGGGTTGACAAGATTCCCGCACTGGCAATTGTCGGCGAAAAGGACTACGGCGTGAGAATCTACGGGATACCCTACGGCTACGAGCTTCAGACTTTGATAGAAGCCGTCATCAACGTCTCACGGGGCAAAACCGACCTCGCGGACAAGACGAAAGCAATCCTCTCGGATGTCAAGGCGCCTGTGCACATCCAAGTGTTCGTCAGTTTAACCTGCCATCACTGCCCCGTGGCTGCGGCGGTTGCGCACAAGTTAGCTGTTGAAAGCGACTTGATACGAGCGGACGTTATAGACGGCAGCGAATTCCCGCAACTTGCCCAGAAATACGCGGTCACGGGCGTCCCAAAAATAATTATCAACGAGAAAATCGAGTTTGTGGGAGCGTTTAACGAGGATTTGTTCGCGGAGCACGTGGTTCTCGGCGCGTTTCAGGGATGACTGCAAAACATGAGTAAAACAAGCCTCTCACTAATATTCGTCTACAGCAAAGACTTCATGGAACGCGTAATCCGAAACCTGATAAACGACCCCTGCTTCTGCCAGTCATGCGGGCTTTACTGCGAATCCTGCAAATACGACGTCTACAGTTTCGTGCGGAACGTTCGCGCCGCCATCCAGCTGCCTGACCAAGCGGAACTGCCTGCGTTCATCGACAACCCAGAAGAGTACATGCCCAAAAAGCTGCCGAAAGCCGACATCTGTTTAGCATCTGGACTGCACAAAGACCTGCTGCTGGAGCTGCCTCAGCACATAAAAAACGCGGGAATCAAAGCGTTAATCGCTCCGATTGAGGATTGGCAGGAGGTTCCCACGGGCATAAAGAAGCAATTAGAGGAGAAATGTGAGGAACTCGGGCTTGAGTGCGCGTTTCCTAAGCCTTTCTGCACGCTTGAACCCGAAGAGGACAAGCCCACTATTGCACGGTTTATTGAAGAGACGAAAGTGGGGCGTCCGCTGCTGGAGATTTCAACCATGAAAATCGGAAAAGACGAAGTAATCGAGTACGCGGCTGTGAGGCGCAGCGCTCCATGCGGCTCAACATGGTACATAGCACGGAAACTCGCAGGCGTTTCCACCGAAAAGGACGTTTTGTACGACGCCATCGCCAAGGCGCATCACAGTTACCCGTGCACAGCCACCATGGTAACAGACCCAGAAACCAAAGAACCCATCTTGCACATCGGCGGCTTCACCATACGCGAAGAAGTTGAAAAAGCCTTAGAAAAAGATAAAGCAAGGAAATTAAAGGAGAAAAACGCTGCTTAGCGCGGGCGCAGCGCTTAGCAGTTGCCGCAGCAACAGCCGTGATGACCCCCGTGTCCTCCGGACGAGCCGCCAACGTACTTTTCTGGGTTCTCTTCGAACGTCTTCTTGCATCCAGGCGCGCAGAAGTAATAGGTTTTTCCCTTGTACGTCGTCGTGTACTTCGCTGTTTTTTCGTCTACGTCCATTCCACAGACAAGATCTTTCGCCATCATTTCACCTCCTTTTGATAGTCTGGCCGCACGTTCATGCGTCTCAGAAGATTTGCGTTTGTAACCACGGTTACCGAGCTGATAGCCATAGCCGCCTCAGCGATCACAGGGTGGGCAAGACCCAGCATAGCGAACGGGATCATGACCAGATTGTAGAAGAAAGCCCAGAACAGGTTCTGCTTTATCTTATGAAAAGTTCCTCGCGACAGCTTCACGGCTTTCACGACGTCTGACAGATTGCCTCTCACAAGCACGACGTCGCCAGCTTCTATGGCTATGTCGGTTCCCGTGCCTATCGCGATGCCCACGTTAGCTTGCGTAAGCGCGGGCGCGTCGTTTATGCCGTCGCCGACCATGGCGACTAGCCCGACCTCTTCCTGAAGCCTTCGAATCTCAGCTACTTTCTTGTCTGGAAGCACTTCAGCCAAAACCTTGGATATGCCGACCTTGCGTGCGATTGCTTCGCCGGTTCTCCTGTTGTCGCCCGTTAGCATGGTGGTCTGTAGTCCCAGCTTTTCCAGTTCCGCAATAGCCTGCACGGAGTCTTCTTTGAGGGTGTCGGCTTCCGCAACTATACCCACGCACTTGTTGTTTTTAGCGATGAGCATGGCGGTTTTGGCTTCGTCCTCCAGCCTTTTAAGCGCTGGCTCCAAGCCTTTGTAGTCGATTTCGGCTTCGTCCATGAGTTTCCTGTTGCCGACCAGAACGGTGCTTTGTCCTTCGAGGTCAGCTTTTATTCCTCTGCCCGTTACCGCCTCGAACCGCTTCAGCTTAACCAGCTCAACCTTTTCCTGCTCCGCTTTCTTGATGATGGCTTCGGCGAGGGGGTGTTCCGATCCTTTTTCGACGCTGGCTGCAAGCCTCAAAACTTCTTTTTCGCTGAACCCTTCCGCTGGAACCGTGTCCGTCACTTCGGGTTGCCCTTTGGTGATTGTGCCTGTTTTGTCGAAAACCATCACTTTGACGTCTTTTAGCGTTTGTATGGCCTCTCCGCGTCTGATCAGGACGCCGTTTTCAGCGCCCATGCCGCTTCCAACCATCAGGACCGTGGGTGTTGCCAGTCCGAGTGCGCAAGGACACGCGATAACAAGTGTTGCCACCGTTGCGAATATAGCCAGCGAGATGACGCCCAGAGTTGGGTCCACCCATGGCAGGAACTGGCTTGCCCAGGCGCCGACGCTTCCTATGGCTGTTGGAAACGCCAGCCAAAGAACAAGCGTTAACAGCGCCAAGCTCAAAACTGCAGGGACGAAGTAGCTGGTTACGCGGTCGGCGAATTCTTGGATGGGCACCTTTGAGCCTTGGGCTTCCTCCACCATCTTTATGACCTGCGAAAGGAACGTGTCTTCTCCGACCTTGGTTGCCTTGACTTTGAGGAGCCCGCGCTGGTTGATTGTGGCGCCGATAACGTCGTCACCGTGCTTTTTCTGCACGGGCATGGATTCGCCTGTAGCCATGGACTCGTCAACGCCGCTTTCGCCTTCCACTACCACGCCGTCAGTTGGGATTTTTTCGCCGGGGCGCACCACCATCAGGTCGCCCTTTTCAACTTCGTCGATGGGAACTTCGACTTCTTTGCCGTCTCTGAGGATTCTCGCGGTCTTCGCCTCAAGCTCCAAGAGTCTGCGTATGGCTTGTGACGCTCGTCCTTTAGCTTTGGCTTCGATGTATCTTCCGGTGAGGTGGAACGACATGATCATGGCGCCTACGCCAGCGTAGTTAGCTAAAGGAGCAAAGAAGGAGGGTGGTCCAGTTAGGAAAGACGCCAGCGTGCCCAGCATTATAAGCACGTCCATGTTGGCGTTGTGGTGCCAGATGGCTTTGGCGGCTGACCTGTAAGTTGCCCATCCCGGATAGAAGAGAACTGGCGCGGCGAGCGCGATCATGCCGATGTTGAAAATCGTGGAGTTGGGCCAAGCAATGCCTAAGAGCATGTCGGGAAGCATCCAGCTCATGATGGGTATGGTGAGTGCCCAAGCTAGGAGCGCTTTTCTCTTGGCGGCTGACAAGGTTTGTTGTTCTTTGGTTGCTTCTTCCTCGAACCTTGCTTTTTTGTCTTCTCTGCCGAGAACTTCGTAGCCTGTGTCTTCTATGGCTTTTTTGATTTTGGCGTAGTTTGTTTTTGATGGGTAGAAGCTTACAGTAGCTTTCTCGGTCGCCAGATTGACGTTGGCGTCTTTGACGCCTTCGGTTTTTCTTAGTGTTTTGGCGATGATTTGGGCGCAAGAAGCGCAGGTCATTCCTCCGATTCGCAGCGTAATCGTCTTTAGTTCTTCCGCCACGTCGTAACCCGTGTTTCTGATGACCTCCTTTAGCTTCGCCTCAGTTACGTGTTCGTCGTCGTACTCGACATAGGCGGTTTCTGTGGCGAGATTCACTCGTGCTTTTTTTACGCCTTCTGCTTTCGAGAGCGCTTTTTGTATGGTTTGTGAACAGGCGGCGCAGTGCATTCCGCTTATTTTGATCTGGGTTTTCTGTTTGGTCGTGTCATCTTGCCTTGGTGTGGCTTTGTCGCGTTTAGATTTTGGCATAATAAGTTTCTCTGTTTCTAGTCTGTGTTGTGCGTCGGATATAAATATATCTGTAAAAGATACATTTTTCTTACGTTTCAGAAACTACAAGCCTACTCCAACCGCTTGATAATGTGACACCCAAACTGCGTCTTCACAACACCCGAAACCTCACCCTTCTGAAGCGCAAAAGCAGCATTCTCAAACTCCTTAACCATCTTGCCACGCGTAAACGTACCGAGGTCACCACCACGCTTTCCAGAAGGACAACGGGAAACCGCCCGGGCAACACGCCCGAACTTCTCACCCTTCTTCAACCGCTCTAACACGGCTTTAGCTTCGCTCTCGGACTTAACAAGAATATGAGCACAATGAACTTTGTCTGGCATAGTCTATGCTAATGCACCATTTTGACTAATAACTCTTACCTGCCCTCTATTACTCATATTTCGACGAATTGAGTATCCCCTCAAGATTACTTTTGCATAATCAAATTGAAACTCATAAACGACTAGTTATGTGTTAAATGAATTAAACTCACTCAGCACCAGTTCACGTAAACTATGAGAAAAAATTTAGGAGGACATGAGGTTCTAAACTAGTTTTAAACAAAGAGCCAAATGCAGTTTTGGACATTTGTTCGTTCAAAAAGGAGTGATGAAATAGACATGAAAAGTGTTCAGGGAACGAGAAGAAAAGTTCTGTTTTTAGCAGGACTGATTGGCATCGGCATCATTCTGGGTTCAGTTGTTCTGTATGTAATGAACTCGAAAGGCATAACAGACACTTGGGAATACGAATTTGAGGATGGCAGAATAATTCTGGACGCAGAGGACAGAGAACATCTGAAAGAACAGGCACTAGCTGTAACCTTGGAAGATGAAGAAATCAAAGAATCGTTAGCTGGAAAAGACTACACAACACAAGTAACCTTAACGGGCAACATCAAAGTCGAAGATATAATGAATGTCATTATGAATCAAACAAAACGGCAGATAGTAGCGGAAGGGGATGTAAACCTGATAGCCGTAGTTACCGTGACTTTCGCGGATGGCTCTGGATACAACATTCCAGTAGATTGGCAAAATTGGACAATAGGAGAACCAGAGTTTGCTCAGCAAGTAACTCCACCAGTAGATGAGTTTCGAATCGGCAGATTGCCAGAATTGGACGAAGGGAGAACCAGAGTTTTACCATAGCCAACGAGTAGGTGGGTATTGTTGAGAAAAGGACAAGATAAGCTGGTGAATACAATGATTAATATTCTCTATAATCCCTTTTTCTGTTAAGGGGTGTCCTGATGAGGACTGGAAAAATCCTTGCAATTTTCAGTTTAATAGCGTCTACTTTTGCTGTCTTCGTCAAGGTACTAACCCCAACTAATGTTCAGTTTATCATCGACGGAAGTGCCATTGAGCTTAGCAATATTCCAGAAATCTACAGTTCTTCTGACATGATTTTGGTCGGCGTCTCATGTTTTGTTATGGGTTCAAGTTTGGTATATCTCTGGTTGATAGACAAGAATGAACCTGTCCTTACTGGAGCTTCCGAGTTGAAGAGGCGTTGGGATGAGCTTTTGGAGAAATTATCGAACCCTGACGAAAAAAGAATTGTCAGCTTAATCATTGATGAAGGGGGCACCATCTTCCAAAGTCAGTTGGTGGATAGGAGCGGTTACTCAAAAAGCAAAGTCAGTCTAATCCTTGACAGACTTGAAGCAAAGAAAATCTTGGAACGCAAAAGGCGCGGTATGAGCAACGCAATCGTACTGAAATATTGAGCGAACGATGTCAAAGTGAAGTTCATTATACGTGCGCGCCATCAAACTCTTGTTTCAAAATCCTTAATTAAACGCGGTGAAAATTACGTTTTTGGATGTGTTTTATGGTTAAGAAGAAGGCGGATAAAAAGAAAAGTCATGACGAGTGTGTTCGGGAGATCGCTGACGAGTTGAAGCAGGATAAGTGGGATGTGAAAGCGAACGTGGAGGGCGAGGAGAAACCAGCTAAAATCGGCTCGTTCACGCCTGACATCGAAGCGCGGAAAGGCTGTTTGAGACGTATCTGCGAAGTGTTAACCGAGAAAGACTTCGGAGGGGACAAGCAGCGGTACATAGAGTTCAAGAACTACTGCGACGAATACGACTTCCACTTCTACGTCATAGACAAGGACGGAAAACGCCGACAGATCGACCCCAAAACTTTCGGAAAAAAATAGCCCGAATCGCCTACCAAAACTGCACCAGCCTACTCTTACGCCAAAAGTTCACTCAGCGCTTCAATCTATATAAAAGGGCGCTACAATATTATTGGGTACTTTATATGCAGTATTAGAATATCCTAAAACAAAAGAAAGCTAGCGAAGGGAAACGAGATTCTAGTTTCAAGCGCGCTAATGTTACAAGAATGAGGGAAAAAGAAGGCGTTAGGTCATTTCTTCAACTTTATTATGTAAGTGATTTCGTCTTCTTCAATATGTGATGTATCAACTGTCACATCAAACCCTAAATCCTTAAACATCTCTTTACCTGGGTCGTTGAACCATCCGTACATCTCTTTCAAATCGAGTTCAAGACCTGTTTTTTTCATCATGTCTCTATACCTTTTTAACACTACAGAGTTCTTTGTTTTAATTACTACTTCTCGGTCAGAAAGACTGACGATTTCCGTGTTGGACAACGGCTCCGTAACTTGATCATCTTTTAAGAAGCCCTCGACAAACATTTTGAAGGCTCTTCCTGGTGACAGCATTTTAATAGCCTTGAAGGCATAACCCAAGACTGATGGCAACATCTTTTTAGCAGCCTTCATCGAGTACTCTAAATACTCATCTGTAAGCCCCTTCTCCTTAACGAAAGCAATGGCTGTGACATCTGTAAGGACATATTGGTCGTAGAGCTTGTCATACTTCTCTTCTAAAGACATCTCTTTAATTTCCAAATCTCTCATCTCCTTCATAATTTTGTTTGGCATCATTGAAAGCGAAAAAGTCTCCAATCAATGCCGATTCTAAACACACATGTCCATTGAGAACTTGAAATCTTTTAACTCTTTCTCCAAAAACACTCACTTTCCAAGCATCCACAAAACTCGGAATAAGTTGTCTTAATAGAAACCAGTAATGTCCAGACATTACCCAGCGCGTATGAAAAACACGTATCCATCCGCTCTGGAAAACAGACCACTTATGCCCTCCTAAACCGAAGGGCAACGCAGTCAAAGACCAACACAGGAATGAAACCCAGCCAACACCACGTCTTTTCCATTGCCATAAACAAAGCGCCCTCTGCCTTTCGCAGTCCTCAAGGTAAACTTTTACCTTCTCTTCCAGCAAGAAGGTCGTTCCGACTAAAAGTTTATCCTCTCGGAACGGGCGCACAAGAAGGGACGCATATCAATCCCAACAAGGAATGATGAAAAATGAACCAAGAAAAATTGACGCGAAAAAATCTAAAATACACATACGGAACTATCAAAAGTGATAGGAAATAAGGGGAGACAAAGTATGAAAGAAGAAACAACAACAGAAGAGAGTAAGAAATTACTAAGCCCTAAGGGGGCTATAGACTTTTCTCACGCGTTAAGGGAAAAAGATAATCAACAAATGATGCAGCTCTGCTCGATACGTTTTTTTACTGTAAGCCACAATGCTCTTAGTTGATGATGCACGTTGGCGAGGTTGAAAGGGTTCCAAAAACTGACGCTTATAGATGACGCTTTGCGAAAGTGGCTTAATGTTTTGCAGGTCAAAAAGTGCAGAGAAGTCACAGTGCCTCTTGATGAAGCTTTGAACCGTGTTTTAGCAAGGGACATAGTTGCCAAAGAAGACTTGCCCAGGTTTGACAAGTCAGCTGTTGACGGTTACGCTCTCAGAGCTGAAGACACCACAGGCGCAACACAGTTCAAACCAGTCACATTCAATTTAACGGAGTCTAAAGAAGTCGGCTCTAAACAAGCAAAGCAAATCTGGACTGGAAACCCCGTTCCAAAAGGCGCAGACGCAGTGGTAATGATAGAGAACACGAAAAGAAGCGCTGGTGAATTGAAGGTTTGGGTCCAACTGGCACGTGGCGGAAACGTGTCCAAGAAAGGCGAAGACGTCAAAAAAAGCGAAAACATAATGAAAGCAGGCACTCGCCTCAGACCTTACCATCTAGCGTTGCTTTCTGCCATGGGCAACACCGAAGTAAACGTTGCGGAAAAACCCAGAATCGCCATAATAGCCACTGGAAACGAGCTTGCCCAAGTGGGCAGCAAACCATCTGAAAACCAGATTTTCGAGTCAAACCGCATCATGCTTTCATCCATGTGCCACGAGCTTGGCGCAGAACCAGTGGACTTGGGCATAGCCAAAGACGATGTAACCGAAATCGCTGAAAAGCTCAGAATAGGACTGCGAAGTTGTGACGCGGTAATCACTTCTGGCGGAACCAGCGTTGGAGGACTCGACCTTGTTCCCGACACAGTCAACAATCTGGGAAAACCAGGCGTAATCGTCCACGGCATGGCGCTGAGACCAGCAATGCCAACAGCCATAGCCGCGCTGGATGGAAAGCCAGTGATGATTCTTTCAGGCAACCCCGTAGCCGCCATAATCGGCTTCGAAGTGTTCGCGAGACCGTTAATCTGCAAGATGCTTGGAATGAAAAAAACGGAACCGAGACCAATGGTTAAAGCGGTTATGACACGGAAAGCAGCTACGGCGCTTGGAAGGAGAACTTTTGTGAGGGTTCGAGTGACCCAGAAAAACGGCGAGTTTCTCGCTGAACCTGTCAGCGCTAGGGGTTCTGGCGCAATCTCCACCATGACAAGAGGCAACGGTTTTGTGGTGGTGCCTGAGAACAGGGAAGGTGTGACGGAAGGCGAAGTTGTGACTGTTCGCTTGTTTGGAAACCTGGAAGAGTGAGCTAAGATGTTTAGAAAGTTGATGACGTTTGACGAGGCAAAAAGGGTGATTTCGAAAAACCTGAAGCCTGAAGCCTTAGGTGAAGAAGAAATTTCCTTGTTGGAGGCATATAATCGCGTTCTCAGAGAAAACGTGGTTTCCGCCTTGGACATTCCGCCTTTTAACAGGTCAACTGTTGATGGCTTCGCGGTGAAAGCTGAGGACACTTTTGGCGCGGAGGAAAAACAGCCTGCGAAATTGAAGCTTTGCGGCATGGTGAACGTGGGAGAACCACCAAAAATCCGCCTTGGAAAGGGTGAAGCGGCGGAAATCGTCACAGGTGCACCTATTCCAGAAGGCGCTGACGCTGTTGTCATGGTTGAAGACACCGACAGCGAAGATGCTGAGCTGCGCGTTTACCGTGCTGTAACTAAAGACGGAAACGTGATGAAGAGGGGAACGGACATAAAAAAGGGCGAAACAGTTCTTAAGGCTGGTCAGGTTCTGGGTGCATCAGAGATAGGGGTTTTAGCCGCTTTAGGCTTAACCAAGGTTAAAGTGTTCAAGGTTCCCGTGGTTGCGGTTCTTTCAACAGGAGGAGAAGTAACCGAACCTGGCAAAGAGTTGCCTGCTGGAAAGATTTACGACATAAACGCCTACAGCCTGAGCACCGCAGTTCGTGAAAGCGGTGGAAAACCAGTCTATTTGGGCGTGGTTCCAGACGATAAGGCTGCGCTGCAAAAGGCTTTGGAGCACGCGTTGGCTTCAGCGGATATAGTGCTGACTTCTGGCGGAGTTTCCGTGGGTCCAAGAGACTTAACTCCTCAAATAGTGGATTCGCTTGGCGAGCCAGGCGTGCTTATTAGTGGGATAGCGGTGAAGCCGGGAAAACCCACGACAGTAGCGCTTATAGGAAGGAAACCTGTTTTTTCGCTTCCTGGTCATCCGACTTCTGCCTTGTTGATTTTTCATCTGCTTGCTCGTCCTGTTATCCAAGTTATGTCTGGCAGAACCGCCACGGAAGCCAAGACGGTTAAAGCTTTGGCGGCTGCGAGGATGTTTCAAGCTAAAGGCAGACGAACGTTTGTCATGGTTAAACTGAAACGCGATAAGTCGGATAGGCTTTTGGCTGAGCCTGTTGAAACGGGGGCTTCAGGAGCCATAACCACTCTTGCTAAGGCTGACGGATTCGTTGAGATTCCTGAGAACCAGCAGTTCGTTGATGCTGATGAAGAAGTTGATGTTGCGCTTCTGAAAGGTGCCTTGTGAGTTAGGGTTAGGCTTCCGTTGGTTTTCTTTTTAACACTATGTAAAGTGTGAATGCCCATGTCAGAACGGCGTAAACAATCATGCTTACGCCTACGATAACGTTTGTGAAGGCAAACACGTAGAGGGTGTATAGGGAAATTGTTGTGGCTACAGCAAACAGGGCAACAACTAGCCATAAAGCCCAGAATCTTTTCTTGAGAATGCCATACGCGGTTACGAGGCTGAGTATTCCTGTTAATCCGATGTGAGGCGGGAAATTGGCTAAGGGCAGCAACACTAGAAGGATGATTCCAGCTACGCCATAAAAGACCGCTGGTGCTAATGTTTGGATACCTACAGTTCTGATTTTGGACGCGAATGACACTTTTTGACCGCCTTTACACTTATGCATTAGGGCTGAATTAATAAATTTTTGGAGTGCGACTCCAGTAATCTAATAAAATTGGCACGCGCTATTTTGTGGTGTACCCTTTCAGAGCGCGCGCTAAAGCTTGATAGGTCCAACCAATACGGAAGTATTCAACGCCGTAAACTAATATTTTCTAATTCCGCTGAATGACCCCCCGAGTATTACTCTTCTAACAATGTTTACTATCTCGTATATTACAGACTTGAGGTCGTCTGCAAGATTGCCAACGAGCCTAACCAAGACACCGCAATCATGCGGAAGAATTGTTGCCCCTCCTCTAATATCGGTGGACTTCTGCAAACAATTGTTTATTTCATAAATCAGTTGCTTCACGTGATTGGCTGTTGAGAGTATATATACACTACCAACAATAGAGTGAGACCCCAGCACGCCAATGGCCTTCAAGTTAAATTTCTTTGGTTCTAGAATGAAGACATCGGTAAATTTTAACTCAGCTCTCTGATTTGTGGCGTGAGTTTTCATGTAAACGATGTCGTATTCAAATGACTCACTACTCGCAACTCGCCCTGGAGCAAGCATTTCTGAATAAACCATTGTTGCGTTATCATGAACCCTTAAATTCACATTTTGATAGAAGCGCGAGTCTGTGTAAGGTATTATCTGATCCGGAATATATTCAAGATAGCAGCCATCATCCACGGAAATGTTAACAATCTGGGTAGCATAGTTTCTCTCCATCCGGTAGATTCGAGTCGCGCCTTGCGTGGTTATGTGAGCTTGCGCGTTCTTGGACAGTGACAAGTCAATGCGATATCTGTCACCTTGAATTATTCCTCCTGAAGGAGTCATGATATACACGTAAGCCATTGAAGGAATTGACTCTTCCAAATAGAGCGCTTTTTGAGTAAAAAGCGGAACTCTTGCAAATTGGTCTTTAATCATAGTTTTTTTTGTTTCAGGGTCTACTTCTAACTTTAGTATCAACGCCCCTATTTTCCCAGCCTTTCCCGGTTCAAGTTGAAGCAGTTCTGATTCATAAGCTAAAACTTCAGGCGGGATGTAAGTAGGCGTATAATACTTTAGGTCATTCATTGTGGCACGTTCGTTACAGGTTTCTTCGGAGGAGAATCAAAAAGGACATCACGGATAATGTGCTTAACAACCTTATCGATGCCATGATCAGTCTTGCAGTTAACAAAGAGAAATGGTTTGTTGCCTCTCACTATTTTGGCATCCCGCTTCATTACGTTTAGATCTGCCCCTACATATGGTGCGAGGTCTATCTTGTTGATAAGTAAGAGGTCACACTTTTCTATTCCCAATCCTCTTTTCCTGGGATACTTGTCACCTCCAGCTACATCAATAATATAAATAAAGTAATCTGCCAAAGCTGGGCTGAAAGTTGTTGTAATATTGTCTCCTCCACTCTCTATTAATATCAAGTCTAGCTCGCTATGATGAGCTTCGATTTCTTCGACAACGGACAAATTCATTGAGGGGTCTTCGCGAACTGCAGTATGGGGACAACCCCCAACTGCCACTCCTACCACCAAGTCTTCGGGAACTAAGCCCTGTTCCGTTGACAGATTTTTTCTTATTCGATCAGCATCTTCTTTCGAGACCACGTCATTCGAGATAATACCCACTCTGTAGCCTTTTGCTGAAAGCATTGGAACAATCCGCTCTATTAGTGCCGTTTTTCCAGAACCGACGGGACCACCTATTCCGACTCTTGGGATGTGCTTTATGGTTTGAATTTTCAAACACCTCATTTTTAGCTGATGAACATTCTTGTTTCCGCTTGCTCGTGAAGTATCTGTATTATATCGATTTCTGGGGCAAACTGCCACATATCCGATAATTGTCTATTAACGTTCTTTCTTACGGTGTTTAACATCACAGGTTTTAGTTCGTCTATTATTCTTTGACCTTCAAAATGGTCTAACATTCCAAGCCTCAAAGCGGCTCCAATGACGCTTACTGTAAAAGTGTATATAAGTATTAAACCAGCTTTGGTTTTAGGAATGCCAAAGGCGGTGCATGTTACAGCCAGCGCCACAGGGTGTATGCCCGAAGCTAGTCCTTTGTTGATGGCTTCTTGATAGCCCTTGACTATCTGGTTATCTGCGATAATTGAGCTGACGCATTTCAGTAATTGTGTACCAGACCTTACTGATACATCTCTAATCTCCTTGACGAGTTTCATTGAGAATATTCTTTGATCTACTGTTTTCAATTTCTCAAGGTCAGAAGCCTTTGCGTATTCGTATGAGTTGCCCAAAGCTACACAATCGGCTGGTCCGATTTGGTTCTCCAAATAAATTGTAAGCAGTTGCTTTAACTCTGTGGCTGTCTGTATCTTTTTCTGATAATAGAGTGTTTCCAAGCCACTAGAAGTCGAATACATACCAGTTGGAAAGAAAGAATCAGAAAGTTGCAGTAGATTAATATCATATTCGCATATTTCATTTGTGCTCATGGGTGTGTGTACCTTCTTCTGGTTCGAATATGATTTTATCCTTCGTTATATGTAGATGATGCTTCATCGGTTCAAAGATTCTATTCAGCAGTTCTATTTCAGCATCCGCTTGGATGGGTATGTATATTGTTTTTCCAACAACTTTTATCGGGCGGTGCATGTTGCCTAGCGCGTGACCAATTCTTACAGCCAACCCGAATAAGTTATAGTCCTGGCTATCTTCTGCGTTGAAGCTCAAGACCGCCACATCCTCTGGTTCTATTTCAATGATGATCATCTTGTCTTTCGTTTGGTGGATAACATCGCCGTCTTTGAGAATTGTACCTTTCGGCAGGATAATCCCGACATCTGTTCCTTTATCTGTGATTTTTCTCATTCTCACGCGCTGTGATTCCAGCCGGCTAATCATGATCTTTTCGCATGAAGCTTCATCGCAAAACATTTTGAACTCTTCGCGGAGTTTCTTATCCTTATCTATGTTTCCGATGATTGTATCAACTGTTATCAACTCAACTCATTCCCTCTTTGTTTTCTTGCCTCACGGATTTTTCTTATTGATTCTTTCATGTTCAGCAATCTCTGTGTGTAGTCCACATAACCAAGATGTTTGTATGCGGTTTCAGGGACAACTGCAAATGCAAAGCCTTGAGCTGAAAATCTGATTTTCGCGTCTTTCTCCAGTTTTTCGGAAATGATGCAAAGATTGGCTTTGTGGTTTGAAAAATCAAGATTGAGGTGTGTAGTGGGGTCAATAAAGCTAGACATGTCATCAATTTTTCCTGCCTTAACGGTTACATGCCGTATCTTCAGAGGATCAATAACAACAGACCGTTCATCCACGTTAGAAGCTTCTACGCAGTGGCGCACCAGCATACAGTCCTCATCTCTTTGTCTCATACAAAGCTTGGGCGTTCAGTTCTTCTGCAGCTAAATTCTTGTCGATTCTAAGGACTGATTTACTAATTTCCCCTGCAGCTTCAAGAGCCGTAGTCTTAACCAACAACGGATCAAGAATCCCCTTCTCCCACATATTAATAGGTTCTCCAGAATCAACGTCTATGCCAAACCCGTCAGGAGACGCTTTTACTTCCATTACTTTCTCAAGACCATTGAAACCAGCATTTGTCAGAATCTGGCGCATCGTACTCTCTAGCGCTGCAATTACGACATCAAGACCAACACTTTCCAAACCTTTCAGCCTTAGGTTCTTTACTTTCTTCACGAGGTGTAGTTCCGCGGCACCACCTCCAGCCACAACTCCTTTATTTAATGCCGCTTCAGCGGCGTTCACGCCGTCTTTTGCGGCTCTCCACCGCTCAAGTGAAGTTTCTTTTGTTGCGCCTGAGACGATTATCGTTATTATGTTCTTGCCAGAACCGTTTTCTACATAAATTAACGCTTGATCTTCGTCTTCATATATGCGATCTACTTTGCCCAAAATATTGGGTTGCTTCAAATCATCCATCATTCTTACCGGCTTCGCGCCTGTATACCTCGCTAGCCGATCTACTTCTTCCTCAGATACGCGAATTGCAAGTAAATTGTTCGAAACAAGGAGATTTACAATAAATTCATCCACTTCAGGCGACGCTATAAATAAAACGTTAGCACCTGTTGACATGATATCATCGACTATTTCTTTCGATTTTTTTACTTTGTCGTTTTCCATGGTGGTAATATCTTCGTATTTGCTACTGTCTGTTAGCCAACTCTCTTTAATCGGTTTCAAATCTAGTCTGCATATCATAGTTTTTGCATTTTTGACTTCAGACGGCATGTCTTTATCTAGTCGTTTCCTTTCCAAAACAATTCCATTCACCAAGCGATCCTGCATGTTGGCTTTTCGAATAACAACAATAGATTTATTGAAATCAAATTTATCATCGTATATTGCGTTTTCACCCACGGATCTTATGGCGGAAAGTACAAGCGGTGCAAGTTTCTGTCCGTCCAATTTTGATGCCAAAGAAGTCCTAATTACTTGTTCGAGTTCACTGTCATTCAGAGAGATCTTCTTAGCGTCATTTTCAAGTAATTTGCAGGTGAATTTGACCCCGCTTTCTATTCCCTCCACAATTTTGGACGGGTGAACACCAAGTTCCTTAACAAACTTCTTTCCTTCTTTTATCATCTCTGCCGCCATAACCACAGCTGTTGTAGTTCCATCGCCTACCATTTCTTCCTGTCTTTCCGCTATTTCCACAATCATCCTTGCAACTGGGTGTATAGTTTTTAGGGAAAGGAGTATAGTTACGCCGTCATTTGTAACATGCCTGTTCATAGCTTGATCTATCAAAAGTTTATCCAAGCCCTTAGGACCCAAAGTAGTCCTTACTGTATCTGCAACAGCTAACACTGCATTGCAGTTAGACTCTAGAGCATTGAATTCAACATTTTGAGCTACGGGTTTCCATACTCCACGACCAGAACTCGACATTGAAAAAACTCCTGTTATCATTCATAAAAAAGGGGGAGTGTATAAAAATGTTGATTTCTCCTGTTTAAGCCATGAAATATTTTTGTGCCAAGGCAAGCTCTTCTGCTGGTCCTACTGTTGCGATTTCTCCGTCTAATCTGACTTCATAGGTCTCAGGGTCAACTGTTATTTCTGGGGTGCTTGAGTTCCACATCATGTCCTTCTTTCCTATGTTTCTGCAATTCTTCACCGGTAGCACGACTTTCTCTAGTCCCAGTTTTTGGGGAACACCCAATTCGATAGCAGCTTTTGACATGAATGTGTAGCAAGTCTTTTTCACGGCTCTTCCTAAAGCTCCGAACATTGGTCTGTAGATCACAGGCTCAGGTGTTGGAAGCGAAGCGTTCGGATCGCCCATAAGGGACCACGCTATGAAACCGCCTTTGAACACCATCTTCGGTTTTGCCACAAAGAAAGCTGTTGGATACATCACTATATCAGCATATTTGCCAACTTCGAGGGAACCGAGATATTCTGCAACACCATGAGCTATCGCGGGGTTTATTGTTGTTTTTGCTATGTATCTTTTGGCTCTAAAGTTGTCATTGTCTTTGGAGTCTTCTTTCAGTTTACCAGTCATCTTTTTCATTTTGTCTGCTGTTTGCCAAGCTCGAATCACTACTTCGCCTATTCGACCCATTGCTTGACTGTCCGATGAATACATGCTCAAGACTCCTTTGTCATGAAGAACGTCTTCTGCCGCGATTGTTTCTGCTCTTATTCTTGACTCTGCGAAGGCAACATCTTCTGAAACTGCAGGATTTAGATGGTGGCAGAACATTAACATGTCAAGGTGTTCATCCACCGTGTTAACAGTGTAGGGTCTGGTTGGATTTGTCGATGATGGAAGCACATTCGGCTCTGCCGCGATTTTCATTATGTCAGGAGCGTGCCCGCCCCCTGCCCCTTCAGTGTGATATGTATGGATCGTTCTGCCGTCAATTGCATTGATTGTGTCTTCAACATATCCGCATTCGTTTATTGAATCTGTATGGATAGCAACTTGGGTGTCTGTTAAATCCGCTGCTTTTAACGAAGCGTCGATGACAGCGGGGGTAGTTCCCCAGTCTTCGTGGTCTTTGAGTCCGCATGCTCCAGCCTCAATCTGTTCAAGCTGAGTTGCGAGGCTTGGGTGAGAGTCGTTGCCTTTACCGAGGAACCCCCAGTTCATTGGTGTATCTTCCACGGCTTCCAACATTCTGCTAATGTTGTAAGTGCCGGGAGTACATGTTGTTGCATTTGTGCCGTCGGCTGGACCTGTTCCTCCGCCGATCATGTTGCAGATGCCGTTGCTGATTGCATCAATGTATTGTTGTGGACAAATCATGTGTATGTGAGCATCAAAATGCCCTGGTGTGCATATTGTATGTTCGCCAGCTGTGGCTTCAGTGCATGCAGAAACCACCATGTTCGGGTCTACGCCGTCCATTATGTTTGGGTTTCCAGCTTTTCCTATTCCTGCAATTTTGCCGTCCTTTATTCCTATGTCACCCTTGAGTATTCCCAAGACAGGGTCAAGGACAACAGCATTGGTGATAACAAAATCTAGTGCTCCGTTGGCGTTGGTCACTCCAGGTGTTTGCGCCAGCCCATCTCTGATTGTTTTTCCTCCGCCAAATACCACTTCGTCACCAGGCGTTATCAGGTCTTTTTCAACTTCGATGAAAAGGTCGGTGTCTGCTAGTCTTATCTTGTCGCCAGTTGTTGGTCCGTATAGGTCAGTGTATTGTTTTCGTGTTAATTTCAAAACCATTTTCTATCACCTTAAGCTCCTTTAAACCCAAGTTTTTTGGCCTTTTCAAGCGCTGCAGCTTTAACTATGTTTGATTTTGTGCTGCCCATTGTCAAAGAGTTGAAACCGAAAACAACTTTTTTGCCCTTTAGTTCGCAGATCTCAACGTTTTTTGTGTCGCCTGGTTCGAACCTAATGGCGGTTCCCGCTGGAATGTTAAGTCTGTACCCAAATGCTTTTTCTCTGGGAAAGTCGAGTTTTTTATTGACCTCAAAGAAGTGAGTATGCGAACCAACTTGAATTGGTCTGTCTCCTGTGTTTTTAACAGTCAGTTTTACAGTTTTTCTGTTTTGACTGCAGAGAACAGGGTCTTTGCTCAAAACGTATTCTCCAGGTACGCAAAGTTTCTTGCTTTCTTTTCCTGTCTGCACAATATGGGGTTCATGAGGTGGATGTTTTTTTGGTTTTTTGCTCATATTCTTCACCTTATTGAATCGGGTCGTGGACCGTTACCAGTTTAGTTCCGTCTGGGAACGTCGCTTCTGCTTGAACTGTGTGAATGAGTTCGGGTACTCCCTCCATCACATCTTTTCGTTTCAGTATTTTTCTTGCGGATTGCATTAGCTCTGCGACACTTTTTCCTTGTCGTGCGCCTTCCACTATATAATCAGCAATGTAAGCCACGGCTTCTGGATAGTTGAGTTTTATTCCTTTGGCTTTGCGCTGTTCGGCTATTCGTGCAGCTGTCCAAATCAGCATCTTTTCAATTTCTCTTGGCGCTAGCATCATGTTTTTTCTTTTCCTCCTTCATTTTTTTGTAATTGATGCCCATGAAATTTTGTGAAATAACCTCTCATGAATCACGGTCTTCCCCAGCCTATTCCAGCCGGGACGTTCAAGACGTATGGAGCTGCAAGTAGGAAAACCCATGTTGTGAAAACAAATGGGCCAGTTAAGGCTGGAAGCCCCCATCTACTGAAGAAATTCTGGAGAGCAGGCATTGTGAAAAGGCTACAAACGATCGTGGCTGCAATAGCATAAAGGAAGGACTGCCAAGTTAGTGGGAGAAAGCTTGTAAGGGCTATCATAACCAGAACTTGGTTGAAACCGTGAACCCCGCCTCTAATTTCGGAGTTGGGCAGCTTTGTTAATATAGCCAAGGCGACTCCGATGGCTGACCCTATGAGCGCCATCAGTCCCGCCAAGAACAACATTGAGGAAGGGTCCCATCCAGTTGTAAAGGCATTTGTGAAAACCCTACCTGACACAAGCTCAAATGAGAGGGTTAGCCCAATTACCCACAGAATACCTGTCTTCCAGTTTTCCACAAAAGTCACCTGAGAAACCCCATTGAGAACAGCCTTCATGAACTCTTTAGGGGTCCACTTGAATCCGGTCGGTTCTTCTGGTTCTTTAGCGTGAGGCCAGATGTCAAGCCCATACCTTTTTGTTGCGTACATCATGAGCCAAGTTGAAAAAATGAAGGATGCTGTAAAACCTGGAATAGCCCAGCCATCACCGCCTTGAACAAACCAATCGCCCATTATATGGGCAAAAGCCATCCATACTACTGCGGTAAACGCGGCACCCACAACCGAAAGCATGAATGTAGTCTTATTTGTCTTCGTAAAAGGCCCAGACCAAAAAGCCATTCCAGTTAGTATCGAGTTGTATCCAAATAAACCGAAGGTGACCAGATTGTAAGGAGCGCCAAGTAACAATGCAACGCCTGCACCTATTAAACCAGACAAAACCATCATGAAACCAGCTTTTCTGGAAGCTATCAACACTCCAATCAGAATCAAGATACCAGTGAGAGCAGAACTAATCAATGGGACTTCCGAGATCCCATTAAAAAGTGCATAAAAAAAATCCCAAACTGGATTGCCAGTAACGAAATTAGGTGCGGACGAACGTCTCCCTCCGGTCCCTTCTTGACAATCTTACACAAATAAGATGTAAATATATATAAGTTTTTCCATTATCCCTTTTTTTCTATTCTAAAGTCCAAGCTTTACAATATTTTCTGAACGTTTGTCTAACAGGCAACTTATTGGCACGATTCAAAATAGTTTTCTCGTGAATAAACATTCAAAAATTGATTGAAGCCAACTTCTGAATAAAATAAAGCTTAAAAAAAGGGAGTTGCGCGGGAGACAGCGCCACTATCTCTGAAATTAATAATATTTGGAGTTCTTCTCCAGTAATCTAACGAATTCTTTGGGGACTCATGAATTAATCAGTGTCCAGGGACGAGCTTATGCCGATTATTAGGGATTTTAAGCCAATAATGTGATACAAAACTTCGCTCACGCGAGTACATGTATCTCGCATTTTAGAGAGGTGATTTATGAATGACGTTAAAAGACTCTTCAAAAGCTGTCATGGAATGGCTGGGTTCAATTAAAAACAAAGGTTCCAGAGTCCAGTATTCAAGCCGATGGCAACATTGGGTGAAATATTGCAAATTGAACGGCTTGCCAGATAACGGAGACGCTCAGCTTGAAGACATGAAACAGAGACGTTTATTAAATGATAATTCGGAAAAATATTTTTACGATAATTTACTGCCGAAATTCTTTGTTTGGCTCACTAGAGAATATAGAGGTTTAAAGACAAACGAACCGCTCAGCGAAAACGGAGCGGCAGGAGTAACAACCGCAGCTAGAAGCTTTTTTGCTTATCATCGTTATGCATTACAAATTAAGAAAGAAGCAATTCCATCAGTTGATAAAATAGTGCCGAAGTATAAAGACCATCAATTTGACATTTTCCAGCTAAGGTCGATGTTTGCTCAAGGCGATTTGAAAGAAAGAACTGTCTTGGCGTGTGGAAAGGATTTATGGCTTAGAACTGGCGACTTTGTCAACATCTCACGTAAATTCATCGAAAATCTGCTGGCACGAGAGCAGGAAAAAGCTGAAAACGAAAAACGAGACACGGACATAATAGAGTTTGAGTTAATCACGAAGAAAGAGAAAGAAGCTGCCTCTTGTCACTTTTCAAAGGAATCAATCATGCTTCTGAAGGAATACCTGAGAACACATGAGCCAAACGGTCATTCGCAAAAACTCTTTCCACTAACCGAAGATGCTCTAAATGATTTACTTAGAAGACTAGCGAAAAAGGCGAAGATTACAAAATTAGGTAGAATTCGTTGGCATTGCCTGAGAAAATTTGGCATCACCATTATGCATGGTAGAGTAACAGAACCAGTATTAAAATATATGGTGGGAAAGCACATTGACCATTCACTCAGAACATACATTCAAGGAAACCGAGAAACCTGCAAAGCCTTCAAAATGATTGAGCCTCTCATCAGCCTGACAGAATTTAACGGCAATGGAGATTCGCAGCTGGCTAAGGAGTTAGAAGAGCTAAAGAAGGAACGGTTCAAGCTATTGGCAGGTTTGAAACTGATTGAGAAAATAACTCCTAAGGAACAAATGGAAAAAGCGATGGTTGAGCTAGCCCAAGAGTATGGAATTAAACTTCAAACAGAAATCAAAATGCCACAAGCACAGCATGGAACAAACACTCTAATGATTCCAAGGATAGGAGTCATAATGCCCAGCATAGAGACTTTCACAACAGAGCTAGCAGATGCATTGGAGAGCCTTCTCTTTTTCAATGTCCAAAAATGACCCTAAACATGTGAAGCCAAAACGATTCTCTTTCACGATGGACCCGCTGGGATTTGAACCCCATCCCAAGTGGAGATATCTCCCGGAATTAACCTTTTTTCCTCGAAGGGCTCCTAACGCAAAGAAATGGTTCTTTAGCACTGTTTTGGTGGCGCTAGTATTTAGCAGAATGAAATCCCATTTTCCCATATATTCCCTATGTTCCCAAGCGGAATTTCCTTTGATACTGTTTCCTTTCAGCGCTGGACGCTTTCCCCATGCACAAATCATTAAAAATCCATGGACTTTATAGCGTTTTTGTGTTGCATCAGCTTGCTCGCAAACAGAAGGAAAAACCGTTTCATTTGGGAAAATGAGAGAGGAAAAACGGTTTTTTGCATGGACTTCCATGGACTTTTGCGTTCCTGAGTTTTTCACACCTGTTATGAAACAACCGCGCAAAGTCGTGTAAAACACATGTAAAACACCGTTAAACACCTTTCCCTAGGCTTCCATCGAGGAGAAATCAAGGAAAAACACGTGAACAACATTTTCACATGAAAAACCGCCAAAACGCCTATCTTGCATGTGCAGAATTCAGGATACACTAGAGCCAGCCTTTTTGCGATGCGAGAAACTTCACTTTCCTCTATGCCAACTATTCTACAAATACTGCACAAAAATTGGTTGCATAACTCACCATGTTTCTGTGCATAAATTCGGTTCTGGCATTGAATATATAGAAAACTCCCGTTTACGGGGAAATTTCGTTTTTGGATATAATTTACTCATTTCTATCTCCTAAGCAATAAATAAGTAACAAATAATATTTAAATATTGCGTTTTAGTAATAATAAAGACATATAGAGGTAAGAAAATGGTAAAAAGAATCATGGTTACTTTAGACGATGACCAATATGCAATTGTCGATGCGCTTAAAGGATTCGGCAAGAAAGACGCTGAGAAAATCCGGAACATAGTTATCGCATATCTCAGCGAGAAAAGCTACATCAAAAAAGCTCAAGAATAGCAATTTTGTAAGGTTGATAAACTTCGATTTCTGCTATATTTTTAATCTCTATGAGGGTTCTGTGAAGTCTTCGTAACCTAAACGGAAAACCCTTTTCACAAAAAGTTTAGAAAATCATCCCCTGATTTTTTTCTTAGCTTACCCTTGGGCACCGTTTTATCTTTAGTAAGATATAGTGCCTATTTTCAATTGTTGGAACTGTTATGCTTTTTTTCTGTGAGATTGTCCTTTGTAAATAAACTCCCAAATAGAATCAATACCAACAAGACCAGCTACAATCAAGCCAATAACCGCTAAGGCATACCCTCCGTATATCAACCATGCTGACAAAGGTATGCTGTTATCAGTTGTTGGAAAAGAAATCGGTTCCACTAATTCACCAAAGTGGTCGTTAGATGGGTAAAGAAACATTCTCTGGTCTTTAAATTGCTCTATTTGTTCTTGAGAGGGGTTAATTGTAAAACCGGTTTTGTCCGCCAACAAACTATAATTTTCATCAATGTAGATTAAGCCACCAATGTAAATTTCATTAGAACCAACCATTTTTACTTGCAACAAAGGCACGTTATATCTATCAATAACTTCAAAGGCGTAAGCGTTATAGTTTCTTTCTCCAATCGATAGTGAATCTGAGCTTTTCCAATTATTTTCATAAATCCAAGCAACCAATTCACCATCAATACTGGTGACGTTAGCAGACACGGATATGCGGTTTTCAACAAACTTAATCTGCACAGGGACTCGTTTGCCATCAAATGATATTAGATAAGATATCAAGTCAAACCCATTTGCCAAGTCTTGACTATTAGATATGGCATGTGACCCGCCTAAATGGATAATAAAATCCTTTGTCAAATCCACTTCGTACGGATTATAAAGATTTCCTTGAGTAGCCCCAACCTGTGCCTCTTGTCGCTGTAGTTCTATCGCTTGCTGTTGTTGTCCTTGAGGAATCATTATGGCTAAAGCAAAAGTGCTTAGCAGTATTCCGGCGATTATCACGACACTTCTAATAATTAAACTGCGTTTGGGTGGTTTTTTAACCATTAGCATCATCACGATGTTAGGTCGGTGAACTGCTTATTCGCCGCCGAAACCTACTTAATGATTGCAACGCTCGATATTTGAGAGTTGTGCATGTACTCGGTGAGAGCGTTAACTATGAGTTAAACCGTAGTATGAACGATTTCCTCGGGAACTCTTGCTCGCGGGTTCAACTTTGAAAAAAATTTTAAGAATTTTCGCGGTTGTCGGGTTGTGTACTCTGTGTCGCGAGTCTTACGATTTACCTATGGCGGTTATTAGCTCGGCGCGAGTCGCGAGGTGCGACACGTGCGGCATGGTCGTTGGCAGTCATGGGTAAGTCGTAAGATTTACGATGTAGAGTCCCCGGCGGCGAGTCAACAATCCATGTGTCCCACTACGTACATAACAGTACGCATGAAAAACGAGGGAAGCCCGACGGTTGTCGTGTAAATCAGAACATGTGTTGAACATCCTCAATATCCCCTTTTGCTAAATTTTCAAGAATTTGTTCCATCCGGTACTTATCGATTATTCTAACTTCAATATCAGTTTTAACATGTCTGCAATCCGCGGGAGAAAAAATGACTGGAACAACCCGAAGACCTTTGTAAGATGCAAGTACAGAAGAAATATGTTTTTGAGCATCTCTTAAATCCTGAATTTTTTTATCATCAGGGGCTCTAATGGTACAGTCAACCAATAATAGGCAATCATTCTTTTTGTAAGCAAGAATATCAGCGCATCCTATCTCGACGGAACCAACATGAATCTTGTCAAAAGATTTTATCGTCTTTGATTCGAGATTAATGGTGTGAAATCCACTTAATGAAAGCAACCATGCGACTGCTCTTTCAAAAGTTACTTCCGGTTTGGAATAATTATAAACTTCTTCACTTAGCATTTTGTTGAATTCTTTAAATGTGCAAAATGCGTTCAAGGTTCTCGCGAAAGGTTCAATAGGGTTTTTAAGAGGCACTCTCTCATCTTTTTCATCCCAACTTAACGCTGAATCCTTATGAATCAATTTAATGGCTACCCAATCTAAGGGTAACAACCCACTCACATCAAAAGTCTCGGATACGCTGCAAAAATCATTGTCTATTTGTGTCTCCTCTCGCGTTATCTCCTTTCGTTTATTGTAACCGGGTAATGGATACCCACGACTTCCTCGCCTAAGATTTAATTGCAACCCTTTCAAACCGCAAAGCTTCTTAATCTTAACCTTAAGTGTGGAATCGGAAAAAATGACTTTTTCAATTCTTGCAAGACAGTAAATTTTTAATTCGAAATCTTTTGTGTCGTTAAAATTGAAGCTTGGAATTTTTAAAAAATCTTTAATTAGTTCAACAATGCTTGAGTAATTAAGTTGTTTTGGTGCTATCTGTTCATCCCTGACTACCGTCCACAATGCTTTTCTTGCTTCAACTTCACCTGAATCCGCCGCCCTCCAAACATGTTCATAAGACCCTCCGACTTTCTCTTCCGAAGAATTCACCTTCAAACTCAAAGGGTCAAAATTTCGACATTTCACGACGTTTCTTCCAAATTGTGTAAAAAACATCATTTTCCCTTCAGCGATTTGACCAAAAACATTATAGTCAAAAGGATAAACACGCGTAAAGATGGCAAAATTGTTATTTAATTTTGGATAAGTCGGAAGAGTTTGAAGTTCAGATTTTATCTCTTTTTCTTCTTTAGGGCTAACACAAACCGAAGTTATCAAGTTTTGCCAAGGATTATCAGGCTCTAATGATACCGCCACGGTTCTAACATCTATGCTCTTTAAAAGAGGTTTTAATGCTTCTAAGATTGGATACAATTCATCTGGGTCTGCTTTTGGCATATTGAAATCAATAGATAGTTGCATGGTTGTCGATATATTTTTTTAGTTAACCGTTCTCTGGAGCGCAGATTGCGACATAACGGCACTGAGGAAGCGTGAGACGCGGGAATTCATCGGTGTGTATGATGTGTAAGTGTGTATCCCGGTCAGATTCATTGATTGTGTATCTTGTGTATTAGTTATAACCCTTAATTGCAATATTCATATATTAGATTACAGTCACCAATTGAAACACGGAAACATACACACTTACACACTATACACACTCCCCGTTCCGCCTAATTCGCGCTCATCTTTTGCCGTTTTGCCGTCTTGCCGTCATGTTTTACCGAGTATCTTGTCCTTGCGGAAGTCGATGTCGGCGCGTAACCCTTCAAGCCGCTCATTGTACTCGGTGAACACCTTGACCTCGACTTCGCATGCTCGGATGATTCGGTCAAGAACTTTCAACGCGACCTCGACGGGAAGGTTCGTGGTGCCGTAACCGCGCGGGTCGGCTTGCAACTCCACACCGTTTTCGCGAAGGAAACTTCTCAACGATTGAACCGTCCATCCGGGAACCTCGTTTTCCTCGAAGCTCCAATGGGCGGGTTTGTAACCAACGTTCAATCTTTCAATGTTGATTCCTTGCTTGTGGTATGATTGGTAAGTTAGCAATCTCGCGTTGGGTTTCCGTGCCAACTCCTCTTTGACGCTTTCCGCAAGCTCGTGTTTGTCATTAAAGCTCCGCGCTCGTTGATACGTCGGGTCTTGCTCGATGTCCGCGATTTCCCATTCAAGCGCGGCAATCTCCTTTTTCAGGGTTATCACGTCGCTTCCGGGTGTCGCGGTTCCCGTGGCGTTCATGGCTTTGTCGATTAAGCCGCGGATGTACTCGCTCGCGTTCCCTTGAGCGTCCACGAACTCGATTTGAGCCGTGGTTAACATGACTTGTTTCCGCTTCAAGCTTTTCTCGTCTTCACTCATGCGTTTTCCTCCATTTTTTCGCTGTGCCGGGAGCCGTCGCGGTCTTCAAATAACTGTGCGGCGGGGAATCCGCACTTGTTGGAGGTTATCATTTTTTCACGGCGGTTCCTTTCGGCGCGTGCTTTTGCTCGGATTGTGGACTCGCGCTTTTCCCGGGCGGGTTGATTGGAGAAAACCCTCACGTTACCGCGGATGTCGGGAAACCCGATGATGATAATCCATCCGCGTTGCAACGCCATTCGGGAGCGCGACTGCCGTGTTTCTCCGGGAAATGGGGAAAAGTTGCCAACCCACGACGGAGCGCGTTAATCGTGAAGGGTGTGTCTCAACCCGATTCCGCTTTGGAGCACGGCGGCGCGAACTTTACCGACGGGAACCAAAATCACAGATTGAAGGGAAATCGTCGGTCTTCCTCGCAATGAGGTGAAAAAGTCGAAAACTCCTTCCGTTGCGGTATGGTCAGCGTCCCGTAATCGGCGTTCGAGTCGCCTAAACCCGCGTCGCGCTTTCAAATTTTTCATGAAGGTTTTCGAGCGCAACCTTCACGATTTCCCCGCTCATACTTCCACCAACGAGGTTATTCGCGGAATGAGTCTTTTAACGACGCGTTCTCGATTGTTGTATGAAAGCGGTTCCTTCGAAAGTTCCTCATGCAACAATTCCGCGAGTTTTTCCTCGTCAATCGTGGGTTTCGATTCAGTTTTTGGTTTTTTCGGCATTAGTGTTCACCTCCCTCAAACAGAGTTTCACGTTTTCAAGCGATTCCTCCCGGGTCGGTGCGAAGAGCTTCCGCATTTTCTCTTCCCTTGACACCATGCTTCACCGTCCCGTAAGCCTCGGAAACTTGCGTTTTTTCGGTTCGGGGATTTTTACGGGTGGAGATTGACCTGCTATTATTTGGTCTTGAAAAGGAAAGTGGATTAAGCCGGGAAACGGACGCACTTCCGCGGGTTTAATGCCGAGTTGCTCAATTGAATGGACTTTGCTGATGTATAACCCTTGCAATTCCCGGACTTCTTTAAGCAACTCACGGAAACGCGCGTTTAGCTCGGCGGGTATCGTGCCGTTTTGGAGCAATCGACCCGCTTTTTCGCTTAACTCCTCAAGTTCTTTGATTCCCCGTTCTCCCTTTTCCGCAATGTTATTAGCTTCCTTAATCATTGGTTTTTCCATTGCTTCGCGCTGTTCGTTTCGTGCCTTAATCTCATCTTCAAGCGTTTTTTGTCGTCTTTTGCTAAGTTCCAATCCGTATTCGAGAAGCTTCAACATTTCCTCGAATTGTCGCTTTTTTTCAAGCCATAAAGCCTTAGTCATGAAATCAACAGGTTGTCGTCCGATGCGAACTTCCGCGTTACTCGATGAAACCTTTCCCTCAGGGTCAACGTAATAACCATCTTTCGCGATTGCCACGTTCCGCGGGTTGTCTAAGTTTGCCTTAATTTCCTTGATTGCTTGTCGGATGAGGTCGCGGTGTTCCTTTTCTGATTCCGGTGTTTTAGGTCGCATCCGAACACTTGAATCGTTCGGGTAAGTTGGCAGTAACATTTCGAGAACTTCGTTAACTCCCGCTTCGATTTCTGTCTCGAAAAGTCCGCTCCGCTCCTTTAAAATCCGTCGGCGAGCTTTCAAGATTTCCTCGTCGCTCTCAACTTGCCACGGTTTCAAGTTAAGCTCCCTTTCGGCGGATGCGCGAACTAAACCCACACCATCGACCGCTATTATTGTGTTGTAAATGTGCGGGAAAAGCGCCCTTGCGTCTTTATCGTGATATGGCGGGAGGTCGGATGCAAGAGGTTTCCCGCATTTAGGATTTGCACATCTCAACGGATTCGGAGTGCGCGGTGTCCACGTATAGCCACAGAAGGGACATGTTTTTTGTGGTAAACTCACTTTTTCTTGTTACCTCCTTTTTGTTTTAACATGTTGTTGATATACTGTAAGGAGTAAGGGAAAGTTTATTAAAACGGTTCGAAATTCCAATATATAGGAATTTATATGAAAAGTAATTGGAAAACTTTACTGAAAAGTGACGCTGAGTTAACCGACCGACAACGATTTGAAATTAGAATACGAGCTAAACGGTACATGCGAGAGTTATTATTAATCTGTCAAAAGCTCGGTGATGAAGATAAAGAGCGCATTTTCCTACAACCCGATAGAAATCTTAATGAAAATTTTTATGAAAAAGTCACAATCCCACTTTTTAACGAATTGCTGAATATGCGAAACTATTATCTCAATCCTAACAAATTCACGGAAGATGATGCGCGGAAAATAAAGTCGTTCATTATGACCGCTCATAAAATTAATTTTCCGTATGTTTTGGCGCGATTGTTACGGGAACCTAAATATCGCAAAATGAAGTTTCAACAAATAGAGAATTGGGACGGTCAACCTTAGCGGAATACCTATTCGAAAAACCCGCTTAATAAAACGTCAATGTCCTTTTCCTTGCGATAAGCACGAACCTTTCGCACTAAATCTCTAAGCATGAAAAGTCCGGCTAAAAACATTAAACCCACAAAGATGTTTGCGTAAGTTACGACGGGAACACCATTGACGAAGTAAATTTGCCATGTCAGGAAGGGGAACGGAATCAAAGCAAACACTTCAAAAACTTCTAAGCAAAGAAAAATCCCGTTAACTATTTTCATTTGTTTGCTTCTTGCTTTTGTTGTGAATTTCGGCGGTTCATATTGTTTGGGTTTGTTGTGGCGATAGACCAATCCTCCGACAACGGCGCACGCAATCCCCGCGATTGCTATCAAAACGATTTGTTTCAATAAAGATGCTTCCGTCGATAAAAAAACGTTAATCACAGCAGTCATGAATATTCCGAATAAGAGGATTGCGACGTAAGTGTTTTCCATTATTCTCAAATCGTTATTGTGAGCATTAAATATAAAAAATTAGTCGAAAAGTGGGATTGAGTGGGAAAATTAATCGTTTGAAACGAGAATCTTCCCGGATGGTAGCACCGACACGAACTTCCATCCCGTCGCGAGCATCGCTTCAAGCTCGGATTCATCGACTATCCGTGAACAATGTTGACCGTCGGCACAAGCTTTGAGTTTCGTCGGTGTCGGTTCATTCATTATTCCTTCAAGCGCCGCAATTTCCTCACTGATGTTCTTCGCTTCGCGCATACACTCGTTAACTTTTTTCCCGCTAAGTTTAAGCACGTTTCTCGCGAACATCAACAAAACCTGCTTTTTTGCGATTGCTTCCACATCTCCAGTGACTTCTTGCTTCTTGATTACGAGTTGCGGCATGGCACGTTTGAAGTCTTCCCTTAACGAGTCCGGGGATACGTACGCGCTTTCCTTGATTTTTTTACCGCAAATTTGCTTCCACTTCGATTCGCTCATGAAACTGCTTAAGCGGTCAATAAGGAATTTTCTCAAGCAATGAAATCTCGTTCTTTTGTTTCCAACGTTGATTCCCGCGCGTTTCACAAGGTTTCGCACGATTAAGCTCGTTTGACTGTGCTTGTGGAAGCTTACCATTTTGGTTTCCGGTGCCGTCTTTCCCTTCGAGTTCATCGCTTTCAACATGAGTTTCACGACCTCAACCGCGTCGCTGTCAAGGAAAGGATACGCGGGGACGTTCTCTTTTCCGGTGTTTAGCTTACCGATTGACACGGGAGCTTCACGGTCGATGTAAGGTTCAAGGTCGCCACGAGTCAACTTGCGGAAATCTCCATCTCTCAATCCAATCGATTTCCCGACGATGAGCACATATTTTTCCGTTAAGTTTGCAACTGCCGCCATCGCTCGCAAATCGTCAACGCTGAACCGATAATCCTCGTTAACCACGCTTGCTTCTGTAAGTCGCTTTTTCTCTTGTCGTCGGAATTGAAGCGGGGAGCGGTGATAAGCAAAGAAGCTTCGTGCCGCGGTTCCGATGGCTTTCGCGGTGCCGCTACTGAATTTCTGTTCTAACGCGACCTTCGTGTCATAAACGACTTTTTCCCAATGGAAAACTTCATCGTTTTTACGCGACTCAATTATTTCGTCGCCGGTCATTTCTACCATTTCGAGAAACTTCGACCAATTCCACTTATATGAGGAACGCGTTGAAGCTTTTTGTGCGTTAAGCCATTCAAGGGTTGCTTTGTCTCCTTCAAAGTTCAAAAACGGAAGCCTCCCCTAACGCTTGAATCCGCTTGATTATCTCTTCGTGCCGCGTAAAAACCGAGTTATTCGCTTTATATCTTTTTTCGTAATTTCCCCTTAGACGGGAATTATATATAGAAACTGAATGCACAACTTCTAGAGTTATCGATCGAAGCTTTGATAATGAAGAGAGAGCGCTCAAAACAAAACCGCAATCCAGGCGGTCACAATATCTCTAACTGTGAAAACCAAGCAGATTACTGGAATGCCAGTCCACTAATTAATAAATTTAATGTTCAGCTATGCAAAAAGGAAAGGAGCGAGAGCGAAAAAGTTTAGAGCAACCAGCGATAAGCACTTTAACAAAAGGAACTGAGCATAAATGAGCAACTGGGAACTGTTCGTTTCACAATCAAACATTTTCGGCGGCATACAAAGACCCCTTAGAAAGGCGAGATACGTGGTTTTCGGCGTTCCATTCGACGTCACAAGCACATATAGGACAGGAGCACGGTTCGGACCCAACGCAATAAGACAAGCTTCTCAGAACATAGAAACATACAGCTTCCGCAGTGGAATTGACGTTGAAGACTTGCAGCTGCATGACATGGGTGATTTGCACGTGTCAACCAGCCCTAGGAAAACAGTTGACATCCTGAAGCTTGTGGTTGAAGACCTTTTAACCGTTAAGAAAAAGCCGATAGCCATAGGCGGAGAACACACCATAACACTGGGCACAATGAAAGGTTTAGGTGACAAAGCCCAGAAAACGGCGCTTGTAAGCTTCGATGCCCATCTCGACGTGCGCAAGGAATTCATGGGATTAACGCTTTCACACACCACGTTTATGCGGGTGATAAACGAAGAGGTGAAGCCAGCGAAGATAATTGAGGTGGGCACAAGAGCCGTGTGCAAAGAGGAATTAGCTTACGCAAAAGAGGCTGGGATAAACTTTTTCACGTCTCAGCTGATAAGAAAGGAAGGAGCCGCTAAAATCACCCAGAGACTTAAGGAAGAGCTTGCCCAATACGAGAAGCTTTACCTGACGATAGACATGGACGTTCTTGACCCTGCTTTTGCGCCTGCAGTGCAGAATCCAGAGCCAGAAGGACTAGAAACGCATACGCTTTTGGATATTTTATGCGCCTTATGCGACAAACGCGTGGTCGGGTTTGACGTTGTGGAGATTGCGCCTGTTTATGACCAGGGGATTTCGGCGGTTACCGCTTCTAAAGTGATTTTTGAAGTGCTTTGTCAACTGGAAAAAACGCGTAGATAGCAAACGCGGTGAAGCAGGGTGCAGAACACTAATGCTCTGCGGAGACTATAGCCCCCTTTTATATAGATATTTTACGTTTCAACGTTAGTTTTTGATAAATTGTTAAAAGAAAAAATGAATCAAAGCCGTTTTTCCATGCAACAAAAAGGTGCGGGGGCATTTCAGTAGCGCAGAAGGGAGTTGAGGTAAACAAGAATGATGTTTCGCGAGAAACAGCATTTCGTTTGCTCCCTCCCACGCCAATAAGACATTATGAAAGCGCGTTCATATAAAAATGATGGAAAAAGCGAAGAAGCGAAGTTGCCCTACCCGCTGTATGACGTATTACGTAATACAAAACTAACGTTCAAATCTTCGTTTACGTTCTTCCGCTTGCTCGCGAGCGCGTCTATGGTACGCTAACTCCGCAGAGCGAATCTTCGCGTAAACGCGCCTCCACAAGTCACTGTCTTGTTTGCAACGTTCAAGAAAACTCCAATCTTCATCAGTTCTGAAACGAACGCGACCAAACGAAGTCATGATTTTTTCGAGCATGTCATCTAATTGAGCATCAGTAATCTTTTCGACAGAAGGGTATATCTTTTCAGCTTCAAAGTTTGCTCTGCTCCATTCGAGTTTCAAATCATCTATGTAGTAATCCATTATCGCACCTCGCATGTGTTCTTCTGTGTCTGTCAATTCGACTATCTCATGCCCTTCTTTGTGGTGTCTTATCAAACTGCGTATGAACTCGCTGGCGTTGCCTTGCAGACTGCAATATGCATCCAACTCGGGAGGTAGCTTGAGTGACCTTACTACCATTCCGCCTTCCGCTTTTGTTAACCGCTTAATGACTTTCCAATCTTCCATTTTTCACACCTCCCGTATTACGTAATACGTATCACGCCCTCCTTGTCGCCTTCACTTCTTCGCTTATCCCTCTCTTGTTGTTATCGTTAGTGATGGAAACGGCTGCAGCGCGCTTAACTTGTCCTTTGCGCCTTCCACTAAAAGCTCATTCACCAGCTGCTCAACGCTTACGCTTGCAAGCTCTGCTATGCGCGAAAACTTTGCGTATTCACGGTTTGACAAAGCGATGGCAGGGTTCAGCGGTACAAGAACAGCGTCCGCTTCTGGCATCGTGCATGTGCAAGCTGCTGCGTCCACAGGCGGTTTGCGCACATGTTCCTTGCCACAGCGCGGGCAATGTCCAACCATTACGAGTCTAACTTTTTTAGCCATTACTTGTTCTCCTTTTGAAGTTGAAGTAAAAACGCAGCCAAGCGTTCTGTCTTGCTTTGCCTGGATGGCGTTTACCATGCTTTTTCTCCTGTTTTTTGATGTGTATCTTGCGAGGCATTTTTTTGCGTTTCCTTCTGATTTCTCGACTCGACAGCGTGGGAATGCGCTGCAACAAAGAAAAAAATGAAAAGTTTAGACGTTGCCTATACTGTTTTGCTGCCGAGTTTTCGAGTCTTACACCTGGGACGCGAACAACAGAGAAGGCGAAATCCTGCGTCCGCGCCCCGATCGGGAACAGAAGACTCTCGCGCGGGGCGTGGGAGGCCGCTCTGTGCCGTCACCAGCACGGAAGACTTCTGTTTTCCCAACTTGCCTATATCCTTGTTAGTATCCCCGAAAGAGCGCCTTCTTCTTCTTTTCATCTACCTCTTTGCTCTCGCGCTTACGTTTGCGATTCGCAGCTTTGATTTTAGGCTCGTTTCTTATTTTGTTCCAAAGGCGTTCTTCTCCACGTCGCTTTTTTTCCATGTACAGTTTAGGAGCGTCTTCTATCCGCTTTTCAAGCTTCTCTTTTGCGCTCACGTTTCTTCACCTCCACTGTTCCTGTCTTATCCGTTACCCACCATCGACGTGGCTTCTTTTTCGATTGCTGCGTTTCACAGGTTGGGCAAAGCGCTACGGCGTCGCCTCCGTTTTTGGGAGTGAACGGTCTTCCACACTTTTGACAGTGCCACACCTGTTTTTTCCCCGCTGCTATGGCGTGAATGGCGTCCAGCTCTCTCTCGCGGCTTTCACTGAACAAACACGGTCACCTTCGTTTATCGCGCGTGAGTGGCAGCGTCTACTTCCGCTAAATCTATTATTTCTTCTACAACCCTGTGCTTTCGCTCTCGAATCATCTTAGGCAGTTCAGAAACTAACGAGTCGAGTTGTGTAGCGAATTTGTAGGTAAGGTCACTGTCAATGTTAAGCTCTGAAAACTTCGACTTAAACTGTTCAACCATTTCCATTAGCTTCGGCAAATCGGGATTGTCAGTGTATCGCTTTAGTGCGTCCCAACTTTGAAAACCCAACTTGTGTGCGACTAACGCTGCGATTTCCTTTGGTAGATTCCCGAGGTTGGCGTAAGACTCTTCCCAGGTAAGACGCTTAACCTCCACGTCGGGCACGGTAAGTTTCAGGTTGATGGTGACATACCCAAGCGGAACATAGCAGTGTGGACAGGCGATTTTTACATCCTGCGTGTGCGAGCTTCTGTTCATCCCGTTTGCCTCTAATCGCTCGATTTTTCGCGCGTTTATGTCAAGCAATCGCCAATAGTCGTAAAGGTTGGTTTTGTCGCGTTTTTCGTGTAGTTCGTTCCGTTCAGTCAACAATTTGGCGTAATCCTGCATTCCAATTACTACGACTGCAAGGCTCTTGCCACCCTCTAAATCTATTTGGTTGTCGAGGTCAATTTCGCCGCCGCATTTCGGGCAAGGCATGTGCGGGTCGGTTAACTCCTTGCCCTTGTACGTGACAACCGAAGTGACGTTGTTGCTGATAGCGCCGAAAAACCGATAAGTTTTCAGCTTCTTCCCTTCCCAGCCACAGTGAGAGCAGAAGAAGTACGGTTTCTTTCCACTACTGAGTCCCAATTCCCGTCCACATCTTGGACAGGGCGGTTTTGGTGTTTGTTTCGTTGTCACCGTCATTTTTCCTTCACCTTCTTGAGCCTCTTGCCGCATTTAGGGCACTTTTGCGGGTTAGAGATGCGCGGTGTCCATTCATGCCCGCAAAAACCACATTTTAATCTTGGAAGTTCCATTCGCATCACGTTTTTTTATGATAAACGTTTAAACGTGTGAATTCGCATTAATATATCGCGAATATAATTCGACATGTCGCGTTTGTTATGCATTTTGGCTATGAAATTAAAGGTAAACTTACCAAAAAACAGAAAATAGGGTTAGACACCATGGAAGAAATCACACATGCTTTTTACGATGAAAAAAACAATAAACACCAGAGAACAAGAAAGGAACTCAAGCAAATAACAGGATTATCCCCTTCAACCCTATCCAAACATTTGATTTTTTTGGTAAAACAAGACGTGATTGAAGGAACCGTGCATGTTCGAAACAACAGATTAACACCTGTTTTCGAATACAACGAAGATGCATTTGTTAAACTTGAAGGAGAGAAAAATGAAAAAATCAAAGAAGTCACCCGATTTGAGATGAGTGACAAAGGAACGACAGTTAAATTAGGTCATCTTGTAAAGGGTAAAGGGAAAAGCCAGCGTTTCATCCCAGCTAAACCACTTCGCAAATCTTCTGCTAAATCATAATCTGAGCGTAGAAAAAAGTTAAATCTCACGATAACACTTAATTTAACCGTAAAAAATGATTGCCAAAAACCGTAAGACACTTGTTTGCCTTTTTATAATCTCTTTACTTGTTAGTGTCTCAGGCAGTTTTGTTACCAAATCACTTTCAGATGCGTTGACCCAACCGATTAAAGACACGCAACGACTAATAATGGAAGAACAAGAAAGAATAGAAGAACAGAAAAAATTACAGGAACAAACACCTTCGCATGTAACCATAATTCACATGCCAGACGGCAGCAAGCAGATGACGGTCACGGCAGGTGCATCTCTCAACGTTGCAGCAGGTTCTTCAGGTGAAATCGTAAGAACCTATATGCAAAAACTCGTTGAGTTGAAGACCGCGAAGGGTCTTTATGATTTGTGGAACTTTACCTTTAAGACATTGTTTGAAGCTGAACTCGCGCTAATCTTAGGTTTGTCTTTGACTTTAGGAACGAAACGCATACTTTGTTCAAAAAGGCTATTCCGAGCGTGCAAGGTACAGCGGCTTGTCCGAGTGTTTCGCTAACTCCTTAATCAACTGCTCTCTGTCCAGCTTTTGATAGCCAAGCGCCTCTAAACTGTCGCCGATCAATTCTTCTTCAAACCGAGTTAGACATAGAACGGTTGAGCTGTCAATCTCAACGCCATCTTTCGTTACGGTTATTCTGCCGACTACTATTCGTTTCGTTTCATTCACCTCCCTTTTCTAACCGTTCTTCTTTGCGTGGCTATCCAAATCAAACTCCAACCTATCATCCACAGAAAAACGACAACGGGAACAGAGAAAAAGAGGGGGAGTTTACGTCGCGTCATGGCTATATTTCCCCTTAACCGCTTGCGCTGTCGTAAGCGTTCCAGGTTAAGGTAGGTGTGAACGCGCCGAATTCTGCGGTGTCTGTTGCTGTGACCGTGAAATACCACTTGAAATTGTCGTTACCGTCCGTGTATAACGGCTGTTGGATTATGCTGTTTTCGTTGACCTGTTGAAACCCCGCGCCCCAGTCAACCATCATTATCACGTTGACTCCGCTGGGAAATCCTTGTTTGCTCCAGCTAACCCAGATGTTAGCTTCCCCGATGTTATCAATGAAAAAGTAGCTGGTCGGAGCGTCAGACGGAAACGTTTTGCTGTCTTCACGATAAAATGTTCCTAAATCAATCGACGTTAAGACGGTTGTGTGGTCGGGTTGGTAAAGTTCAATGTCGTTACGTGCTTTAACTTCCATGCTCATGGAAACCTGTCTATATGCCACAATAGCAGCTATCACGGAAGAAGCAGCGACAGCGCAGATCAACAAAACAGCCCATAACGGAACGCTGCGCTTCAGCAGCTTAAGCTTTCGCATTTTCATTCTCCTTTTTGTTGCGTCGCCTGTCGCCTTACTGCGAACGGAAACAGACGCAATCAATTTTTCTCGCTCACCTTATATACGGTTTTGGCAACGGAACGTTTTTTAAACGCCTTTAGCGAAAAGAGGCAAGACGCTAACCCTAAATACGATAAAAGGCATATTTTCCTGCGATCACGCAGGGAGGTGAAACAATGGGTAAGAACGATAAAGCGGAAGTGAGAGCTTTCACAATCAACGACCGCGAGCACTGGTTCAGGCGCGATCAAATCAAAAAAGAATTCGGCTGCAAGAACGAAAAAGAAGCAGAGCAGATTTGGAAAGAAGGGAAAAAAGCTGAGAAACCGAAAGCTGAACCAAAAAAGGAAACGTTAGAAGACAGGATTTTAAAGGTAATAAAAACTTTGAAGCAAAACGGCATAACGGAGTTTACGTCCACGCAGTTAAGGGACAAGTTATCCTTAGATAAGGCAAGCGGACGCGGAAAAATCCGCAGGGCAATGAAACGGTTGGAGAAGGACGGCAAGGTAGTTATCAGCAAGAAGTCAAACACGGGAAAGCGGAAGCAGTACGTTTACAAGCTGAAGGAATAACTGTTCAGTTGAAACAACGAAATCTCAAACTAACAGCAAAACCTTTTTGTTTGTGGTTAAGACTATAACATATTGTTGTCGGCGCGATGGAGCACGGTTAGCTTCGATTTGAGTCTGGATGCCACCGACGTGGACTCAAGTCAAAGTTTCCGATTGGGCACTCCATCACTTTACCGACGTTTTTACGCGTTCATTTTTTCCTTTACCAGCTTGAGCCAATTTGCAACGAAGCTATCTGCTTTGACCTGTTTTTCAAGAAAATCTATTGCTTGAAGATTTCTTTGAACGTGCAGCACAAAAGAATCGGGTATCCGCAATTCTGCATATTCCCCAGCAACCTTGGGTTGCTTTGGTTCGGCACCTTCTGGGATTTCAGGTTCATTTTCAGGCTCTTCGCCTGTCTCTTGTTTTTCCTTTTCTTCTTCGCCAACTTCGATTTTGGGAGATATTTTGTTTCCCTTTGAATCAACCAGCCCAGCATAGGATAGAATTGAGCTCATCGCGTTGCCTAAGTCGCCTCTCATGCGATTAGACCATTTCTTACCAGATTTGGATTCAATGTCAAGAATTAGGTCTATGACGTCTCTTTGCTTCCCTTGATTCACCTTCAGAAAATTGATAATCTCGCTCCACCAAGGATTTTCTACGATGACCTTTTTCAGCAAGTTTTTTGCTTCTGTTTCTTTGCCTGCCGTCAAGAACATTGCATATTTTTCGCCGATTTTTGTGAGTTCGTAAGAGCCACGTTGTCCACTTAGTTCCGTTAACCCTATTTGTCGCGAAGAACTCAGTGACTTGCTCATATAGACATCGGATACACCAGCTGGTTTTGATAGTTCCTTATAAGTAGCTGACCTTTTGAACGCATAAAGAGCGCGAACCGCATTGTTGATTCCATCGATTGGAACAGTCGGTCGAGCTATTCTTGAGGCTCTAACCGCAGGTTTCGTTTCTTTGGACATTACTTATTCCTTCTTAAACATGTATTGCCTATACACGCTTATAAGTTTTTTTCCTTAAACGTGAAGTTGCGTTCTGGAAAAGACGTTATGCTGTGGATAATGGCAACCATTGTTTTCTGATGGCGAGAACAGTTTTCGGATGGACTTGCAGAAGAGTACAAACCCAGCGCGGAACGAACGACTTGCCAGAGGTTATTACAAAAAATTTTTTAAGATTTTTACGACGCGTTTCCCATGCGAAGATAATGGCAGGCATTGTTTTACGATGGCAG
This sequence comes from uncultured Candidatus Bathyarchaeia archaeon, assembly GCA_964514055.1. Taxonomy (GTDB): domain Archaea; phylum Thermoproteota; class Bathyarchaeia; order Bathyarchaeales; family Bathycorpusculaceae; genus SG8-32-3. The sequence continues at coordinate 81,608 of CAZEPB010000001.1, read as the reverse complement.
CGACAGGTGTTTCTGCACGTCGCGCGTTACAGCATGGTTAAGTCGCAGTCGGTTGTCTTTTTCCTTTGCAGAGCTTTCTCAAATATTCCAGTTCAGTATCGAGATGCTTCAAAAACTCTGGAAAGAAGTGACTTGAAACTACATCGATGCGATAGGTTTCGCCAAGATAGTCGCAGTTTAATTGCAAATAACTTATGCGAGAGAAATTCTCTTCTTCTTTCTCAACAGTGCATTGGTATAAATTGCCTTCAAAAACAATCACAGGATAGTAGGCAAGATAGTATGGAGATATTTTCCACGTATCACAAAAGGACTTCATTTTATTCCTGTCATAACTCAAAGCTTTTACCACTTTCATTGTTGCGTCAAAGATTTGATTGCCTTCTCCTTTGGTAAACGGTTCAAAGTAGTTTGTTGCAAGACCTGTTTTGATGGAATATTGATGCAAACTCTTAACAAAGTTTAGGTTTGAAAGTTTATCTTGTTCACTCTTTGCGGGCATTTTCATGGGATTATCGCCAAGGAACTTGGTGAAGAAAGAAGAAAGATTATCGTACTTCGTGGTGTAAAATACCCAAGGCTTAGAGCTTCTTTTGCATTCAACGATTAATCGTAAACCATTAAAGTTATTCTCTGCAAAATAACGGAGGTCTTCTTTTGTGTCAAGTTTAGCGGGTATATAATCCCATAAAACGCCTTTTACTGCCAGACAATCTACTTCTCTTGTTTTCTTAGTTTCCTTATCCAGAAAAGAATATCTGCTGGTGACATTCCATCCATTATTTTGAAGAATGTGCGAAATTCTTATTTCAAGTGGAAAACCGTGTTTCTCCATGTCCTTTTTAATTCGTTCTACCAACTTGTCGGACATTTGAATCGAATATATTTCTTTTAATTCTTATTAAAAAAGTTCTTCTATCTCGAACCCGACTGCCAGAATCGTTAAACAACCGAGAAAAAAAAATACGTTCTTAGTCGTTGCTTACAACGATTTTGCCACTTGGGAGAACTGCTGCTACTTTCCAGCCTTGAGCTAACAATCCGCCTAAATCTGCTTCGCTGACTATGCGCTGGCAATGTTCACCGTCCACACAACCGTTGTTGTTTTGCATTTCTTTGATTTGTTTGGTTACTTCTTTTTCTACAGGCTGCCAATCTTTCATTTTCTTGACTGCTCTGATTTTCTTTCTGAGGGTTTCCTTAACGTGTTCAGGTATGCTCTGTAATAGGTTCAGTTGCATTTCCAACGCTTTTTGCGCTGCCCTCAACTCGATCTCGTTCTCGCCGACTGTCTTGGTGAAGGTTGTTGCTTCCATAGCGCGTGTGTAATCTTCCCGCAGTTGATTAACGCTGACATACGCTTTTTCATCTATCGTTTTGCCTACAATCTGCTTCCATTTTGACTCACTCATAACGTCGCTTAAACGATCCGTCAGAAACTTGCGCAGACAATGAAAGCGTACGCGTTTGTTGCCGACTTTCAACCCTGCTCTTTTCGCTAACCGTTTGAGTGTTTGACTTAGCTCCTTCTCCCACTTGTACGTTAGAATCCTGTCCGTTGGTTTTGTGCGTCCTTTCCTGTTCATTCGTTGAAGCATCAGCTTTATGATCGGCTGCGCGTCGCTGTCAATGAACGGGTACGCAGGCACTTTTTCTTTGCCTGTTCCAATCACGCCTATGCTGATCGGCACTGCACGGTCAATATAAGGCTCCACGTCGCCTCTTGTCAAGCGCAGGAAATCGCCTGCTCTCAAGCCGATGCTTTTACCCGCTACTAAAACGTATTTTTCTGACAGATTGGCGACGTCAGCCATGCGCTTCAAATCTTCCACGCTGAACAGGTAGTCTTCGGTTTTTCGCGTTTTTTCCGACAACCTCTTGCTTTCGCTTCTGCGGTATTCCAGTTTTAAGTAATGAAAACTGAAGAACCCGCGTATTGCCATAGCAGCGGTTGTAGCAGTGTAGGACGCTAAGTGTTTTTCATCCAATAGCCACTGCTTGAATTCCATCACTTTCCGCGCCCATTTATGCTCCTTATCCGCTTTGCGTTCAGCGATTATCTGGTCGCCTGTCATTTCGGTGAATTCTCGAAAATGCTTCCAAAACGTCTTGTAGCTGCTTTTTGTTGATTTCTTAAGGCTGTTAAGCCATTCTGTCGCTGCTTTATCCTTATCATTTTTCACTCTTGTTTACCTCACGTAAAATGTCCTGCCCGCGTTATTTAAACGTGCGATTAAAAACTACGTTTATACCGTATAAAATATAGATTAAAGCGCTTAGTGAACTTCAGGTTCTTAGTCAAGAAAACTTGACTAACGCGTTTGCCTGTTTGGTCAAGAAAACTTGACAAAAACGCTTTTACCACGGAAAAATTCAATATTATGCAGGGATTGCCTTTGGAAAACAAGACGCTATTAACAGCAGTTTCCATTTCACTATTTCTTGCGGCGATCGTTCTAACACACTTCGTCAGCCTAGGACACGCTAACCCATATATCCGAAATAGGAAGATGGAAGGAACAATTCCTCCCCCTGATGGCACTAATCCGCCTGTAGTCTCAATCGATAGTCCAGCAAACAATACATCTTTCCCATCAAACAGTTTTCTATTGAATTTCACCGCCACCATAGAAAATTCGAATAATATTTCTCTTGGTATACGTGAAGTATATTACGCAGCGAGTTGGCAGAAAGACAGAACTGACGTTGACCTCTTAGCACTCTTTGTCAAGAACAATTACACTTGGCCTTCTACGTTTTCAATAAACATGACAGACGTACCTGAAGGTCCACACTGGATAGACGTCTATGCGGTTGCAACGGGATTTGCTTATGACAGTCACAATGAAATTGATGGCATCTATTACACAACATACTTTGTAGGTTACAAGATAACTGGCGCTTCTGCAGTCAAATTCACCATCGACAATACTGCTCCAAGCATCTTTTCGCTTTCAGTGGAAAACAAAACGTTCGCCACATCGGACGTTCCATTGACCATTACAACAAATGAGCCAATCTCGCAGGTCACCTACCGCTTAGATGGGCAAGCAAATGTGACCATTACTGGAAACACGACGTTGACTGGCTTGTCTGATGGAGTGCACAACGTAAAGGTTTACGCAACTGACAATGCTGGAAACGTTGGAGCTTCAGAAACAGTCACTTTCACTGTAGCAAAGCCAGAGCCTTTCCCAACCGCATTTGTAGCAACAGCTTCTGGAGCGTCAACCGCCATCATCGGCATAGGTCTGCTGCTCTACTTCAAGAAACGCAGACATTAATACAGAGCCACACTTTCTGCTAATTTGCCGTTTTCTCTTGTTTTCGCAGTTTTGCGATGAAGAAGCCGTTGCTCTCGTGAAGGTGCGGATAAAGTCTCTGGCACTTGTCCAGCCCTCTCAACGCTGGCAAGCCTATCTTTGGCGTTATCTCCTCTAACATGAAATCTGGACTCTGCTTCAGGAACCGCTCGATTATCATCTCGTTCTCTTCAACCGTGATGCTGCAGGTGGAGTAGGTTAAAACGCCGCCAGCTTTCACTTTCTCGGCGCAGTTGTTAATCATCCGCCACTGAATTTCAGCCATCTTGTCAATCGACCGTGGGGTAAGTCGCCACTTGGCTGACGGCTGTTTGCCAAAAACGCCTGTGCTCGTACACGGCGGGTCCAAAACTACCAAGTCTTCTTCCACCGCGAAAGGCAGGGAAACACACGCGTCCGCGATGACGGGATCCGCTATTTTCACGCCCATACGCGACACTTCTCTTCTCCACGCCTGCATCCTCCGCACAGAATAATCCACTGAGCAAATGCCGCCTCGATTCCGCATAAGCTGCGCCAAGTACGTAGTTTTGGCTCCAGGAGCCGCGCAAACATCTAAAACCGTCATCTCGGGTTTCGGGTCGGCGACCTCTGCGGCGAAACAGCTCGCCTTGTCTTGAATGGAGAATAACCCTTCGCTGAAGCTCGCTGTACCAGTTAAAGGCTGTTTTGCGCCCAAGACCTTGTAAGCATGTTTTAACGGTTCAATTTTTTCCAGTTGCACGCCTTCCGCAACGAGTTTTTCAAGAATCGCCTCTTCAGACGCCTTAAGCGTGTTCACTCTGATGCAGGCGGGCGGCGGATTCACGTTTGCTTCTAGGAAGGCTATGGCTTCACTTCGACCGAGAAGGTCAAAGCAGTACTTGACGAACCACGTGGGATGGAATGTTTGGAGACCTATCCTTTCCTCGTCGCCTGCCGCCTTTAAAATGGGGTCTAGCTGGCGTGTGAGCAGAAAACCAAGGACAGACTCAACTTCCCTGAGGGTTTTCCAGCCTAAAATCGCTCTGCCCAGCTTGGCTATGCGTTCTGCTTCTTTCAGGTCGATTTCAGCCCAGTGTTTTGCGATTCGGGTTTGGTAAACGTAAAGCCTCAGGAACGCTTGAACGCCCATGTTGAACTCGCTAATCTCCTTAGGCTCCAGCACGCTGTTGACAAACTTGTCTATCAGGTTTTTCCGCCTGACAGCTTCCACAACCAATCCATAAGCGTATCGGACAGCGTTAGGGTTGCGTACGCCCAGCTGCTTAACCGTCCGCGCCAAAGCCAAGCGTTCGCTCAGTTTCTGCAGCTCTATCCAGCTCAGGGTTTCAATAGCAACCGTCCAAGCGTCCTTCAGCACAAGTTTTCACACAGCCTAAATCATGCGGCGGCTCAAATAAAAATCCCGCGTGGCAAAGTGAACTATCGTCAGGGTATTTATAAGGGAGGGGGTAGGTGCCGAGAACGGTCAGTAAAGATTTTAGTCTGCGCTACCTATAGAAGTAGCCGAGGGCGAGAAGCGGGATGGCGCAGAAGAGCTTACTGGAATATTCACCAGCGAAGAAGAAGCCTGCAAAAGAAGAGGAGCCAAAAGCAGAGGTGCCTCCCACCTCCGAAGCCATCCCCGAGACTGAAAAAAAAGAAAAGAAGAAACGCCGCAGTTTCCCGCCAGTGGCGCCTGAAAACCTGCCGCCTTCGTTTTTTGTTTCCGCAACCTACGACGGGCGCTCAAGAAGAGCGCTGATTAAACTGTACGAGCCGACAAGCGGCGAAATCTACTTCTGGTATGACAACACGGGGCACAAGCCTTACTGCCTCACAAACCTTTCGCCGTATGACTTGGAGAAAATCAACCGCCTCATGAAACATGAAGGCTTTAACCACTTCGAAATCGAAGAAAAATTTGATGCCCTCCTCGACAAAAACGTGAAAGTGACAAAAATCGTGGCGGATGACCCGTTAGCCATTGGCGGGCGCCCCCAAGGCACCATAAGAGACATAATCCCAGAAGACTTTCCCCAGGTTTCGGACACGCCCGTTCAGCCTGAAGACATCAAAGTGTGGGAGTCAAGAATCAAGTATTACCAATCCTACATCTACGACAGGAAACTTTTTCCAGGGATGATTTACGAAGTAAAAGAAGGTAATCTTGTCCCTGTAACTTTGGAAGAAACCGAAAACACTCTCACGCAGCTGAAAACTCTTTTCAAAGACGAAACCGCTGAGGAACTGCAATTTGTGGAGGATTGGGCAAGGCTGCTGGAGTATCCTGCACCCAAGTTTCGCAGAGCAGCCATCGATATAGAAGTTTACTCACCCATATCCACGAGAGTGCCCGACCCACGTAAAGCCGAGCACGCCGTCATATGTGTATCCGTGTACACCTCAGACAACCAGAAACGTGTGCTGCTTCTGAAACGTGAAGGCATGAGGGAAGGAAACGAACGCCTACCCTCAGATGTGAAGCTGGAGTACTTCGAGGATGAAGCAGACTTACTTCGCGCCGTTTTTGAGGTGCTGTGGGATTACCCGTTCATTTTGACGTATAACGGCGACGACTTTGACCTGCGCTATTTGTATAATCGCGCGCTGGACCTCGGCATAAGAAGAAATGAAATCCCGATAGAGGTTGGCAGGCGCGTTTGCCTGTTGAAGTATGGCGTGCACATTGACTTGTACAAGTTCTTCTTTAACAGGGCAATCCAGATTTACGCTTACAAGAACCGTTACCGCGACATTACGCTTGACGAGGTTGGCAGCGGCATCATCGGCATGGAGAAAATTCAACTGGAAAAAACCTTCGCGGAACTTAACTACATGGAACTCGCAAAGTACTGCCTCAGAGACTCAGAAATAACGTACAAGCTCACCAGCTACGAAGACGAGTTAGCCATGAAACTGATCCTAGTGCTCGCAAGAATCAGCAGCATGCCCATGGAAGACGTGAGCCGCCAGGGCGTGTCACGGTGGATACGGAACTTCATGCACCGCGAGCACAGAAAAAGAAACATGCTGATTCCAAACTCTGAGGACATACTGGCGAAGAAAGGCAAAACCGCGACAACAGCCATCATAAAAGGCAAAAAATACAAAGGCGCCATAGTCGTTGAACCTGTTCCTGGAGTCCACTTTAATGTGGCAGTAATGGACTTTCCCAGCCTGTACCCGTCGATAATGAAAGTTTGGAACCTCGGCTACCAATCCATATTGTGTCCGCACCCCGAATGCAAAACGAACATTGTGCCTGACACTCCGAACTGGGTGTGCACCCGAAAACGCGCCCTTGAAAGCCTCTTAATCGGCTCGTTGAGAGACCTGCGCGTGCGATGGTACAAGCTGAAAGCCAAGGACAAAAGCTTGCCTGAAGATTTGAGAAGCTGGTACAACGTTGCTCAAGGCGCGTTGAAAGTTATTTTGAACGCCAGCTACGGCGTGTTCGGAGCCGCCAGCTTTGACCTGTACTGTCCGCCAGTGGCTGAAGCTACAGCAGCCATCGGCAGGCACTCCATAACGCAGATACTTAACCACGCTGAGGCAATGGGCATCCAAGTGCTTTACGGCGACACGGACAGCCTCTTCCTTAAAAACCCCTCCAAAGAACAAATCGCAGAGATAACCCGTTGGACTGAGCGGGAGCTGAAAATGGGCATAGATGTGGAGAAGGTTTACAGGTACGCGGTTTTCAGTAGCCGCAAAAAGAACTACCTCGGCGTGTTGGAAGACGGTTCAGTTGACGTTAAAGGGTTAACGGGCAAGAAAAAGCACATTCCCATATTCATCAAAAACGCTTTTAACAAGATGAAAGATAGGCTTGCACAGGTTAAAAATCCCTCTGACTTCGAAAAAGCGAAGAAGGATATCGCCAACATAGTCCGCGACCGCTATATGCGGTTGAAAAGAAGAGAATGGGACAACATCAACGACCTTGCGTTTCATGTGGTTTTGGGCGAAGACCTTCACCGCTACACGAAAACCACGCCGCAACACGTGAAAGCCGCCAAGATTCTGGAAAAAAGCGGAGTTGAAATAAGAGGAGGCGACCTAATTAGTTTCGTTAAAACCATTAGAGAACCTCACGTTAAGCCTGTTGAGTTAGCCACAAAAAACGAGGTTGACGTGGACAAGTACGTCGCTTATTTGCAGTCCACTTTTGAACAGGTTCTGGATGCATTGGGCTTGAGCTTCGACGAAATAATTGGGTTGACGAAGCTTGAGAGGTTTTTGGCATAACCCGTTTTTTGTGTGTAACCTGTAGCCGTCAGAACGGTCAAGTTAAAAATGGCCAGGGTAGCTCCATGAGTACGGCAGTTGAGACGAAAATCGCAATGATCAAGGAGATTATGGCTACTACGCGGCGTTCAGTCAATGGTTTATAGTAAGTTAGAAGCGTAACCAAGCTTCGCCTATGATCAGACATAAATTTTCCTCCTTCAACTGAAACGGTTGCTCTTTTTCTGGTAAAGAAAACAGTCAACAGTATCAGAGCAGAATTGAAAATGTAGGGAATAATCGAAACTAGCAAGGTGGATTTTAGGTCCGTGATTACCGCAAACGAGGCTATGGTCATTCCTATGGCAAAGGAGCCTGAGTTGCCGACGAAAATCTTTCCGTTGAAGTTTAGAGCGGCGAGGGCAAGCCAGAGGATTAGGGGTCCAAGCATCAGGATCAGATATGATTGTGACAAAGCCATTAGCCCGATTAGGATTATGGCTGGGCAGACTGTTTCTAAACCGTTCAATCCGCCTAACTGGTTTACGGTGTTGGTGACAACCATGACTATTAATGGAATGATGATGAAATAGTACGCTTCATGGAACTGTATCATGCCTACGAGCGGCAAGGATATTGACGTGCGTAGCCCATCCACTCTTGCGAGGTATATGAGAGGCAAAGCGGCTATTAAGGGCATAAACGCCTTGTATCGCCACTTCAAGTCCATCCAGTCATCCAGCAACCCCATGAACCCGCCGAATAAGATGCATACCGCTAAGGTTAAGGGTGCGGAAACACCGTTCGAAGCGGTGGCTATACCTGAAAAATAGATTAAAAAAAGATAAACAGTTGTGAATAGAACGTATATTACGCCTATCCCGTTTGGAACCAATGGTTTGCCTGTCTTGTGCTGGTCGGGGACTTTGGGAAACAAGCTTTCGCTTCCTTACGGTTGACCTGTCGCGTTATAGTATGCATCCCAGTCAATCTCGTACAGCGCCACTATCGGTATGAGACCACCATATTTTACAGATGCATCAAGTGGAGACAAGGTCTCGCCGGCGAAATAGGCTTCCTTAAAGTAAGTAGGTTGCACGCCTGCCTCGTCTACTGGTACTCCACTTGGGGTCCCAGATACTTCGCCCCAACGTTGCTTCGCGTAGCTCATCAGCTTGTATATTGTCGAGTCCTTTCCCTTAGCATTCCATTCCCAAGCGCCTGTTTGGTTGTTAGCAGCTCCGAAAGAGGTCTCGTTACTCCATGCTGCGTCTGCACTGATGAAACCAGTGTCTATGAACCTTTGGCGAGCTTGACCTGAGATTCTTGCCATCCAACTCCACTTGGCTTCGTCGCCGAACCGACTGAAACTAACTACATAACCCTGTCCATCACTTGATTGCACTATGTTGAGAGTGGTGAAGACGAGTATGTATTTAGCGTCGTACTGCTCTAACATTTTCAGTGACTGGGGTTCGGGTGCCATAAAAATGAAACCTACGTTCTCTATCTGTGTGCTATTTACCGTAGCGTTATCGGCTAAAGTTGTAACATTGCCAAGTATGCTTAGCCAATACCCGTAATCCCACCAAGCGCATACGACCGTGGTTGACTGAAGGTTATTCTGAGTCCAGCTCAACATGTCCAGCCATTCCTCTGCTGGTTCAGAAGGCACTACTGGAAGACTAGCCGCGCTAATCGTGATTGGCGCATATGCTTGACCATACACCCTCGGCACGCCGCCGTTTTGAGGGGTAAAAGCAAGGGTCGTAACTAGAAGCATGAACACCAGAAAAATCGCAATGCCGCTGTATTCTTTGCTTACGCGTGCTATTCTACGCTTTGATTTCAGAGCGATTTGTGGTGCTTCCTTTAACAAGGTGAAAAAGGGCTTAAGCACACCAAGAATACCCATAGCCACCAGAAGGCTAAATGCTGGTGCAAAGATGACAAGCAAACGCACCATAGAAGCTGCGAAATAAAGTGCGGTTGCGCCAAAAAGCAACAAGAAAATGTTTCTGTTAGTGGGATTTCTCAATGTGAAGTATAAGCCTGCGAGGAAAAAGAGAATTCCTAAACCGAGTTCGACGTAAATGTTTCCCCAAGCTGTTATCCTATGTTCAGCCACCGACTCTAGTAGAGGAGCCGCTGAGCGAAGGAACGGGTCTAACACCGAAACGAACTTTCCCGCGATATTTTCCATGAAACCAAGTTGCCACATTGCAACGAAACCTGCAACTATAGCGGTGAGCGATGTGCCGGTGAGCAAAACTTTTGTTCTAGCTGATATGTTATGGCGTAGAATCTCTGAAATACAAAGCAAAATAAACACGCCTGCAACTGGTAACACTGGACCCGTAGTTAGATAACCCATTGAGATATATGGAATCTTTGTGGCGATGAGAAGCCCCAAACCAAAAGTTACGCTGTAGGAAAGCAGCAGACGTTGGCTATACCTCTTTAACAAGAGTAGTATGAAAACGAAAAGTACAGCCAAATCAACCAGATAGTAGGCTGCGCCCCAAGCCCCAATAAAATAGGCTAATGTCAAACCAGCGCTTATAGAGTAAATAAATGATGAACGTAGAGACTTAGTTTCGTCGATTGCTCTCAAAAACATAAAGATGAATAACAAAAGACCTACAATTCCTAAAACTTCAGTATCAAAGAAACCAAGCGCTGTTCTCTGAAGGAAAGATGGTGCCAACGCTAGAAAAAGCGCCGCGAATAACCCAATCGCCTTTCCTCCCATGTCTTTGCCGACAAAGTAGATTATCAAGCAAGATAAGGTACCAAAGATTACGGGAAAGAGCGAGCAAAACGCCATCAAATCAACATTTACGCCCAACCAAGATATGATACTGTAAAGTACGGCAGCGGTCATCGGTAATGAGGGCAACGACTGCCCCATGTTCAGTCCACCAGGATACCATTGTTGCGTGTTTATCCAAGGCGTAGGCGTATACGGAGAGAACAAACCATTCTGCACCATATACCTTGTCAGGCTGAATTGGTAATAGGGGTCAAACTCGTTAAGGCGTACGGTGCCTGTTGGTATTTCCCAACGTATTGGTAAAACGCGAATTGTAAAAGCAATGAAGAGTATTAGAAGTAAAGCTGAATAACAGATTATTGTCGCATGGCTTGTTTGGATGCGTAGTCTTCCAAAAGCTTTAAGGCCGTTGACGAGTCGTTCCTTCGACAGTATCTCCTTCCCCCAACATGAGCCATTTCTTCATACGTTAATGAAGCCTTTATTTGTTTTTGTGGTTAATAATTGTTTACATCACAATGGTCGTTTATTTATTGCTTTCCGAAAGTAACGATTATCGCTGCGAGACTTGGCGGATTCTACCCCATGCAACATAACCCAAGGGCTGGAAGTCCTTTCCATACTTTTCTGGCTATAAAATTTCATTTTATGGGTTTTACTTCGACATCGATGGGTAACAAGGACAGCTTCTTGCCGCATTTAGGGCATTTCCCATCATGTTGCTGTAGAATTTCATCAGGAGGCTTAAGCTCTGCGCCTTCGTATAATACGTGTTTGCATCCCTGACAAATAACACGTTGCGGCATCACATTTCACTCCCGAAACAACAAAAGTAACATCCGCGACATATTTATTGGTTACTAACCCGATCGCAGCTATAAACCATTTTCAGTAGAACCGACTACTTGCGGAACCATAAGTTGAGGAGGAACTGCTTTTACGTTTCTTAATAACTGCTACCCCAACAGTTGTGATTATGATTGTGGTTAGAATCACTATGAAAGCGATTTCTGGGAAAACTTGAGAGTCAGGCACACCGGCTGTGAGGGGCAATGAAGCTAGCACTGCTGCTGCCAAACCGCGTGGAAACATTATAGTCATCAAAGTTTCATATTCATGCAGCTCAGATTTCACGGCAGCCATTTTAACCACAACAAAGCGGATTCCGAGAAAGGTGAAGGATAAGAGTAAGCCGATGAAAACTGATGTGAAAGATGAAAGGCTGAACAAGAGCCCTGTGAAAACAAAAAAGAAAGACCGAATAAGAAAGCTTATTTGAGAATGAAAATCACGCACGTGGCTATCAATCGAGACGGTTGTTCTGAATTTGAGCAATCTTGCGATAGGGCGCGAGTTGCCAATTATCAAGCCAAAAAACAAGGCTGAAAGGGCACCGTTTCCACCTAGGTTGGAAGCTACTACAAAGGTTAGAAATAGCATAGCTAGGGTCAGCATGTAGGCGTTGGGTTTTCCCTTAAGTTTTTCAAGAATAACAAGCCAAGCAACGCCGAAACCTAATCCTACAAGGATGCCCACTCCAAATGCTACGCCAACAGAACCCAAGGCAGAGCCCAAGTTTATACTGCCTGAGACAGCGGCTTCGCCGCCTTCGCTTACTGGGGGGAGTAGAATGTTAATCGCTGTGAACGCGCCCACAGTGCACAGCACGTCAGTCAAGATTGATTCAAGACTGAGAACGGTTTCAAGTTTTTCAGTGACTTTCAGTTTTCTAATTAAAGCTATTACTATAATTGAGCTGCCTCCGCCGACTATGCTTCCTAGTAGCAAGCCGTTCAGAAGGCGCCATCCAAGCAGCACTTTACAGAGGGCGGCTGTAACCAACACGTTTATAATCCAGCCAGTGATAGCCAACACCAACGCCCTTGGGCTGTTCTTGACAGCTTCGCGTATGTCCATGTTTAATCCGCCGTCAAATAGAATGATTATAAGGGCTAAGGCAGCGAAATACGGTGTAATTGCTAGCAGCTGTTCATGCGCGAACAGTTGAAAAATAGGACCCAGAAGCACTCCGAACAAGAGTAAAAGAATGGAGTCGGGGATGCTTGTTCGTTTGAAAAACTCTTCTCCCAAAAAACCTAACACTATTATTACTGCCGCAACAAGGAAAGCTACCACAGCTGGGTCCAAAGTGAAACCATCCCGAAGTTTAAACTCTTAATATTGTCTACATGATTAGAAGTTAAGATTTACTGTTAAATCCGCACTTTCGCAACTCTGTTTTTTCCTGTAAACAACTACTCAGGTGGTCTGGGCGATTTGTATCCAACCAAGACTTGTGGCTATGAATAAAGCGTACAGGAAAAGCAAAACGGTGCCTTCTCGCCTGCCTATTCTTTCGTTTGACAGGAAGTACCACAAGAGAAGGTTCGTTATCAACGAGAAGATAGCCACGTTGGAAAAGGCGCTCATGACGATACTCAGGGGTGAGGCTACCAATGTTATTCCGAGAATTAAAGTGATGTTCATGAAGCAGCTTCCGATTATATTTCCTAACGCCAAGTCTAAGTGTCCCTTCTTAACAGCATTGAGGCTCGTCGACAATTCGGGTACGCTTGTCCCGAAAGCAACAACCGTGGCACCTATGACGACTGGCGGTATGCCTACACTCGCAGCCAAGAACGACGCGGATTCAACTATGAAGTAAGCGCAGATAACAACTCCGACAGCCCCAAAAACGGTAAGGCTTACGTATCTGCGGAGCTTGGTCTTTTCGGTTCCCGAAGATGACTGTTCGGCAGGAGTTCTAGCCTTCGAAAGCTGGAACATATAGTAAACGAGGATTGCTAAAAGTATGACGCCGATGAACCTGCTTGCGTATCCAATGTAAATCAGAGCCAACGGAACAATCGAAGCTATGAAAAGACCAAAATAAAGGCTCCCTAGCTCCGCTTTTGCCATTTTAGGCAAAACCCGCGATTTCTCTGGATACTTCAAGGATATCAGAAGAAAACACACGCCGAGTATTAAGCAAATGTTAACTATGTTAGAACCTAAGACGTTTCCTATTGACACACCTACGTTTTCTGGATTTAACACCGAAAAAATGGCGACAAAAAGTTCCGGCAGGGACGTGGAAAAGGCAACGAGGATAAAGCCTACGGTTGTTTTTCCCAATCCCGTTACGCTTGCCACGTTTATGGAGTGAGTGATGGTCAAGTCACTGGCTTTGGTCAAGGCTGCCAATGCCGCAATAAGAATTATTACGTTGCCTAGTAGGCCTAACCCCTCAAGCACCTATTTCACCCACCACCTGAGCTTTTTCCACAGTAACCCGCGAGAACATTTCTCTGCATTGGATTATTAAACATTTTTAAGCTGAAATTCTGTTCCAGAAGAAAGAACAGGGAATTGGCAAGCGGCAACTTTTTTGAGGATGAATTTCCATTCTCAAGTGTGGTTTGTGGGCTGTTGGGGAAGTACACTTTAATCATAACTGAAAAGCCCGATGCGGCAAGCAGGATAGCCTCGGCTTTGGACGCTGAGGGAAAGCCCGAAAAGATGCTGGAGAACGGCGTTCCCTATTACGTGGCAAAAAGAAGCGAAGACATAGTTGTCGTTCCAGCTCGGGGGCATTTATACACAGTTGCCAGCAAAAAGAGAGGAAAAAGGAGCTATCCAGTTTTCGATTTTCGTTGGGTTCCACGCTATTTGGCTGAACGCGGAGCAGCGCAGATTCGCACATGGCTTAAAGTCATCTCAAAACTAGCAGAAAACGCAGAAAAATTCGTTGATGCATGCGACTACGATATTGAAGGAAGCATAATCGGCTACTCCATCCTAAAATACGCTTGCGGCAGCAAGGAAAAATTGGCGCAACGCATGAAATACTCTACTTTGACAAAAGAGGAACTGGAAAAATCCTTCAATGAACTACTGCCGCACTTGGATTTTGCTCTCATTGAGGCTGGACTAACACGGCATGAAGTGGATTGGTTGTACGGCATAAACCTGTCTAGAACTTTGACGATGGCAGCGAAGAACTACAGCGGCAAATACGCCACACTCAGCACTGGAAGAGTGCAAGGACCCACACTGAATTTTCTTGAAACACGAGAAAAAAGCATAAAGTGTTTTGTGCCAACGCCGTACTGGAGCATAAAGGCTAAAGTCAAGATTGGCGGCTCGGTTTTTGAAGCGGAGTACGAAAAAAAAGCCATCGAAACTAAGGCAGAAGCAAACGCGATAATTGACAGCTGCAAAGGTAAGGATGGTGAAATAGAAAAAATAGAGATTAAAGAGTTCCAGCAGATGCCTCCTTTGCCTTTTGATTTAGGCTCTCTTCAAAGTGAAGCCTACCACCTTTTCAAATATACACCGATGCGAACTTCAATCATCGCTCAACGCCTGTACTTGGATGCGTTAATCTCGTATCCCCGAACCAGCAGTCAAAAACTTCCGCCAGCAATCGGTTACAAAGCTATACTAAAGAAGCTGGGAAGAATCCATGAGTTTAAAGCGCAAGCCGCTGAACTCCTCGCCAAACCAGCGCTGAAGCCAACCCAAGGAAAAAAGAAAGACCCCGCGCACCCTGCCATCTATCCCACTGGAAACTTGCCGGAACGCAGTCTTTACAGCACTGAAAAAAACGTTTGGAACCTCGTTGTTAGAAGGTTTATGGCGGTTTTTGGCGACCCCGCAATCCGACAGAGCGTAAAAGTTACTATTAGCATTAATGGAAACAGGTTCCAACTTGATGGAAGCCGAACCTTAGAGGAAGGCTGGCTTCGTTTCTACAAACCCTACGTCCGATTGGAAGAAATGCTCGTGCCGCCAATGGAAAAAGGACAAAAAATTAGCGTTAAAAAAGTGGTCTTGGTGGACAATTTCACTAAGCCGCCCTCAAGGTACAATCCCAGCAGTCTTCTCAGAAGGATGGAAAAGGAGGAGATAGGAACCAAGGCGACCCGCGCGGGAATCATACAAACACTGCACAACAGGAAGTACGTTCGCGCGGAAAGAATTGTGGTCACCGACCTTGGCTTTGAGGTCATTGATGTTCTGAAAAAGTACTGTCCAAACGTTGTGTCACTGGAGTTAACGAGAAATCTTGAAGAAAGAATGAATGAGATTCAACAAGGAAGAGAAACAAGAAAAAACGTACTGCAGCACACGATTGAGATTCTGAAGCCTGTGACGGAGAAACTAAAGGAAAACGAACAGGTAATAGGCGAACGCTTAAGCCAAGCATTAATGAAGGCACGACTAGAAGAAAGAATTGTCGGCGCATGCCCAACCTGCCAGAATGGACAATTGGTGATTTTACGTTCAAGAAAAACGGGCAAACGCTTCATTGGCTGCACAAACTATTTCGAAGGCACCTGCAAAACCGCCTTTCCACTCCCTCAAAAAGGTTCGGTGAAGCCTTCAGGCAAGACTTGCAGGGGATGCGGCTGGCCCACCGTGCGAGTTTGGATGAAGGGCAAGCGTTCTTGGAAGCTGTGCTTTAATCCCCTATGCCCGACAAAAACGAAACATGAAAGCTCCACTTCTAGAGTGAACTCTCAGTAGAAGCTATATATAAGGGGGCTATAGACAAAAAATCACACAACAGTACACAACCCTAACCCTTCAAACAACCAAGGAAGAAGAACCGTTGAACTGCAAAATCTGCCATCGAAAACCCGTCAAAAACGGCTTCTGCACTTTGCACTTGAAAGCCTATGAGAACATCGTGGAGAAGTATGGTTTCTGGAGAAAGGCTCAAGGGATTTCTTGGAAAGGATATTTAAGGGAGATTGAGCAAAATCCTTTAACAGGAGAATGGGCTAAAGAAGTAGCTAACTACCTGATTAACAGTGAGGAAACAAAAAGTGTCGAAGAGAGCTAAGAGACGAGCATCCGAAACATCGTTTTCGCTGAGCCGATGGTTCCGCAGAATTTCAACCGCAAGACCGTCATCCGTCGTTATCTCCATGATTGTAATCGCATATGCCATTTTTCTTTTCAGCGGAGGATTATACACGGTTATATCATCACCTCTTCCCGCGTTTTACACAGGTCGAGGTTTCATTTTTCTTTATCCTGAGCTCGGGTCGCAATTCATATCTGACACCATAATCGCGATAATGCTTTACGCCATTGGCTTCGCTGGTTTGCTGGCTGTTTATCAAAGCACGAAATACGCCTACAAGCCAAGACAAGCTTATATGATGCTGGTTATAGGCGTGACGCTGCTGCTTTTAGCGTACATATTCTTGGAAGACGCCATTCTGATCAAGCTGGGCAGATGACCCCTCACCAAGGATTTTTTTTCAATTTCAACTTGTACGCCAAGAAGTTTGTAAGTAGGTGAATGGGAGGAGTGATTATGATAACAGCGACTGCTAATTCCCAGTACAGTATGGCTAAAGGCAGCGACAACACGAGTGCGCCAACAACGAAGTCAATCTGGTCAACAATTGGGAACAAACCGCCAGGAGCAATTCCTAATCGCCTTTTTAGAAACGCTGCGGTTAAATCGCCTAAGAGAGCTCCTAAGGGCGAAAGCACACTGAAGAGAAAAGGATAATCGAAAAGCATCCACTCAACCATTCCAACGGCTATGCCGACAGCTAAGCCGAAAAAGAAGCCTCTGAAAGTTTTGTTTTTTCCAAAAATTCGTTTTCCATCTAAGAAGTTTTTTCCGAAATCCATTGGTTTTCCTCCACCTGCAATCACTGGTGCGGCGTTTGCGCAGTAGGCGGGGAATATGAATTTCATTGCTTCAACGATTAGTGTGACGATGTTCATGTAACCAACCATCACTGATGGAACGGGTTGTCGCGTATTCCTGTTTCGTCTATTCTTAGGTAGCAGGTTGCTTCTTGAGTTTTTTTGCGTGTTTTTTCGAGTACGGCTTTTATTGTCTGCGGGTTTTCTGTGGGTTTCATGGCGATTATTGTGTCAGCCCAGAATTTTAAAACTCTGGTGGCTACGGGTGCAACGCTGACGTAAGTTTCGTCAAAAACGCTTCGCACTTGGCTTGTTATCACTACAGGTGTTTTTTGGGTTTTTGCGGTTTGCGCCAGAATAGCCAGTTGCCTGTTTAGTTCGCGGTTGGGTCCAAACGCTTTTCCAGAAGATTCTGCAACCTTAGCCCGATACAGGGAATTGAAGGTGTCGATCACCACTAATCCGAAGTTTTTCGCGGTGTACTCTGAGATGCGGTCTATAACGGCTGTTTGCTCCTTGAAGTTCGCTGGTTTTATGAGGATTATGAGGTCTGCGATTTCCTCAAATTTTCCTGAGGCTACCTGAGAGAGCCTTTTAGCGGAGAACGTGTTGTCGCAGTCCACGAACAATGTCTTGTAACCTTGCATGGCGCAGTTTACGGCGCACTGCATCGCCAGCGTTGTCTTTCCAGTCTCTGGTTCTCCATAAATCAGGGTAACGCTTTCAGGAGATATTCCGCCATCCAAGTGGCTGTCGATGCAGCTGCAACCCGTTAAGATCTTCTTTATCACGCTAACGCACATCGAGGAGTATAATCTGCGGAAGTAATAATTTGTTTTGCGCTTAAACGTTTGCTCTGGAACTCTAGTGCTTGGAACAGTCTATAGCCCCCCTTTATATAGATTGGAAGGTAGGTTGAACTGCTTAATGTTGGGTCCCTGTGACTAGAGTTTTTTACTTTAAGTTTAGTCAATTTTTTGGACTGACTAGAAACTATAAGGAACAAGTTCCAAACAAACCGCGTCGATCCTGCTAGAGAATCCTAGGAAAGGAGGTGATAGAGCATGAATAGGAAAAAGCTGATGCTGGCTACAGTAGCTATATTGGCAATACTGACATCATCCGTTGTAGCAGTCTCAGCATGGCATTTTGTAAAACCTAAGCCAGAATATGTAATCTTTGACCTTAAACTAACTCTTAATGTAATGGCTTCTGAAACCACCTTCTATGATGATACCAACTATCCAGTTGTCGTAATGGAAAGCTACATGACTGAAGGAGGCGTAGTACAGGCTGATGTCACAATAAACGGCGTAGTATATACTTACCCTGAGGATTTCGACTACAATTATACCAGCCATTTGGAACTCAATTATCAGACAGGCTATGGTTTAATAATAATTCAAGAGACACTCACCTTCAAAAAATTGCCTGGGCATCCAACTCTGAACGGGCGGGCAGAAGAGAAAGCAACGGGCTTAATTCTAGATCCCGCGGTGGACATAACCAACTTGGAGTATTTCGGCAATTACCAACTGAGTGGTACTAAAATGTTCAGGAATGTGCAAGGCGATGGGTCTGCAATGGAAGGACAATCCACGGGTTTAGTGGCACGCCACTTCGGCTTAATCAAGGGCTGGCCATTCTGGTAGGCAGGTACTGGGAACAAACAAAACCAGATACAACAAGCTTTCTTCCCTTTTCCCATTTTTTGCTTCTAAATAGTGAATTAGGTTCGAATCAAAGGTGCTTAATCGTTGAGCTTAGAACGGGTACTGAAGACCATTGAAGCTTTCGGGCTCTCACGGATAGATGCGGAGGTTTACGTTTACCTCGCAAAGAAAGGCCCAAAAAAAGGACGCGAGTTAGCTAACGCCCTGCAAGTCACCAAGCAGCAGCTGTATCCAAGCCTGAAAAACCTGAAAAACAAAGGCATAGTAACCGCCAGCCATGAACGCCCTGCGCTGTTTTCAGCCGTAGCCTTCGAAAAAGTGGTAGAACTGCTCATCACAATCAAAGTGGAGCAAGCCAAAGCCATCAAAGAAACCAAAAAAGGGCTTCTGGCTAGCTGGCGATCCATAAGCTGGCAGGAACAAACATAGCTCCAGTTGCATAATCCAAATCTTTTTTAGGCTATTCTTCTATGAAACGAAAAAGTTAATTCATAGATAGTCAAATAATATTACTGACTACTCATTTTTTTTCGTAATCAGAAGGGATTGGATGAGTCAAGAAAAGGTGCTTAAGACACTTGAAGAACTGGGTCTGGCAAAAATAGATGCTCGAGTCTACGTTTTTCTTGCTAAGAAGGGCTCCCAAAAAGCAAAAGATGTTGCTATGGCTTTGAGGCTTTCCAAGCAGCAGCTTTATCCGTCACTCAAGGGTCTTCAGAGCAAAGGCTTAGTTAATGCCACTCTTGAGCATCCAGCTCGATTCTCTGCCGTACCATTTGAAAAAGCGTTAGATTTGTTCGCAAAAGCCAAGATGGAAGAAGCAAAAAGCATACAGCGAAGCAAAGACAACTTTCTTTCAGACTGGCAATCCATCGTGATTAAGGAAGCGGAAGACAAATCTGCAAAATTCACAGTAATTGAGGGCAGAAAATACGTTTACTCCAAGATTCAGCAGATGATACAGGAAACCACAAAACAACTGTCGATAGTGACCACCGTTCCAAACTTGATTCGCGCTGACCAGTACGGACTGCTAGACACAGCCTTCAATCACCCCCTGAAATCCAAAATCCAATTTCGCTTTCTGACCGAATTATCTGAATTGAACCTAGATGCCATGAATGCGCTTCTGGAGAAGACACCGAAAACTGGGGTTAATCTGAAGGGACGAAACCCCGAGTTAGGTCTAAAACTGTCTCCGAGAATGGTCATAAGAGACAACGAAGAACTCCTATTCTTCATAACACCCCAGAAGGAAGATGAGTCATGCCTCTGGACAACATGTAAAGAACTTATTCGCTCGTTCACGGCTGTCTTCGACGAATTATGGCGAAACTCAACAGACATTGAAAAAACAATAAACGGTGTTAAAAAGGGCGAAACAATCAAAACACAACTATTCAATGATACAGAGACAGCTATCAAAAAATACGAAGAAATCCTAAATTCAGCTGAGGAAGAAATCATAGAGTTAACTTCTACTGACGGCCTCATAGACTTAAGAAAGAAACTGCCATTACTGAAAAAATGCGCCAGAAAAGGCATCGGGATAAAAATTATGGCGCCAATAACTGGTGAAAACTTTGAAGCTGCAAATCAACTTTCACAGCACTTCGAGGTCAAACATGCTCCTGTAAGTTATTTAAAAACCACAATTGTTGATGGAAAACACCTTTTTCAATCCAAGGCAACCTTAGATAAAAAAGAAACTCCACTACATTTCCAGAATCCTTTCTACACAAATGATTATCAGTACGTAGAAAACATGGAAAAAATCCTGCAACACCTTTGGAAAACCTCCAGAGCCCCTTCAAAAGCTACACTTGAATCGGTAACCAATACCCAAAAATCAACCTTGAAAACTCAATCCACTCCTCATCAAACATTCAAGAGAATTGATGCTCCCGCTATAGTTGAAGAGGAAAAACTTTCAGAGAAACTAACTGAAAAAGAAATTTTTGATATACACATAAAAGCGCAGAGAAACCCGAACACAGCATTTTCAGGAGGTATAACAAGAACTTACGGCCATACTGGACACGCGATTATCCACCCGCCAAGCAAGTTGAATCTGCCTGAGCTTCTTTTTATCTTTATTAACTTTGAAAAATACTCCAGATTTGGAGCCGAAGATGTTTTACAGGTTTTTGTTGGACAAGAGACGCCCAGTGGCCACAGTTACCTTCCCATAGTTTTTATTGCAGACAACCCTGACCACTTAGCTTTTCAAAGTAAAGCATTGGTAGGTTTATTTCCCAAAGGAAAATTTCAACTAGCTGAAAAAGATCAGATACAAGTACAATTGCATGGAAAGCATCTGTTTTGCGGTTGGACTATGGAAATACCGCTCACCCAGAAATACACCCTTCCCCCGGGCTCGATACTACTTGAAGGCTATGGTGACGTCAAACCCAACATACTAGAAATGCAATATCCCTCAGGATACAAATTATGGAACGCTTACAATGGCTTAGAAGCATTTGTAACCTATTTTCATCCATCCTCAAAATACGAAGGACCCGGCACAGAAGGATTCATTTTCAGAGATACCATAATGTATATGTACCCACCAGAAAAACGTCAATTAGAGCCACTAACCTTTAAACGCGGACGCGTATAGGATGCTTGTATGAAGGCGAAGGTTGCGGTTGCCACAGTTCAGGGGAAAGCCTACTTTTTGATAGTGAACAAGTTGAAAGAGAGAAAACTTCCCTTCATAAGCTTGGTTCCGGGTGAACCAGTGCCCACAGAGGTCAAGGCGGTCATAACTACCGAGAAGGAGAAGCGCAGGATAAACCATGAAAAAATTTTGGTTTACGAAAGCGAAACGGAACTAGGCAGCTTAATAAATGAAGTGGTGAAAATCCTTCAGGGAAAAGAAGCCTACGAAAAAATTGTCGTCGGCATAGACCCAGGCGAAGTGTTCGGGTTGGCAGTTATAGCTGACGGAAAAGTTAACGAAACAGCCAACTGCTTCAGCATCCAAGAAGTACTGAAAAAAACTGAAAATACACTAAAAAACGTTGATATCTCCTCAACTGCGGTCACCATAAAAATCGGAAGCGGAATTCCAACGTACAAGGAACTCATAGAAGCCTTTGACCGCGCCTTGCCGCCTCAAGTGGTTTTGCAAGTGGTAAGTGAGGCGGGAACAAACCGTGCTCTAAACCATAACAAGCATAGGCGAGGGCTCAGAGATATCGCTTCAGCCATACGCATAGCTGGACGCGCTGGGCATGTGTATCCGCGTAGAAAAACGCTTGAAGCAGACGATTGAACGCTGTAGGTTAAGGCTTGAAAAACTGGTGAATTTCCCGAGCCAAAAAATTGTCGCCAGATGGCAGCACTTTCATTTCGTTTTTTATCCATGAGGGTAGAAAACTGCGGCAGTAGCTGGTGGCGAAACGGTAGTCCAAGAACACGATGGCACCCCAGTCCTCCAGAGTTCGCACGGGTCTGCCAGCGGCTTGGGAAGCCTTTTTCATGGCAGGAAGCACGTAACCGTATTCGCGTCCCAGCTTGGGAAAACAAGTTTCGTAATAGCTTATCTGCGCTTTCACCCTCGGCGTGGGTTCCGCGTAAGGCACGCCTACGATTACCACAGAGTTCATCTGGTCGCCTGGAAAGTCCACGCCTTCCGAAGTTCTTCCACCTTGAACACCGAGGAACACGGCGCCGTCACCTTTACCGCAGGCTTTGAACTCAGCCACAATTTTTTCGTTCGCTTTAGAACTCATACCTCTGCGCTCGTGGAAAAGCCGCTTATCCAAGGCATGTTCCAGTCCTTCAGCTATTAGAGAGTTTAACACGCCGAACGAGGCGGTGAAAATTCCCGTGTTTGCAGGAGTGTTTGAAACGACTTCGCTTATTCTCTCTATGATTGCCTGGTACATGACGGGAGTTCTTTTTTCCATGGCAGTGGATACGCCGAGACAAACGAGCGAGAGAATGTGCTCTTTTGGAAAGGGTGGGGGTACAACACACTGCACGGTGTTTTCTGGAAGCCGAGTTATTCGCGCGTAAGCTTCTAAGGGTTGAAGAGTACCAGACATGATTATGTTGGAGTAAGTGAATGAAAAAACTGGCGCGGTTATTATTGAAGGATCAAGCGCAACTATTTCCAGCTTGGCGGTTTTCGCGTTTTCTCGTGTGGTGTACCTGCTTGCGACGTTTGTGAAGGAGTCGTTGCCCAAAGTGTCCAGCCAGCGGAGCAGAAATTCGCTCATGCCGTGAATGTACGAACGCGGAGTTTTTCCCTCCGCTAGCAAGTTGCGCCTGATGGAACTGCCAACCTCATGCAGCTCCTCGAAGAAGCCTCGGGGGTTAGCTATGCTACCTTGTTTTTGTATGATTTCTATTATGGATTCAGGAGCGATCATTTGCTCTCTGTTTATGTTTTCTGTCAGTTTTTCGATTTCGTTTCTGAAAAAGTGGGCGAATGCCTCGATTTCTTTGTTTTCGTATTTCTTGGCTTCGAGCTCTGCTTGTTTTATAACGAAAAGGGATAGGCTGCTGCTTGAGATGTCTATGGCTGTTTCGGGCAGGTTGTGGGCTTCATCCACGATTAGGATGGTCTTCTGCAGGTGAGAATCAAAGTTCTTTAGAAACGCTGTTCGAATAACAGGGTCAAAGACGTAAAGGTAGCTCAGCGCCACGACTTTGACATCTGAGAGGGCGGCTTTTACAAGTTCGTAAGGGCACACTCTTTTTCTTCTGCAGACTTTTTGGATTTCAGACGCCTTGTAGGGGCGAGCGGCTATCTGCTGTTGAAGTTGAAGATACTCGTACGTTTGCATCTCTGGGGTCTTGTGGTATGGGCATCTGCCTTTTGCTTTCAGAAGTTCACAAGCTTCCATGAGCGATTTAGCATCGAAAGCGTTTTTAGATGCAAAATTGTTGAGGCACATCTGATTGCGCCCGCGAAGCGAGATGCCTGAAACATGATGCTTCTTGAAAACTGCTCTTAATTCTTCTATGACACGGTCGTGCTGCCTGTGAGTCCGAGCCACGTACAGTATCTTCAAATCTTTGAAGACCGCAGTTGGGAGGCACGCGGAAATCGCTGAAATGGTCTTTCCTAAGCCGTTGCTGCCTTCGATGAGAACGGAACGCCTGTCCTCAACAGCGTCGAAAATAGTTTTTATGAATTGGTCTTGGTGAGGGCGTACGCTTGCGTAAGGGAAATATTCTTTGACTTCTTGTGGTAGCTTAGTCATTCTTTATCCCATAGTCCTCTTGAAGGGCAGTGCATGTTCACGGGGCATTGTTTGCATAATGGTCGCCTAGCTTTGCAGTATCTCCTTCCATGTGCAATCAGCAGCACGTGAACAGCTAAATAGTCAGGTGGATTGTAAAGCGATTGGAGACTTGTGCGTACGGCTTCGTAGTCGCCGTTTGCGGGCGCAAACCCTAACCGTTTTGTTACGCGGTTCACGTGCGTATCCACGGGAATCGTGGGTTGCCTTGTGGAAAAGAGCAAGACCACATCCGCGGTTTTCGGTCCTATCCCTGGCATTTGAATAAGGGTTTTTCTTGCTTCCTCAAGCGGCAGCGACAATATAGGTTGCAAAGAGCCGTGAAATTTTTCGAGGATTATTCTTGAAACCTGTTTTATTGTTTTGGCTTTGTTCCTGTAGAGACCAGCGGTTTTCAGGCTTTCTTCAATCTGGCTGGTTTCCGTTTTCGCCAGCACTTCGGGCTTGATTTCGAACCTGTTCGAGAGGCGTTCGAAGGCTCTGGCGGTGTTTCTGTCCGCGGTGTTCTGTGAAATAATCGTCACAATCAACGTTTCAAACGGCTCACGTTTTGCTTCGGTCCACTTGGGCAGGGTAAAGGTTCGCCGCAGTATCGCCAAGACCGCGGACGCTCGTTTTTCATCCATCATGTTGCCTCGTTTTGTTGAAAACGCTAAATAGTGAATTCATCATGCTATAAATAGGCAGTGGAGCAAGAGAGAATGGAGCGCGCCAAAGTCGTAAAAGAAGAACTTTTCGAGCAGGACACAAGGTTCCTTGCCGTTTATGTTGAAACCAAAAACTCATGCCTTATCATGCTGAGCGAGAAAGAGGATAAGCTTGGAACCTTGGCGATTGCCGTTCCCAAACCCAAGGACCTGCTGGGTCCAGTCTCGTCGTCAGTGCTTTTAGGCGACAAAAGCGCGGTTTCAGCGCGCATGTTCGCCGAATACGTTGCCTCTAAAAAGGGAAAAATTGCCATGGTTTCCGTTTATCTGGATAGTCTAAATGAAATGCAGGCACAAGCGTTTTTCATGCACCTGATAGAAAAAGTTCTTCGCGCAGAAAGTGAAAAAGAGGCTGCAGCAACGTAGGTTCCGCCTAGCCTAACATTTGGTCTTCTAAAGGGGATGGAACAAATGATAAGCAAGCTGCCACCTGCTGAATTCAATTCCATTCTGCATGTTGTGAACGATGCCGCTGAGGCGTACAAAGGCGTAATTCCAAGGGACAGATGGAACGAGCCGTACATGTCAGCTGAAGAGCTTAGA
Organism: uncultured Candidatus Bathyarchaeia archaeon; assembly: GCA_964514055.1. Taxonomy (GTDB): domain Archaea; phylum Thermoproteota; class Bathyarchaeia; order Bathyarchaeales; family Bathycorpusculaceae; genus SG8-32-3. Next base: position 56,471 of record CAZEPB010000001.1, on the reverse strand, counting down.
GGAGAAATCGAAAGCGGAGTAGAATTCTATGGTTGGGTAGAAGACGACGTTTTGGTGGCGGTTATGGGAATCCAACGGGTTAACCATGTTACTTTGATTAGGCACGCGTATGTGCTGACAAGACGTCAAAGAAGAGGATTAGGAGAAAAACTGCTTAAACATCTACTGGGCTTAGCTGGAACAACCGAGGTTCTGGTGGGAACGTGGGAAGCTGCCCACTGGGCTGTTCGTTTCTACGAGAAGCACGGTTTCAAATTGGTGTCAAAAGAGGAAAAGGACAGGCTTCTTCGAAAATACTGGAACATTCCTGAACGACAGGTCGAAACTTCGGTTGTGCTTAAAATCAAAAGCTAAAACAGCTGATTTCGCCATCGCATGGCGCGATTATCTTTTATATATTATATTAGAATTAGAGTTTAGTAGCAGGTGATTCAAGTGCCGAAAGAAAAAGCAGGCAAAGGCGAAATTTCGCTGAAAGTGGAGGACGTGATGACCACGGAGGTCCTTACTATAGACGAGAACGCAACTGTTAAAGAGGCTGCGGACGTTATGGACCAAAACGAGATAAGCTGCTTGATTGCCGTCAGAAAAGGCAAGGCTATAGGCATAATCACAGAAAGAGACCTCTTGAAGCGTGTGATCGTTGAAGCCAAGAACGCTCAAAAGATCAAGGTTACAGAGGTCATGTCGAGCCCTTTGGAAGTCGTTGCTTCTGGCACAAATTTGGAGAAGGCTGTGCGGCTGATGTTTGAGAGGAAAATAAAGAAGTTGCTCGTCGTAGACAAGGACAACCTGTTAGGTTTAGTTAGCTTGACGGACATCGCTCGCTGTCAACCTGCGATAATTACGCTTTTAAATAGTATTGCTGCGGCGCAGGACATGCCGAAGAGCATGAAAAAAGTTTTGAGTCAGTATATCGTCTGAGATTTTTGGTTCACGAGTGTGGGAAACTGGAGAATAGCGTTACGTTTAAGGGTGCACTCACGCAGTATGGATGAGGCAGCCAGAATGAAGCAGACCGTTGTGTTGAAGGTTGATTCTCAACAACCAGACATCGAAAAAGTGCGTGTTGCAGCAGACATCATCAGAGAAGGCGGCTTAGTAGCGTTTCCCACAGAGACAGTTTACGGTTTAGGCGCAGACGCGCTGAACCAAAAAGCTGTTTTAGCGTTGTTTGAGGCAAAAAAGCGGCCTATGGATAACCCGCCCATTGTTCACGTGGAAAACGTAGACGACGTTTACAGATTATCCGATCAGGTTCCGCCGAAAGCTGATAGGCTGATGAGGAAGTTTTGGCCTGGACCGTTAACTTTGATTTTTAAGCGTTCGGAGATTGTTCCAGACGTGACGGTTGCAGGTTTGGAAACCATCGCCGTGAGGATGCCTCAGCACGCTGTTGCTTTGGCGTTGATCAGAGAAAGCCGTTGTCCCATTGCTGCTCCAAGCGCTAATCTCGCGGGTAAGCCGAGTCCAACGTCTGCCGAACACGTTTTTGATGATCTTAACGGGCGGATCGACGCGATTTTGGATGGTGGTCCCACGCGCATTGGTGTGGAGTCAACTGTTCTAGACTTGAGCGTTGACCCTCCGCTGATTCTTCGTCCTGGAGGAACGCCGTTTGAAGTGTTGAGGCGAGTTCTTGGCGATGTGAAACTTCACCCTTTTGTTGTTGCCGAGAAAGAATTGTCCATCGAAAAGACGCGGTCGCCTGGTATGAAGCATAAGCATTACGCTCCGAACGCTCAGGTGATTGTCGTGGAAGGCGGAATTTCAGCGGTTATCACCAAAGTCAAAGAACTAGCCGAGGCTTACAGGCTCAAAGGGGTGAAGGTGGGAGTTCTGGCTACCGACGAAACCTTAGCGGCTTATAGGGCTGATGTGGTTAAGTCTCTTGGCAGCCGCTTCAACTTGGCGGTGGTTGCCCAAAACCTGTTCCGCTTGCTGCGTGAGCTTGACGCTGAAGGCGTGGATGTGATAATCGCTGAGGGTGTGCCCACTGAGGGGTTGGGCTTGGCGGTTATGAACAGGCTGCGTAAAGCGTCTGGATACAATATCATCAAGGCAGAGTAGACTGAGAAAAACTTATATCGTAGGCTTAATTGTTCCGTGTAGAAATCAAAAATCTTGTATAAATGAAAAATTGGTGAGAAAATGTCTACAGGTGGAGGAAACATTCCAGTTTTAGTATTAAGAGAAGGCACAGGAAGAACAACAGGTCGCGAAGCACAAAAAAACAACATAATGGCTGCCAAGATAGTGGCTGAAGCCGTAAAGACCACACTTGGCCCTTGCGGCATGGACAAGATGCTAGTCACCACTCTCGGCGACGTTGCCATAACGAACGACGGCGCAACTATAATGAAGGAGCTTGATGTGCAGCATCCAGCGGCAAAAATGCTTGTGGAAGTAGCCAAGGCTCAAGACAACGAGGTCGGCGACGGAACCACAACCGCAGTGATTTTAGCCGGAGAACTGCTTGCAAAGGCGGAAAGCCTGCTGGATCAAAATGTGCACCCAACCGTTATTATTGAAGGCTTCAAGAAAGCCAGCGATAAAGCTCAAGAAGTTTTGGATAAAATCGCTATTCCCGTGAGCATCAACGATGACAAGACTCTGCGGGAAGTAGCTATCACTTCTTTGTCCAGCAAAGCCATCAACGTGGCTGAAAACCACTTCGCCAAGCTTATAGTTGACGCGGTTAAGCAGGTAGCGGAGAAAATCAACGGCAAATACAAGGCTGACATTGACCTGATTAAAATCGTTAAGAAACACGGCAAAAGCTTGGATGAAACAGAACTCGTAAAAGGCATGGTCATCGACAAAGAAGTTGCCAGTTCACAGATGCCGAAGTTGACTGAAAACGCAAAAATAGCTTTGCTCAATGAAAAACTGGAAATTGAAAAACCAGAGTTCGACGCAAAAATCAACATTGAAACCCCTGACCAAATGCAACTCTTCTTAGACGAGGAAGAACGAATGCTTAAAGAAATGGTTGACGCAGTCAAAAAATCTGGCGCCAACGTGGTTTTCTGCGAGAAAGGCGTAGACGACATGGCACTGCACTTTTTGGCGAAAGCGGGTATAATGACTGTTAAAAGCGTCAGCAGCAGCGACATGGAAAAATTAACCAGAGCCACAGGCGGCGAAATACTGTCCAACGTTAAAGACTTGAATGCTAAAGCTCTTGGAAAAGCCAAGAAGGTTGAAGAGGTTAAAATCGGCGACGACAAACTCATCTACGTGCGCGAGTGCAAGAACCCGAAGGCAGTGACGATAGTTATCAGAGGCGCCTCTTCCCAAGTGATCGATGAGGCGGAACGCTCGCTACATGACGGCTTATGCGTGGTCAGAAACTCGGTGGAAGACGGAAAGATTGTTGCGGGCGGCGGCGCACCAGAAGCAGAATTAGCTAAGAACCTGAGAAACTACGCTGTCAAAGTCGGCGGACGCGAACAACTAGCTGTTGAAGCTTACGCAGAAGCCGTCGAGGCTGTTCCGTTGACACTGGCTGAAAACGCTGGTTTAGACCCTATCGACATCATGGTAGCCCTGAGAGCTGAGCATGAAAAATCAGACCACAAATACTTCGGCATCGAAGTCACCACAGGAAAAATCAAGAACATGCTTGACCTGCTGGTGCTTGAACCTCTGCGTGTGAAGCAGCAAGTCATCAAATCAGCCACCGAAGCAGCAAACATGATCCTGAAAATCGACGACCTCATCAGCGTCAAAGGCGGCGGAAAAGCACCCCCAATGCCACCAGGAATGCCTCCAGGAGGCATGGGTGGAATGGGCGGCATGGGTATGGGCGGAATGCCCTACTAAGCTCTTCCATTTTTTGTCCTTTTCAACTATCACGCGTCTAACTGCTCTGTTGAGCTACCCCCTCCCTTTTATATAGATTGAGTTTTGGTGTATTTTTGTAGATTAGTCAGGCTTTTTGCAGATGCGTTTGTTTTGGAAAAATGCAAATTTATATGAGGGAAGAGGGCAAAAGTAGTTTGATGCTTTGTTTGATGGATGGTTCTGGAGGAAATGTGCTATGAAACACGTTAAAATCACGGCGTTTGATTGCCCAGATGCTTGGTTCCAAGCGTTAAGTCGCATATGGAATGAGGGTGACGCTTTTCAGGTGGGCTACGGCTCGGAAGTCACTGAGACCAAGAAGCTCAATTTAACAATAGAGATTACGCATCCAGAAACTAGACCTTTAGTGAGCGATAAGGCGCCTTGCAGCATCAAATACGTCCAAGGTTACGCGTTGGAGTACTTATGGTGTGGCGAGAAACAGGATGAGGAAACGTACACCTACGGCAGCAGACTCAACCATCCTATCAATCAGATAGAAGAAGCAGTGAAAAGGTACGTGCAAGAACAGCGAGACAGGCAAGTTACGATGGTTATCAGGTTACCCGAAGACATACGAAAAAGCCTCGGTGCCAGGAGGCATGAACCGCCATGCTTGAGCCTGATTGACACCGAGATTCTTGAGGGAAAAATGCACTTAACATGCTATTTCAGGTCTTGGGATGCGTACGCAGGATTGCCAGCCAACATCGCGGGACTGCAGCTTTTCAACGAAGCCTTCGTGAAAGACATTAACAGACTCGGAGACCTCTCGTTGGAAACTGGAAAACTGATTTTCCACTCAAAGAACTGCCACATATACCAAAGACTGAACAAACTAGTTGAGGACCTTTTGAAGCCAAAAACCAGCTCCAAAACACAGCGAATTTCTAAAGTTATAGGTGCCTCGGAAGAAGCGGTTAAAGAAAAATGAGCTTGTTGCAGATGAGGTCTTTTGAGCGAAGTAGTTAGGCTTAGGAGTTGGAAGGAATTCAAACGCTTAGCTGCTGAACTCAAGCCAGCCGCAGTTGTTTACAGCATCGACCAGAACGCTATGTCCAAAACAAAGGAGCCCACATGCTTAAGATTGATTCTTCCTGCACCAAACAAGTATTACGTTTACGTTGATTTTCCAAAAGGAAACACGCTTAGAGAGACAGCGATTTCGATACGTGAAAACAAGCAAGGACGCTTTCTGGAAGACCAAGACGTAATTGATTTCCTCAAAAAGGAGCTTGGAAGAAAGGACCTAGATGTGTTTTCGTACTGGACAACCTAAGTGCTCTTCCAAAATCCTCTTTTCCCAAGTTTCTTGCCTAAATACACTAAACTAAGCATTACTGGGACTTCCCAGAACAGCCCCATTGTAGTTCCCAACGCGGCTTGAGAGCCTAAACCGTAAATGCTGACGGCGGTGGCAATGGCAATCTCGAAATGGCTGGAAGAACCAATTATCACGGCGATTATGCCCTCCCTGTACCTGAGCCCCGCAAACCGTGTAACCAGCAAGTTCAAACCGACGATTATGAAAAAGCCTAGCAGCAACGGGATTGAAACTAGCACCATCTCTTCTGGATGCTGGATTAGCACTTGTCCATTCAGCGAGAACAGGACAACCAACGTTGCCAAAAGAGCAGCTACAGCAACGTTTCCTATGGCGGGTCTGAAAGTGTCTTGGAACCATACCTCGCCTTTTCTGGCTTTAAGGGCTCTCTTTGAGATGATGCCTAAAACCAGTGGGATTCCAATGAACACCAGTACAGACATGACAAGAGCTAAACGGTCAATCTGAATGTTCCGAACACCCGTCAGCAGCGTGACAATGGGCGCGTACAGAAACATAATCGTTATCGTGTTCAGGCTTGTGTTGACCACGTTCTGCTCTTGATTTCCGTTGGCTAGGGCGCCCCAGACACAGACCATAGCCGTGCATGGGCTGGAACCAAGCAGTATCAAGGCAACAATCAACTGGTCGTGACCCGCCAAGAAGTAGTACGCCAGAAAAGCCGTTACTAAGGGCGCCCAAACCCAATTCGATATCAGTGTCAGGATAATAGGTTTTGGATTTTTCGCCAACTTTTTCAGTTCCCTGAACTGCAGGTTCAAGAGCGCGGGATACATCATCAGAAAGAGGCACACGCCTATCGGTATCGATATTCCACCGAACTGAAGACCGTTTATCGCGATGCTTAACTCTGGAACAAGCTGCGAGAGCAAAAGCCCAATCACCATACACAAGAAAACCCATAAAGCAAGGTACTTCTCAAAAATCCCTAACTGAATCTCTTCACACGTCTGCTCCATGTTGCTCACCTCAGAGTTAGAACGCCTGTCACGCGATTTGCTCGATTATTCTCTGTTTGAGCGCGGCAAGCAATTCCGGAGTTAAAGCGTCAATCACATCGCAAACTTCAGGGTTAGCTATCGAGTACATGTGCCAAGTGCCCTTTTTTCTTCTTTTGACCAAGCCAGCGTCCTTGAGTATTTTCAGATGGCGTGAGACAGCTGGTTGGGGCAGCTTCAGGTGCGGCGTGATTTCGCACACGCATTTCTCTCCGCCGCGCAAAAATTCTATTATCTCAAGTCTAACAGTGTCTGAAAGCGCGTTGAAGATTTTGGCTCTGAGGCGCGTCAGACTGGTTGATTTTGAAGGCATAAACCAGAGTAATATATGCAAATATTTAAATATTGTTATCTATACAGGTGAACCAACCCATCAAAAAGCGGAGACAGAAAAATGCAACAGGAAACATATCACGGTGTGCCTCGAAACAAGATACCATGGGGTCCAACAATCGACTACGAAAAATGCATCAACTGCGGAAAATGCGTAGACTTTTGCCACATGAAAGCTTTCGCATTTGAAGAAAAAGAAGGAAAAAAGAAAACAGTCGTAAAAAACCCTAACAGTTGTGTAGTGTTTTGCAGAGGTTGCGAAGACATCTGCCCTGCCAGTGCCATAACGCACCAATCAGAAGAGGAAACACAAAAGATAATTGAAAAACTGCAGAAAGCCTAAGCTTAGTAGCGTTTCTACATTGGCAGTTGCTTTTCTTTTCCATTTTATTTTCTCTCAGTGCTTGCTCTGGAAGGAGCCGTACCACATGAAAACCTTAGCTATCACTGGCACTATTAAGCCGCATGCCACGCGAGACAGCACCGTTAGCAAGAAGCCGTCGGTTCCAGTTACCACGTTCGCTGGCGAAATCTGGAAAACCCCGAAAAGTATCACGCCGCCAATGGTTCCAGCTGTTACGCCTGCAATTAGCATCCTGCGGAAGTTCTCTGAGCGCTTATTCAACGCTCCAGCCATGTAACCGATAAGCATTGCGCTCAAGATGTATGCCAAAAGTACCGTGCCTGACCCCTGAATGTTCCCAGCCAGTGGGGAATGATAGCTGTCAGCCCAATACAACGCGTATATGCTGCCCAGCAGAAAGCCTGAAGCGCCACCTGCCCACCTGTTCCAAACCAAACCAAGCGTCAAGGGAACCGCGACTATTACAACTAGCTCCTGAAGCTCCATTGTAATTCCAGTGATGACCCCGAATCCGCCTTCAAAGAGCCTGCCCAACTGGGAAATTGCAACGATGAGCAGGACTACAAGAACTGGGGCGACGACGCCGTAGATTATGTCACTTCGACTCCACTGCTTCCAATCGCGACTCATAAATGTCACCAATGATTGCTGGTACTGTTTATATAAATATTTAAATATTGTTATCTATACACCAGAATGAGAGTGAATAGTTTGAAGTCTGAAGAGGTAAAAAAGACTGTGAGGCGAGCTTACGCCAAAATAGCTGCAGAAAGCTCTTCTTGTTGCAGTTGCGGCTGCGGCGACCATAATGCGGTTCAGGAAATCTCGAAAGGTATCGGCTATTCTGATGAGGAGCTAAACGTGGTTCCTGAAGCTAATCTTGGATTGGGTTGCGGCAACCCCACAGCACTTGGAAACATAAAAGAAGGTGATGTAGTGCTTGACCTAGGCAGTGGTGCAGGATTTGACTGCTTTTTAGCCGCAAAGAAAGTGGGTTCCTCGGGTCAGGTCATTGGAGTTGATATGACAGAAGAGATGGTTAACAAAGCTAAAGCACTTGCGGCAAGGTACGGGTACACCAATGTTGAGTTCAGGCTGGGCGACATCGAGAATCTGCCCGTTGAAAGCGAGTCAGTTGACGTTGTAATCAGCAACTGCGTGATAAATCTCGCTCCAGACAAAGCTAAGGTCTTCAATGAGGCTTATCGGGTTTTAAGATACGGCGGCAGGATGTATGTTTCCGACATTGTTCTTCTAAAAGAACTCGGTGACGAACAAAGAAATGACAGAGAACTGCTTTGTAGTTGTGTGGCTGGTGCGCTGCTGAAAGATGATTATGTGCGTGAAATTGAAATGGCGGGTTTTGAGGTAGCGATTCTTTCAGAAGATAAAGAGATAAGCGAAATGCAGTATAGTGGAATCGCACTTGAAAGCCTGAAGCTTGTAGCAACAAAAAAGAGCTAAGGGCACGAACTCATCGTTTTAGCACAGCCGATTGAAAATTGGATGCTGCAAATGTTTTATTATGCAAATTAGTAATTCAAATAGAACAGCGTCACCTTTCAGCATGATGAGGAATTAAATTGGTCAGCGCTGAAGCCATCGCAAAACTACCAGCAACACTGAAGCCCATTTCAGACGAACAAGGCGCAAATGCGGCTGTAGCGTTACTTTTGAAACCTAAACGGAACGATTTTGATGTGCTTTTGGCGAAACGAGTCAAAAACCCTTCAGACCCGTGGTCGGGGCAGATGGCGCTCCCGGGAGGAAAACGGGAGCCAAAAGACACAAGCCTGAAAGACACGGTCATACGGGAAACGTTGGAGGAGACTGGTGTAGAGCTTAGTCAGCGCCGCTTTCTAGGAGTTCTAAACGCTGTGCGGTCGGAGCCAAAGCCTGATTTCAAAATTCTTCCGTTTGTGATGCTTCTCGAGGACGAGCCTAAGCTAAAACTGAACAAGGCAGAGTTGGAAACGTTCATGTGGGTTCCTTACGAAGAGGTCGTCCAGAGCAAGGGCACAGCAGAGTTCAGTTTCGGAAAGGTGCCTGCGTACATATTTGCAGACGCCATAGTTTGGGGAGTAACCTACAAAATCCTGAGCGCGTTCATTAAAGCTGTTGAGGCGTCTGTTACGTTTTGCAGTTCAAAAGACCCGATGACGTAGTCTCGCTTCTGTGAGTTTCAAGTCATAGAGAAATGGGTTGCGGAAAAAGCACCTATTTTTCCCAGTCTAAGAGGCGCCTTTCGCCTTCAATCCTTTTAATCTCGGTTATGTCCTGCACCACTTCCATCGTTCCCACGTATTTTCCGTCCGCGTCTCGCACAGCAAAGAAACGTATGTGCAACAAACGATCGTTTAGGTTTATCCAGAACTCAGCAACATCCTTCTTGCCGCTCTTGAAGGAATCCAAAATCGCGGTTACAACGTCAAGGCTCTTTTGTGGATGGCACATCTGCACTTTTCTCCCTATTACAGCTTTAGTTCTCACGAAGAACCTTTTTTCAGGCTTGTTGAAATACCGCACCGTGTCGTCTGCATCGATAAAGGTGATGTCAACTGGAAGAGCGTTTAACAAGCTTTCAAGTTGCTCTTTTGTGAGATTTCCAGTTTCGAACTGCAAGACGCCTTCTGGTGCCTGCTTTGGAGCTTGACCCACTTCGGTTTTTGGCACTATCGTGATTAGCTCGGGGGGCGTGAAACAACAGTAGCCGATTTCGTCGAATTCTTTTCGGATGTCCACCCATTCTTGCTCGGTGATTACGTTCATGGCTGCGGGGAACAGGACGTTGTTTTCTTTGTAAAAGTGATTTTGAAGCAGATTGCCTATGGCTTTGGCGGTTTCCCATAGCTGGTCTTTGAAGCTTTGGAAGCCTGCTTCGTTCAAGTCTTTTATGAGCGTGGGCAGTTTCTTTTTCAGCTCCCTTATTTCGTTGTGTTCCATCCACATTACGGCTGGCGGCTCGGTGATGCCGTGCTTCTCAAGGTAGGGGAACAGAACGTTTTCTTCTCGCAGATAGTGTTTCTCCGAGTCTGTGAAGTCCTCTGCTAAGTGCTCGACCTGATGGATTTCCTCGGTGACATAGCGCATGTCACTTACTTTCAGCACTTTGTTCGCTATGGACATCAGTTGATCTGCCATCTTTAGCATGATCTTGTGTTCTTCCATGAGAATGCTGATGGGTTGGCTTGGTTGCAGGTTGGGCTGCTGCTTTTCAAGTTGCTCTTTGAAGATAGCCATGTGCACGTCACATAGCTTTCGCATTTCCTCTCGTTTCATGCCTTCGTTTGCGAGTTCCTGCTCGATTTTAGCTATCTCTAATGAGTCGGTGCCCTCTAAAACGTGTCTGAACTTTTCTTTAACTTGCTCCGGCGGCACTCCAGCATGCAACTGCCTAATGGCTTCTTTAATCAAGGCTTTTTTGTCCTCAGCCAAAATTATCCTCCTCAGCCAGAACTAAAACAAATGAATCGATTTATGCCTTTCTAAAACGCAGAAAAACTGAGTGCAAATTCAAACTTGCAGTCCTAAGCTAACTTGGAAACGGCTATGCAGCGTGGAAGCGCGTTGTGGTGCCGGGGGCGGGATTCGAGCCCGCGACTTCTGGGTCAGGGCGTCTGGTCCCTTTTCTCTCCAGATTATGAGTCTGGCGCCCTAAGCCAGGCTAGGCTACCCCGGCACAAGCTGTTCTCCAGTTGGTCAATGCCAGCTTTAAGGGTAACAGCTACTACCTGAGTTTCTCTTCTACTTGATAAAGATTTTTCAGTTAAAGCTTTCAGTTTTTCAGCAACATGAAGCCGAGTTTCTTCAGCTAAAAATATTAGAAACGTACTTTCAGTTGGTATTATAATGTCCAGCCTTGAAAAGCCGTCTCCTGCCACGATAAGGCGGATTTACTCTGCCCTAGTTACTAAACCACGTTGTTTTGAAGAGTTGGTTAACATAACTAGTGTTGATGAAACTATGCTTGGTTCTGCGCTTCGTTTTCTTAAAGAGAAGGGAATGGTCGTCAGCTTCAATTTCGGTAGCGGTGAAAGGTTCAGGATGGTGAGGACTCAACCATTGAGATACGGCTGGAACCTGCCGTGGCTTGATTTAATGATGAGCGAGGACGACTGGAAAACTCCATGGAAAAACGTTGTTAACGGGAAGCTGAAGAAAGACGACCCCGAAGAGAAACTGGACAAGAGATTCGTGAATTTGCTTAAAGATTTGCTTGTTGACCCTAACTTAGATCTTATTGAGGTTTTGGAGGAGCTTGAAATGACCGAGGTACCACTGGAAGTTTTCAAGCTTCACAACCAAGAACCGTATTGTCTGGAATGCCTAAAGAAGGAGAAGCGATTTGTGAGAATGATTTTATGTGAAAAAAGCGAAGAACACTGCTGTCCTAACTGCGGAGTGGTACGAGAAACACTCTTAGTGAAGCGCCGCTAGCAATCAGAGACCTTTTTTGCTTTATATAAGGGGGCTATAGACTGTTCCGAGCGCAATTAAGCGCTTTAATGTAATGTGTGACTTTAACCTTTTTAACTCGAAAAGCCCATTGACCTATTATGCCGATAAAATACTATCCTGCTCCAGACATCAAAAAACAAGTAGACGAAATCGCTTCCGACCTGGATCTTTTCCATGTTGTACCCCAATTCGTTTTCTGCGTCAGAAGCAAAGGCTCCAAAGCCAAACGCACAATCGCCCGTATCCACGGCTTAGGCAAAATCTGGCAGGGAGTTCTCAACATTCCACCCTCCTACACGATTGAGGTTATCTCGGAAATCTACGACAAAATGTCTAAGGAAGAAAAAGAGAAAACCCTGATCCATGAGCTCTTGCACATCCCTGGTGGCTTCTCAGGTGGTTTCCGCCCTCACAAAGGCTACGTTGAACGGAAAATCGTGGAGCAGCTCTACAAGAAACTTCAGCAGGCAAGGTCTTCCAGAAAATCCGCGTCTTTCTTATAAGCTAACAATTGAATTACTTGTTAAAGTTTTTAAGCAACGGAAAAGACTGAAAAGTAAAGTTCAATGTATAAACACGAAAAAGTAAAAAAGCTATGGAGATGGAAACCACCGCGTCCTGAGAGGATCAGCAAATGAAGCAAGTGATGAAAAGCCTGAAGCACAAAGGCATATACGTCCCATCTTACGATTACAAAGGTTTCAGCATCAAGATTCAAGGGCACAGCGTAAAGCTGAAGCCGAAAAGCGAGCAGATGGCTATCGCGTGGATACGGAAAAAACAATCCGTTCTTTCGCCGCCAGACGAAGTTTTCGAAAAGAACTTCATGCAAGAATTCTGGGAGCAACTAAAACAGGAGAATCTTTCGCTTGATGCCCTGAAAAAGACCGAGCAAAATTCTAAAATCGATTTTTCCGAGGTCACAGAGTACTTGGATGCGGAAAAACAGAAGAAGGAGAACATGAGCAAAGACGAAAAGAAGAAACTGGCTGCGGAACGCAAAGCCATACGCTTGGAACGTAAAGAAAAATACGGCTACGCCACGGTGAACGGCAAAAAACTGGAGATAGCCAACTGGACCGCTGAACCATCCTGCCTATTCGCTGGTCGCGGTGACCACCCAAGAAGGGGAAAATGGAAAGAAGGCCCCACCGAGAAAGACGTAATTCTCAACCTTTCTCCAGACAGCCCACGACCACCTGGAAACTGGAAAGACATCATATGGGAACCCGACAAGATGTACGTGGCCAAGTGGACTGACAAGCTTACTGGAAAAATCAAGTACGTCTGGTTCAGCGACTCAGCGTTTATCAAGCAAAACCGCGAAAAAGGGAAGTTTAAGAAAGCAGAGGAACTTGGCAAGCACATAGCGGAGATTGAACAGCACATAATCAAGAACCTTGACGGCGAAGACGAAACGAAAAGAAAAGTCGCCACTGTGTGCTGGCTGATACTCAAGCCTAACATGAGGGTTGGCGACGAAAAAGACCCAGACGAAGCTGACACCGTTGGCGCAATCACGCTGAGACCTGAGCACATCAAAATCGAAGGTGACACGTTACACTTCGACTTTTTAGGAAAAGACTGCGTCAGATGGGAAAAAAGCGTGAAAGCTCCACCAGCAGTAATCAAAAACATCAAGCACTACGCAGAAAACAGCAATGAACACCTCTTTGAAGGCGTTGACTCAAAAAAGGTTTCCAGGTTTCTTTCCCAAAAAATGCCTGGGTTAACAGCCAAAGTTTTCCGCACTTGGCGATGCACAAAAACCGTGAAGGAAGAGTTAGCTAAGAGTCCAGTGACAAAGGAAGACCCAGTTCACCTGAAAAAGTTCCACGCGAAAATGGCTAACTTGAAAGTGGCTGAGGTAGCTAATCACAAGCGCAAGGTTCCAGCTAAATTTGAGGAGCGGTTAGCCAAAAAAGAAGACAAGCTCAAGGAAATGGAAGCGCAGTTGGAGCAGAAGAAGGCTGAAGGAAAAAAAACCGCGTCTCTCGAAACCAGAATCGAAAAGAAAAAGCTTGACATAGAACTGACAAAGCTCACGAAAGAGTACAATCTGGGCACATCGCTCAAGTCGTACATAGACCCTACAGCGTACGTGAAATGGGCTCGAAAAGTGGATTTCGACCTGGAAAAGTTCTATCCCAAAACCCTGCGAAACAAGTTCAGCTGGGCTTTACAGGAAAAAATGGCTGAAGCTGAAACCGAGTGCGCAACTGCATGAACATAAAAGACACGAAAGACGGTTCAGTAATCGAAGTGTTCGTAAAACCGAACTCCCCTGAATTCAAAATAACCGTTGATGACGGCGAAATCGTGGTTTTCTGCGCTGAGCAGCCTGTTAAAGGCAAGGTGAACAAAGAACTTGTGAAGGAATTTTCAAAACTTTTTCACGCCAAAGTTGAGCTCGTTTCAGGCTTAACTTCCAAACAAAAGAGGTTGCTTATAGCTGGCGTTGGGAAAAGCGAAGCAGAACAACTTTTGGGTGCCAAATAGTTAGCGGTTCATGAGCGGATAGTTATCTGAGTTATCATCGTCGATAGCATATGGTGTGTTCCATATCCCTGAGTCGTCTAGCTCCTCAGCGTCAGGATAGCTGTTTTGGTAGTCGCTCCAATAGTTGCCGCCACTAGGGTAACCATCATCCCAAGTGTTACGTGAATCTGATGAAAAGACTTGGTTAGTGTTGCTGACAAAGCTGTTATGGAATATACTGTTATCTGAAGAAGTTAGCGCTATACCATACTGGTTGCTTGTCACGTCGTTTTCCGTTATGAGGTTATCTGACGAAGAATAAAGCGTAATTGCTGCTTCACCGTTTGCTATGGTGTTTCCAGAAACGCTGTTTCCTGAAGAAACATCTATCCTGATACCCTCTTGATTGTAATTCATCTGGTTTCCAGAAACGTTGTTGTTATTCGATGAAGAAAGCAAAACTGCTCCATCACTATCTGTTATGCTGTTTCCGCTAATACTGTTACTTGAAGACTCATAGGTAATGCTTATGCTGTACTGGTTGTTTGCTATGCTGTTCTCTGTTATGCTGTTGTTTGATGAATAAGAAAGACCAATTGCTCCATCACTGTGTGCTATGGCGTTTTCACTTATGACGTTGCCTGAGGAATAAGCTAGGCTCAAGCTATACTGATTATTTGCTATGCTGTTCTTATGAATGATGTTATCTGAAGAAGACGTGAGACTTATGCCATCCTGATTGTTTTCTATGTTGTTTCCACTTACAGTATTATCCGAAGAAGAGTCAAGCCCGATGCCGTAATTATTGCTTGTTAAATCGTTTTGAGAAAGAACATTATTAGATGCTAAGTAGAGATAGACACCATAGCCAAAGTCTTTAAGTCTCATGTTTGTTATTGTCACGTTGCTTCTTTCACTCAGATCCACGCCTTTGGAACTAGTTCCACCCTGCCCTGAAAGCCTGAAGTTAGCTCCGTCAACAACAATGTTATCCTTCTCAATTACGAGCGAACCATAAATATCACCTGTGAACGTGTAGTAACTGTTTTCCACATTCAAAATCGGTGCCTCGGAAGGATCAACTGACCCATCAGCTCTAATGTAAATTGTTGTGAAAGGCTTTATGGTGTATTGCCATACTGCATAAACTCCCACTATTAGGACAATTATGGAAACTGCAACAAGGATTTTGCCTATCGGCCAATGACGTGGCTTTCTTTTTGTTTCTCTTTCTTTCTGCTTTTGATGGGCTTTTTGGGAGCCCTGCTGCTTTTTTTGCCTTTCGCTCTGTCTTTCCTTCCAACCTTTCTTCTTTTTTGGCATGTCTCATTGCATCCTCAGGATCAAGCTTTTCCGTCTTGTCGATTGAGACCTTGAACTATTAAAGGGTTTTTCGGAATTAGCCCCTTTATCCAAAAACAAGATGAAGCCTAAAATGCCTGCAATTAAAATTCAAACGCAAACTAGCTTCTCTACATTTTGAACCTCAGGATGGCAGCTATTCCTCCGAAAGCGTTCTTGAGCATTTGCCCTTCTTCTGTCTCGGTTGAAATTATCTCCACGTCACTGTTTGCCTGTTCCGCTAGTTGCGCCAAGTCATCGATTACGTCCTGCTTGTCGGCTATGGCTAAGGATGGCGCTTGACATTTTGGGCACGGTTTTCCAGACAAGCTCTGCTCAAACTCCGTCAGCTTTTGAGTTTTGATGGTTTGTTTTTCCTCGTAGCCGCATGCGCTGCACTGAACTGTTACGCGAAGAAGGTCAACCTTTTCTGAAATCAAAAGTGTTCGAACGGCACCAGCTTCAAGCGCTCTTCGCACCTCAGCTTCACCATAAGTTATCATTCCAGTGTCGTGACCAACCTCGTACAGGAACTGGTGCATAATCTGCTTTTCTTCGATGTACCTGACTTTACGCATTATTTCAGGTGCTTTTTCCACTACTTCCTTCACGCCTTGCTCTTCCACGTAAGCCGTGTCAATCGTGTCAATTATCTTGTTTTTAAGCATGTAATTCAAGTAGTCGCCTTTTTCAAAATCGTATTTTGTGGGTCCTGGACCTGCAAGTATTATGCCCTTCAACGTGTCAATGGAAAGGAATGTTTCGTTGGCGTGCTGACCCACACGGGTGAAATACTCGTTAAGCTGCATATCCCTTAACCGCTCGTATCTTCTGGCTGATTGACCACCTGCACGGGTTTTCCCAGCCACACCTGAAGTCATCTCTCGGACTATTTCCAGTCTTTTGCCTTGAAGCGTGGCAAGTGTGGCTCCTGAAGCGTCAATAAGAAGTATGCCGTAGGTTTCCTTTTCTCTTAGCTGCTCCTGCAAGTGCTCGGTGTGGAACCGTGAGTCGCAGCGGTACAGGTAGATGTTAATGGGTTCAGGTGGCTCAATAACGTAGGTTTCCATTTTTTCGCTGCCTGCTCCGTTTTGCGGTATTGCTCCGCAGAATATCACAAGCCCGTTGTCTGGAGGTGCCTTGAAAAGCTTGAGTCGCTGCTGCACTTTTACGATGGCGTCCTGCACGTTTTTGCGTGTGGTGTTCGATTTAATGTTCGACGCTGTGCCATATTCGTCACGCAGCATGTTTATGGCATCACTTATCTGCTTTCCAGGTGGAACATAGAGCGTAATCAGCTCTGTGGCTCTTCCTTCTTTGCTGGCTAGCGCTTGGAGTGTTTTTCGAAGTCTGAATAGTTCCAGAGAGGTTTTTTTCTTTGTGATGCTCAATTTTTTCACATTTGGGTTTGTTCTAGACCATAAGTTAGGTTATGGCGGTTAAGATAAAAATTGCTGTTTCTTTGAAAAAAGGGTTATTCGGCTTCTATGGCTTCTTTCAGGAAGGCTTTGTAAGGTCCTAGTTTTCCGCCGTAGTTGCCTGCTGAAATCTTCACTACGCCGTGTGCTTCTGCGGCTGCTGTTACGCCTTGTTTCATGGCGTTTTTCACGGCGTCAAGAGTTAACCCGTTAATGACGATTTCGTAGACGCTGTTTACGTTTTCTGGAACAACCGAGTCAGGCACCACAGTGCGCAGTGTTGGGCAGTAAGGATGATTTGTTGAGGCTTTCATCTTATACTTAAGCGAACCTGCTTTGCTGCCTGCTCTGCACACACCGCCTGGGAACGGCATGATCACGTCAGGAGCGTATGCGCGGATTGCGTCAGCGGCTGCTTCTGACGCTTTAAGCCCTGAATCTTGGTTTTCGGCGAATATCATGAAGTTGCCTCCTGCAACGGCTTCCTGTGCGCCGAAAACGTCTTCTACGATGAAGTTGCCTTCCATGACTGGGATTTTCCAGCATTTGCGGTTGCCGACCATGGTTTTCTTTTGGAAGCCGTCGCCGAAGTAGCGTAGGCTTCTGCCGACAGTGAGTTTTCTTTTGGCTGCTGTTAAGCCGTTGAACGCTGAGGTTGTGGGGCATGTCATTATGCATTGTCCTATGCGTTCCATGAGTTGATGTTTAAGCTCGAAGCGGTCGCGGTTGTAGATTTGGATGAGCACGCCAGGACGGTTGTCGGGAGTCTGGTCTGCGGGTACTGGCTGTTCGATGGCGGCTTCTGCTGGCGCCATGATGACGCTGGTGGCGAAGCCTGTGGCGACGTTGGCGGCTGTTAAAGCCCATTTTTCGTTTTCCGCGGTGATTAGAATGCGTCCAGCCCAAAGTGGGAACATTTCTGCGAAGGTGTCAACTATTGTGCAGATGTGTCCTGTCTGGGGGGATTTTACGGTGAAAGTTTTTGCTTTGTCGTCGTAGCTTAGAATTTCAAGTTTTTTTTCGGTTGTTGCTGCCATTTTGCATATCATCCTTTTCTGATTAATGTGCGTTAAATCTTAGCTTCAGTTATTTCTCGCTCTCATTTAAGAGTTTTCGTGAAGATTTCGCCGTTTTCTGATGCGCTCACGGCAGTCTATAGCCCCCCTTTATATAGATTGAAACGTTGAGTGAACTGTTCTTTCAGTTTTGGTGCTGGGATTTTGCTGCTTGAGTTCGGTACGAAAATAGTGATTATTAGAAAGTCTTCAGGGTTATTTTGTAAATTTTTGTTGCGTTATTCGTAAAATATTTACTGAAAACGGAAAAAGCTTAAATAATCCACCTGCTAATTGTTACCTCTCAAAAGAGGTATGTGAAATGGTAACATTTAGTGGTTGCTACACCGCGCTCGTAACCCCCATGACAGATCACCAAGTGGACTATGAAGGGTTACGCAGACTCGTAGAATTCCAAATCCATGAAGGCGTCAGCGGCATTCTCGCCGTTGGCACAACAGGCGAAAGCCCGACCTTAGACTGGAACGAACACAACAAAGTAATCGAAAAAGTTTACGAGTACAATGGAAGCAAAGGCTTAACCATAGCTGGCACAGGAAGCAACAGCACTCAAGAAGCCATTGACGGCACGGAACACGCCGCCAAAATAGGCGTGAAATACGTTTTGCTTGTTGACCCGTATTATAATGGACCTAGCTCGTTGGAGATACGCAGAGAATACGTGGAACCCGTCGCGAAGCAGTTTCCAGAAGTCCAAGTCATTCCCTACGTTATCCCTGGCAGAACAGGCACCCAACTCTATCCTCAGGACTTAGCGGTTCTTCACCAGCAATACCCAAACGTAAGCGCAGTCAAAGAAGCCACAGGCGACCTCGACAACATGCGGTTAACTCGCAAACTCTGCGGCAGCGACTTTGCAATTCTCTCAGGCGACGACGACAAAACCTTCGCCATGATGACCTCGCCCGACATCGCCGCAACAGGTGTCGTCTCCGTTGCTTCTAACATAGTCCCACGTACAGTGCAGAGCCTAACCCAAGCCTTGCTCGCTCACAGAACAGAAGAAGCTAACAGGCTCTACGCAGCCTTGAAACCGCTCTTCAGCATAATAACAGTCAAAACACAAGAACAGACGCCCTTTGGACCAGTGACTTGTAAAGCCCGCAACCCACTGGCAACCAAGACGCTGATGAACATTCTAGGCATGCCCTCAGGACCATGCAGACAACCGCTGGGAAAAATGACGCGCGCTGGTCTCGAAATAGTCCTCGCCAACGCCCGCAAAGTCTACGAAACCAACCCGTCGATACTTCAGCCCATAGCCGACTTCTTCTCCGTCGACCTAAGAGAACGATTATACAACGAACAATACTGGCAGGGACTCACATATGCTTAGGCTATGCGTAGCAGGCGCCGCAGGCAGAATGGGAAACGCCGTCATCCACGAAGCCACCGCCAAAGGACACCAAATAGTCGGCGCAGTCGAAGCAATAGGCAATCCCAACATAGGCAGAACCCTACGTGAATTAGGCATCTGCGACTCAGACACGCGAATTGTTGGCTCCGACAGAATCAGCGAAGCCGTCAAAGACGCAGACGTTTACGTGACCTTCACTGCACCCTCAGCCGAAATGCAAAACATACCTGCTGTCGCCGCACTGGGCAAGCGCATAGTCTTGGGCACAACAGGCTTCACTGAAGAACAAACCCGCCAACTACGCGAAGCCGTTCAAGGCAAGATTCCAGCCGTCTTATCACCAAACTTCAGCGTAGGCGTCAACATACTTTTCAAACTCGCCCAAGCGCTAAAGGCTTTTCCGCAGGAATACACGTTCAGCATAAGCGAAATTCACCACATAGGCAAAAAAGACGCGCCGAGCGGAACAGCCAAAAAACTAGGTCACATCATCACAGACGTTCGCGGCTACACCCGAACCGTGTACGGGAGAGAAGGCACAAGCCCCAGACAGCCCGAAGAACTCGAAATCACAGCGTTACGCGCAGGCGGTGTTCCAGGCATCCATGACCTCATAGTTGCAGGACCATACGAAATGCTCCGGATAGAGCACACCGCTTTCTCGCGCAGCGTTTTCGCGCAAGGTGCTGTGTACGCGGCGGAATGGGTCAGCCGCCAGACGCAACCCAGAATCTTCAGCATGGAAGATGTGCTGGGTTTATCCTGATTTAGGTGAAAACCTGTGAGCAACCGGGTAGTCATCAAATTCGGAGGCGCTGACCTTGCTACAGGGGAAAAACTTGCGCAGGCAGCCCAGATGGTCGCAGACGCAAACTACAAGGAAATCGTAGTGGTGGTTTCTGCAATGGGCAAAACAACCGACAGCCTACTCAACACAACCTCGCAATTAGGCGACGTGAGCGACTCTGATTACGCTGAGTTAATATCCATGGGCGAACGAGTCAGCGCACGATTCTTCTGCTCCGCCCTGAGAGCCCGAGGTGCAAAAGCTGAACTCTTCGACCCGGGCAACGACAACTGGCCATTGATAACCGACTCCAACTTCCGCAACGCAAAACCAGACATGGAAAAAACCGCCGAGCTGGCAAGGAAATTCATAGCGCCGCTGCTCGGTAATGCTATACCCGTGGTTTGCGGCTTCATAGGAAAAGACCCAAACGGCAGAATAACCAGTCTCGGAAGAGGCGGAAGCGACACGACCGCTTTGGTGCTGGCTAAATGCTTAGACGCGGACGAAGTGATACTAGTCAAAGAAACCAGCGGCGTGCTATCGGCAGACCCGAAAATCGTGTCTAAAGCCAAGTCGCTTAACAAGCTGGACATACATGAAATGTTTGACTTAGCTCAGGGCGGCGCAAAAATCGTGAAGCCTGAAGCCTTAAGGTACAAGCAGCCAAACCAGATGCTTAGGGTTGTGGACTTCTCCTCAGGCAACCTCGCGGTTGGAGGCACCGAAATCACAGGCTCTTTCAACATTAACTCCTCTGAGCTGCAGAGTCGCAACGACTTGATTGCGGTCAACGTGGTCTGCGAGGTGAACGCTGGAAACCTCAGAGAAGTCTTCTCGGCGCTCAGCCAAAAACCCATATACGGCGTTAGCTCGGGAAGTCGGTCAATCACTGTGTTTACTTCAGACGGCAACATCGCCGACATAATACGCAAGCTGCACAGCGTGCCAAGTTTTAAGGCGGTGAGCCACAGGGAAAACGTGGCGATGCTTCAGGTAAGCCATCCAACGTTTATCGAGTCGCCTGGCGGAGTCGCAGCCTTAAGCACCGCGCTTAGCAAGCAAGGCATCAACATAATCGAGGTCACCACCAGCAAGGCGACCATTAACGTTTTTATCGAAGAAAACCAACTCAAAAGAGCAAAGGACGCGATAAGTAATGTCTTCAAACCGTAAAGTAGCCATACTAGGCGCAACGGGAGCCGTTGGACAACGGTTCATCCAGCTGTTACAGGGGCACCCTTGGTTCAAGATTGAAGTGCTCGCCGCTTCGGAAAGGTCAGCGGGCAAAAAGTACAAAGACGCCTGCAACTGGACCTTGGAGTCGAACCTGCCTAGAGAAATCGCTGAAATGAACGTAGTGCACACTGACGTGGAATCAGTGGAAAAAGCGGGCAACGTGGATTTCGTCTTCTCAGCGTTACCCGGAGACTTGGCAGGACCGGTTGAGTCAGAATTCGCCGCGTTATACCCCGTCTTCAGCAAGGCAAGCGCACATCGCATGGATAACGACGTTCCCCTAATCATACCAGAAGTGAACCCAGACCATTTGGCACTCATTCCCATCCAGCAGAGGCTGAGGGGCTGGAAAGGCTTTATCTCAACAGACCCCAACTGTTCCACCATTCAACTAGCGATGACGCTGAAGCCGCTCATGCGGTTCGGTCTCAAACAAGTCTTAGTCTCAACCATGCAAGCGCTAAGCGGCGCTGGATACCCAGGCGTCTCGTCATTGGACATAATCGACAATGTTGTTCCGTTCATCCCCAAGGAAGAGGAGAAACTGGAGTGCGAATCCCTGAAGATACTGGGCGCATTCGACGGCAAGAGAGTATGTCCTGCAGATTTCGTTCTCAGCTCAAGCTGTCACCGCGTCAACGTGAGAGATGGACATTTGGAATCAGTCTTCGTGAAGCTTGACGCTGACCCCACCGTGGAGGAGGTCGAAGAAGCCTTCAGCCAGTTTAGAGGCGAACCGCAAAAGCTGAAGTTGCCCTCTGCTCCA
Source organism: uncultured Candidatus Bathyarchaeia archaeon (assembly GCA_964514055.1). Classification (GTDB taxonomy): domain Archaea; phylum Thermoproteota; class Bathyarchaeia; order Bathyarchaeales; family Bathycorpusculaceae; genus SG8-32-3. The sequence continues at coordinate 34,665 of CAZEPB010000001.1, read as the reverse complement.
GAAAACCCAATCGTTGTAAGGAAGGAACCGAACAGGCCTCAACCCCGATATGACAGGAACGAAGGCAAAGGCATGAGCGTCGTGGTCGGCAGAATTCGAAAGGACCCGATAATGACAGTGAAGTACCTGTGCTTGGGACATAACACCATCCGTGGAGCCGCAGGCGCTGGCATCCTCAGCGCTGAACTCATGGTTACGAAAGGAATAGCCTAAGCTTAGCGGTAGACCGCTCAAGAGAGGTAACTATTATGGTGAAAACACTTCGGCTTCAGAAGCCATTAGAGAACAGGAAAGGAAAGCTTTACTTCGACGGCGTTTCCGCCATGGAATTAGCGGAGCGATTCGACACGCCCCTGTACGTGGTCAGCGAGAGCCGAATCAGAGAAAACTACAAGCGCCTCCACGAAGCACTGAGCCGCAACTACAAAAAAATCCGAATTTACTACGCGGCAAAGGCGAATTCGAACCTGTCGGTGCTGAAAATCTTGGGAACCGAAGGTGCATACTTGGATGCGGTCAGCCCCGGCGAAGTTTCCTTGGCTTTAACCGCGGGTTTTTCGCCCGAGCGCATTTTGTTCACGGGGACAAGCGTTAGAAACGACGAGTTAAAGTTCCTCGTAGACTCCAACGTAACCGTGAACATCGATTCCTTGTCGCAGTTGGACAGGCGGCTCAAGATTACGGTGCCCAACGTTTTGTCCATGAGGGTTAATCCCGAGATAGGCGCTGGTCACCATGACCACTGCATCACCGCGGGCAAAAACACAAAATTCGGGCTGTGGGAAAACAACGCGCTAAAAGCGTATGCTGCAGCGAAAAACGCGGGCGTGGAACGGTTCGGCATACACATGCACGTAGGCTCAGGCGTTCTCGACGTCGAACCTTTCGTTTTGGCACTTGACAAGCTTCTAAGCGTAGCCAAAAAAGTCCATGATGAACTCGGGGTTAGCTTCGAGTTTGTTGACATGGGCGGCGGGCTTGGAGTACCCTACAAACCAGAAGATAAGGCGTTGGACTTGGCGCTTTTCTCTGAGGAGGTGCTGTCCCTGTTCAAGAGCAAGATTGACGAGTACGACCTTGGAGAACCGTTCTTCTGTGTGGAGCCTGGACGCTACCTGGTCTGCGACGCGAGTGTGCTACTGACCGCTGTGAACACGGTGAAAGCGACGCCTTTCAAGAAGTTCGTCGGAGTAGACGCGGGCTTCAACACGTTGGTGAGACCCACCATGTACGGCTCCTACCATCACGTGCTCGTAGCGAACAAGCTGGATTCGCCCGACGAAGAAACGTACGATGTTGTCGGGCCAGTCTGCGAGTCAGGCGACGTGTTGGCTAAGGACAGGCGGCTGCCGAAGGTTCAGGAAGGCGATTTGCTGGCGGTTCTGAACGCTGGAGCATACGGCTTCTCCATGAGTTCAACGTATAACGCTAGACCGAGGGCAGCAGAAGTTCTGGTTAAAAACGGCAAGTGCACCCTAATCCGAGAGCGCGAGCGACTGGACGATTTGATGTCTGGGCAGCGAATGGCAGAGTGACGGCGATGAAGTTTTGGAAGATGCACGGTTTAGGCAATGACTACATCGTAATCGACAACCGAGACGCGAAAATAAGCGACGCAGAAGCAGCTGAGTTAGCGCTGAAACTCTGTAAGCGGAGATTCTCGGTCGGCGCAGACGGCATTCTCTTCGTGTCAAACTCAGCCGTGGCGGATGTGAAAATGCGGATTTTCAACGCGGACGGCAGCGAAGCCGAGATGTGCGGCAACGGCATCCGCTGCTTCGTCAAGTACTGCTACGAAAACGGCATCGCGCGAAAGAGCGAGTTGATTGTGGAGACGTTGGCTGGGAATAAGCGGACGTGGCTAACGGTTGAAAACGGTTTGGTTCAGTCGGTTATGGTTGATATGGGTATGCCTGTGCTGGAAAGAAGCAAGATTCCAATGGTTGGTCAAGGCACTTGCATAAACCAAGATTTACAAGTCAACGGAGAAGGGCACAAGGTAACGTGTCTTTCGGTTGGAAATCCCCACTGCGTCATATTCGTTGATGCCGTAGACGATTTTCCAGTGCAGCACGTCGGCTCCAAAATTGAAAATCACCGTCTTTTCCCCAAAAGAACAAACGTGGAGTTCGCTCAAGTTTTGAGTGAAAACGAGGTGAAAGTGCGGGTGTGGGAGCGTGGCTGCGGAGAAACCTTAGCTTGCGGTACAGGTGCCTGCGCCACAGTCGTCGCTGGAAACCTACTCAAAACGCTCGGCAGCAAAGTCTGTGTTCATCTGCTGGGCGGCGACTTGGAAGTTGAATACGCAGAACGCTTACTCTTGAATGGGGCTGCAGAGAAAGTTTTTGAGGGAACACTGTTTAATGAGAGAGAGTGAAAAGAAAATGTTTGAAGTTGCTGACAGAGTGAAAAGGCTTCCGCCGTATCTTTTCGCCGAGATAGAGAAGGCTATGAAAGAGAAAAAGGCACAGGGAGTCGACCTTATCTCCCTAAGTATTGGTGACCCTGACCTTCCACCTCCACCTGTGGTGATAGAGGCGCTTAAAGAGGAAGCGGCGAACCTGAAGAATCACAATTACTCCCTTAGCCAAGGCGAGCCCGACTTTCGCGCTGCGGTTGCGGCTTGGTGCAAGAAACGGTTCCGCGTCGATGTGAGCCAAGACGAGGTTATCGCGCTTTTAGGCTCGAAAGAAGGCTTAGCAAACATTGCAAGAGCATTCGTGAACGCGGGCGACTGCGTTCTCGTGCCTGACCCCAGCTATCCTGTTTACAACAACGGCGGCACCATACTAAACGACGGCATCCCAGTTCCAATGCTGCTGCTTCAGGAAAACGGCTTCAAACCAGACTTCGAAGCCTTAAACCCGGAAAAAGTCAAGATGATGTTTCTGAACTATCCGAACAACCCGACAAGCGCCACAGTGGACAAGAAGTTTCTGGAGCACGCGGTGGAGTTCGCGAGGGAAAACAACATAATTTTGTGCTATGACAACGCTTACTCGGAGATAACTTTTAACGGATATAAGGCACCCAGCATCCTCGAAATCGACGGCGCCAAGGACGTGGCAGTTGAGTTTCACTCATGCTCAAAAACCTTTAACATGACAGGCGACAGAATAGCTTTCGCCGTGGGAAACAAACAACTCATCAGCGGACTTGCCAAGGTCAAGTCACAAATCGACTCAGGACCACCCGTTTACATCCAAAACGTAGCCGCCAAAGCCTTAGAAAGCTACAAAAGCGATAAGCAACCAGATTTCCTGAAGAAAAACAACCAAATTTATGCGGAAAGGCGCGATGTGCTGGTTGACCGCTTGTGTTCGATGGGTTTCACTTGTGACAAGCCGAAAGCCACATTTTACGTTTGGCTCAACTGTAAGTCCAGCTCAATCGAGTTCGCCACCAAACTGCTCAGCGCTGGTGTGGCGGTGACGCCTGGCATCGGCTTCGGAGAACACGGAGAAAACTATGTGCGGTTCTCTTTGACTCAGCCGAAAGAGCGGATAGTTGAAGCCTCAAAAAGAATCGCAGCGCTGCTAGGATGTGCAGTTTCGTAGTATGCTCTCTTCTCATTTTTACTTTCTCAATATGAAACAAATAAAATGGGTAGAGAAGAACGCGTAAGTCTTGCTGTTAAGCTGCGTTTAACATTGTTCTGACTGAGACACGGGCTGCACTTGTACATCTTGCATTATAGGCGCAAAGTTTTTCGTGGCACGTTTCTTCTTAAAAATAGACAGTTTTGTGACTTCTTCTGTGTTGACTTCTTCCTTCGCTAAGGCAAGCTTCTCCAGAAGCTTTTTCCCCGCATCTGAGCGCACTATAACTGTTGAATAGCCATCTGGGCTGCCTACTGAGCCAACAGAGATATCCGCGAGTCGAGCGGTGAAGTCATCACAATAAGCGCATCCTTTTTCGATAGCACTATTCAGTTCTTTTACTTTGCATGAGTATTCTTTTCCATCAACCTGCACGATGTATTTTCCTTTGTGTATCTGGGTTTTCTCTGCTTTGTCTAAATCAACACCTAACAGCCTTTTCGTCTCTTCCTTCAGCTTTTCGTAGTCAAAGGCTTCGAAACAGAATAAGCCTATTAGGGTGATTTCTACGTCTGGAAACTCTTTCATCACGATTTGCTGTATTTTTCTTGCCGCTCGAATCTCACAGGCGGTGCCAACCACAGCGATTTTTTTCTTTCCTTTATCGATTAACTCGCCGAGCTTTGACATCATTTTAACCCTCAGATACTTGGTGCCTTTCGCTTTCATTATGTCATCAACGTTTTCTGCTATGATCGCCTCCGAATTGTAGCCATCCGTCCTCTGCACAACGATGGCGGCGTCAAACAAGCCTCGCTGCATGCCTGAAACAAGCAGTGCAGTGGCAACCCCGCCGTCCTGCCCGTCAATCGAGCTTTTGGCGGCAAACACTTCGCTGTAGACGCCGAAATTCTCATCTTTCTTTCCTTTCAGGAACTGCTGCTCAATTTTTTCAATGTCTTCGGGTAACGTTGGATAATTGTTTATCTGTACTCTTCTTGAGTTTGTGGGGCAAACAAGGGCGCAGGCTCCGCAACCAATGCAGTCATCAGAAAAACTATGGTATGGAGCAGTAACTTCCCGTTCCACGCCTCGCTTTGCAAAGTTGATGGCGTACACCCCGATTCGTTCTTCGCAAACACGAGCGCATAAGCCACAGAGAATACAATCTTCCTCAGCGTCTTCTATCCAGAACCTCGGCTTTTCAACGCCGTATTCTCGGGCTAAATCCTGTATCTTCTTCACTTTCGGACATCGAGCCAGCAAAAGTTCGAGGAGCAATTTACGAGTTTTCAGCACTTTCTCAGACTTGGTGGAAACCACAAGCCCCTCTTTTACAGGGTAATTGCAAGAGGTTACTATTTTTTTCCTTCCTCTATGGTCCGTTATTTCCACAGAACACACGCGACAGGAACCGAAAGGCTCAAGAGCACTGATGTAGCACAGCGTAGGAATGGCTATGCCTAGTTTTCTTGCCACTTCTAAAATAGTGGCTCCTTCAGCGGCTTTAACTTCTTCGCCGTCTATTTTTAAGGTTACTTCTTTGGCTTCCATCTAATTCACAGCTCCTTTTTCGCCTTTCTTAATCCACCGCTTATCCTCGGGAATCGGCGGCGGAACAGGTTCACCAGATAACTTTTGCACTGCCCTAAACGCAGGCGGACAAACTTCAAAGCAAGTTCCGCATTTAGTGCATTTTGCTTGGTCAATAATGTGAATCTTGCCTCTTTCACCCTCGACAGCGCCTACGGGACAGTTTCTAAAACAAAGCGTGCACGCAGCGCACTTCGCCGGGTCAATATAATAGGATACTAGGTTTTTGCAGACTAATGCAGGGCACCGCTTCTCCTTTATGTGCGCTTCGTATTCATCCTTGAAATAGCGAATTGTTGTCAGCATGGGATTCGCCGCTGTCTGCCCTAAAGCGCAAAGAGAAGCCGCGCTTGTTGCCTCCGCAATCTCTTTGAGCTTATCGATGTCTCCTTCCTTGCCTTTACCTGCGACGATATCGTCCAATATTTTTCTCGCCTGCTTCAATCCCTCACGGCAAGGCACACATTTACCGCATGATTCATCACAAAGAAAATTAACAAAGTAGCGTGCTACATCTACCATGCAGGTATCCTCATCCATAACTATCATGCCGCCGGAGCCCATGATTGAGCCTAGCTTGGTGAGTTCGTCAAAGTCTACTGGAGAATCAAGATACTGTTCAGGGATAACGCCGCCTGAGGGACCTCCTGTTTGAACACCCTTGAATTTCTTGCCGTTTCGGATCCCGCCGCCTATTTTGAAAACGATGTCCCTTAAAGGCATCCCCATCGGAACCTCAACAAGCCCTGTGTTGTTTACTTTTCCAGCCAAAGCGAAGATCTTGGTGCCTGCGCTGCCTTTAGTGCCGATGGACGCAAACCATTCAGCGCCTTTATTTATTATGAGAGGTATGTTCGCCCACGTCTCAACGTTGTTTAACGCGCTTGGCTTATCCCAGACCCCTTTTTCTGACGTGTGAACATACTTTGGTCTGGGCTCGCCTACCTTTCCTTCTATCGCCGTCATCAGCGCGCTCGATTCACCCGACACAAAAGCACCAGCGCCCTTGTGAATCTTAACTTTAAAATCAAAGCCTGAACCCAGAATATCTTTACCCAATAATCCATACTTCTCAGCCTCTTCTAACGCCATCTGCATATTTTCTACCGCAAGCGGATACTCTTGGCGGACGTAAATGAACCCCTCGTTGGAGCCGATGGCGTAAGCCCCTAATATGAGACCTTCAAGGATGCTGTGCGGATTTCCTTCCATTAACGCGCGGTTCATGAAAGCGCCGGGGTCACCTTCGTCACAGTTGACAATCACGTATTTTGGCTCTCCTTCTGCATTTCGCGTGGACTCCCATTTTCGACCAGTTGGGAAGCCGCCGCCTCCACGTCCGCGGAGATTGGATTTTTTGACTTCGTCAAGAACTTGTTCAGGCGTCATGTGATAGAGCGCTTTGGCCAGGGCTGCGTAGCCGCCCAAGGCGATGTAATCGTCTATTTTCTTAGGGTCTACTTTGGCGTTGCTGTCTAGGAGCAACCTATTTTGGTACTTGTAGAATGGAATCTCGGACAGGTTTCTCGCTGCTTCCCCTGTAATAGGGTCTGTGTAGAGTAATCGTTCAATTATTTCCTTATTAACCACAGTCTTCGACACAATTTCGGGTACATCGGTCGCCTTTACCTGAAAATAAAAGATTTCTTCAGGGTAGACAACAATTCTTGGACCTTTTTCGCAGAAACCTAGACACCCTGTTTCTTTAATCTCTATCTTGCCTTCCAAACCCTGCTTTTTGAATTCTTCCTTAAAGGCTTTAAGCACCCCTTTGACGCCGAGGGCTTCGCAACCAGTGCTGACGCATACGGCGATGGCTGGTGCATTTGGGTCTTTTTTGGCGATGATATTCTTTCGGAGTTTTTCAAGATCAGAAGGAGATTTTAACGGTTCCATAGTGTTCATTCCTTAATTGTATTTGGAAAGCAGCTTCTCAGCACTCGCCGATGATAGTTTTCCGTGATACTGCCCGTCTATTTCCACGACTGGTCCCAGGGCGCAACAGCCTAGGCAGTTCACAGTCTCTAAGGTAAACTTGCCGTCCTTTGTTGTCTCACCAGCTCTAATTTTCAGCGTGCGCTCCACTGAATCTAAAATTCTGGGACCCCCACGCACGTAACACGCGGTTCCAGCGCACACTCTGACTAAATGGCGACCTCGAGGCTTGAGGCTTAACGCAGTGTAAAAACTCGCAACTCTGTATATCTCGCTCACTGGGATCTTTAGCCTCTTGTTTATACGAAGTATCGCTTCAGGGGGTATCCAATTTAACTCACGCTGTATTTCAAGCAGCAGTTGTATCAAAACGCCCTTTTCGCAACCGTACCTGTCAATAATCCTGTCTACGCGGTCAATACTCATGGTGTATCAGCCACTATAATAGCATTAAAGGATCATTTTCCATTAATAAGGCTTACTTTGCACGGTATAGAAATTTATATACAGTATATACTCAAATAGTAGATGTATTAGTAAATACTTGCAAATATGAGGGATAACATTGGAACGAAGAATAATGTCATTGGGCAGATCATCCATGGTGATTTCTCTTCCAAAAAACTGGATGCAACTAAACGAACTAAAAAAAGGCGATGTTGTTTCCTACGCCATCCAACGCGATCGCTCCTTAGTTGTGTACCCAAGCGCCGCGAAGAAAACAACACCAAAGGAGATGACCCTTCGCATCGGTGAAAATGAAGACGAAACGCTAATTACTCAAAAGATAATAGGTCCATTTCTGAACGGATATTCCGGAATTACACTTATTTCAGAAAAGATTTTTTCTATTCCGCAAAGAAAAGCCATTCGAAACATAGCTGGAAGGCTTTACATGAGGATTATGGAGTCTAACTCTCAAGGTGTGTACCTTCAAACTCTAACGGATGAGTCAAAGGCATCGCTTGAGCAGGCGATACAAAGGATGCATTTGATCGCTCATTCCATGTGCGAGGATGTCTGCACCGCTTTGAAGAACCGAGATGTAGCGTTGGCTAAGTCTGTTTTTTCCCTTGACGACGATGTAGATCACTTCTGCTTTTTCCTTATACGATTACTGCGCAAGGCTGCCCAAGACGCTGCCTTGGCAAACGAACTTCGAACAGACCCCTTAGACTGCATGGACCACCAAACTCTTGTTTACAGAATTGAGCATGCCGCAGACTATACAGCGGACATAGCACGACACATAATTATGCTAGACGGGGCTCAACAAAAAATCCCAGATGATGTATTGGAGTTCATGTTTGCTGCAGGAAGAGAGGCTGTCGATTTGTACGTCAAAGCAGTTAATGCGTTCTTCTCAAAGGATGTCCCTTTTTCCGTTGAGATAATGAGGAAACAGCATAGAATTGAGAAACTAGATCAAGAAATAGCCGCAAAAGCTTTTACGGGTAAACAAAAAAACGCGGAACTGGTTTGCGGTATTTGCACCATAAGAGACAATATAAAAAGAATTGCTGACTGTGCAGCAAATATAGCGGAGATTGCGGTAAACCGCGCGTTTAAAGTTGCTACTTAGAGTTCTTTGAATAACTCAGCGTCATCGCCATCTTGGCAGGGAACAGGCTTTTCTCCAGTAGTTTCCGCGCGAGAGGCAGCGCAACGTTGTAGTTGAACACGTCTTTTCCAGAGGTTCGGGCTTCGCGAAGGATCTCTTTTTCCAACTTGTGTTTCAATTCGCCTACGGCAATCGCTCCGATGGCGAAGATGCCTGGCATAATTTCTTTCATGTCGTCTTTTAGGTTGATTCCTTCGATTCCGAGTGGCGGGACAGCGTTTATGTCGAGTAAAACTTTCATGTGTTTGACTTCGTTCAGCATTTCTTTGTCTATGATTCGGATGCCTCTTATGCCAGCGCACATTATTACGTCGGCTTTCTTCAGGATTTCTATCTTTGAAGCGGCTGTTGGAGCATAAGTGCCTTCTACCTGCACTCCGTGGTCTTTTGCAAGAAGGTTCGCGACACGTTCAGCGTGTTCTTTTCCGTCAAGGCGTTTCGGGTTCAGGCTAGCAATCATAACGTTGCATCCCATCTTTGCTAAGAGGACGGCTGCGATCTGCCCGACCGCTCCTGTTCCCATAATTGCGCAAGTTTTGTCTTTTAGCTCACCAAGCTTGTTCGCTACGAGCGCATTCTCAGCTTTTGCAACCATGGCGGCAGCGGTTGTGTAGGCTCCAGCAGGATCAATAATTATGTTTCCTTTGAATGGCGGGAACATTGCGTTCTTTACAGCTTCCAAAACTTCTTCGGCTTTTTCAGCATTCTTTCCTCCAATCATGAAAACAGTTTTCTTCGCGCCTTTTGGGCCTCTGGAAAGCAACGCATCCAGAGCTATTGTTTTGCTGTCTTCGGCTGTTACGTTTTCGTAGGGGATAACCGCGTTGTACCCAGCGTCGTAAGCCATGCATATGTCAAAAGGGCTGGCTTTCGGGTCTGTGTCTAGGTAAAATAGCAGATGTGGCGGGGTTTCGCCACCTTTTCCCATGACTGGTTTTACTTGGACCTGAATTGATTGTAGCCAATTTTCCAGCTCGTGTGATGATGGGACTTCTGCAGTAGCTGAGATGACTTTTTTCGAGAGCTTTGCAACTTCGACGTTGACGTTCAGCGATTCCAGCAGCTGTTTAATTGCGTCTACGTGGTTTGGACTGCAAATGTGAAGGCATGTGATTTCTGGTTTTCCTTCGATTTCTCTGGCATGATTCATTATGCCCATTGCCATCCAGCTGTCTCTGACTGAAAAGTTAACTTCGGCTTCCTGTTCATCTATCTCTGCCTGCAAGCCTTGTCCGTATGCTATGAGGTATTCTTTTTCCATAGATTCGTCTTTTTGTTTCGATAAAGCGTCAAGGGCTTTCAGTACGCTGTTTCTCAGTTCAATTTTCTTGTCCAAAGCAGTAGCTAGATAGTCCTTGGCGTTTTCGGCTATATCGACAGGGAAATAGGGAATGTTAGCTTTTCGGAAGACTTCGGCTGAAACATTGTCTTCGTAGAACTCTTTCTGGGAACGCATGCCCAACTCCTCAGTTGCGAAGTCGACTTTGACTTTAGAAACGATAGTTTCTAGGAACTTGTAGAAGCCTATTGACGGTTTGAAAAGCGAGTTCAGTGGGTTGGCGATTTGCTCGGTTAGTTGGAACGGTTCATTGTATTCCTTTTCAACGATTAGGACGTTAAGTTTCTTTTTTGTTAGAGGTTTTAGCTCGAGTGTTTCCATTTCTGATTACCTTACTTAGCAGTAAGGTGTGGGGAAATATATACTTAGTCGAAATACCTTATTAACAAATATGTATGGTATATACGAATAAGGTGAAAATATAACTTTTTTTAGCTTCCGACGTCACCCTTCTCCGCCGATGCCCCATCAAAAACAGGGGCAATCAACAGTTTGGTTTTATTTTTAAGTCTGCCGCTTTTTCCGTGGGGCTTCCTCATGACGCTGTCGTTACATTTCTCAATCTCACGCGCTTCCTCCGCGAGCCTGGCGGCTGTTTGAGCTATTTCGTGCGCAGATGCGACTAGCGGAACATATTTTTCTTTTTCTTTTTCCACGAAGCACGCCCGAGCGTTTACTTCGGCAACTTTTTCTGTCATTCCGTAAGCCGCCATTGCTTTAGCTCTTGCGTACGGGTTGCTCAAAACGGAATTATCTCGAATGACCGAAATATCTATCACAAGTTTTGGCAGAGCCGGGGCTTGTCCAGCCTCAATGGCGTAGATTACTTTGTCGATTTCTGTTTGGACAATCCTGTAGACACCCGTGATTGCGAGCACTTTGCTTATGTTTGAGTTGAAGACCGCCATCTCCGTCGGATCCAAGAACTCCTTTCTCGCCCCAATGAGAGGGTCACCAGTGATTATTATGTAACCTAACCCCTGTTTTTCAAGGTCCGCTTTTACACGTTTCCCTGGAGCGTCGGTAATGACGATTCCCGGTTTTCCAGTGCTTGCGAACGTTTCCCTGGCTTTGGCTGGACCCGGTAAAGCTGTGTTAGGGGAGATTACCACAAAAATGTCTGGGGTAAACTCCATCATTTTGGGAAGAGCTTCTTCCACATCCTCAAGAGCCATCTTGGAACCAGTGGTTACTGTGCGAACTTTGATGTCCTTCCTGTCAGCCAGTTCGTCAAGTAAGAGTTCTAGTAAGGGTGATGTTCCGATGTTGCCACATTTAAAAATTCCAACCTTTTTGAATTGTTTTTCTGCCAATTCACATCAACTCTTAATCTGATACATCAGCCTTTACTTTTAAGAGTTATTGTAATTTCGCGTTGTCCATCATAGGAAAAGAAGAATTGTTGGTTAATAATCATTATCGTAGAAGGAAAATCAATATATACGTGTATATATAATAAATACATAGAGGGTCTTTTGTCATGAGCAACTTTGAAGCATTGGAAGACATAAACGATTTTTGCAAAGTCTTAGTCAAGAAAACGAGAAACGGGAGAGAAATTGAGCCAGATAAAGCGATCTTTGAGAGAGAATATCTAAATAAGCATTCGAATACTGATCCTAGGGGTGTTACGCAGCCAGAATTTGAAGACCCATTGGTTGATGTTTTCGACGAAGGAGATCATATCAGGATCTTGGTGCAATGTCGTTGCCGAGAACAACAGGTGACTTTCCACCCAGATAAAGACGGAATCACAATTTGCAAAAAAGAATGCCATAAGACCAAAGACGGTCCAGAAACGTGTAGAGATGTTTGCAGAAAGCTAAGTATCCGAACTGACGAACTACAGTTAGAAAACATGCTGTTCGTAATTGCAAAGTGCAATAACAACAACACCCTTGAAGCAACGATTCCGAAAGTTAAAAAATGAACGTGAGTTATCGCCTGTCTTTTGGAAAGTAACTTCTCTGTGAACGTCAACCAAGGAATACTGTTCGGTTATAGGTGCCTCAAGTTAGAAAATTTTCGCCGTTTTTATATCAACGTCTCTCAAACAGCTGACCGCTTCGCCTTCTTTAGGAACTCAGCGTAACTATAGTGAAATGGTCCATCAGTACCACAGTAATGGATAAGCAGTGAAAAAACGCCGTGCTCTTCTCCAAGTGTGAAGCACTCACAACCACAACTATTTAATAATCTTCCCCCATGAAATCTATCCATAAACCTCCAGAAGGCAGAACGACCTTGTCACTTCAAGAAAACCTCGAGAAACTCTCTAATGCTTGTGGCGTTACCGGCAGAGAAGAAGAAGTAAGAAACCTGATGGTTAAGCTGATGAAACCATACGTGGACGAAATTGTGGTGGACAAGCTTGAAAACGTCATCGCCATCAAAAAAGGCAAGAAGTCCTCGCCGAAGGTGATGCTTGCGGCGCACATGGACGAAGTCGGCTTGATGGTGAAAATAATCACCAAAGAAGGTTTCCTAAAGTTCGCAAAAATGGGCGGCATAGACGACCGTATTCTGTTAGCCCAAAAAATGACTGTGCACACGAGCGATGGCCCACTTCCAGGAATAATAGGCTCCAAGCCTCCTCACATACAAAAAGAGCAAGAACGCAAAAAAGTCGTAACCTACGACCAACTCTTCATAGACATCGGAGCAGAAAACCACAAAGACGCGAACAAAAAAGGCGTGAAAGTTGGAGACCCCGTATCTTTCGACGTAAAATACGTAAAAATAGGCAAGGACGTGGTTACAGGTAAAGCCTTCGATGACCGCGCAGGCTGCGCCATAATGATTGAAGCCCTGAAGCAGCTGGGAAGCACTGACTGCACAATCTGCGCTGTCGGCACTGTGCAAGAAGAAGTGGGACTTAGAGGCGCGGCAACAGCCACTTTCGGCGTTGACCCAGACGTCGGCATAGCATTAGATGTTACTATCGCAGGAGACGTTCCCGGCGTAAGAGAGTTTGACACCAGTGTGAAAATGGGCAAAGGTCCAGTTTTAACAGTGGCAGATTCTGGATTGATTACTCACCCGAAAGTTTTACGCTTACTTCTGGATGCAGCTGAAGAGAACAAAATTGATTATCAGCTTGAAACTGGATTGCCAGGCTCCACGGATGCAGCGCGAATGTCGCTGACTAGGCAAGGTGTTCCAAGTGGCACGGTGTCAGTTGCGACGCGTTACATTCACAGTCCAGTCGGCATGCTCAGCTTGAAAGACGCAGAAAACTCTGTGAAACTAACAGTGGCAGCCATCCAGAAAATCCAAAAACACTTCTAAATTTCCTCCGATAATCTACGAACACCCAAAAAAATACGAAATCATTTTTAGATTCCAATTTATCTTTCATATGAGCTTGACATGGACAAAACTGGAAAGTTCGAGTTTCTGGAGCACACCGCCGACGTCTACATAGCAGCACACGGCAAGTCACTCGCGGAAGGGTTTGAAAACGCCGCGCTTGCTATGTTCGAAGTCATGACCGATACGGAGAAGGTTAGCGCTGACGTAGAGGATTCTGTTGAGGTTGTAGCGGAAGACGAGTACGCCCTGCTTTACAGCTGGCTTGAAGCCCTGCTAGTGAAGTTCGAAACCCAGAACATGCTTTACTCAAAGTTCAAAATCTCAAGCATAGACGAAACCTCTGAAGGTTATAGAATCAAAGCAACGGTGTGGGGCGAAAAGTTCAACATAGAAAAGCACACGCAAAAGGTCGGAGTGAAAGCTGTTACCTACCACAGAATGGAAATCATCAAAGAAATAGACAAGGTTACGTTGGAGTTTATTCTGGACATCTAAGCCAAGTTTAGTTTTTTTAACTCCTCGATCATCTTTTCTACCACGGTTTCTGGAGGTGTCTCCAAAGCCGTAATGCTGGAAACAATGAATGGCACATTTTTCTCCTTGTAATGCTGCAAGATTGGACTGGTTTGCTCCTGATAAACTTGGATTCTTCTCTTTATGACATCGGGCTTGTCGTCTGACCGCTGGTACAAGGCTCCACCGCACTTGTCGCAGACATCGTCCACTTTTGGCTTTAAGAAACGTATGTTGTAGACCGCGCCACAGTTCTTGCATATTCTCCGCGAGGATAATCGCTCGATTATAATCCAGTCTGGAACCATCTGCAACAATATAACGTCTATTTTGGCTATTTCCTCAAGGACTTCAGCCTGTTCAATGGTGCGTGGATAACCATCCAAAATGAAGCCTTTATCCTTCGGAACTTCAGCTAAACGCTGCTTCAGCACATCTATTACAATGTCATCGGGAACAAGCAAACCCTTTTCCACGTAACCTTTAACCTTCCTTCCCAACGGGGTGTCTTCTTTCAAGATTTCTCTGAAAATGTCACCCATGGCAATTACATCCACGCCAAGCCTTGACTGAAGTCTTGACGCGTACGTGCCCTTTCCAGAACCTGGCGGTCCAAATATGATTGCGTTCAATTTCGCGTTTCTCCTCTTACCATGCTTCCCTTAAGAAGGAAGAAAGGCATAATTAAAATTTATATGTTCTTAGAAGATTCCTAGAAAAAGTTGATTTGTGTTCAAAACTGTTTTATATATAGCCTCGTTTTTTTGTTTGAAAGGTGAAGGTTTATGAGTGCAGGTCGATTCGCGCGAGAAAAGGTTCCTCTTGAAAAAATAGACGGGTGCATGTGGCGTATTCCAAAGTACAAGTCGGGAATGCGTGTTCCAGGCAGGGTTTTTGCCAACGAAAGCCTCTTGGAGAAGATGCAGACTGACCGCACACTTTGGCAATGCACTAACGTGGCGCATTTGCCGGGCATTTACAAGTACGCTGTGACTTTACCGGATGGACATGAGGGTTACGGTTTTCCAATAGGCGGTGTAGCCGCAACGGATTACGAAGAGGGTGTAATCAGCCCTGGCGGCGTTGGCTACGACATCAACTGCGGCGTACGCCTCTTAACAACGAACCTTTCAGAAAAAGACGTGCGGCCAAAACTTGCTCAGCTTGCAGGCGCCATCTTTGCTAACGTTCCTTCAGGTCTTGGGAGCCGCCGAAAAGACTTCACGCTAACCGCTGGAGACTTAGACCGTTTAGTGGTTGAAGGCGTGCAGTGGCTAATCGACCGTGGGCTGGGCTGGCCTGAGGATGCGGAGCACTGCGAAGAAGGCGGGTGCATGAAAAACGCGGATCCCAGCAGGGTTTCGACAACCGCCAAAAAACGGGGTCTAACGCAGATAGGCACTTTGGGTTCGGGGAACCATTTCCTAGAGGTCCAGAAGGTGGACAAAATTTTCAATCCGCGAACCGCTAAGGTTTTCGGGATTGAGCGGGAAGGGCAGGTTACGGTGATGATTCACTGTGGCTCCAGAGGCTTTGGTCACCAGGTTTGTTCTGATTACTTGCGGGTTATGGAGCGGGCTGTGCACAAGTACAACATAGACCTGCCTGACCGTGAATTGGCATGCGCTCCTGGAAGCAGCAGCGAGGCAGGGGATTATTTTCAGGCGATGGCTTGCGCGGTTAACTACGCTTTTTCGAATAGGCAGGCGATTATGCATTGGGTCAGGCAGAGTTTTCAGCAGGTTTACCGTGAGGATCCAGAGAAGTTCGGGTTGAAACTGGTCTACGATGTGGCGCATAACATTGCAAAAGTGGAAACTCACAAAGTCAACGGCGGGCAGAAGAAGGTTTGGGTTCACAGGAAAGGCGCCACACGGGCTTTTCCAGCAGGGCACGCGGCGGTTCCTGCAGATTATCGCAGTGAAGGACAGCCTGTGCTTATTCCTGGCAGCATGGGCACGAGTTCCTGGGTTTTGGTGGGCGCCAACAAGGCTATGGAGTTGACGTTCGGTTCAACAGCCCACGGCGCGGGCAGAATGATGAGCCGATCCGCCGCTAAACGCAAGTACTGGGGCGGAGACATAAAAACCGCCTTGGAGAAACGTGGCATAGTTGTTCGCGCTGCGAGCGCAGCGGTTTTAGCTGAGGAGGCGGATCCTGCGTATAAGAATGTGGACGTTGTCGCTGACGTCAGTGATCAAATTGGTATTGCCACGAAAGTTGCGCGGCTTGTGCCCTTAGCGGTTGTCAAAGGCTAATCGGAGACTAAATTGAGGAACGCACCCGCCATGAGCAGTAGATATTAAAGTCCTTTTATACATTATTTTAAGAGGACATGGATACTTTGGCAACAGATGAACTGCTTTCTCTGCTTGTGAAATTTGTGGACATGAACTCCGATGTTGTGGATGTCCAGTGGGATCGGAGAATGAGTCCACGGTTGCTCTTGAATCCCTATACTGAAAACGGCGAAGAAAAGAAGATTGTAACGCACTACTTCCTATTAGCGTCCTCAATCCTTGAAGATGACGTTGTTGGCTTCTCTGAAAATGCAAGGATGCTTCTCATCTATCTGCATAAAGCCCTTGGCAATCGTCTCTTCGAGATAACTAAGCCTCACCTGTTTGAAGAGAAAATCATAACGTGTAGATTTTACGGCACTTTGGGCCGTTACAAGGGCGTGATATCCCCAATTTTAACTTCCGTTAACAAGTTTGTTAAGGACAAAGCCGAAAAAAACCTCAGCAAGTACTCTCAGAGATTCAGTAAGCCTAAGGATTTCGTTGAAGACCTCGCCAGAAACATCGAGAGAATGAATGCCCCTCACAAAGACAAAGCATGGGTGTACATGAGGTGGATGGTGCGACCTCATCCTGACCTGAAGATTTTTGAGCATTTTTCTCCAGAAGACCTTTACGTTCCCTTAACTGAAAATAATGCTAATGTCGCGGCGAGCTTGGGCTTGATTCACTCGGTTGCACCTTATTTGTGGAAAAACGATAGCGCGATTAAGGCTCGCGAAAGAATTACGAGTTTCGCTAAACGTCTATACCCGAAAGACCCTGCAAAGGTTGATTATCCCTTTTTCTTGCTGGGCAGGTGGCTCAAGAAGAAACATCTGAACAAGAATACATTGAAGGAAGCTTTGCAGTTCTTTGAACACATACACGGAGTGACTGGACAGCCACATGCGTATTACCAAAGCATGAGCCGTTACAAGAGCGGCTGGGAGATGAAGACAGCGCGAATTCTCTCAAGGATGAAAATTCCTTTCGGTTACGAACCCATCGACTTTCCCTTGCCAGGTGACAACTACATACCTGATTTCATTCTGGACAGATCCATCCATGGAAGAAAGATCGTTTTGGAACCTCACTACGAGATGACTAAAAAGCAAGCGCGCAAATATTCTCTTTTCAAACAGATATACGGACACGATTTCTTCCTGATACTGCTACTGAAAAACGATCTTATCCCATACTATCATAAACGCAATATGCTTACTGACGACGTGTGTGACGACGTCTGGCCGATCGAATTTGTTCATCTGCTCGCCGAACAAATTAGAACAGGAACTTATGGTCAATAGCCGCGTGCCAATTTTGGGCTACGAACAAATGACGGAGGACATTTGTTTTTATTATATTAAATATTGATTGTTGAAGGTTAACGAGTGAAAGTTAATATCCCGAGCTTTTCAAATAAAACTATTAAAGGCGTTTCTATAGCGCTTCTTGTGTGGTTGCAATGGTTAAGGATGAATGCGGAATCTGTGGGCGCGTGCTTCGGGTTGCTTACATGCGACGATGCCAAAGGTGCAAGCGGTTGTTCTGTCGGGATTGTATGGTGCCTGACGTTGCCACTGGAGACCCAACCGCCATGCTGTGCCTGCATTGTGCAAGACGTGTGGTTTCGCCGCGGAGTCGGTCAAAGTACGGCGGTCTTACAGGTCACTTGAAGTTCAGAGGCGCTTTTACACGCGTTGTTCGGCTTTCTTTTGCCCGAATAGACGGGCTGATCGGTAGTAATCTTCCGATGAGCGCGTACAGGAATGAAAAGTGGTGGAGTAATTCTGCCTCAAGCGCTCATGCCCGAGCGTGGTTGGACGCGGGCTGGGAGGTGCAAGAGGTAAACCTGAAAGAAGGCTTCGTGGTCTTCAAGAAAGCTCGGCAGGTGCCTTTCAAAAAATCCAAGCGAGCTAAGAACAGGATTGATAAGCCTTTTAAGCCTGTTCCCGTTCGCGCATCGAAGCGCAAGGAGCCGTCTAAGACGAAGGTGTCTCAGCTTTACGCGCGAATCAAGAATCTGGAGCGCCAGCGGGCTGCAGGGCGTGGTCACATTAGAGGTTTTAAGCCTAAATCGTCTCATGAGAAGAAGCTTTTCAAGCCTGACGAAAAACCACAATAAGCCGTGAAGGCATAACTGCATCTTGAGGCGATTGTCTCTTTGCTGGAGCGAACTGTTAGCTTGGAAATCGAGAAAGCTCACGCAGAGTTGAAGGCGCTTTTGCTTGAGAGAGGTTGCCGAATAATAGCGGAAGACCCGCCTGTGCTTATCTCGGTCAAGCAGGGTTCGCTCTGGGGCATATCTCCAAAAACCGCCAAGAAAGTGATGACTTATCATCTTGCTTCTGTCGATTCTGGAACTCGAATAACCAGTTCTTCCTCTCTGGCTTCGGACTGGAAAAACCTAACAGTAATCGGCGTTGTCCTTTCGGTTCTTGTGGCTTCTCTGTGCTGGTGGATTGCCATGGACTTGGATGCGTTTCTGGTCACGCAACAGCCCAGTTATTGGAGCTGGATAGCCACGGTGGATGGTTACATAGATTTCCAGACGGCGGAGATGTTCGTCAGTTTGACGAGGATGCTTGCAGTTTTTCTGGCTATTATAATAGTCATAGAGGCGGTGATTGCTGTTTACGCGCATTTCAGGGTAAATTCGTTCGCAGAAGAAAATTTGAAGGCTTTATCCTAATTTGACACGAGTGTACTCGTTTTTTGCCAAGAAACGGCGTATGGTAATGGTGGATTGAAGGTTAACTTGGATAGAATTTAATAAGAAACAGGGGCGGAGCTTTGGCTTAGAGACGACGTTTACGTTGCATATTTCTTTTTTGGCATTAATGTGATGAGAGTTGGCTCGTTCTGGTCTTGCGTCTTCTCGGGTTGGGCGGCTTCTCTGGAGCTTATCCAATCAAGGCTCCATCCAATAAACCACATGAAAACCACTAAGGGCAACATTAGAAACAAGACTAGTCTGTTTCGTTTGCGCATAAAATGCCTTGAGTCTGAATAAGTTAATATAACTTTTTAACATGTACATGTATAGCTAACTAATAATCTCGTTTTCTTGTCAACTTTGAAAAGCGTTTTGCGATCTATAACGCCTAGATGTTAAGGAAGGTCTGGAACTTTAATGGCAAAGAATGAAATTAGGGATACTAAAATCCATATTGCTAGACACTGTTTGAAAGAGAAAAATGAAGAGTTTAAAGCTAGGATAACATTGAGGCTAAAGAAGCTTAAAATAGCCTTTTTTCAAGACTAATGTTTAGCGGTCGTCGTCTAGTTGGTTTAGGACATAAGCCTTAGGGCAAAGTAATTTTTTATTCTTTGTTCTTGGCTTGTTTTTCATTATTGCTTTCCTCTACCTTGATGTTGGTGTATCTAGGTTCAAGTTTTCTGCTGTTTGATTCAATTGACGCTGAAATGAAATGAGGGAATTAAGAACTAAAAAAGGCAGGCTACTTGGATTCAACTAGATTTCGAGTTTTGTCATCGTCGAAAATAAAAAGGTCATCTATTGTGGTTTTCAGAGTTTGAGCTATCTGGTGAGCTAGCATTAGGGATGGATTGTACTTGCCCTTTTCTAGGTAAAGGATGGTTTCTCTTCTGACACCCACGCTTTTTGCAAGGTCGTCTTGGGTCAAATCGTATCGTGCTCTTAACTCTTTGATTCGGGTTTTGAATTTCATCAGAATTCTCCTTTTTTGGCGTAGTACCAGCTTAGTAAGCCGAACGAGAATCCCATTACCAGCATTATGGCGATTACAGTACATCCTGTTTCCAGTTCAGGCAAGAAGTTTAGAAACTCGTTTCCGAAAATGTTCCACATCAGTATTGATACCATGAAGGCTAAGGTAATATAATAGGTGCCGAGTGCTGCTTTACCTTGAATCTTTGATGTTCGTTCATCTTGCATCGGGTATCCTGCTTTCTTTTCTTTTTGCACCCTCCAGATCACAAATATTGCCACTAGAATAATTATCACAGCGTTTAGGATCAGAATTGTTGGCCATACGAATGTAGCCATAGCTATTCACCTCCGTTATTCATTGCTCTTTTTTGGGTTGCAATTAGACCTATCCCTGTTATTCCGAGTACGGTCGCGACATTTGTTGTTGTTCCGCCCAGAATTGCTCCGTCAAACATCAGTCCCGCACCAGCTAGACAAATCAAAATTCCTAAAACGAATAATATTTTTCTATATTTTTTCGTGTTTCTCGGGCCTCCATTTAATTATATCTAACATTTTATTGTGTTTATCTAACATAAAGTTATGTTTTTCTAACTATTAAATGTTTTGGCAAGTTCTAGTAGTTTGTATTTTGTGTGTCTTACTGTGTTTGGTTTTTGTCCGTCGTTGGTTAGCATTGTTAGGGTTGATGCGATAGCTTTTTGTGTTTCTAAAACTATTGTGTCCGAGTGGCGGTCGTCGTCTAGCTGGTTTAGGACACAAGCCTTCCAAGCTTGCGATCCCGGGTTCAAATCCCGGCGACCGCACCATAACCGCTCGCGGAGGCTACCCCCTCCCTTATATATACATTGAAGTGCTGACTGAATAGCGGGTTCAAGAAAGGTCGCAGATTAGAGGTTGATTTCTCAAGAGAAAAGCGGATATTACTTTGAAGCGAAATAGCTAGGCAGAGCAATCATAAGTGACTCTGCAGTATTTTGACACCACAAACTTTTTAAATGAAAAAGGTTGCTAGAGTTAGGGTACGCGTATTTCACGGAGGCACTACAAGTGAGGGATCGCACCCTTCATCGTCGGGTACTTATTCTTTAATTCGTTTAGGACACCCTCTGGAAACGCCTCGTTTGTGCAGTCAGCCAAAATCTTTGGCAATCATCTTTTAAACAAGTTTTCAAGTAATGAGGTAGAAGAAAAATGACCAAAATGTCAGGAGCAAAAGCGCTAATAAAATCCCTTGAAAAACAAAACACAGAAGTGATATTCGGAATCCTCGGAGGAGCACTACTTCCAATATACGACTACTTCTGCAAGTCAAAAATAAGGCACATACTATGCAGGCACGAGCAAGGAGCAGCCCACGCAGCCGACGGCTACGCACGCGCCAGCGGAAAAGCAGGAGTGTGCATGGCAACCAGCGGTCCAGGCGCCACCAACCTCGTCACAGGAATCACCAACGCTTACATGGACTCCTCGCCGGTAATAGCTTTAACAGGACAAGTTCCCTCGACAGGCTCTAACACGTCTTACGTTATAGGCAGAGACGCTTTTCAGGAAGCGGACATAATCGGCATAACAACGCCCATAACCAAACACAACTTCCAACTACGCGCAGCCGCTGAAATTCCCAAAACCGTGAAAACAGCGTTTTACATAGCAACCACAGGCAGACCAGGACCAGTCCTGATAGACATACCCAAAAACGTGCAAACAGAAGTTGCAGAAATAGATTTTTCAAACGGGATTCAAATTCGCGGATACAAACCAACATCCAACCCGCACCCCCTGCAAATCCGAAAAGCCGCAGAACTGCTGGCAGAAGCAGAAAGACCAGTCATACTATCAGGAGGCGGAGTGATAACCGCCGACGCTTCCCCTGAACTACTACAAGTGGCAGAACTGCTGATGGCGCCAGTAGCCACAACATTCATGGGTAAAGGATCTTTCCCTGAAACGCACCCGCTGTCCCTCGGAAGCATAGGAATGCACGGAAATCCAGTCGCGAACAAGCTGCTTTGCGAGGCAGACGTCATGCTAGCGGTTGGCACAAGATTCTCAGACAGGTCCACTGGAAACCTGGACAGCTTCTGTGCCCCAACAAAGAAAATCCACATCGACATCGACACCGCGGAAATCGGAAAGAACATAGACGTTGACATACCCATCGTGGCTGACGCCAAAAAAGCCCTAAAAGCCCTAAACGAACGGTTAGCAAAACAACTGAAAAAGAAAAAAAGTTCCGCATGGACAAAACGCGTCAAAGAGGCGAAAGAGCAGCTTAATCCAGCGTCTAAAGGCGCATCAAAAGAGCTGAAACCGAAAGCTTTGCTGCACGAGCTGAGAAAACTGCTGCCAGAAAAAGCCATAGTCACAACCGAAGTCGGCCAGAACCAGATGTGGGCAGCTCTTTACTTCAATGCGTTAAAGCCAAGAACGTTCATAAGCTCTGGAGGCTTGGGAACCATGGGTTTCGGTTTTCCAGCAGCCATAGGCGCCAAAGTTGCCTGCCCCGACAGACCTGTCGTAGATATAGCGGGAGACGGTAGCTTCAGAATGACCGAACAGGAATTAGCCACTTCCGTCACAGAAGACATCCCCGTCATAGTCATCGTCCTAAACAACTCGGTGCTGGGCATGGTCGCTCAATGGCAAAGGATGTTCTTCAAGGGACGCTATTCAGCCGTCAAACTGGGAAGCGTACCTGACTTCGTCAAGCTGGCAGAGGCGTACGGGGCTCTAGGCTTACGCGCAAGGTCCATCGCTGAATTCTCAAAGGCGGTTAAAACAGCTTTGAAGAACAACGTTACAACAGTAATTGACGTCCCAATCTCGCCAGAAGAGGACGTGGTGCCGATGGTACCTCCTGGCTGCGGCATAAACGAACAGGTAGGAGATTATTAATGGGAAACGAAAAAACCAAAGTGATTGCAGCTCTCGTAGAGAACAAACCAGGTGTGCTGCACAGTGTAGCCAACATGTTCCGGCGAAGAGACTTCAACATCGAAAGCATCACAGTCGGACGCACAGAACAGGAAGACATCTCCAGAATGACTATAACCGTCAACGGAGACGAAAAAACCTTAGAGCAAGTAGTCAAGCAAATGAACAAGCTCATAGACGTTGTGAAAGTCAGCCGGCTAGAACCCGAAAACATCGTAACGAGAGAATTAGCCCTCATAAAAGTGAACGTTCCCGACACAAGACACAGGTCAGACGTCATCAACTGCGTAGAAGTATTCCGAGGCAGAGTGGTAGACGTCGCACCAGAATCCTTAACCATAGAAATAACGGGCACACCAGACAAGATAGACGCCTTCCTCAACTTGATGAAGACTTATGGCATAATGGAGCTTGCAAGAACAGGATTAACCGCTCTCTCGCGAGGCATAAGATCAATCAAAATCGACGAGTAACCCGTGGAAACCCTTAACTTCCCCCATTATTCGAGTTGAAACACACCAAAATTAACTACCGAACAGAGGAAAAACCATGAACATAACAGAAAAAATATTGGCTAAAGCATCTGGAAAAACCAGCGTGAGCCCTGGAGAAATCGTGGACGCCAACGTAGACATGGTGATGGTTCACGACTTAACAGGACCTTTAGCCGTTGAAGCCTTCAAAAAAATAGGCGTAAAAAACGTTTGGGACAAACAAAAAGTAGTGGTGATTCTGGACCATCAGGTTCCAGCCGAATCCATTAAGGCAGCAGAACTGCACAAGACCATGCGGAAATTCGCCCAAGATCAGCAACTACGTATCTACGATGTGGGCAAAGGCGGAATCTGCCATCAAGTAATGCCTGAGAAAGGGCATGTGTTGCCCGGCACAGTCATAGTAGGCGCAGACTCACACACTTGCACCTACGGCGCCTTCGGGGCTTTCGCCACAGGCATAGGCTCCACAGAAGCTGCCGCGGTTTTCGCTACTGGCAAAATCTGGCTAAAAGTGCCTGAAGCCATCAAAATAAACGTGGAAGGGCAATTTCAGAAGTACGTCACGCCCAAAGACCTAATCTTACACGTAATCGGCAAGCTAGGCGCTGGCGGCGCGATATACAAAAGCGCCGAGTTCACGGGTCCAACCATACGCGCCATGAGCATAGCGGGCAGAATGACCCTGTGCAACATGACCGTGGAGATGGGCGCCAAAAACGGAATCGTAGAACCAGACGAAACCACCCGAAAATTCCTTGAAGGAAGAATCGCCAAGCCGCTGGTGCCGTTCGAGTCTTTGAAGAGCGACGCCGACGCTTCTTACGCGAAGGTCGTGGACATCGACGTGACAGACCTAACGCCTCAAATCGCTTATCCTTCTTCCGTGGACAACGTGAAACCCGTTTCCGAAATGAGCAATGTCAGTGTGGAGCAAGCCTTCATCGGATCCTGCACCAACGGGCGAATCGAAGACCTGCGGTTGGCAGCGGAAATCCTGAAAGACAAGATGGTGAAAGACGGAGTGAGAACACTGGTGATCCCAGCTTCCCAAGAAGTGTACCGCCAAGCCATAACGGAAGGCTTGATAGAAATCTTCACCGACGCGGGCGCTTTAGTGTGCGGCTCGACATGTGGTCCATGCTTGGGCGGGCACATAGGCTTACTAGCCCCAGGCGAAACGTGTGTGAGCACTTCAAACCGGAACTTCGTAGGCAGAATGGGCAGCAAGGAAGCAAGCGTGTACTTGGCGTCTCCAGCCACTGTGGCAGCTTCCGCCGTAACGGGTAGAATAACTGACCCGCGAGAACTGGAGGCTTCGACATGAAGGTAAGCGGAACTTCCGTGAAGTTCGGAGACAACGTTGATACAGACGTGATTCTACCTGGAAAATACTTGGTGCTGATCGACCCTAACGAGTTGGCGAAACACGCCATGGAAGGATTAGATCCAGCTTTCCCCGAAAAAGCCCAAAACGGCATTATCGTGGTTGGGGGAAAGAACTTTGGTTGCGGCTCCAGCCGAGAACAAGCGCCCTTAGCCCTAAAGTACGCAGGCGTGAAATGTGTGCTGGCGGACTCGTTTGCACGCATCTTCTTCCGAAACGCCATAAACATCGGCTTACCCGTAATAGAGCATAAGGGCATTTCCGCCGCCGTGGAGACGGGAGACAAACTCACGGTAGACTTTGAAACTGGAACGGTGCAAAACCTATCAAAGGGCAAAAGCTTTCAAGCAGCCAAGCTTCCACCGTTCATTCTAGAGATACTGGCGGATGGAGGATTAATAGAGAACTTACGAAGGAGACTGAACAAGAAATGACAGAGTACAAAATATCCGTGATTCGAGGCGACGGCATAGGTCCAGAACTGACCGACGCCACCCTGAAAGTTCTAGAAGCAGCAAAAAGGAAATTCGGTTTAAAACTCAAAATGGTAGAGGCGGAAGCTGGCGACACCTGTTTTGAGAAAAGAGGCGT
The DNA here is from genome assembly GCA_964514055.1 of uncultured Candidatus Bathyarchaeia archaeon. Taxonomy (GTDB): domain Archaea; phylum Thermoproteota; class Bathyarchaeia; order Bathyarchaeales; family Bathycorpusculaceae; genus SG8-32-3. Next base: position 9,428 of record CAZEPB010000001.1, on the reverse strand, counting down.
AGCCCTGCCCGAAAATAGCATACAAAAAATCAAGGAGTCTCACGCGTGCCTGAAAGGCCCTGTGGGAGAAACCGCTGCCGACGTGGTCGTGAGGCTCAGGCTGATGTTTGACCTTTACGCTAATATGCGTCCCATAAAGGCTTATCCTGCGGCTGCCGTGGCGCGACCTGACATTGACATGTTTTTCGTCAGAGAGAACACGGAGGACGTTTACAAGGGTCAAGAGTTCACCATAGGCACGGACACCACCATATGCTTAAGAGTCATCACGCGAAGAAACTGCGAACGCATAGCTAAGAAAGCCTTCGAAACCGCGAGGCGGCGCAACGGCAAAAAGAAAGTCACAGCCATCCACAAAGCCAACGTCATGCGCGTAACCGACGGCTTATTCGCAAGCGTCTGCCGAGAAACCGCAAAGCAGTACCCAGACATCGCCTTCAACGAATTATACGTTGACGCGGCATCCATGCGCCTCATCAAAGAACCACAAGACTTCGATGTGCTCTTGACGTGCAACATGTTCGGCGACATCCTGTCGGACGAAGCGGCGCAGCTTATCGGCGGATTAGGCATGGCGCCAGGCGCAAACATAGGCGACGCCTTCGCGCTTTTTGAGCCGATTCACGGTTCAGCACCCACCAGAGTAGGCAAGCAAACCGCTAATCCCATCTCGATGATTCTAGCGGCCAAAATGATGCTGGACTGGCTGGGTGAACGAAACAACGACCCGAAGTGCTTAGAAGCAGCAACCGCTATAGAAGAATCCGTGGTCAAAACGCTGCGTGCCCGTAATACGGTTCCAGACCTGGGCGGCAAGACCACGACGATCGGCATGGCTGAAGCCATAGCCGCTGAGATTTCACAAATGAAAGGGTGAATATGACATGAACGTAAAAAGCGCGGATTACATCAGAATTTTTGACACCACCCTACGCGATGGTGAGCAAACGCCGGGGGTATCGTTGACTGTAGAGGATAAAATCGAGATTGCACGCCAGCTGAGCAAGTTAGGTGTTGACGTGATTGAAGCGGGGTCGCCCATGTCCTCCGAGGGTGAAAAGAGAGTTGTTAAAGAAGTAGCGAAGGCTGGGTTGGAAGCTGAGGTTTGCGGTTTAGCCCGTGCCACATTAAGCGACATCGACGATGCAATAGATTGTGACGTTGACGTTGTTCACGTGTTCATTCCCACGTCCCCTGTGCAGATGAAATACGCCGTTAACATGACTCCTGAACAAGTGCTTTCCGCAGCAGTGAAGCATGTCGAGTACGTTAAGGAGCACGGGTTGAAATGCGAGTTTTCGCCCATGGATGCTACTCGATCTAAACTGAGCTTTCTGAAACAGGTGTGCAAAGCTGCTGAGAAAGCTGGGGCTGACATGGTAAACATCCCTGACACCGTAGGCATAATGATGCCGCGAACCATGCGCAAGCTCATTGAAGAGGTCACAAAAGCAGTTAAAGTTCCAATAAGCATTCACTGTCATGATGATTTCGGCATGGCTGTTGCGAATTCTTTAGCGGCTGTTGAAGCTGGCGCAACTCAGGTTCACGCTACCATAAACGGCTTGGGCGAAAGAGCGGGGAACGCCGCTTTGGAAGAAGTGGTTATGGCGTTGCACATGATTTACAAGTTGAAAACGGGTGTCAACTCGCGTTTGCTCTACAGCACTTCCCGAATGGTCTCCACGTTGACGGGCATATTCGTGCAGGCAAACAAGGCGATTGTCGGAGAAAACGCCTTCGCTCACGAGTCAGGCATCCACACAAGGGGAGTAACGGTTAAACCCTTAACTTTTGAGCCTATAAAGCCCGAATCGGTAGGGCGCACAAGAAAACTCGTCGCTGGAAAGCTCGCGGGAACCCGCGGCATCAAAGCGGAACTCGAAGACGTAGGAATACAGCCAACTGAAGATCAGCTGAAAGAAATCGTCAACAGAGTCAAAGAGTTAGGCGACAAGGGCAAGATGGTGACCGATGCTGACTTGCTTGCACTGACCTCTGCAGTTATGGGCGAAGTGATTCCAGAAGAAAAAATCGTTGATCTATGCGATTTGGCTGTGGTAACGGGAATTAAGGTGATTCCAACAGCGTCAGTCCGATTGGTTTTGGACGGGAAAGAGTACATTGCAGCGGAAACAGGGGTAGGTCCAGTGGACGCTGTACTGAAAGCTATACAAAAGCTTACCAGCAACCTAGCGCAAATCAGACTAAACGAATACCGCCTTGAAGCAATAACAGGTGGCTCGAACGCCGTGGCTGAAGTGGTTATAAAAGTGGAAGACGAGAGAGGGAACATCGTATCAGCACGCGCAGCGCGAGAAGACATAGTCATGGCCAGCGTCGAGGCAATGATAAACGGAATAAACAAGTGCCTAATAAAAAATCGAAAGCTGGGAAGCAAAAAGTGAAAGTAGCCTTTCAAGGAGAGAGAGGCGCCTACAGCGAAAGCGCAGTCTACACCTTTTTCGGAGACGAGACGGATGTTAAGCCCTGCAGGGACCTCGCTGAGGTCTTTGAAAGCGTGGACAAACAAGAAGTGCAGGTTGGAGTTGTCCCCGTGGAAAACAGCTTGGAAGGAAGCGTGAACCAAACCTACGACCTTTTCCTAACGCACGACCTGAAGGTTTCTGGCGAAATCATCATCAGAATTTCCCACTGTCTCATAGCGAACCCCAGCACAAGCTTAGAGGCGGTTAAAACAGTTTACTCGCACCCTCAGGCTTTGGCTCAGTGCCGCAGCTTTCTTGAACGCCTAGGCAGCGATTTAATCCCAACTTACGACACGGCAGGCAGCGTGAAAATGCTTAAGGAAAAAGGACTGAAAGACGCCGCTGCCGTAGCCAGCGAAAAAGCAGCGGAAATCTACGGCATGAAAATCCTCGCCAGAGAAATAGAGGACACTCCAACAAACTACACAAGGTTTTTCGTCATATCCAAAAATGATTCACCAAGGACGGGCAAAGATAAAACTTCAATAATCTTTGCGGCTACGCACACGCCAGGCTCCCTCTATCATGCCTTGGGCGAGTTTGCGAAGCGTAACATAAACCTCACGAAAATCGAGTCGAGACCGACAAAGCAGAAGGCTTGGGAATACAACTTTTATCTCGATTTTGAAGGACATAGAACTGAAGAAAACTGCGCCCAAGCATTGAAAGCGCTGGAAAAGAGCGGAGCATTCCTGAAAATCTTGGGTTCGTACCCCAAAGCTGGTTTACCTTAAACTACGTTAGTTTCAGCAGCCTCTAACATCTTGTACATGATTTCGTATGATTTTTCGTAGTCACCGCTTGCTTTCATAAGCTTCGACTTCAAAAGGTCCATCTTGGCAGAAACAGCCTTTGGATCTTTCTGTTTAATCAGGTTTAACCACTTGCGTGCCTTTTCAATAACCAGCTTCTCAAGCTTCTCCATCTCTGGAAGACTAAATTGAAGACTAGAGAACAGTTCAGGGTTTTCCATGGCCGTCGCTTCAGCCAAAATGAATAACATCCGATACGTGGTGCCCGCGACTTTCTTGGTTTCTGGATAGCTAGCCTGTTCAAGCAGAGTATCACAGGCGACCAAGCCTAAGAAATGGGGAAAGCCGAGAACAACCGACATTAACTCATCATGCTTTTCAGGCGACATTATGAAGACGCGTGCGCCCACCTTTTCAAGCCATTTCCTGTATTTCTCAGCAAACGCCTCTTCCTTTGCATTCGTGGGCGTGAGGATATAGGCTTTGTTTTTGACGTTACGGCTGCCTGGACCGAAGACGGGGTGGGTCCCGAGAACCAAAGCCTTCCCGAGATACTTGTGCATGACCTTCACGGGCTGCTCTTTGATGGAACAAATATCGACAACTGTCTGCCCTTCACGAATGCTGGGCGCGATTTTCTTAACAACCTCCTCAAAGGCATCAATTGACACGCATATGATGACGTTGTCAGCTTTCTTGACGGCATCCACAAAATCCGCGGTCTCAACGCCAAGCTCTTTGCCTAATTTGGCTAATTTTTCCTTCTTTCTGCTTGAGAGGATAACCTGTTCACCGTTTTCCTTGCAGAACTTCGCGAACCATACACCCATTTTTCCCGCGCCAAGTATAGCAGTTTTCATTCAACTGCCTCGCAAATCTTGTTCAAGGCTATGAGGAGGTCATCGCGAGGCGCAGTTAAAGAAATCCTGAAATGCTCCCTGTAATCGCCAAACGCTGTTCCTGGAGCCACAGCCACGCCGTTGTCAAGCAAGCTCAAAGCGAACCTTTCTGAATCTAAACCACGACTCCTTGGAAACATGTAGAAAGGAGCATTGGGCTCTGAAAATTCCAGTTTCGACTTGGAGAGGACATCGCAAGCCAGCTTTGCCCTTTTATGATACTCTTGTCTGATCTTCTCTGTAAGCTCACTCCGTAACTCCAGCGCCCTTAACGCTGCTTCCTGAATGAAAACCGGCACGTTACTGATTGTTACCTGATTCAACTTTGCGAGTTTTTCAATCAGCTCGGTGTTGGCGATTACGTAACCAATTCGCCACCCCGTCATGGTGAACGTTTTGGAAAAACCCGTGACAAGTATGTGGTCGCCACCATACTCTAGGATTCTCTTCGTTCGTACGAAACTTATGTCTGCGTAAACCTCGTCAGATAAAATTGGAACACCTTTATCGTTGGCTATTCGCACTATGCCATCGAGAACTTTTTCTTCGATAACACTGCTTGTAGGGTTGCTGGGGTTATTCAATATTATCATCCGTGTGTCTCTGTCAATAACGCTTTCAAAGGTTTCAAGGTCTATTTTCCAGTTGGAATCAAGCTCGGTCTTCACGAATCTGGTTTCAGCGCCAATAGTTTTTGCTGCTAACTCGTATGCCGTCCAATAAGGTGTGGGAATCACCACGTTTCCACCGTCCTTCAGCAACAGGTACATGGTGGAGAAAACACCCCATTTCGAACCAGGCGTTATTACCACGTTATCCGCGTAAACCTTGTGGATACTTGCAAGTTTTTCTCGAAGGCTCTTCTCGCCAAAAGCGGAAGAATACTTTGTTTTTCCCCTCTTCATCGCGTCATAGGCGGCTTCAACTATCTCGGGAGGCGTCTCCAAGTCAGGGTCGCCTATGTTCAACTTGATTATCTTTTTTCCTTCACTTTCAAGTTTCAGAGCTTTCTCATTTATCTCATACAACATGCTTTTCAAGTCTCCACTGCAGTTTCATTTCTCACTTTTCGTTTAAATCCTGAACGGAGCTGCACATATTAACTATTTGACGGTAAATCGCTTCCACATGAGAAGGGGCGAGACCCAACTCCGCTGCTCTTTCCCTCATACGCTCGTACACATCGCTTTCTCTGGGAAAATCTTGAACTGGAATTCCGTGCTTTTCCTTAACCAAACCGATGGACCTGCATATCTCTGTCCTTTTGCTTAGAAACCGCAAAATCTGCTCATCCACTTCGTCGATTTCTTTTCTCAATTGTTTGATTTCCTCCACTTATTTCCGCTCCTTCAACACTTTCGTTATGAGACCCGCGCGGATCATGTGATCAGCGAGAACGATTGCCACGGCGGATTCTACAACTGGCACTGCTTTAGGAACCACGCAGGGGTCATGTCTGCCCTTCACTTTTATCTTGGCGTCTTCCATCTTTGACAGGTTTACGGTGCGTTGCTCCTTTGCGATAGATGACGTGGGTTTCACCGCCACCTGCACGACAACGGGCATTCCCGAGGATAAGCCGCCTAAAATCCCTCCAGCATTATTCGTCAAAGCCACAACCTTCCCCTGGAGCATTCGATATGCATCATTATTCTCAGAGCCTTTCAACTCTGCAGCCGCGAAACCTGCCCCGAACTCAACACCTTTAACCGCAGGAACCGCCAGCAAAATCTTGGCGATATCAGCATCCAACGCGTCAAACAGGGGTTCGCCAACACCCACTGGAACGTTCAGAGCTAGACACCCTATCACTCCGCCTAGGCTATCGCCTTCTTTTCTAGCGTCCACAATAGCCTCTTCCATCGCTTCAGCACACGCTAAATCGGGGCATCTAACTGCGGTTTCGTATCGCTCGCGGATTTCCGCAAGACCAACGGGCTTTTCCATTTTCACGTTGCCTATCGCCTTAGTATACGCCAACACGTCAACATCGAACGCGCTCAGCAATTTCTTGGCTACCGCACCAGCCATTATCAAGGCTACAGTGACTCTTCCAGAGAACCGCCCTCCGCCACGGTGATCATTGAATCCGCCATACTTAACGCGGGCTGGATAGTCTGCGTGTCCTGGTCTGGGTAAATCCTTTATGGCTTCGTAGTCGCTGGAGTCCGCTTCCTTATTCGCTACAGTCATGCTGATAGGTGCGCCTGTTGTGAAGCCGTTGAAAACTCCTGAAAGAATTTCGACTTTGTCTTTTTCGATTCTTCCAGAAACAATCTTCGGCTGAGGTGGAATCCTCCTGTCCAGTTCTGGTTGGATGTCTCTTTCAGAAAGAGGCAGCCCCGCTGGGCAGCCGTCGATGACAACGCCTACGCACTTGCCGTGGCTCTCTCCGAACGAGGTGACCACGAATTCTTTACCTATCGAATTCCCCGCCAACGTCATCCACTCCTAATGCACGTAAATCATGGAAGAACTTCGGATAAGATTTTCGAACACACTCAGAATCGGAAATTTTCGTCTCGCCGCTGGCGCCCAAAGCAGCAACAGCACATGCCATGGCAATCCTGTGGTCATTGTGAGGGTCTATCGTGGCACCATGCAGTGCACATGGACCTTTCACTGTCAAACTGCTTTCGTCCATTGCTATTTGCGCTCCCATTTTTTTCAGTTCAAGATAAAGCGACAACAGCCTATCCGACTCTTTGTACCTAAGTCTATGCGCATCATGTATTTTAGAAGTGCCTTTCGCATAACACCCAAGAACCGTGCAGACAGGAACCAAGTCAGGAATATCCCTCGCGTCCACATCAACAGCTTCAAGCAAGCCGCCTTTTGCCTTTATCTCAATACGGTCGGGGCATACTCTGCCATTCACGCCCATGCGCTTAAGAACGTTCAATATGGCTTTGTCTGCCTGTACCGTCTCATAATCAAGATTCTTGACGCTCACGTCGGAGCGGGTTATAGCCGCAGCAGCTAAGAGGAACGCGGCTGACGAAAAATCACCAGGAACCCTATGGTCGCATGGCTGGTACGTTTGGTTCGATTGTATGCTGAGGTGGTCAAACTCTTCCGAAATATGCACTTTTACGCCATGCCCAGCAAGAACAGCCTGGGTCATTTTAACGTAGCCTTTAGACTCAAGCGGTGCGGTTAAATTTATTTCCGTGTCCTCTTGCGCCATTGGACAAGCGAACATGAGCCCTGAGATGAACTGAGAGCTTACGTCTCCGCGGATGGTGGTTTTGCCTCCTGCGATCCCGCCGCCTTGGACAACGATGGCTGCCTTGTCGCCGAGACGTTGATGTTGTGCCTCAGAGCCTAATTGTTTGAGGCTTTGAAGCAGAGGCTTGATAGGTCTCCGTTCTAAAGATTTCCCGAGGACAAAAGCCGAGGGCTCAGGTGCCAATGCTGCAACGGGTATCATGAACCTCAGGGTAGCTCCCGACTCTCCACAGTCTATGGGCTCCTTTGCGCCTCTAAGTGGCTGAGCGCCTTCAACCGTCCAGCAATCTTCTGCCGCCTTTACTTTTGCGCCTAAAGCCGTGACCGCACGCAACGCGGCTTCAGTGTCGTCTGAAAACAATGGACCTGAAATCTTGGAAGTCCCATGCGCAAGCGCGGCGGCTATCAGCATCCTCTGCGTGTAAGCCTTAGACGGAGGCGCGCAGACCTCGCCCTTCAGCCCTTCGGTCTTTCTGACCGTAACGTCGGTCATTGGCTAAGCACCTTGGCTTTTTCGTGATTTATCTGCGTGTGCAGAACCTTGCCCTTATGGCGTTGCAGCGCTGTTGTTACGGAGTCTATTTTGTCGCTGGAAACCACAGCTGTCACAGCAGGACCTTTTCCGCACAGCCCAGCAGCTAAAGCGCCAGCAGCTAAGGCATCCAAAGCCACTGAAGTGTCATAGCCCAAGGCTGATGAGTAGATTATGCCGTTAAGCGACAGAGCCACCCAAAAATTTCCTTTCACCGCTTCCTTGTAGGCGATTTCAACAAGAGGCTTAACAGTTTGCAGTCTGTTAACATTCGAATCGCCAGTGTACGCCTTTCTGGATGGAACATGAAACAAAACCGTCAAGTCATCAGGCAACGTGACCCGTTTTAGAAGCTTTCTTTTCAGGTTATCAGTGACCACAGCACCTCCGAAGTACGAAGCGCAAGCATCATCAAAAGCTCCAGTTACGGTGACTTTGGCATCGAAAGCCGCGTCCACGCCCAATTTAACCACTGTCAAGTCGTCCAGCGTCTTGCCCAAAGCTGCGACGGTTGCGAGGGCTACGGCGTTTGCGGCTACACTGCTGCTTTTAAGACCTCTCGCGACGGGAATATTGGACCACGTTTTCACTTTTGCGCCAAAGCGGTTTTCAACGCTGAAATGCTGGAAAACTCGCGACACCGTTCTTTCTATTAGGACAGGACTTTCCGCTGGGTCTGACGTGATTTCTCCTTTGATTACTTTTGGCTCTTCTGTTAATCTAACTTCAGCTTTTGTCCACAAATCAACTCCGAAAGCGGCGCCTTTACCCAAAGCAATAGCGTTCACAATTGTTGCGGCACCATGAGCTATTGCCTCAGCTTTCCCAGTCATTTGCTTGCACCTACGCTTGAAAGTTTGTTTAGCGCCGCTCTCCTCATGACGCCGATGGGCGCTGATAGCCCAGTCCAGATTTCGAAGGATGCGGCGCCTTGGTAAATCAGCATTTCCACGCCGCTGACCACTTTGGCACCTGCTGCTTTGGCGTCTTTCGCCAACTTTGTTTCAACCGGGTTATAGACTATGTCCATCACGGTTAAGTCGGAACGAAGCCACTGCGGCGGTACTATGCTTTGATTAGCTTCCGGGTGCATGCCCACGCTGGTCGCGTTGATGAGTACGTCTGAATCCTGCAGATTTTTCACTATGGTGTCTGGGGAAAGGGAGCCGCCAACGACTTTTTTGTTAGAGATTTGCTCCAACGTTTCTGCTAGCTTTTTCGCTTTTTCAGATGCTCTGTTCAAAACAACGAGTTCTCCAACTTCTTCGGCAAGAGAGAAGGCTATGGCTTTTGCCGCGCCGCCTGCTCCAAGCAAGAGCACCTTTTTCTCAGACAACTCAGCGCCGTTTTCTCGGAGGGCTTTCAACGCACCCACGCCGTCAGTGTTAAAGCCTGAAAGCTTGCCATCCTCGTTCAGAATGGTGTTGGCTGAGCCTAGAAACTTGACGGTTGAGTCCACCTCGTCTAAACAATCAATTACCGTGCTCTTATGTGGCATAGTTACGTTTAACCCGTGAATGCCTAAACC